>NZ_JAVDXI010000002.1:0-606914 GCF_031457805.1 Caulobacter sp. BE264 | reverse complement strand
CCCCAGCGGGGGAGGTGTCCGCGCAGCGGGCGGTGGGGGAAGTGCTGGAACGCCGGCCTCTTCCCCCTCCGTCGTCTCTTCGAGCCGACACCTCCCCCGCTGGGGGGAGGATTTCGCACACGCCGCCGCTTCACGCGATCGCTCGCTGAAGTCATGGAAAGGGCTGCGGAGCGCCGGACATCCGTCTGGAGTGTGTGTGGTGTGTACCGTTTCGACGAAGCCGAACGCTCCGCGCAGCCGTTATCCGCCAGCGTCCCGTCAGGTGGCCCTGTTCAGGCCTTACCGGGACCCGCGCCACCGGTTTCCCGGGCGCGCGACGGTCACTAAACGATCTGCGCCATGGGATTGCACATGGGTACAAACTCCCTCTCAACTACGAAGAGGTTCATGCTCACGTTGCGGCGCTGGAGGCAGCTAACGTCGAATTTACAGGCCATTTCGCTTCGAGTCTTAAGATTGCTCGGGAGCTCGGTTACGACGAACTCTTTGGATTGATGCATGAGTAAACAAAGCATCTATTGTTAGATTTATAATTTACATTGGATGATGCCGGTAGCGAAAATCTAATCATTTGAGGATCAATAAGTGCCCTGCCAATCTCTCGGCGAGACTGCCGGCCAATTCTGGCAATCCTCGGAATCTACTAGATTGTGCACAAAGGCACGAATATCCGTTCGATTGCCCCGCGAACGGAGATAGGTGTCGTGATTATCTTGGTCGCAGAGGCCCATGAGAGGTCCTGCGTTTCATACGGGAGCACCGGCAATGGCCTACACGTTAGATCAACTAACCGCTGCCTACCGGGCCGCCAACAATGGCGTGCAGCCCGACACAGCTGCTTCGGTCGAGCTGCAGGTGATCGCCCACAGATTGCTGACCGGCTGGATCACAGACCAGACCGCCATGTCCTATGTGATCAACAGCGCCGACAACGATGTTTCCGTCGCGGTCCAAGTCTACCAGTTCTTCACCGCCAAAACCCCGACCAAGGCCGGCCTCGACTATCTGGTCAACTCTCCCGCCAACCCAAACGACCTGAACGACCCCTATTACGCGAAGTTCGGACTGGAAGACCGCTACATCAATTTCGCGCTCAACCTCGGCGTTTTGGGTGAAGGCGCCGCCCACTTCAGCGCCGTCTATGGCGGTCTGACCTTCGACGCCTTCGTCACCGCCGCCTACCAGGCCATAATCGGCTCCAGCTACGCCATCGCCGCCGGAATCAACCCCGCCGCCGCCATCGCAGACATCACCAGCCGCAAGGCCAATTTCGAAGCTATCGCCCGTCAGGCCGGCGTGATTGGCGCCACCTCCACTGCGGCCCAGGTCGACATCGCCGTCAAGGCGGCGCTGGTCGGCTATCTGATGGGCGAGGGGGTAAAGGCCGACGTGGGCCTGTACGCCGCCGGCGCTAACAACTTCATCCACGCCCTCGTGACAGGCAACGCCCAGTACGGCGTCGACCTAACCACGGTTTATTCCTCGCTCGGCGGCGGCATGGGCAACAACCACGCCCCGCCGCCGCCGCCGCCGCCGCCGCCGCCCGAGGCGGTAAGCCAGTCTTACATCCTGACCACGGCCGCCGATACCATCACGGGCGGCGGCGCCGACGACACCTTCACCGCCTATATCTCCGCCGGCGGCCCGAACAGCACGCTCAATACGACCGACGTCCTCAAAGGCGGCGGTGGGGCCGACACATTGGTCCTGACAGTGGACGGGGCCGGCGCGGGCGCCTTCCCCGCAGCGACCATCACCGGCATCGAGGGGTTCAGGATCAACGAGACCGGCGGCACGGACGGCGTCTACGACTTCGCCGCTGTCTCTGCTGAGAACTCTGTGGTCAACAACAAGAGTACTGACGCCGTCACCTTCAACAACATCGGCACGGGCGCGTCGCTCAGCATCGTCGGCGACGGGGCGGTCACCAACGGGGCCACCACCTTCACCATGGCCGCGGCCACCGACACCGTAATCCTGAACCTGCAGGGCGGCCTGAAGGGCGGGGCCAACATCACTCGCAACCAGACAGGCGCGGCCACGGTGGTGATCAATTCCACCGGCGGCGCCAATGTCGTCGGCGTAATCGACCTCGACACAGCTACCGCACTGAGCGGCCTCACCATCAACGCCACGACCAACCTGACCGGCGCGCTCGCGGCTGACTACGCGGTCGCCTCCACCCTGACGGTAAATGGCGAGGGTCAGGTCGACCTCTCCGCCGCGACCCTCAGCACCAACTTCAGCCAGATCAGTTCCGCGGCGCAGACGGCGGGCGGTCTCATCGTGAAGGTCGGCGCGCTGACCAAGTTCACCGGCGGAACGGGGAACGACGGCGTTTATGTCGACGCCCTGGTCTATAACAACCCGGCGATCACCGCCGTTGGCGGCGGCGGAACCGACACAGTCCGTTTCACCGATCAAGCGGCACTGACCGCCACCACCGCCCTCTACCTCACCGGCTTCGAGGTCATCGCCCTGGCCGACGACGACGACGGCGCCCTCGACACCTTCGACGCCTCGCTGATGGCTGGGATCCAATCGTTCGTCCTAGGCGCCGACTCCGCCGGCGACGGCTATTCGGTGACGAACCTCAGCGTGGCCCAGGCGGGTGCGATCACCATCAGCGGCGCCCAGACCGTGGCCCCGACCCTTGCCCTGGCCAACGCTGCCGGCGGGACCGACGTGGTGTCCATCACTGTCAACGATGGCCTGGCGGCGGTGAACACCCTGAGCGTGGCCAACCTCAACATCGCTAGCGTCGAGACCGTCAACCTAGCCCTCACCGACAACCTGACGCTGTCCTCGATCGCCGGCCTGACGGGCTTCACCAAGCTCGCGGTCACCGGGGCAGGGGCGCTCAACCTGACGACCGGGGCCCTGGCGGTGAACCCCGCCACGACCATCGACGCCTCGGCGGCGACCGGGACTGTGACCATCAACGCGTCGGCCGCCACAGGCAACGGCCTGACCCTCAAAGGCTCGTCCACCCAGGCCAACACCCTCACCGGCACAACACAGGCGGACACCATCGTCGGGGGGGGAGGCGCCGACATCCTCACCGGTCGTGGAGGCAACGACACCCTCACAGGCGGAAATGGCGCCGACATTTTTGTCGTCACAAACCTTACGCAAGCGGCCAATGGCACGGACAGCTACACCGACTTCAACTTCGGGACCGCAACCACCGCCGTCGACCAGATTCGCGTCGACGTCACCTCCACCACCATCAGATTCGGCACCGCTAGCGGTGGCATCACCGCCGCCTCGGGTACGGAAATCCTAATCTTGGATGTTAACACGTACGCAAACGCCAACGCGGCCCAAACCGCGGCCCGTTCGCTCTTCGGCGACAACGACAACGTCGCCGAGGCCATCGTGATCTGGCAACTTGACGGTGGGGATCTACAACTGTCGACCTATACGGACTTCAGTGCAGACGCGACCGCCAACGGCACTTTGCAAACCCAGATGGTCACCTTCGTTGGCCTGACCCTGGCCAACGCCGCATCGCTGATCAACGCGGGCGACTTCAGTCTGATCTAATCCCCAGATCTCGGCTCTCCCGTCTAAGCGAAAGCCTGAACCCGCCCCTCAAGGGCGGGTTCAGCGTGCCATCAAGCTGGGCGCCTGCCATTACTTGGCCAAGCCCTCCAACACCGACGACATCGAAGCGGCCTTCCAGAAGCGCGAGGGCGACGCGGGCGCGATGATCGACGGTCGCGCGACGTCGATCAAGAATCTGGAGTGGGAACGGATCCACCAAACCTTGGTCGAGACCGAATTCAACATTTCCGAAGCGGCCCGCCGGCTTGGCATGGACCGGCCCACCCTCGCCCGGAAGCTCGAGAAGCCCCGCATCGCATGAGTGTGCTGACCGCAGGCGGTCCAAACGCCAACTGAGCGGAACCGGGGCGTCTCTTGAGACCGACCGGATCTGCGTCGCTGTCTGTGGATAGCGGGTTCGAGCGTGCTTGAGGTGCAGGCGGACGACTAAAGATGCCAGCAGCCCGGCACGCCGAATGTCTTCTTGCCGGAGCGAACGCAAGTTCTGCATTGGCGTATTCCGCCCCCCTCCCTCTACGGGGAAGGAGCGTCCGGTCTTACAGCCGCTTCTTCCGGAACGCCTCGGCCTGCTCGGCCCGCAGCTCGGCGCGCACCCGTTTGGGGGCGGTCTTGTCGACCGCCTCGCCCGGGGCTGTGAGGACCTCGTTGGCGAACTCCAGGTCCATCAGCTTCATGCGCTTGATCTCGTCGCGCAGGCGGGCGGCGGTCTCGAATTCGAGGTTGGCGGCGGCCTCGCGCATCTTGGCCTCCAGGTCCTTGAGCGCGGCCTTGAAGTTGTCGCCGCTGAACGGGCGGTCGTCGGTCTCGGACAGGCCCATCGGCACCAGCACGCGGTCGCCGCGCTCGTAGGGGCTGTTGAGGATGTCCTTGATGTCGCGCTTGACGCTCTCGGGCGTGATGCCGTGCTCGAGGTTGTAGGCGTGCTGCTTCTCGCGGCGGCGGGCGGTTTCGGCCATGGCCCGCTCCATCGAGCCGGTGACCCGGTCGGCGTAGAGGATGACCTTGCCGTCGACGTTCCGCGCGGCCCGGCCGATCGTCTGGATCAGGCTGGTCTCCGAGCGCAGGAAGCCTTCCTTGTCGGCGTCGAGAATGGCAACGAGGCCGCATTCGGGGATGTCGAGGCCTTCGCGCAGCAGGTTGATGCCGACCAGCACGTCGAAGTGGCCCAGGCGCAGGTCGCGGATGATCTCGATGCGCTCGATGGTGTCGACGTCGCTGTGCATGTAGCGGACGCGGATGCCCTGTTCGTTCAGGTACTCGGTCAGGTCCTCGGCCATCTTTTTCGTGAGGACGGTGACCAGGGTGCGGTAGCCCTTCTGGATGGTCTGGCGGATCTCGTCGACCACGTCGTCGACCTGGGAGGCGCCGTCCTTGGACACCGGGCGCACCTCGACCGGCGGGTCGATCAGGCCGGTGGGGCGGATGACCTGCTCGGCGAAGACGCCGCCGGCCCGCTCCAGCTCCCAGGCGGCCGGGGTGGCGCTGACATGGACCGACTGAGGCCGCATGGCGTCCCACTCCTCGAACTTGAGGGGGCGGTTATCCAGGGCCGAGGGCAGGCGGAACCCGTACTCCGCGAGCGTCCATTTGCGGTTGCGGTCGCCCTTGTACATGGCGCCGATCTGAGGAACCGTCTGGTGGCTCTCATCGGTGAAGAGCAGGGCGTTGTCGGGGATGTATTCGAAGAAGGTCGGCGGCGGCTCGCCGGGTTTGCGGCCCGACAGATAGCGGCTGTAGTTCTCGATGCCGGCGCACGAGCCGGTGGTCTCGATCATCTCCAGATCAAAGGTCGTGCGCTGCTCCAGGCGCTGGGCTTCGAGCAGCTTGCCGTTGGCGACCAGCCAGTCGAGGCGCTCCTTCAGCTCCTTCTTGATCTCGACAATGGCCTGCCGGAGCGTCGGGCGCGGGGTGACGTGGTGGCTGTTGGCGTAGACCTTGATCATCTCAAGGTCGGCGGTCTTCTTGCCGGTCAGGGTGTCGAACTCCGACAGGGCCTCGACCTCGTCGCCGAACATCGTCACGCGCCAGGCGCGGTCCTCGTAGTGGGCGGGGAAGATCTCGATGGTGTCGCCCCGGCGGCGGAACGTGCCGCGCTCGAAGGCCTGGTCGTTGCGCTTGTACTGCTGGGCGACGAGGTCGGCGATCAGCTGCTTTTCATCCACCCGCTGGCCGACCTCCAGGGTGAAGGTCATGGCGGTGTAGGTCTCGACCGAGCCGATGCCGTAGATGCACGACACCGAGGCCACGACGATGACGTCGTCGCGCTCCAGGATCGCCCGGGTGGCCGAGTGGCGCATCCGGTCGATCTGCTCGTTAATCGAGCTGTCCTTCTCGATATAGGTGTCGGTCCGGGGGACGTAGGCTTCGGGCTGATAGTAGTCGTAGTAGCTGACGAAGTACTCGACCGCATTCTCCGGGAAGAACGACTTCATCTCGCTGTAGAGCTGGGCGGCCAGGGTCTTGTTGGGGGCCAGGATCAGGGCCGGGCGCTGGGTGCGCGCGATGACCTGGGCCATGGTGAAGGTCTTGCCCGAGCCGGTGACGCCGAGCAGCACCTGGTCCTGGTCGCCGTTCTCGATGCCCTCCACCAGTTCGGCGATGGCGGTCGGCTGGTCGCCGGCGGGCTGGTAGTCGCTGACCAGCTTGAACTTGCGTCCGCCCTCGGACTTGTCGGGCCGCGAGGGGCGGTGCGGGGTCCACAGCGCCGGGATCGCGCCGCCCGGAACCGTGTCCAGCACGAAGGGCGTCGAGACGTCGGAGACGCCGGAGGTGTCGCGAGAAGGCATGGGCCCAAGTTAGGAGCGCGGGTCGTCGAACGCTAGAGCGTGACGCCGAAAGTGGAAGCCGGTTTCGGCGTTAGTCACGCTCTAAGTATATGATTTAGAGCCTTCTTATCGCTTCAAAACGATTCCGTTTTGAAGCGGAAGGCTCTATGGGCCTGCTGACGAGGAGTGGCAGCAGGCTGGCGGCAGACTCCGGCCCTACGCCGCCATGTTGGCGATGTGCTGGCGGTTGATGCGGATGACGCCCAGTTGCTCCAGCGACAGCAGCAGGCGCCACAGCTGCGACAGCTCCAGGCCGAGCGAGCGGCGCATGGCCGGGCTCTCCAGCGCCTTGAGGTTGATGGCCAGGCCCGCGCTGAGGCCGCTGCGCTCGCCGTCGTCGTCCTCCAGCGGTCCCATGCGCTCGACCAGGCCCCGGGCGACCAGGGCCTTGAGGCGGCGGCGGACGGTCTCGCTGGAGACGTTCAGCGCGGCGGCCACGCCCTCGATCGACACCGGGTGACGCTCGTCGCCGGCCTCGGGATCGCTCAGGCCGGCGCGCTGGCTGCTCGGCAGGTGCTGCAGGTTGGCGGCGGCGATCGTGTGGACGATCAGGAACTCCAGCGGGTCCAGATCCATGGCCCGTTGCCGGGCGTCGATCCAGTTGAGGACGAACGTCGTGGTCGTGCGGCGGACGGCGCGGGCGACATCGCTGGGGATCAACATGCGGGGCGTCTCCGAGGGGGGAAGGGCGAGCGGCTCACCAGGGGATGGGCTGGCCGTCATGGGCGAAGAAGCCGCCGCTCTGGGCGGACTCCAGCTGGGACAGCACCTTGAGCAGGCGCTGGGCGGCGTCGTCGGGGGTGAACAGGGTCTTGGGCGAGCGCGCGAACGGCGCGCTGAGATCGGTGGCGACGGTGCCGGGGTGCAGCGCCACGCAGACGGCGCGGGGGCGCTCGCGCTGCAGTTCCAGCGCCTGGCAGCGGATCATCATGTTCAGCGCCGCCTTGCTGGCCCGATAGGCGTGCCAGCCGCCCAGGCGGTTGTCGCCGATGCTGCCGACCCGCGCCGACAGGACACCGACGAGGCTCGGCTCGTCCTTGGGCAGCAGCGGGGTCAGGTGCTTGAGCGCCAGGCTCGGGATGACGGCGTTGACCTCGAACAGGCGCTGCATCGCCGCGGCGCTGACCGAGCGCATGCTCTTTTCCGGCGTCAGGTCGGTGTCGTGCAGCAGGCCCGTGGTGATGAGCAGCAGGCTGAGAGCCCCCCGCTCGCGGACCTGGCGGGCGAGTTCGGCCAGGGCGGTCTCGTCCAGCAGATCCAGCGCCAGGAACGGGGTGCGGGGATCCTCGGGCCAGTCGTCCGGGCGGGCGCGGCCGACGCCGATAACGGCGCTCCAGCCGGGTTCGGTCGCCAGACGCGCCACGAAGGCGCGGCCAAGACCGCCGCTGGCGCCCACGACGACGGCGAGACGTCCGCTCATGTCGGCGTGCTCGCCAGCAGGGCGCCGACCAGCAGCGACCCGCAGGCCACGATCGTCAGGGGAAGGCGCAGCTTGCGATACCAGTCGGGCAGGGTCTGGGCCGTCATGTCCCACACGCCCTGAGCCGCGAGCGCCAGGGCCAGTCCGAGGAGGCCGCCGGACACCATCGCGGGCGAGCCGGCCCCGGCCACCAGGGCCGCGACGCCGAAGCCGATGATCGGCGGGGCCATGGCGATCACCAGGGTGGCGACGTCCGCCCGCGCGCCCAGCGCGGCTTGCGCGGCCCGGACGCCGCCGAGAAAGGCCAGGATCGCGCCGGCGTAGGCGGCCTGGGCGATCCAGGCCGTCCCCGCGGGCAGCAGGCCGGCGAGAAACAGCAGCGGCGGGGCGACGAACGGGATCAGGCCCAGAGCGCCGAGCACGGTCATGGCCCTGGCGGCGCCGACGCCGGCGCGCGGTCCGCTATCGCTGCGGGGCTCGAGGATATGGATAGCGCCGTCCATGGGGCGTCTCCCTCGGTCAAACCTGATCGAGGGTTATTTAGTGTATCGAGTGGTATAAAGAAAGGGCGGCAAACCGCTTAAGGGTTTGCGCTGGCGTCTAGCGCCAGTCGGCGGCCGCCAAGACCGGCTCCGGCGGCTCGTCGGTCCCCCACACAGGCGGTGAGGTCGCGAAGGCGCGTAGGAACGCCCCGCAGGTGCTGGCGATCAGCTTTTCCAGGTTCATGGCGCGCAAGTGCGCGCCCTCCAGCTGGTCCTGGTGCAGGCAGGCCAGCAGCAGCGGGGAGACCAGTTGCAGCGCCGCCATGCGCGGATCGACATCGGCCCGCATCTCGCCGCGCGCGATGTGCAGTTGGAGGCGCGCCTCCAGGGCCTGCAAGGTCGGCTCGACGATATGCTCCAGGGCGGGGCGGCCGTAGTTGGAGTCCAGCAGGCCCTCGGCCAGGCTGAGCGCGAACACATCGCCCAGGCGCACGGTCTTCTCCGCACGCAGCGCGTCGACCAGGCTGCGGGCGTAGGTGTAGATGGAGGCCTCGAAGGGCAGGTCGCTGACGCGCTGGGCGTCGAGGCCGATGCGCCCGCGGCGCAGGCACTCCTCCAGCACCGCCTCGATCACCGCGCGGCGGTCGCCGAAGTAATGGCGCAGGGTCGGCGGCGTCACCTCGGCGGCGGCGGCGAGGTCGCGAAAGCTCGCGCGCTCGCCCCCACGCGCCATCAGGTGGAGCGTCATCTTCTCCAACAAGTCGCGGCGCTTGGCCTCGTGGTCGAGGTCCCTGGCGCCCTTGGTTCTGGACAAGGTGATCGTCCCCTTTCGGCGGGAAGATACGTTCGGCGCCGCAGCCGCGCAAACCTTGGCCCCCTCGAAGCGGTGGAGTAGGGGGCGGTCAGTTGAACAGGCTGACGACCCAGCTCTGCTGGCTGTTGGCGATCGACAGCGCCTGTGCGGCGAGGCTGGCCGAGGCCTCCAGCGCCTGCAGGCGGGCGGACTCGCGCGCCAGATCCGCATCGACCAGATTGCCGACGCCCGTCGACAGCGTGTCGCTCATCAGGCTGTTCTGGACCATCAGTCCGGCGAAGGCTTGCTGCCGTCCGCCGAAATACAGGCCCGCCGCGCGCGTGGTGTTCAGAGCCTGCTCGACCACCTCCAGGATCCCGCCGACATTGGTCCAGTCGATGGTGTCCAGGTCCAACGCCTCGGCCGTCAGCGGCTGCGAGGTGACAAGCTCGGTCCCGCCGTTGGGGTCCGACGCGAAGTCGTAGCCGGTCGCCGAAGAGGTGGTGACGTCGGGCACGGTAAAGCTGGTGGTGGTCGTCGTTGGCCGCACGCTGGCCAGGGGCTGAAGCGCGATCGCATCGACCGCCCACGCCGTGCCGGCCAGACTTCCCGCCTCGTTGAAGCGAAACTCGATGTCGCGGCCGCTGATGGGGCTGTAGTCGAAGCTGAGGATCGAGCGGCCTGACACGGCCGTCCCGGCCCCCACCGTCGCGCCGCCGCCCACATAGGCCTGGCCCGTGGCCGCCCGCCGCGCGCCGCCCTGCCAGATCTCGAGGACGTCCGGCACCCCGTAGGCGTCCAGATAGAGGTCGATACGGCCCGGCGCGGCGCCGCCGTCGCGGAGGAAGGTCTGGGCGGCCACGCCCGAGGCGTTGACGAAGGCGCCCCCCAGGCTGGCCGGGGTCGCCGCCGTGGTCACGGGGTTGTAGGTGGTCTGGCTGTAGGTCACCGAGCCGGTGGTCAGGTTGTCGGCCAACGGCCGCTTGCCGTCGAAGACCGCCTGCAGGGCGACGCGGTTGATCTGGCTGACCAGCATCTTCACGTCAGCGACCAGGGTTTGCTGGGACGGCTCATCGAGAGACGGATCGCGCAGCGCCAACGCCTTCTCACGGGCCAGCACCAGGAAGTCGTGGATCTGCTCTACGCCGGCCGCCGCGACATCCAGAAGCGAGGCGCCTCGCGCCAGGCTGTCATTGACGACCTGGAAGCTGCGCGCCTCGGTCGCCATACGCTTGGATATGCTCCAGGTCGCGCCGTTGTCGCGCGGCGAGTCGATGCGTCGACCGGTCGAGACGCGGTTCCCCGCGCTCGCAAGCCGCGCATCCGCTTCGGACAAGGCCGCAGCGCCGCGCAAGGCGTTCAGACTGACGCCGCCCCCGACCAAATCGCAATTCCCCCGTGAGGCTCGCGTTCCCTCGGCCTCCAAGGTTGTTTTTGCGATGGGCGAGGTTTACGCGGCCTTAACGTCGTATCATCGTTCGTCGACCTTCGGGATGGACGCCGCCGGTCAAGGTTACGGCCGCTCGGCCGGGCGTGAGACCCCCGAGGCTTGATCGCGGACGCGGCGTTCCTTGAGCGCCGCGTCCGCATCCGGCGTGTCAGGTCTTCGCCGGCCGTTTCAGGGCCCGGTAGGCCTCGACGGGCAAGCCGCCGACGCCCCAGTTTTCAAGCGCGATCTCGTCGATGACGACGAAGGTGGTGCTCGGGTCCTTATCCAGCACATCGCTCAGAAGCGTGGTCACGCCTTCGATCAGGCGGGCCTTCTGCTCGGCGGTGACGCCTTCACGCGTCACCTGGATGTTCACAAAGGGCATGGGCTCATCCTTTCTCGATAATCTGGAAGACCTTGGCGATGATCCGCCAGCGGCCGTCCTCTCGCACGAGGGTCAAGAGGTCGACGAAGTCGCGCGCGCCCAGCGTGCAGCGCACCCGAGCGGCGGCGGCGTTGTCGCCGGCGAAGGCGATCTCGTCGATGATGTCCCGACGCGGATCGGCCGAGGCCGCCGGCGGGGTGCGTTCGCGCACCACCTCGAAATAGGTGGGCATGTCGCGATAGAGCGGCGGGGTCTCGTCGGCGGTCGCGTAGATCGCGCGCGGATGAAAGACCTCCGCAAGCAGGTCGACGTCGCAGGCGTAGAGCGCGTCGAAGTACTTCTGGAGAACGTCCTGGACGCCGGCGAAGTCGCTCATGCGGCCTCTCCGGCGGGCAGGAGACCCTCTTCGACCAGCGCGCTGCGGACGGCCGGACGCGCCTGGACCTGGTCGACGAACCGCGCCGTATAGGGCCAGCCCGCCAGGGAGACGCCGATGAAGCGCGTCCAGTTCAGGACCACGAAGAGATAGGCGTCGGCGACGGTGAAGCCTTCGCCCAGCAGATAGCGCCGGCCGTCGGCCAGCTGGCGCTCGACGTCGTCGAGGCGTCGACCCAGATGGGCCTGGGCCTGGGCCTTCTCGTCAGCGCTCATCGCCCGTCCCGAGAACCAGGGCGCGAAGGCCTTGTGCAGCTCCGAAGATGTAAAGGCCAACCACTCCTGCAGCCGGACGCGCTGCAGGCCGCCCGCCGGCGGCGCCAAGGCCCGCTCCGGCGCGAGGTCGGCCAGGTACTGCAGGATGGCCGGGTTCTCGGTGATCACGACGCCCGGGCTGATCTCCAGCGCCGGGACATGGCCCTTGGGATTGATCTGCTTGTAGTCCGCGCCGGTGGCGGTGGTTCCCTTGGCCGTGTCGACGGGAACGGCCGCGAACGGCAGCCCCAGCTCGATCAGGGTGATACGGGCGGCCAGCGAACAGGCGCCGGGCTTGAAGTAGAGTTGCATGGCGACGTCTCCAGTTTGAGTGCCGCCGCGCACCTATGGACACAGGTCACCCTTGCCAACCTGGTTTCCAAGGGTTACCGCGTTTTGACGTTTCCCGGCGGTAACCGAAAGTCCTGCATGGTCCTGAAAGTCCGCAAGAACCGCAGCACGCCGCCGCCCGAGCCCTGCGCCCTCACGGAATGCATGGCCGTGATCGCCGGGGCCTGGGCGCCGAATGTGATCTGGCATCTGCGCGCCGGCCCAAGGCGGTTCAGCGAGCTGCGGGCCGACATTCCGCCGGTGTCGGCCAAGGTGCTGTCCCAGCGCCTGAAGGAACTGGAGGCCAAGGGCGTGCTGTCGCGGACCATCCAGCCGACCTCGCCGCCGTCGGTGGAGTATGCGCTCACGCCGCTGGGCGAGGGCCTCGTCCCGGCGCTGGAGGCCATCGTGGCGGTGGGGCATAAGCTCAAGGCGGTGCGCGCGGGCGCATAGGCGCCTGCGTCAAAAAGCGACATCTCCGCGACCCCGCGCGAAGGGGGCCGCGAACCCCAAATCAAGTACTAAGGCTACCGACGCGAAGTTTGGGGTGCGATCGCAGCGATGGACATGTCTGCAACGGCTCGGGAGATCGCGCGGGTTCGGGCGCTTCTGGATCTGGGCATCCTGGACACGCCGCCTGAGCCGGAGTTCGACGACATCGTCTATGCGGCGCAGGAGGCCTGCCAGGCGCCGATCGTCGTCGTGTCGCTGATTGATGACCATCGCCAGTGGTTCAAGGCCCGACTCGGGATCGAGGTCTGCGAGACCGAGCGGGATGTCTCGTTCTGCGCCCACGCTGTGGCGCAGGCCAGCACGCTGCTCGTGCCGGATGTGACGCTGGACGCGCGCTTCAAGCACAATCGGTTCGTGACCGGTCCGGAGCAGGTCCGCAGCTATGCGGGCGCGCCGATCATCACCGAGCAGGGCGTCGCTATCGGCGCGGTCGGGGTGATCGATCAACGACCGCGCGACTGGACGGCGAAGGAGGTACAGGCTCTCGAACGTCTGGCGCGGATCACCGCGCGCCTGATCGAGATGCGCGCGCGCTGCGAACTCGCGGACGTCCAGGCGCAGCAACTGCTGGACCTGGCGGCCGAGGGCGTGCAGTTCCGGACGATCTTCGCAGCCATGCGCGAAGGGGTCGTGCTCCAGGACCGGACCAGCACGATCCTGCGGCATAACCCCGCCGCCGCCACGCTTCTGGGACTGACCCACGACCAGTTGCTGGGCAAGAGCTCGATCGACAATGACTGGCGGATTGTCGACGCCTCGGGGGCGCCGCTGCCGGTCGAGGCTCAGCCCTCGATGGTATGCCTCGCCACGGGCGAGCCGGTCCTGAACTTTGTTCTGGGGGTGCATCTTCCGGACAACACGCTGCGCTGGCTCAGCGTCAATTCGCTGCCGATCTTCGACAAGGTCGATGAGCCGCCGACCCTGACGGTGACGTCGTTCATCGATGTCACCGAGCTGCGCGCCAGAGAGACCGAGCTGCGTGAGGCGCTTGAGCTGGCCGAGCGCGCCAGTCAAGTCAAATCCCAGTTCGTCGCCAATGTCAGCCACGAGATCCGCACGCCGCTAAATGGCGTGATCGCCCTGGCCTCGGCCTTGCGGCAAAGCGAGCTGAACGATCGCCAGCGGGAGATGGTCGAGATCATCGTCGAGTCCGGGACGACCCTGGAGTCGATCCTCAGCGCGCTGCTGGACCTGGCCAAGATCGAGGCCGAGCGCATGGAGCTGGAGATCGTCCCCTTCGGGATCGAGGACCTGGTGCGCTCGTCGACCGACCTTTTCAAGATCAAGGCTGACAACAAGGGGCTCGGGTTCGACGTTACGGTTTCAGCGCCGCCCGGCGCGCGCTATTGCGGGGACGCCCAGAAGATCCGTCAGATCCTCTGGAATCTGCTGGCCAACGCCATCAAGTTCACCGACGCGGGCGCCATCGGGGTCAGCGTAGAGGTCGAGGGTTCAGACGCGGCCGCACAGACGCTGCTCATCGAGGTGCGCGACACGGGCGTGGGTCTCTCGCCGGACATGGAGCGCGTGCTGTTCGAGCCCTTTATCCAGGGCGACGCTTCGGTGACGCGCCGGTTCGGCGGCACAGGCCTTGGCCTGACGATCTGTCGCGCGCTGGCCCGGAT
The DNA here is from genome assembly GCF_031457805.1 of Caulobacter sp. BE264. Lineage (NCBI taxonomy): Bacteria > Pseudomonadati > Pseudomonadota > Alphaproteobacteria > Caulobacterales > Caulobacteraceae > Caulobacter > Caulobacter sp. BE264. Next base: position 592,855 of record NZ_JAVDXI010000002.1, on the reverse strand, counting down.
GATGGGCGGCGACATCGAGGCGGTCGCCGGGGCAGAACGGGGCAGCGTGTTCCGGGTCCGACTACCGGTGGCCGCCGCCGAGCCGGAGGTTTCGCCGTCGAGCGAGGGCGAGGCGGATCTCGCCGCCGCCATGAAGATCCTGCTCGTCGAGGACAATCCCAACAACCGCCGGGTGGTCGAGCTCTTGCTGGAGCCGACCGGCGCGGAGCTGGTGATGGCCGAGAACGGCGCGGAAGCGCTGACCCTCCTGGCCGCCCAGGGTTTCGACCTGATCCTGATGGACATGCAGATGCCGGTGATGGACGGCCTGACGGCGACGCGCGAGATTCGCCGCCTGGAAGCGGGCGCAGGCGAGGGGGGCGGGCCCACCCCGATTGTGATGATGACGGCCAACGCCTCGCGCGAACACCGCGAGGCCGCCTTCGCCGCCGGCGCTGATGGGTTCATCACCAAGCCGGTGACGCCGGCCACCCTCTACGCCGGCATCAACACGGCGCTGACGGTGGCGGCCTGAGCCGGGTCAGCGCGGGTCCAGGCTGAGCAGATAGGCCTTGAGGTCGGCGCGCTGGTCGTCGTCGAACTTGACCTGCGGCATGCGCGGGTGAGTCTGGGGCGAGCCCTCTTCCGGCGGGGATGCGGGCGACAGCATGCCTTCCGACAGCACCTGGTCCAGGCGGCCCGGCGGATAGCGCAGATAGAGCTTGGCGAACGCCGGGGCGCCGGGGAGGGGGCTCTTCAGGTCGCTCACGGCGTGGCAGGCGCCGCAGTGGCGCTGGGCCAGCTTCTGACCGTTGACCGCCGAGGCCTGGGCGTTTGCGGTGCTCGCCGCGATCAGGAGGCCCCCCGCGAGAAGGGGGGCGGCGGCGAGTTTGGCGGTCTTGCGCGGCATGGACGAAGCTCCTGTTCGCGCCCAGCCTACGGCAATCCTGGCGATCGGGCAGCGAGTAAGAACACCTACCGGCACGGTTCGGTGACCGCGGTTCGTTCGGCGTTGACTCGCTCAATTACTGTGTGACATACAGTGTGCGTCACACACCATGTGATGCACACTATGTGGCGCACACCGAATGCCGACCGATACGGACATCTTTGAATCGCTCCGCCAGGAGCTGCGGCGAGGGACCCTGATCCTCGCCGTGCTCGCCCAGCTGCGGGAGGAGCGCTACGGCTACAGCCTGCGTCAGGCCCTCTCGACCGTGGGCGTGGAGATCGACGAAGGCGCGCTCTATCCGATGCTGCGGCGGCTGGAGGCCCAAGGGCTGCTGGCCAGCGAGTGGCGCGAGGAAGACAAGCGCAAGAAGCGTTTCTATCAGCTGTCGAGCGAGGGGAGGGCTGTGCTGGTCCGCCTGGCCGACGAATGGCGCGCGATCAACGCCGCCCTGGAGCCTCTGTTGTGACAGCGGCCACTCTCACCAAAGGACCCCATGACATGAGCGATCTGATCGATCGTTACCTCGGCGCTGTCGCCGCCCTGCTGCCCAAGGCCTCGCGCCAGGACATCGTCGCTGAGCTGCGCGACCTGATCGTCAACCGCATCGAGGAGCGCGAGGCGGCGCTGGGCCGTCCGCTGGACAAGCGCGAGACCGAAGCCCTGCTGCGCGAGATCGGTCATCCGATCGCCGTGGCCGGCCGATATGGCTCGCGCACCGCCCTGATCGGGCCGGAGATCTATCCGTTCTGGCTGTTCGGCGTGAAGGTCCTCTTGGCGGTGGCGGCCCTGGCGGCGGTGATCCCGGCGGGCGTGGCCCTGCTGACGGCGCACGGCGACGCGCGTCTGGTGATGCGAACGGTCACGGACTTCATCCCCACGGCCCTGACCCTGATCGGCGCGGCGACCCTGATCGGCGCCGCCGTCGAGCGCGGCTGGATCGGGACCGAGGGCTTCCGCAACTGGAAGGTCAGCGATCTGCCGCGGGTCCCCAAGTCCAAGGAGTGGTTCTTCAAGAGCCGCTTCGATGGCCTGTTCGAGCTGGTGGCGACATTGCTGTTCATCGGCTGGTGGACAGGTGTTGTGGCGTTCCCCGTGAGCAATGTCATCACGACGCGCGGCGGCGAGGCGTTCCTGCAGATCTCGCCGGTTTTCCAGCAACTTCACATGCCGATTCTGGTCCTGGCGGTCGTGCAGGTGGTTTCGTCGCTGTTTCTGGTCGCCAAGCCTGGCTGGACGGCGGCTCGCAACCTCGCGGAGATTGTCGGTGCGTTGGGCGGCTTGGCTCTGGTCTGGGCGCTGTGGCCTGCTCAGCCTCTCGTCACGGTTCTGGCGCCCGCCGCCAATGAAGCGGGGCTGGAGAACCTTCAGCGCAGTTTGGACCTCACCTTCCAGGTGATCCTATGGGCCACCGCCGCCATCAATCTGAGCAAGGTCGTTGTCCATGCTTGGCGCCTGATCCGGGGGCGCTGACCAGGGACCCGCGGGGGCTCGCCAGAGTCCCCGCGCGGGCCTGTCTCGTTAACCTTGTGTCCGCGTCGAGTAACGATAAGTCCCGCCTGAGAATCCGGCAGGTTCGGCTGAACACAAGCGGTGCAAGGCTTTCGCGACGACAAAAAAACGCCGATCGGACTTGTCCAGCTTTTCGCGAGGATTCAAGGCGTTAACGATTGGACTGTGCGACGGTTGCGCGCAGATGCGATGTCGTGGACCCTCCAGTGCTTGCGAGTCGGTCACGGATACGTCATAAGCCGCTACAAGTAGGACCTTGGCCACAGCGTGATACGGCCAGTCCTCCGCTTCGGAAGAGTCTCCGCCAGTGATTTTCGCGGGGTTTCCGGGGCGCTTTTGTCGGGGAGCCGGAGGCTCTCGCCGCGCAGGACACGAGTTTTGTATATCAAGTCGCAGACGCGCGCGGACGCGCGCGGGCTGGTCGGCGCCGTATTGGTGGGATCCATCACGGGTCTCGCCCTGGGCGGCGTTTACCTTCTGGGTGGCCTGGCTCAATCGGCCTCCACCCACGCCCGCGTCGCCCGATTGGCGGAAGGCGCTTCGGGGGACTTCTCCGAGGCGGCGATGCTCAGCGCTTCTACGCGTATGGACCCCGGCGCGCTCGCCGTGGCCAAGCGTCACGATCCCTATCTCTTCGCCGCCGTCGATCAGCGTGATCGTCAGTCGGCGATGCTGGCCGCTCGCCTGGAAGGCGCTGGATCGGCCCTGCTGCCCGGCCAGAGCGGCCGCACCGGCCCGCTGATGCTGCGCGCCAGCTTCGGCACGATGTTCAACGGCGGCGGCGCGGGTCCGTTCCAGCTGGGCAACGCCCTGCAGAGCTCACGCGAGCTCGAATGCCTGGCGCAGGCCGTCTATTACGAAGCCCGTGGCGAGACCCCCAGCGGCCAGGCGGCCGTGGCCCAGGTGGTGCTCAACCGCGTGCGTCACCCGGCCTTCCCGAAGTCGATCTGCGGCGTCGTGTTCCAGGGCGCCTATAACCGCACGGGCTGCCAGTTCAGCTTCGCCTGCGACGGCTCGATGCGCCGCGCCCGCGACATCGGCGCCTGGAGCCGGGCCCGCAAGGTCGCCACGCGCGTCGTGGCGGGCACGATCGAGAGCCCGGTCGGTTCGGCCACCCACTTCCACACCGTGCATGTGTCGCCGGGCTGGGGGCCGCGCCTGCAGCGCGTGACCCAGGTGGGCATGCACATCTTCTATCGCTTCGGTCGCCGCAGCGGTGTTTCCACCCAGTCGCCGACCGTCGACGACATCGCGCCGTCCGAGATCGCCAGCCTGACCGCCGACGGTCATGGCCCGGTGGCCTATACGAGCCTCGCGCGTCTGGAGACGCCGAACGGCGCGCCGGGCGTTGGTGGTCCGATCGGCCCGGTCAGCGAGCCGGCCTCCGCGCCGGCCGCCGCCAAGGCGCCGGCTCTGACGCCGGTCAAGGCGCCCGTCAGCGACAAGCCGGCGATGGACGGCCTGAAGGCTACAGTAGGGGCCGCGAGCGGAGCTGCTTCCTGACGCTGCCGGGCATGTGGCTGCTGGCGAAGCGCATCTGCTTGGCCCGCTTGCCCACCAGGTAGTGCAGGGCCTTGCCGTGGGCGGCCTCCCAGACCACCTGGGCGGCGTCCTCGACAGGATAGACCTCCAGGCCGCCGGCCTTCAGCGACTCTGACATCGACTTGTTGGAGCCGTCCGAGGCCGCGTTCAGGATCGGCGTCTCGACGAACCACGGCATGACGCAGGCCACGCTGACGCCATAGGCGGCGTATTCGACGTCCAACGCCTCTGACAGGCCCCGCACCGCGAACTTGGTGGCCGAATAGACCGCCAGCTTCGGCGAGCCATAAAGGCCCGCGCACGAGGCCACATTGATCAGCCGTCCGCCGGCCGCCTTCAGCAGCGGCAGACCCGCGCGGGCGCCGTTGATCACGCCCTTGATATTGATGTCGATCTGGATGTCGCAGTCGGCGTCCGACATCTCGCTCAGCATGCCAAAGCGCGCGACGCCGGCGTTGTTCAAGAGGGCGTCGGCCTTGCCGCCGGTCTCGCGGCCGAATTCGCCGAGGGCGTTTTCCCAGCCCTCGCGGTCGCGGACGTCGAGGGGATGGATCGAGCCGTTCTCCGGGCCGATCGCCAGCAGGGCGGCCTTGAGCCCCGCCTTGTCAATGTCCGACAGGCCGACGAACCAGCCTTCCTTGGCGAAGCGTTTGGCGCAGGCCAGGCCGATGCCGCTGGCCGCGCCCGTGATGAAGATGCTCTTGCGACCGTTCGCCGGCATGGACCCCTCCCGTATCATTGTTATCAATGATCAGATGCCGAACGGGCGGAGGGGTCAAGTGTCGTGGAGCAGTTCCTCCCCCGCGATGCGGGGGAGGTGGCCCAGAGGGTCGGAGGGGGCGAGCTGGAAGGTCGCCGCACTGGCCCCCTCAGTCGCTCCGCGACAGCTCCCCCGCATCGCGGGGGAGCCTCTGGTCGCGCGCCGATCAGTCCGTCTGGTCGTCGATCTCGGCGTCCGGGCCATTCTTCTTGATCGACTCGATGGCGTTCTTGGCCGAGGCCTTGGACGCGTAGCCTTCGGTCCAGAAGATGGTTTCGCTGTTGTAGGTGAAATAGGCGACGAACTCGCCGGCCTTGTTCTTCTTGATCACGAACTTATGGGCCATGGCGCTTCTCCTTTTGAAAGCCTGGACGTCGTCGGCCCCACCCGACGGATCAAGCGTCGCCTTGCCGAGGCCGCCGTGTCAATCGCGCTCTTGTCACGTTCGGGTCCGGCCGCCGATGATGCGGGCTCCCTGTTCTCAGAGTCTCCGTCCATGTCGCACGATCGTCTCGACCAGCTTTCCATGGATCTGCTGGGCAAGTCCTACGAGGACCTCAACGACGTCCAGAAGCGGGTGATCGACCTGATCCTGGCCGAGCAGCCGTCGGACCCGCGGGCGGTGTTCGACGAGGGCACCTTCTGGACGCGCCTGGCCGACAAGGTCGCGGCCATCGGCGGCTCCTGGAGCTTCATCGGCGGGTTCGCCCTGGCCCTGCTGCTGTGGATCGGGCTGAACGTGGCTCTCAAGCCGATGCATCTGGCGTTCGACCCCTATCCGTTCATCTTCCTGAACCTGCTGCTCTCGACCGTGGCGGCGATCCAGGCGCCCGTGATCATGATGAGCCAGAACCGCCAGGCGGCGAAGGATCGCCTGACCGCCGAGCACGACTATGCCGTGAACCTGCGGGCCGAGCTCGAAATCATGCGGGTGATCGACAGGGTCGACGCCTTGCGCAGCGACGAGCTGATGATCCTGTGCCGCGAGCACGCCCAGCGCCTGGCGCAGCTGCAGGAGGAGGTGGCGATCCTGCGGGCGGAGCGGGGCGGGTGAGCCTGACCCTCGCCACCGCCCAGTTCGCCGTCAGCGCCGACATCGACGCCAACCTGGCCGCGATAGAGCGTCTGATGCGCCAGGCTCGGGCGGACGGCGCGGATGCTGTCCATTTTCCGGAAGCGGCCCTGTCTGGCTATGCGGGCGTCGATTTTGCGAGCTTCGAGGGCTTCGACTGGGCGCGTCTGGAGGCGGCGACCCGCCGGGTCATGGCGTTGGCGGGCGAGCTTGGGCTCTGGACGATCCTCGGCTCGGCCCATCCGCTGTCCGAAGGGCGCAAGCCGCACAACTGCGCCTATGTCATCGACGCCTCGGGCGCCCTCGTCGACCGCTACGACAAGCGGTTCTGCGCCGGCGACGTTGCGGGGCTGACCGGGGATCTGGCCCACTACACGCCGGGCGACCATTTCGCGGTCTTCGAGATCAACGGCCTGCGCTGCGGCGTGCTGATCTGCCACGACTACCGCTATCCCGAGCTCTATCGCGCCTATCACCGGCGGGGCGTGCGGCTGATGTTCCACGGCTTCCACGCGGGCGGGCTGTCGGTCGAGCGGTTCGCGGCGATGCAGGCCGACGTCGGCCGCCATCACCTGACGGGCGGGACCACCCTGCCGGCGATCACCATGCCGGCGGGCATGATCGCCAGCGCCTCGAACAACAACCTCTGGATCAGCTGTCCGAACTCGGCGGCGCCGAAAAGCTGCTGGCCGTCGTTCGTGGTCCGCCCGGACGGGGTGATCACCGGGGCGCTGGAGCCCGAGACCGAAGGGGTGCTGCTGTCGGTGATCGACCCCGACGCGGCGATCTACGACAGCACCGTCGCCTGGCGCGACCGGGCCATCGACGGGGTGCTGCACTCGGGCGAGGTGGCGGACGATCCGAGGTCGAGGGACCGGACGGGGCTTTAGGGACGCCAAATTTGATCCCCCTCTCATGGAGAGAGGGATCTAGATAGCCCGCGCCCGCCGCAACGCCTGGGGCGGTTGGCCGAACGCGCGGATGAACGCCCGGCGCATGCGCTCGGGATCGCCAAAGCCCGTCTCCAGGGCCACGTCCTCGACCTGCAGCGGCTGGCTGTCCAGCAAGGCGCGGGCGGCCTCGACGCGCAGGCGTTCGACGGCCTTGGCCGGGGTGACGCCGGTCTCCTGGGCGAACAGGCGGGCGAAGTTGCGGGGACTCATGGCGGCGCGGTCGGCCAGTTGCTCGACGGTCAGCGGCTCGGCCAGGTTCTGGCGGGCCCAGGACAGCAGGGCGTCAAAGCGGCCGGGGCGCAGGTCGATCAGGGCCGAGTGCTGCGACTGGCCGCCGGGACGGTGGTGATAGACGACCAACTGCTGGGCCGTACGGCGGGCCACGGCCTCGCCTTCGTCGGCGCCGATCAGGGCTAGGGACAGGTCGATGCCGGCGGTGATGCCGGCCGAGCTCCACACCGACCCGTCCTGGATCCAGATGCGGTCGGGCTCGAGCCTGATGTTCGGGTAGCGGCGCTGGAAGTCCTTGGTCCGGCTCCAGTGGGTGGTGGCGCGTTTGCCGTCCAGGAGGCCAGCTTCCGCCAGGACATAGGTTCCCGAACAGACGCTGGCGACGCGGCGGGCTTGCCGACCGGCCTCGCGGACGAAGGCCAGGGTATGGGGGCAACTGGCGGGAACCTTCACAGCGTCGCCGCCCGCGACGAGCAGGGTGTCGAGCGGCGGCGCCTCGGCCAGAGCCTTGGTCTGCACGACCATGCCCGAGGTGCTGGGGATCAAACCGCCGCGCAGCGACAGAAAGTGCAGGCTGTAGGCGCCCGGCGACAGCCGTCCGGCGATCTCGAACGCCGCGATCGGGCCGGTGGCGTCCAGCAGCTGGAAGCCGGGATAGACGAGGAAGCCGATCGCGCGGGGCATGTCGGAGGGCTCTGGCTGAAATCGCGGGAACTATGTCATTTCCGCCAGCGCCTCGTCGAGTCATCTTCGCGCTAGAATGTGACGGAGACCATCGCATGAGCCAGACCCTGCAGATCGTGATCGCCCTTTTTCCCGGTGTCACGCACCTGGACTTCACCGGCCCGCACCAGGTGCTGTGCCGCCTGCCCGGCGCCAAGGTCACGGTGGCCAGCCTCGCCGGCGGCGAGATCGAGGCCGACGGCCTGGTCTTCGCCCGCCTGCCCAAGCTGTCGGACATCGAGACCTGTGACGTGCTGATCGTGCCGGGCGGGTTTGGCACGACCCAGGCGATGGGCGATCCCGACTTTATCGCGGAGATCCGCCGGTTGGCGGATGGCGCGAAATACGTCTGTTCGGTCTGCACCGGTTCGCTGGTGCTGGGGGCGGCGGGGCTGCTGAAGGGCAAGCGCGCGGCCTGCCACTGGGCCTGGCGCGACCAGCTGGCGCTGTTCGGCGCGATCCCCGACGCCTCGCGGGTGGCGCGGGACGGGCGCTACATCACCGGCGGCGGGGTGACGGCGGGCATCGACTTCGCCCTGACCCTGATCGCCGAACTGGCCGGGGATGAGGTGGCGCAGGGCATCCAGCTGGCCGTCGAGTATGCGCCGGCCCCGCCATTTAACGCGGGGCGGCCAGAGACCGCGCCGCCGCAGGTGCTGGAACGGATCACCGCGCTCTACGGCAAGGGGATGGAGGAGCGGATCGCGGCGGCGAAGGCGGCGGCGGGGGTGCTGTGAGTTCCCTCTTCCAAAGGGAGAGGGAGGGGCCCGCCGCGAAGCGGTGGGAGGGTGAGGGGTTACGAGGTTTGACGGCGTGCCGGCGCTCCGTCAGACGCCGCACCCCCTCACCCCAACCCTCTCCCCATGGGAGAGGGGGTTTCACCCCACCTGCACCCCGGTCATCGAGATCGCCGCGAACACATCGTCGGTGAAGAAGCTCACCGGCTCGCCCGGCGTCTGGGCGCCCAGCACATAGAGCAGCGGCAGGTAGTGTTCGGCGCTGTTGATCGACGCCTCGGCGTCGGAGCCAAGGCCGCGCCAGTCGATCAAGGGATCGTGGTCGCCGGCCAGGATCAGGCGTTTGGCGGTCTCGTTGAAGCGGTCGGCCCAGGGCGGCGCTTCGGGGCGGCGGAAGTCGGCGGCGCGCAGGTTGTGGACGATGTCGCCGCTGCCCATGATCAGCACGCCCTCGTCACGCAGCGGGGCCAGGCGCCGGCCGGCCTCATAGTGCCAACGGTCGCTCTGGCCGCGATCCAGGCTCAGCTGGATGACGGGAATGTCCGCCTGCGGATACATCGGGGCCAGCACGCCCCAGGCGCCGTGGTCGAGCCCGCGCGTCGGATGCTGGACCACGGTGTCGGGCGCCAGCAGGTCCGCCACCCGCGCGGCCAGGGCCGGGTCGCCCGGCGCGCCATAGCGCACGTCAAACAGGGCCTGCGGGAAGCCGAAGAAGTCGTGGATCGTCTCGGGCGCCGCCGAGGCGCTGACCGCCGAGGCGCCGCGCGTCTCCCAATGGGCGCTGACCATCAGGATGGCCTTGGGGCGCGGCAGTTCGGCGCCCAGCCGCGCCCAGTCGCGGCTCCAGGCGTTCTCCTCGATGGCGTTCATCGGCGAGCCGTGGCCGACGAACAGGGCGGGCATGCGGGACATGGCGATCCGGCCTTATCAGAAACAGTATAGGTTACAGATAGTGGCCGCGACGCCATGGCGCAAGATGACGTTCGGGTGACGGCTTCCGCCCCCGGACGCGCTTTGCTATGCGGCGACCGTGACCGCCGCGCCGCCCCAGATTCCCTCAGACGGGACCCCTGTTCCAACCGAGCCGACGGCTCAGTCGGTCAGCCATGCGCCGGTGCGGGAAAACGTTCGCGGCGGGGCTCTGGATTTCCTGCGTTTCCTCGCCTCGCTGCTGATCGTCGTCTACCACTATGGCGCCGAGAGCCCGATGCGGATCGAGCGCTTCGCCCAGGTGTTCTCGCGCGGCTTTTTGGCCACCGACTTCTTTCTCATCTTGTCGGGCTATGTGCTGGGCCGGGCCTATGGCGCCTCGACCCTGAGCGGGCGCCTCAGCACGCCGCAGTTCTGGGTGCGCCGCGCCGCGCGGGTGTGGCCGGGGCATCTGGCGGTGCTGGCCATGCTGGCGGTGCTGGTCCTCGTGCTGAACGCCGTCGGCACCGACGCCCACAAGCCCAGCCGCTTCGCCTGGGACCAGTTGGTTCCGCAGGCCCTGCTGATCCACGCCTGGGGCTTCCCCAGCGATGGTTGGAACCTGCCCAGCTGGAGCCTGTCGGCGCTGATCGTCTGCTACGCCCTGTTTCCCAGCTTCTGGCGCGCGGTCAGCAAGATCCGCCACGCCTGGCTGTTGCCGCTGCTGGGCCTCGTCATCCTGGCCGCCTTCGAGGTGCTGGCCGAGACCGTGTTCGACCAGGGGCTGGCGGACCTGCGGTTCCAGTTCGGGGTGGTGCGGGCCCTGCCGCTGTTCATCCTGGGCGTCTGCCTGGCGCGCACGGTCGACATGCGCTGGCCCTCGGAAGGCGCGGCGTACGGCCTGCTGTGGGGCGGGGTGGCCTTACTCGTGATCACCCAGCCGCTGGACCGCTACGCCCTGCCGGACCCGCTGCTGTTCGACGCGCCCTCGCTGCTGGCCATCGCCATGATCGTGCTGGGCGCCGGCCGCCTGCCGGTCAAGCGTCCGCAGACGTGGATCGAGGAGGGCGCCAAGCTGTCCTTCGCCCTGTTCATCACCCACATCTTCGTCGGGGTGATCTACTGGAGCGCCGTGCACAAGCTGATCGACACCGTGCCGATCGGCATCGGCTGGCAGTGGCTGATGTGGCTGGCCGGCTTCCCGCTGGCCTATGGCGGGGCGTGGCTGTTCCACCGCTATATCGACCAGCCGCTGCAGGACCGCATCCAGCCGCTGCTGCGGCGATAGGGTCTTTCTCCTGGTGTCATCCCGGCCGGAGCGCTTCGCGCGTAGAGCCGGGAAACAGGGGCGGCGCGCACTGAGTTTCTTCTCCCCCTGGGTCCCGGGTCGGCTGCGCCGCCCGGGATGACGCGGTTTCTAGTGCTACCGGTGGCTGGGAGCATCCAAGGTCAGGCCCGACCCGTAACAGCGTTATCGATCCCCGTTGGAGACGCACATGCTGGCCCTGATGCTCGCCCTTTCGCTGCAAGCGGCGACCCCGCCGGGTCCGCTCGCCGGCGACTGGGTCGTTGACCTGTCGGCCACGCCTGCCGAGCCATACTTCAAGGGCATGACGCTGAAGCTCGAGGCCGACGGTACGGTGACCGGCAGCTTCTATGACAGCGAGATCCTGGCCGGTCGCTGGAAGACAGCCGGCGGCCGCACCTGCGCCAGCTTCCGCACCACCGACGGCGCGGGGCCCTACCACACCAGCGTCTGCCAGGGCGCGAGCGGGCTTGAGGGCCAGACCTGGGCCGAGCACCGCAACTTCGTCTTCCTGTGGCGCGCCAAGCCGGCGACGGCCGAGGACCGCAAGGCGATGTGGTGGTGACGGAGGGGACGCTTTCCTAGAACGCCCCCGTTCGTTAAGTCACCCAGCCATGACCAGACTGATCCCCCTGCAAGGCGTCGAGAATTTCCGTGACTTCGGCGACTACGCCGCAGGCGAAGGACGGTTGAAGAAGGGCGTCCTGTTTCGCGCCGCCCACCAGGCCGAAGCCACCGACGAGGACCTCGCGCACCTGGCCTCGCTGGGCATCGCCGCCCTGGTGGACCTGCGCCGGCCCAACGAGCGCGAGCGCGCGCCGTCGCGGCGCTGGGACGGCTTTTCGGCGACCGTGATCGACAACGACCTGGGCATGACCGGCGAGGATCCCTGGCACACCTTCCTCAAGGAGTCGGATCTCTCCCTGGAGTCGATCCACGCCTACATGGACGAGTACTACCGCCGCGCCCCGTTCAAGGAACGGCACCTGGACCTCTTCAGCCGCTATTTCCAGGCTGTGGCCAAGGGGGAGGGCGCGGTGCTGATCCACTGCGCGGCGGGCAAGGACCGCACCGGCATCCTGGCGGCCCTGACGCATCACATCGCCGGCGTGTCCGACGACGACGTCATCGACGACTACCTGCTGACCAACGATCCGACCCGTTTCGAGCGGCGCGGCCACATCTTCCAGAAGAACATCTTCGAGATGACCGGCAAGCGTCCGACCGAGGCGGCCATGCGGGCGGCCATGGGTGTGGAGGCTCGCTACCTGGCGGCTGCGTTTGCGGCGATCAACGAGCAGTACGGCTCGCTGGACGGTTATCTCGAAAACGCCGTGGGCCTGGACGCGACGACGCGCGAGGCGGTGGCGGCGCATATCCTGCTGTAAACGACCGGGCGGCCGCCCTCGCCCTTCGACAAGCTCAGGGTGAGGGCGACTGTTGGCGCCGGTTTGCACAAAATCCTCATCCTGAGCTTGTCGAAGGACGAGGATTTCCGTCCCGCGCGTCGCCCTCCCTGAATCGGGAAACCCCAATCGGTAAGGTGACAAACGCCCGTTTAACCGCCAACCTCGCCTGACGGTCCCGCCAGAGGACCGCTCTTGGGGGTTAGGGTATGAGCGAGTTGGCGGGAACGCCTCCGGGCCTGAGCGATGTCGCCGGCGCGGAGGGCAGGGAAGACGTTCTCACGCCACCGCCGACCGGCAAGCTGTCCAAGGGGGCGCTGAGCTGGATCCTGCACCAGGGCACGCGCGACCCCTATGTGATCCTGGTCACCATCTATGTGTTCGCGCCGTACTTCTCGCGGGTGCTGATCGGCGATCCGGTCAAGGGCCAGGCGACGGTCGCCGACATCTCCACCACCTATGGCCTGCTGACCGCGCTCTTGGCCCCGATCCTGGGGGCCTCGATCGAGCGCTACGGGCCGCGCAAGCCGCTGATGGCGCTGGGCCTGGCGATCATGGTCCCGCTGCTGATGGCCCTGTGGTGGGCGACGCCGGGCGGCTTGCCGGTGGGGCTGATCGGCCTGTTCCTGATCATCCTGGGCGTCATCTACAACTGCGGCGACGTGCTGCAGAATTCGCTCCTGTCGCGCGCCGCCGAGAAGGGCCAGGAGCCGGTGCTGTCGGGCCTGGGCTATGCGGTCGCCAACGGCCTGTCGGTGGCGCTGCTGATCTTCGTCATGTGGGCCTTCGTGCTGCCTGGCCAGGTGTCGTGGTCGTTCGTGCCGAGCGCGCCGCTGTTTGGCCTCAGCCAGACCGCTCACGAGCCCAGCCGCATCGTTGGGCCGCTGGCCGGCGCGGTCATGCTGCTCGGCGCCATCCCGTTCTTCCTGTGGACGCGCGACGCCCCGCGCACTGGCCTGCCGTTCGTCGCCGCCCTGAAGGAAGGTTTCAAGCTGATCCTCGACACCTTCGGCAATCTGAAAGGCCACGCCGACGTCGCCAAGTTCCTGGGCGCGCGGATGCTCTATTGCGACGGCATGACCGCGCTCCTGATCTTCGGTGGCCTGTTCGCGGCGGGCCTGATGAAGTGGGGCGAGCTGGAGATGCTGGCCTACGGCGTCTCGCTGTCGATCTTCGGCGTGCTGGGCGGGCTGCTCGCGCCTTGGCTGGACCGCGTGCTGGGCCCGCGCCGCGCCATCCAGCTGGAGGTCGGGGCCTGTATCCTGATCCTGGTGGCCATGCTGGGCATGACCCGCGAGCAGATTCTCTATTTCTGGCCTTGGGACGCCAGCCAGGGCGTGCTGTGGAATGGGCCGATGTTCCGCACCCTGCCCGAGGTGATCTATCTGGGCCTTGGCCTGCTGATCGCCGTCTTCGTCACCGCCCAGTACGCCTCGAGCCGCACCCTGCTGGTGCGCCTGGCGCCGCCCGACCGGATGGCCGCCTTCTTTGGCCTGTTCTCGCTGTCGGGCACGGCCACCATGTGGGTCGGCTCGCTGCTGGTGGCCCTGGCCACCAAGGTCTTCGAAAGCCAGGTAGCGGGCTTCATCCCGATCGCGGGTCTGTTGGCGCTGGGGCTGCTGGGCTTGTTCACCGTGAAGGGCGGCGGACGGGAAGCGTGAGGATCGTGTTGGTGGGACCCGCACTGGCCTCGACCCGTCGACCCCGCTATCACCCTGCCCATGCGGCATGTCGCTCTCCTCACCGCTCCCTGGCGCGAGCCGGTCTGGGCGTTGGCGCCCTTCCGGGACGAGCCTTTCGCCTGCGCGCTGGTCACCGGCGGGGCGGGGCGGTGGTCGTATCTGCTGCGCGCGCCCGACGCGACGCTGAGCCTGTCGGCCGCCGACAGCGCCGACCCCTTCGCCGCCTTGGCCGCCTTGGTCGGTTCCCGCCAGCCCACCCATCCTGAAGGTCCGCCGTTCCAGGGCGGCGTCGTGGGCCTAGGGGCCTATGAGCTGGGCGACCGGGTCGAGGCCCTGGGGCTGGCGCGCACCGATTGGCCCGACCTGACCCTCGCCCGCTACCCGGCCCTGCTGGCCTTCGACCATCACGCCCGTCAGGTGCTGGCGGTCGGTCGGGGTGAAAGCGAGGCGGAGGCCAAGGCGCGCGCCGCTGAGGCTTTGACTTGGCTGGAGGCTCCCGCGCCCGAGCGCGCGACTCCCGCCGGTCCCCTTTGCTCGGACCTGATCGCCAGCGACGCCGGCGCCTACGAGGCCGCCGTGGCGCAGGTGGTCGACCGAATCCTGAGCGGCGAGATCTTCCAGGCCAACATCGCCCGCGCCTGGACCGGGCGGCTGGCGGCCGGCGTCGATCCGTTCGACCTGTTTGTGCGCCTGCGCGCGCAGAGCCCCGCGCCGTTCTCGGCCTATTGGCGCCTGCCCGGCCGGGCCTTGGTGTCCAACTCGCCGGAGCGGTTCCTGAAGCTGGACTCGTCCGGCGCCATCCAGACCCAGCCGATCAAGGGCACGCGCCCGCGCGGCGGCGACGCCGCCGAGGACCGCGCCCTGGCCGCCGCGCTGCTGGCCAGCGACAAGGACCGGGCCGAGAACCTGATGATCGTGGACTTGATGCGCAACGACCTGGCGCGGGTGTCGCCGGCGGGCAGCGTCCGCGCGCCGGAGCTGTTCAAGGTCGAGAGCTTCGCCAACGTGCATCACCTGGTCTCGACGGTCACGGCGCGGCTGGCGCCGGGCAAGGGCGTCGCCGACCTGTTGCGGGCCAGTTTCCCGCCGGGCTCGATCACCGGTGCGCCCAAGGTGCAGGCCATGAAGGTGATCGCCGAGCTTGAGCCGCCGCGCGGACCCTATTGCGGCAGCCTGTTCTGGGCCGGGGTCGACGGGGCGTTCGACTCCAGCGTCCTGATCCGCACCGTCGGCCTCGTCGAAGGCGGCGAAGGCTGGCGGCTGGAGGCGCGGGCGGGGGCGGGGATCGTCGCCGACAGCGAGCCGCTCGGCGAGCGCCTGGAAACCGAGGCCAAGATCGCGGCCCTGCATAAGGCCCTGACCCAATGACCACGCCGGACGCTATCCCTCTGAACGACCGTGGCCTGCTGCTGGGCGATGGGCTGTTCGAGACGATGCTGGCCCGTGATGGGGTGATCGCGCATCTGTCCGCGCATCTTGATCGTATGGCCACCAGCTGCGCCGTCTTGGGTCTGCCGTTCGATCGTGACGCGGCGGAACGCGCGGCCCGGGCCGCCGCGCCGGCGCAAGACCGGTTCGCGATCCGCCTGACCCTGACCGCCGGCTCAGGCGGGCGGGGCCTGGATCGACCGGACGCGCCGGTTGTTCGCCTCTTCGCCACCGCCGCGCCGTCAAGCCCCGTGATCGGTCCCGCGACCCTGGTCGTGGCGAACACGCGTCGCAACGAAGGTTCGCCCGCCTCGCGCCTGAAGACTCTGTCCTATCTCGACAACGTCCTGGCCCGGGCCGAGGCCCGGGCAGCCGGCGCCGACGAGGCGGTGATGCTGAACAATCGTGGCGAGATCGCCTGCGCTGCGGCGGCGAACCTCTTCTGGCTGGCGGACGGGCGGCTGTTCACCCCGCGCCTGGACTGCGGCGTCCTGGCGGGGATCACCCGCGCGCGGTTGTTGGCGATCGAACCTGTGGAGGAGGTGGCGGTCGGGGTCGAGGCTCTTGATCGTGCCGAGGCCGTGGTCCTGACCAACAGCCTGATCGGCGTACGGCCGGTGTTGCGGCTCGGTGACCGCCTGCTGCCCGAGCATGCGCTGGCGGCGCGGCTGAACGCGATCCTCGAAATCTAGCTCGAGGCCGACCAGATCACCGTGTCCACCTTGCGGGGGCGCAGATAGAAGGTCCGCTGGAAGGTGATATCCCGGGGCATCACCAGCTTGATCGGCGAGGCGTAGGCGTAGCTGGCGCGGGCCATGATCACGCTCTGGCTGGCGGGCAGCACGCCCACAGGAACTGTCAGAACCGTGCCCTGGGCGGGGCAGGTGGACATGCCGCTGGCGGAGGCCCGCGACCAGGCGACGGTGTCCTTCCCGGTCGCGTCCGAGGTGATGCTGGCGACGCACATCTTCAGCGCGCTGGTGGGGAAGGGCGCCATGATGATCGAGCCAATCGTGAAGACATCGGTCATCTTGGTGGGGCCGGTCTGGCTGCTCTGGGCCACCAGGTCGCCGATCTGCGAGGCGATGTTCGAGAGCCGCCGCTGGGCCATCATCGCCTGGGTCACCTCGGCGAGGCCGCAGTACATGATGATCATCACGGGCGCGATCAGGGCGAACTCGACGGCGGAGACGCCGCGCTTGTCGCGCCAGAAGCCAGAGAGGGGGCGGCGACGGCTCATTGCTCGTACGGCTCGTTGGTGAACGAGGTAGCGGCGTAGATGATCCGGTTGCCGTTCGAGCTCTGCAGTCCGGTGTTCATCATCGGCGTGATCAGGGGCCAGGTGTAGTAGGCGCGGATCAGAACGATGGAGCCCGAGGCGCCGGGGTTCCAGTTCATCGTGGTCGGCACCGTGGTGTTCACAGCCGTGGTCTTGCCCGTCGAGTAGTCGGTGAAGGTGCTCACATCGACCTGCAGCGCGGTCGAACACTTGGAGCCCAGCCAGCTCATGCGGTCGCAGACAGCGGTTTTGAACGCCGTCGCGCCCGTGCCGGCGGTCTGGACCTGTCCGGTGCGGATGGTGCGGCCCGCGTCGATCACGGCGTTCTCGAGCGTGATGGAGACCAGGAAGACCAGGCCCAGCTCGATGATCGCGAACAGCAGCATCAGGAAGGGGATGGCCACGAGGGCGAACTCGACGGCCGTCGCGCCTTCGTCGGCGCGCGCGAAGCGGCCGGCCGAGCGGGCCAGCCGGAGACGTGCGCGGGCGAGAAGAGAGCGTGGGGCCATGCGGCGAGCAATCCTGCTTTCACCGGCAAGCTAGCGGAACGATCCTAACTACAGGTTAGGACGCGCGCGTATGTGAGGGCCTACGGCGTTCCCTGGCTCAGGCGCGTGCACTGGGAGGCGCACGCGTAGTTGCTGGCCGTGGCTCCGCGATAGACGGTGACGCCGCCGCCGCCGTTCTCGGAGACCACCACCTGGCGATCAGCGAGGGCGCGGCCGCCGGCGCCGAAGGCCAGCAGGCTGGTTACGCCGGGGCGCTTGCCCAGCACCACCAGGGTGCGATCGTTGACGACGCTGACATCGGCGATGCTGGGATCGCCGACCACGATGTCGCGAACGGGACCCGTGAGGCTCACATAGGACGCCTGGCCTGCGGAGACCGGCAGGTCGACCGACACGGCGGAGGGGGCGGTCGTCGCCGAAACCTTCTCGACCGGCAGGGCCTGAGCCCACGCAGAGGTCCCCGAAAGGGTCGCGAGGGCGGCGATGACGAGGGCGAGACGACGCATGAGGGTTTCCGATCCCGGATCCGAACGAGCCCCAAGATCATTTTTATTGGTCAACAAAAGACTAAAATTCCCGAACGTGCGGCCAAGCGTCGCTTGAGAAAGTCCTTGAATCAAAAGGGCTTGGCCGCGCTCGCGGCGTGCATGGTTAAGAACAAATAACGGTAAATACAAATAAACCAAAAGAAAATCGCCGGAAACTATTCGCTGTTTACTGGCCATTAAGTGCAGTCGGCGAAATTGATCGTGTTTTCGGGGGTGAGCAAGTCGAACGGCTTGAGAGCCTCAAATCAACTAGCTCTGGTTTAGGAGACCAAGTCATGACCAAGTTCGTCACTCGCTTCCTGAAGGATGAATCGGGCGCCACGGCCATCGAATACGGCCTGATCGTCGCCCTGATCGCCGTTGTCATCGTGACCGCCGTCACGACCCTCGGCACCAAGCTGAACCTCGCCTTCACGAAGGCCGGCACCGCGGTGTCGACGGCGGCTGGCACCTAAGCCACCCGCGTCACGCTCGAAAAGAAGAGGGTCGAGGCTCCTGCCTCGGCCCTTTTCTTTATTCCGGACCAGGCCTGATCCGCTCTGCGCGGTTGGTTTCCCGCGATTTAACCATCAAGCCACACCAAGACTTCATGGCTGGATCTTAAGCTCCAGACTGTCTGTTTCATCTCGGAGACTGCGTTCATGACGCGCCTGCTGAAAGCCTTTATTCAAGACGAGTCCGGCGCCACCGCCATCGAGTACGGGCTGATCGTCGCCCTGATCGCCGTGGTGATCGTGACCGCCGTTACGACGCTTGGCGACAAGTTGAACCTCGCCTTCACGAAGGCCGGCACCGCGGTCTCGACCGCTGCGGGCACCTAACGGCGCTCGACACGCCTCGAAAACACGGGCCGCGACGCCAGGCGTCGCGGCCTTTTTTACGTCCTGCGGGAAACCATTGCTTCACGGGTGCGACCCCAGAATGGGGGTGAACGCAACAAGGCCCACCGTCTCCATGCAGGCTCTCCAGATCCCGCTGCTACTGGTCTTTCCGGCCCTGGCCATTGTCGGGGCGCTGAAGGACCTGACGAGCTACACGATCCCCAACTGGATCTCGCTGGCCCTGATCGCCGCCTTTGTTCCCGCCGCTATGGTCAGCGGTGCGCCGCTCGCGCAGATCGGCCTGTGCCTGGCCGTGGGTCTCGGCGCGCTGGTGCTGGGCATGGGAATGTTCGCCGCCGGCTGGATCGGCGGCGGCGACGGCAAGCTGTTCGCCGTCTGCGCCCTGTGGCTGGGCTGGCCGGCGGCCTTGCCGTTCATGCTCTATACGGGCCTCGCAGGCGGAGCCTTGACGTTCGCCATCCTGGCGCTGCGCTCGGGCTGGCTGGCCCCGGCCGTGGCGGGCGGACCCGCCTGGCTGCGCAAATTGGGGACGACGGGCGGGGACCTGCCCTATGGCGTGGCCATCGCCGTCGGCGCCTTGGCGGCCTTCCCGCAAGGGGCTCTGGCCCAGGGAATCCTGGGTTGAGCCGCGCTCAAAGCTGACTCCTGGCGTGACAGCCTGTCGCGCGATCGATCGACTCCCCAAGCAAAACTTTTAGCGGGCGTTAACCATGTGCCGGCCACCATGGAGCGTGGCCAGAAAGGCTGACTGACGAATCGTGCGCGCTCGCCGGACCGGCGGCCGTGCGGCTCACCCTAGAGTTCCAGCCTGCTCATGAGCCCCGTTCGCCTATTGATCGTCCTGATCGCCGCGGTGTCCGCCATCGGCCTGGCCGTGGTGCTGCAGCGCGCCCTGGGCGGCGCGCCGGCCAAGCCGACCGGACTGGTCGAGGGCCCGGGCGCGCCCGCTGCGCAGGGCAAGCCCATGACCCAGGTCCTGGTCGCCAAGCGCGACCTGCCCGTCGGCACGCGCCTGGTCGCCACCGATGTGGGCTGGCAGGCCTGGCCCAGTGATTCGATCAACGCCGCCTTCATCACCAATGGCGCCGCGCCCGCCTCGCCAGACGGCAAGGTCGAGGCGGCCAAGGCGGCCGTCGCCGCCACCGCCGACCAGATGATCGGCGGCGATCCGGCCAAGGTGGTCGAGGGCGCGATCGTCCGCGACCCGATCCTGGTCGGCGAGCCCATCACCCCCCGCAAGATCGTGCGGGGCGGCGAGGGCGGCTACCTCTCCGTGGTCCTGACCCCCGGCAAGCGCGCCATGTCGGTGTCTGTGACGTCCGACACCGCCGTCGGCGGCTTCATTCTGCCCGGCGACCGTGTCGACGTGCTGTCGACCCGCGACGCGCCCGCCGCCGGCGAAGCAGGCGGCAAGGTGATGATCGCCGAAACCGTGCTGCAGAACATTCGCGTCCTGGCCCTCGACCAGGCCACGGCCGCCGAGAAGGACGCCAAGTCGATCGTGGCGGCCACCGCCACCCTCGAGGTCGGTCCCGTCGAGGCCGAGACCCTGGCCCGCGCCAAGGCCGGCGGCCCGATCACCCTGGCCCTGCGCGCCTATACCGACATGGGCGGTCCGTCGGGCGTGACCCGACCGGTCGCCGGCGACGACTCGACCGTCCGCATCAATCGCGGCGGCCAGACCACCAGCGTGGCGGTGCGCCCATGAGCCGCCCGGTGATCGCTTCTCTCGTGAAAGCTCCCATGTCCGCTTCGCGTCGTTTCTTGACGGTCTCCGCCGCCGGCCTGCTGGCCCTGGCGCCGGCCGCGCCGGTCTTCGCCGATGGCCCCATCGGCGGATCGCACACCTATCGGCCGCCCGCGCGTGTCACCCGCGCGCCCGTCGCGCCGCCCGCGCCGGTGATGATGCGCGCCGAGGATCAGGTTGCGCGCATCGTCATGACCGCCGACCAGACCGCCGCCACCCTGGAGCTGGCCAAGGGCAAGTCGGCCATCGTCGAGCTGCCCAGCGAGGTCCGAGACCTGCTGGTCACCAATCCGCAGATCGCCGACGCCGTGCTGCGCGACAAGCGCCGCATCTACATCGTCGGCCTGGCCGAAGGCACGACCGACGCGGCCTTCTTCGACGCGGCCGGCCGCCGGATCCTGTCGCTGAGCATCCGGGTCAGCCAGCCGGTCGACCAGCTGGCCGCCACGCTGGGCAAGATCATGCCCGAGGCCAAGATCACCGTCTCGCCGATCCGCGACAGCGTGGTGCTCAGCGGCGTGGTCCGCAGCGCTGCGGAAGCCGAGGGCGCCGGCCGGATCGCCGCCCAGTTCGTGGGGTCGGCGGACAAGGTGCTGAACATGATCAGCGTCGCGGGCAAGGACCAGGTGATGCTGCAGGTCCGCATCGTCGAGGTGCAGCGCAACGTCATCAAGCAGCTGGGCGTCGACCTGAACGCCGTCATCGGCCAGCTGGGCGAGACCCAGTACACCTTCGGCATGGCGCCCAGCTACGGCGTCAACGGCAGCCTGCTGGGCGGCGTGACGGGCGGCTACAAGGCCGACACCACAAAGCAGCCGCAGGTGATGCGGTACAACCCCATCACCGACGCCTACGACCTTCCGGCGGTGGATCGCGAGAGCGACATCGCCACGATCCAGAACACCGCCGGCAGCGCGGGCCTGAACTCGGCCAAGGGCATGATCCAGGCGTTCGAGCGCGTGGGTCTGGTGCGCACCCTGGCCGAGCCGAACCTGGCGGCGGTCTCGGGCGAGGCCGGTCACTTCCTGGTCGGCGGCGAGTTCCCTGTCCCGACGGGCAGCGACCAGAGCGGCAAGGTGACGATCGAGTTCAAGCCCTATGGCGTCGGGCTTGGCTACACGCCGGTGGTGCTGTCGGGCGGGCGTATCTCGCTGAAGCTGTCGACCGAGGTGTCGGAGCTGACCAGCCTGGGGGCCTTCACCCTGAGCGCGGGCACCAACACCGCCCTGACCGTTCCAGGCCTGTCGGTGCGGCGCGTCGAAAGCACGGTCGAGCTGCCCTCGGGCGGGTCGCTGATGCTGGCGGGCCTGCTGCAGCAGACCACCAAGGAGACGATCGACTCGCTGCCGGGCATGACCAGCATGCCGATCCTGGGCTCGCTGTTCCGGTCGCGTGACTTCCTGAACAACCAGACCGAACTGGTTGTCATCATCACCCCCTACATCATCGACCCCACCAAGCCTCAGAACCTGCAGACGCCGGCCGACGGGCTGCGCTTCGCTGGCGACATGAGCACGGTGCTGCTGGGACGGTTGAACAAGGTGGTCAAGGCGCCGGCCGGCGCCAATGCGGGGCGCGCCTACCAGGGCCCCGTTGGCTATGTGATCGAGTAGGACGCCGCCATGACGCTTCGCCTTCCCGTCAAGTCCGTCCTCTTCGGCGCCGCCCTGCTCGGCTTGGCCGCCTGCGCCTCGACGCCGCCCGACCAGGGCCCCAGCAAGCTGGCCGCCACCGAAACCCAGCAGTGGATGGACCGTATCAAGGTCGACGCCGCGCCGGACGACATCCTGCTGAAGCCGCACGCCTCGGGCCTGTCGGCCAACCAGTCGGCGGCTCTGGAAGCGCTGGTCTCCCGCTGGCTGGAGGCCGAGGCTCGCGAACTGGTCGTCACCGCGCCGCACACCGCCGGCGCCATGGCCATCCAGATCCGCGACCGCCTGGCCGCCCTGGGCGCCGGCTCGCGCGTGCGGATCGTCGGCGTTGATCCGGCCGCTGCGGAAGAGGGCGCGATCCGCGTCGGTTTTGTTCGCTATGAAGCCCAACCGATCAAGTGCGGTCAGCGCTGGGAGAACCTCGCGGCGACGCGCGACAACACGGTGCACGAGAACTTCGGCTGCGCCATGGCCGCCAACATCGCCGCCCAAGTCGCCAATCCCGAGGACCTGATCCGGCCGCGCGACATGACCCCGGCTGATGCGGGCCGCCGCGACACCGTCCTGGGCAAGTACCGCCGGGGCGAGGTGACCAGCTCGGCCAAGGACGAGCAGGCCAGCGGCGCCGTCTCGAAGGCGATCCAGTAATGCGGCCGACCGAAAACGATCCGTTCGATCTGGGCTTCGACGCCGCCGACGAGTTCACCACCGGCGCGAGCGATCCCTGGCGCTCGTCGGCCCCGTCGCTGACGCCGGCCGGCGGGTTCGAGGACCCGTTCGCCGACTTCCCGCCGGCCCGACCGCGCGAGGACGCCGCCCCGCCGACCCGATCGTCGCAAGCCGCTCCGCTGACCACGCGGCCCACGCCGCAGGCGCGCCCCGTCCAGCCCGCTGCGCCGGTGACGAGCGCCAGCGACGATGACGATCGCGATCTGGACGTGCCCTCCAGCACATCGTCCGGACCCGCGCCGACCTACAATGAGCCGATCGCCGACAGCGGCCTGGGTGACGCGGTGATCCCGCGCATCACCATCCACGCCTTCTGCGCCCGGCCCGAAACCGCGGCCCTGATCGAGAAGGCGGCCGCCGATCGTCGGATGTCGCGGGCCGCCACGATCGTGCGCGACGGCGGTCTGGAGGCGGCCGTCGACTACTACCAGAACCAGCCGACCCCCTCGCTGGTCATGGTCGAGACCCTGGATGGCGCCCAGCGCCTGCTGCACCTGCTCGACAGCCTGGCCCAGGTCTGCGACCCGGGCACCAAGGTCGTCGTCGTCGGCCAGACCAACGACATCGCCCTCTATCGCGAACTGATGCGCCGGGGCGTCAGCGAGTACCTGACCCAGCCGCTGGGTCCGCTGCAGGTGATCCGCGCCGTCGGGGCGCTGTACGCCGATCCGGCCGCGCCGTTCACCGGTCGCCAGATCGCCTTCGTGGGCGCCAAGGGCGGGGTAGGGGCCTCGACCCTGGCGCACAACTTCGCCTGGGCCATGGCCGAGAAGATGCAGACGGCGACCGTGCTGGTCGATCTGGATCTGGCCTTCGGCACCGCTGGCCTCGACTTCAACCAGGATCCGCTGCAGGGCGTGCTCGACGCGCTCAGTCAGCCCGACCGTCTGGACCCGGTGCTGATGGACCGGATGATGGTGCGCTGCGCCGACCGTCTGTCGCTGTTCGCCGCGCCCGCCTCGCTGGACGACGACTACGAGTTCGGCGCCGACGCCTTCGAGGAAGTCACCCAGAAGATCCGTGGCGCGGCTCCCTTCGTGGTCCTGGACCTGCCGCACGTCTGGAACGCCTGGAGCCGACGGGTGCTGATCGGTTCGGATGAGCTGGTCGTGGTGGCCACGCCCGATCTGGCCAGCTTGCGCAACGCCAAGAACATCATCGACCTGGTCAAGGGCTCGCGGCCCAACGATGCGCCGCCACGCCTCGTCCTCAACCAGGTGGGCGTGCCCGGTCGTCCGGAGATCCCGGTCAAGGATTTCGGCGAGGCGCTGGGCGTGCAGCCGTCGCTGGTGCTGCCGTTCGATCCCAAGCCCTACGGCCAGGCCGCCAATAACGGTCAGATGCTGGCCGAGGTGGCGCCCAAGTCCAAGGCCGCCGAGGGTCTGGAGCACCTGGCGCGCCTGATCAGCCGGCGTGAGCCGCCGCCGGCGCAGAAGACCTCGCTGTTCTCGGGCCTATTCAAGAAGAAGTAGATGTTCGGTAAGCGCGACCCGTCAGCCTCCGGCGATTCCAAGGCGCCGCCCCCCGCTCCGGCGGGCGGGGCGGCCATCGCCACGCGGCCGCAACGTGTCGAGCCGGTCGCCGCGCCGGAACCCAAGGCCCCTGCGCCGAAGGTCAGCGGCCCCGCGCCCAAGGCCACGGCCGGGCTGGAACAGCTGCGCGCCGCCCAGGGCCAGCCGCAGACCGCTCATATCGTTCGTGAGCAAAGCGACTACTACCACGCCACCAAGACCACGATCTTCAACGCGCTGCTGAACACGATCGACCTTAGCCAGCTGGCCCAGCTCGATGTGAAGCAGGCGGGCGAGGAGATCCGCGACATCGTCGCCGAGCTGGTGGCGATCAAGAACGTCTCGATGTCGGTGGCCGAACAGGAGCACCTGGTCCAGGACATCATCAACGACGTCCTCGGCTATGGCCCGCTGGAGCCGCTGCTCAGCCGCGACGACATCGCCGACATCATGGTCAACGGCGCGCACCGGGTGTTCATCGAAGTGGGCGGCAAGGTCCAGCTGACCAATGTCCGCTTCCGCGACAACCTGCAGCTGATGAATATCTGCCAGCGGATCGTCAGCCAGGTCGGCCGCCGGGTCGACGAAAGCTCGCCGATCTGCGACGCCCGCCTTCCCGACGGCAGCCGCGTCAACGTGATCGCGCCCCCCTTGGCGCTGGATGGTCCCACCCTGACCATCCGGAAGTTCAAGAAAGACAAGCTGACCATGAAGAACCTGGTGGAGTTCAACTCCATCAGCCCGGAAGGGGCGCGGGTTCTCGGGGTCATCGGCGCCTGCCGCTGCAACATCGTCATCTCGGGCGGCACCGGCTCGGGCAAGACGACGCTGCTCAACACCATGACCGCGTTCATCGACCCCACCGAGCGGGTCGTGACCTGCGAAGACGCGGCCGAACTGCAGCTGCAACAGCCGCACGTGGTGCGTCTGGAAACCCGTCCGCCCAATCTCGAGGGCAGCGGCGCGGTGACCATGCGCGATCTGGTCAAGAACTGTCTGCGGATGCGTCCCGAACGCATCATCGTCGGCGAAGTCCGCGGGCCAGAGGCGTTCGACCTCCTGCAGGCTATGAACACAGGCCACGACGGCTCGATGGGCACGCTGCACGCCAACAGCCCGCGCGAGGCGATCAGCCGGATCGAGAGCATGATCACCATGGGCGGCTATGGCCTGCCCTCCAAGACCATCAAGGAGATGATCGTCGGCTCGGTCGACGTGATCATCCAGGCCGCCCGCCTGCGCGACGGCAGCCGCCGCATCACCCACATCACCGAGGTCGTGGGCCTGGAAGGCGACGTGATCGTCACCCAGGACCTGTTCGTCTACGAGATTACCGGCGAGGACGAGAACGGCAAGGTCGTGGGCAAGCACCGCTCGACCGGTATCGCCCGTCCGCGCTTCTGGGACCGCGCCCGCTACTACGGCCTGGAGCGCGAGCTCGCCGAAGCGCTGGACGCGGCGGAGTAGGCGATGCTGTTCGTCCTGGCCGGCATTCTGGGCTTCATCACCATCGCGGGCCTGGGCTTTGCGTTCGCGGGCGGCGACAGCGCCTCGGCCAAGGCGGCCAAGCGCGCCCAGATCATCGCCAAGGGCGGCGAGCGCCAGGCCAATGTCCGGGCCAAGGCCGCCGCCAACACGCCCGACGCCCGCCGTCAGGCCATTCTCAAGGCGCTGAAAGACCAGGAGCGCAAGCAGAAGAAGGCCTCGCTCAGCATCGGCGCCCGCCTGCAGGCGGCGGGTCTGGGCGACAATGTCAGGATGTTCTGGATCGTCAGCGGGGTCCTGGGCCTGTTCGTGGCCATGATCATCCTGCTGCTGGGCCAGTCGCCGCTGGTGGCGCTGGGCGCGGGCTTCGCCGCCGGCGCCGGGCTGCCGCGCTGGGTGCTCGGGTTCCTCATCAAGGGCCGCACCCAGAAGTTCACCGAGGCCTTCGCCGACGCCGTCGACATCATCGTGCGCGGCATCAAGTCGGGCCTGCCGGTCCACGACTGCCTGAAGATCATCGGCAAGGAATGCCCTGAGCCCCTGGCTGGCGAGTTCCGCACCCTGACCGAGAACATCGCCATGGGCGTGCCGATGGATGCGGCCCTGGAGAAGATGTACGAGCGCATGCCCACCAACGAGCTGCGCTTCTTTTCGATCGTGCTGGCCATCCAGCAGAAGACGGGCGGCAACCTGGCCGAGGCCTTGAGCAACCTCTCCACCGTGCTGCGCGCGCGCAAGCTGATGAAGGAGAAGATCAAGGCGCTGTCGGCCGAAGCCGTGGCCTCGGCCTTCATCATCGGCTGCCTGCCGCCGGGCGTCGTCACCCTGATCAGCGTCACCTCGCCGGCCTACATGGCCCCGATGTTCACCGACCCGCGCGGCCACCTGATGCTGCTGGCCAGCGCCGTCTGGATGAGCATCGGCATCTTCGTGATGCGCAACATGATCAACTTCAAGTTCTGAGGGGGAGGGCCGGATGTCGCTTGTCGAAACTCTGACCAACCCCTCGAACATCCTGACGGCCTTCATCGCCGTGGTCGTGTTCGCCACCATCATCACCCTGGCCTCGCCGGTGATGCGCGACAACAACCTGGAAGGCCGGCTCAAGTCGGTGGCCAATCGCCGCGAGGAGCTGCGTCGGCGCTCCCGCCAGTCGATCGCCACACGCACCGGCGGGACGGCCGGTGGCAGCCTGCGCCACCAGGACGAGGGCCTCTACAAGAACGTGGTCGACCGCCTGCAGCTGTCGCGCCTGCTGGAGGATCCCAAGGTGGTGGAAAAGCTGGCCCAGGCCGGCTTTCGCGGTCCCAAGCCCGTCAGCACCTTCTACTTCTTCCGCTTCGCCATGCCGTTCGCCTTCGCGGCGGGCGCGGCCTTCTATCTGTATCTGATCAACGACTTTGGTCTGCTGCCGATCCAGAAGATGTGCGCCTGCGTGGCGTTCCTGGCCTTCGGCTACTACGCGCCCAACGTTTACATCACCAATGTCGCCCAGAAGCGTCGCGAGTCGATCGTGGCGGCCTTTCCCGACGCGCTGGACCTACTGCTGATCTGCGTCGAAAGCGGCATGTCGATCGAAGCCGCCATCCAGAAGGTCGGGGCCGAGGTCGGCTCGTCGTCGATGGAGCTGGCCGAGGAGCTCAGCCTGCTCACGGCCGAGCTGTCCTACCTGCCCGAGCGCCGCGTGGCCTATGAGAACCTCGCCCGCCGCACCAACCACCCCGGCATCAAGTCGGTGGCCACCGCGATGATCCAGGCCGAGCGCTACGGCACCCCGCTGGGCACCGCCTTGCGGGTCATGGCCAAGGAAAACCGCGAGCTGCGCCTGTCGGCGGCCGAAAAGAAGGCCGCGGCCCTGCCGGCCCAGCTGACCGTGCCGATGATCCTGTTCTTCCTGCCGGTGCTGTTCGTCATGATCCTGGGCCCGGCGATCATGAAGGTTCAGGACGCCTTCAAGTAGCGTCCCTGGCGCCGGTCTTGCGCTGTCTCAACCGTTCAGTGTCGGTTTGGGACAGGTGCGATGGATTATCAGGGCAAGGGGCCTCCGGTTCGCGTGTTCGCGGAGGAGGAAAAGGGCGGCGCGGCGCTTGAGATGGCGCTGCTGCTGGGTCTTGCGGCGTTCTTCGCCTTCACGCTGAAGCACGTTATGGCGACGCCGCTGCTGACCACCTTCACCAAGGCCACCCAGGTGATCAGCCAGGCCTTGGCGGGGTAGGGGCGCTTAACGCCCGCCGCCGGCCCGCATGGCGTCCCAGCTCCGCGTCTGGCCGGCCTGGCCGACGGCGGCGCGTAGATAGGACAGGTTGTTGGCGACCTGCTCGGGCGGCAGGTCGGCGCGGACCAGCTTCTCGGCTTCCGGCAAACGGCCCTGCAGCCCGACCACCAGGGCCAGATTCTGGCGCACCTGGATGGTCGCCGACGGCAGGGCGACGGCGCGACGGAGTTGGGCTTCAGCCCCAGCCAGGTCGCCCTTGGCGGCCAGATGCATCGCATAGTTGGCCAGCGGGGTGGCTTCGTTGGCGCCCAGCGTGATCGCCTGTCGGTGCGCGGCTTCGGCTTCCTCGTCCCGCTCGGCCTGCTCGTAGGCGACGCCCAGCAGGGTCAGCGGACGCCAGTCCTTGGGCGACAGCGCGGCGACCTTGCGGGCGGGCTCGATCGCATAGAAGCCCTGGCCTCGGGCGATGTGGGCGCGCGCCAGTTCCAGCAGCAGCGCAGCGTCATCGGGATGGGCGATCAGGCCCTTGGTCGCGGCGATGACGGCCTCATCGGCCCGGCCCAGGGCGCGCAGCGACCTGGCCAGGCCCGCGCCGGCCTCGGCGTCGCCCGGATCGACCTCGAACTCGGCGCCCCAGAAGGCGGCCTGGGCCAGCGGGTCCAGACGGCGCGCCTCGGCCCGCTGTTGCGGCGAGGCCTTCACCGGCGCCGGCGCGGCCTTGGCCGTCTTGCCGGCGTCGGCCTTGGGCGGATCGGCGGCGAAGACCGGGGGCGCCAGGACCAGGGCCATGGGGGCGAGAACGGTTGCGATGAGCGCGCGCTTGCGACACATGAAGACAAGTCTCCAGAAGGTGCGCGCATCATCCCGCGCGGGCCTCAAGGAATCGTTAAGCATAGTTTTTAAGGGTTTCGCCGATGACCGACGCCGCGCATCCGATCCTCGCCCAGGCTGTCGGCCGGGCGATCCCGGTGCATCCCGTGGTCGAGTCCGAGGTCGAGGCGTTTCTGGCGAAAAAGCGCGCGCCGGTAAGGACTTATGCGGCCGCCAACAAGTTCGCGGGCAAGGCCGGCCAAGTGCTTGCGATCCCTGGCGCCAGCGGGGCGATCGAGCAGGTGCTGATGGGCGTGGGCGCAGGCCGCGCCGATCTGTCGCTGCTGCGGGGTCTGGCGGGCAAGCTGCCGGCCGGCGATTACGTCCTCTCGCGTCTGCCCAAGGGGCTGGACGGCGAGCAGGCGGCCCTGGCCTTCGCGCTCGGGACCTATCGCTTTGATCGCTACAAGAAGCGCGGCGAGCCGATCCCGCGTCTGGTGGCCCCCAAGGGTGTCGACGTCGCCTTCGTCACCGCCCTGGCCCACGCCTGCGCCCTGTGCCGCGACATGGTCAACACCCCGGCCAACGACATGGGCCCGCTGCAGATCGAAACGATCGCTGGCGAGATCGCCGAGAAGTACGGCGCGACCCTTTCGGTCGTGCGCGGCGATGACCTGCTGAAGGAAAACTATCCGGCCGTCCACGCCGTGGGCCGCGCCGCCGTGGACGCCCGCAGTCCCCGCATGATCGAGGTGGCCTGGGGCGATCCGTCCCACCCGGTGCTGGCCCTGGTGGGCAAGGGCGTGGTGTTCGACACCGGCGGCCTCGACATCAAGCCCTCGTCGGGCATGCGCCTGATGAAGAAGGACATGGGCGGCGCCGCCCACGCCCTGGCGCTGGGGCGCATGGTCATGGAAGCGCGCCTGCCCGTGCGTCTGGTGATCCTCCTGCCGGTCGTCGAGAACGCCATCGCTGGCGACGCCATGCGGCCGGGCGACGTGCTGCAGACCCGCGCGGGCCTGACCGTCGAGGTCGGCAACACCGACGCCGAGGGCCGGCTGATCCTGGCCGACGCCCTGACCCGGGCCGCTGAGCTGAAGCCTGCCCTGACCCTGGACTTCGCCACCCTGACCGGCGCGGCGCGGGTGGCCATGGGGCCGTTCGTGATCCCGTTCTGGACCGCCGACGACACCCTGGCCGGCCAGATCGAGACCGCCTCTCGCAAGGTGTCCGACCCGCTGTGGCGCCTGCCCCTGACCGAGGCCTATCGCGACGCGCTGGACAGCGACATCGCCGACCTGAAGAACGACCCCGACGGCTGGGCCCAGGCGGGCGCGACCACGGCGGCGCTGTTCCTGCAGCGCTTCGCCCCGAGCGAAGGAAGCTGGGCGCACTTCGACGTCTTCGCCTGGAACCCGAAGGGCCGCCCCGGCTATCCGGTGGGCGCCGAGGTCCAGGCCATCCGCGCGGCCTTCGCCATGCTGCAAGCCAGGTTCGCCCGATGAGCGCGCCCGACCGCCGCCTTACCCTGGTCCGCGATGGCGTGGCGGACCGCCGCCTGGAGGGCCTCGTCGCCGCCGACCGCTTCGCCGACGTCACGCCGATGCAGGTCAGTTCGCCGATCGCCAGCCTGCGCAAGGCGCCGGAGCCGAACGCCGAGCAGGAAGACCAGCTGGTCTTCGGCGAGCTGTTCGACGTGCTGTTCGAGGTCGGCGATTTCGCCTTCGGCCAGGCCCGGCGCGACCGCTATGTCGGCTATGTGCTGCTGGAGGCCCTGTCGGCGCCGGTGCTGACGCCGGATCATCGCATCGCCGCGCCGCGCACCTACGCTTTCGCCGAGCCGGACATCAAGTCGGCCATCGTCGGGCTCTACAGCCTGAACGCTCTGGTCACAGTCGAGGCGCGGGAAGGGCGGTTTGCGAAGGGCGCGCGGTCGGGCTGGTTCGTCGAGCATCACCTAGCGCCGGTCGGCCGCTTCGAGACCGACTATGTCGCCGTCGCCGAGCGCTTCCTGCATGCGCCCTATCAGTGGGGCGGCCGGGAGAGCCTGGGCCTGGACTGCTCGGCCCTGGTGCAGCAGGCCCTCTACGCCTGCGGCCGGGCCTGTCCGCGCGACACCGACATGCAGCGGGACTTCTTCCCGGAGATCGCCGAGGCCGACCGCCGACGCGGCGACCTGGTGTTCTGGAAGGGGCACGTGGCGATCCTGCTGGACGCCGACACTATCCTGCACGCCAACGCCCACCACATGGCCACCGCGATCGAGCCGTTGGCCGAGGCGATCGCGCGGATCGCAGCGACGCCAACGGGCGGGGTGCTGGGGTATCGGCGGGTCTAGCGGGGAGGGGGCGCTAAGCCCTCGCCCTTCGACAAGCTCAGGGTGAGGGCGACTGTCAGCGTCGCCTGGCACAAAATCCTCATCCTGAGCTTGTCGAAGGACGAGGATTTCCATGCGCATGAGCGCCCGCGCTAAGCGCGGACACAAGCAAACAAAAAGGCCGCGGCGCTTTCGCGTCGCGGCCTCTTCGTATCGGATGTCGAAGAGCCTTTAGGCCTTCGGCGCGGCCGGAGCGGCGGCGGCCGGGGCGGCCGGGGTCGCGGCGGCGCCGGCGGCGGGCGCAGCGCCCTCGGCGGCCGGAGCAGCGCCTTCAGCAGCCGGAGCGGCGGCGTCGGCCGGAGCGGCGACGGGACGCGGCGGCGGAACCGGCAGCTTGCTGCCCAGGCTGTGCATGTAGGCGATCATCGCCACGCGATCTTCGGACTTCTTGAGGCCGACGAACGTCATGTTCGTGCCGGGCACGTACTTGCCCGGAGCCTTCAGGAACTCATACAGGTGATCGTAGTCCCAGATCGGGGTCTTGGCGGCGAAGTCCTTCATGCCGGTCGAGTAGTTGAACCCGGCGTGAGCGGCCGGCTTGCGACCCACCACGTCCCACAGGCCAGGGCCGGTGCCGTTGGCGTTCGAAGCGTCGAACTTGTGGCAGGCGGCGCACTTGGCCGCGACAGCCTGGCCGGCGGCCACGTTGGCGGGGGTCAGGACGGCGTTCCAGTCCGGCAGGGTCTCAACCGCCGCCGCGCCGCCTTCGGCGCCTTCTTCCTGGACCGCGATCTCGTAGCCGGCCTTCTCGACTTCGTGCTTGGCGAAGACGATCGAGGACGCTTCCCGCAGACCGAAAATAACGAGGCCGGTCAGCAGCACGCCGCCAGCGATCTTGTTGAACGTCAGGTCGCTCATTTCAGCCTTGTCAGCCTCTTATCGGCCCGTCGAACGGCGGGCTTGAAACCCGCGCGCCGGAATCACAAGGACGAGTCTCCAGCGCGCGTCATGTTGCGCTCGCGTCTCTTACACGCTACCGCCCCTCGCGCAACAGGGCGGCGGAGATTTGAACCGATGAACCCCCTCATTCTGATCCCGGCTCGGATGGCCGCGACCCGCCTGCCGGGCAAGCCCCTGGCCGATATCGGCGGGGTTCCGATGATCGTGCGCGTCCTGCGCCAGGGCCTCGAAGCGGGTATTGGTCCCGTCGCGGTGGCTGCCGGCGACCCGGAAATCGTCGAGGCGGTTCAAAAGGCTGGCGGAACCGCCGTGCTGACCGACCCGGATCTGCCGTCGGGTTCGGACCGGATTCTGGCGGCGTTGGCGCAGCTGGATCCGGGGTTCGAGCACGACGTGGTGATCAACCTGCAGGGCGACATGCCCTTCGTCGACCCGGCCGTGCTGTCCGACTGCGCCCGAATACTTAAGGAGTTCGGCGACGCCGATATCGCCACCGTCGTGGCGCCTGAGTCCTCGCCCGCCGACCGCGCCAACCCGGACGTGGTCAAGGCCGTGCTGGCCATGGAAGAGGACGGCCAAAGCGGCCGGGCCCTCTATTTCACCCGCTCCACCCTCTATGGCGACGCGCCCGTCTGGCGCCACATCGGCATCTACGGCTATCGCCGCGAGGCGCTCGAGGCCTTCAACGCCGCCGCGCCCTCGCCGCTGGAAAAGCGCGAAAAGCTGGAGCAGCTGCGCGCCATGGAGCTGGGCCTGACCATCCGGGCTGCGGTGGCCAAGACCGCCCCGATCTCCGTCGACAGTCCGTCCGACCTCGAAGCCGCCCGTCGGCAGGCTGGGAACCAAGCATGAGCATCCTCAAGAAGATCGCCTTCCAGGGCGAGCCCGGCGCCAACAGCCACGAGGCGTGCCGCACCTACTTCCCCGACTACGAGGCCTATCCCTGCAAGACCTTTGAAGAGGCCTTTGAGGCCATCAAGTCGGGGATTGCGCAGCTGGGCATGATTCCGATCGAGAACTCGATCGCCGGCCGCGTGGCCGACGTTCACCACCTGCTGCCGGCCTCGGGCCTGAAAATCATCGGCGAGCGGTTCAAGCCGATCCGCTTCCAGCTGATGGCCAACAAGGGCGTCAAGCTGGAGGACATCAAGGTCGTCAGCTCGATGCCAATCGCGCTGAGCCAGTGCCGCAATAGCCTCAAGCGCCTGGGCGTCGAGACCGAGGCCGCCGGTGACACCGCCGGCGCGGCCAAGGCCCTCGCCCTCAAGCCCAACCCGACCCACGCCGCCGTCGCCCCCGCCCTGGCCGCCGAGATCTACGGCCTCGACATCCTGGCCCGCGACATCGAGGACGAGCGCCACAACACCACGCGCTTCCTGGTGATGACCGCCGACAAGGCCCCGGCCGCGCCGGACTTCACCCACCGCTGCGTGACCAGCTTCGTCTTCCGCGTCCGCAACCTGCCCGCCGCGCTCTACAAGGCGCTGGGGGGCTTTGCGACCAACGGCGTCAACATGACCAAGCTGGAAAGCTACATGGAGGGCGGGAACTTCACGGCGACCTTCTTCTACGCCGAGGTCGACGGCCGTCCCGAGGACCGTAACCTGGCCCTGGCCCTGGACGAACTGAAGTTCTTCTCCGAGCGCTTCGAGATCCTGGGCGTGTATCCGGCCGATCCGTTCCGGGATCGGGGGGCGTAGCGCCCCTCAAAGGTCCACAATATCGTGTCATCCCGGTCGCAGCGAAGCCGGGGTTGTCGCCTCAGAGGCCGTCCTCGCCCTTCGACAGGCTCAGGGTGAGGACGACTGTTCGCCTAGGTTCGCCCAAAATCCTCATCCTGAGCTTGTCGAAGGACGAGGATTTCCCCCAGCAGCAGCCGCCTACCCCGGCAGCCGGATCAGCGCCCGCAGGCCGCCCAGCGCCGAGCGGGACAGCACCAGATCCCCGCCCAGGCCCCGGGCCATGTCGCGGGCGATGGCCAGCCCCAAGCCCACGCCCTTCTCGTTCTGGTTCCGGCTCTCGTCGAGCCGCGAGAAGGGCTTGAAGGCCTCTTCGTACTTGTCTTCGGGGATGCCGGGGCCGTCGTCGTCGACGGCGACGTCTACCCCGCCGGTCTGGCGCGGGCTGACGGTGACGCGCACGCGGTCGGCGTGGGCCACGCCGTTGTCGATCAGATTGGCCAGGGCCCGGCGGAAGGTGAGGGGGCGCAGGCGGGTCTCCAGCCCTTGGGTGATCTCGGTCTCGATCGCCGCCCCGCCGCGCTCGGCGTCGGCCACCACGCCCTCGACCAGCTCCGACAGGTCGACCACCTGGATCGCCTCGCCGCCCTCGCCGCGGGCGAAGGCCAGGTACTCGTCGATCATGTGCTCCATCTCGGCCAGATCGCCCTTCATGGCCTCCATCTGCTCGCAGGGCTCGGCCATGGCCATTTCCAGCTTCAGCCGGGTCAGCGGCGTGCGCAGGTCGTGGCTGACGCTGGCCAGGAGAGCCGTGCGCTGCTCGATATGGCGCTGGATGCGCAGCTTCATGGCGATGAAGGCCAGGGCCGCCTGGCGCACCTCGCGCGCGCCGTGCGGCTTGAAGTCCGGATCCTCGCCCCGGCCAAAGGCGTCGGCGGCCTCGGCCAAGCGCTCGATGGCCCGCACCTGGTTGCGGATGAACAGTATGGCGATGGCCGTCAGCAGCATGGTGGCCACCACCATCCACAGGATGAAGATGTGGCCCTGGGTGGCGTAGGCGCGGTCGCGCAGGGCGTAGATCTGCAGCACCCCGCCGTCGACCTGCACGCGGATGTCGATATAGGCGCGGTAGCGGGTCGTATCGAACCAGAACGGGTTGTCCAGCCGGTCCTCAAGCGCCTTGTCTAGCGAGCGATCCAGGGCCGCGAACAGCGAGGGACGATGGCTGGTCGGCAGCTTGCGGCCCTTCTGGAAGGCGATCGACAGCGACAGCGAGTCTTCCGCCCGCTTGGCCAGCTTCTCGACGGCGGCGGGGCTGGGATCATCCTCGTAGGACTGCACGGCCCAGGCAATGTCGCCGGCCAGACCTTCCGACAGCTTTGAGGTCACGCTCTGCCAGTGCGCGTCGAAGAACGCCCAGGTCACGGCGATCTGCATGATCGCCACCGGCAGGATGATGATCAGCAGGCTGCGCCCGAACAGCGTGGTCGGCAGCAGACGCTTCAGCGCCGGCGGGATGTCGAGGCGGGTGAGGGGCACCTAAATCCTCCCCCCAGCGGGGGAGGTGGCGCGAAGCGCCGGAGGGGGAAGAGGACAACCCCGCCGCCGGCCGACTTCCCCCTCCGTCCGCTGCGCGGACACCTCCCCCGCGAGGGGGAGGATTTGGACAGCGCCCCCCATCAATCCGGCGCCAACCGGTACCCAACCCCTCGCACCGTCTGCAGGTAGCGCGGGTTCTTCGGGTCGGGCTCGATCTTGCGGCGCAGGCGGGTGACCTGGACGTCGACGGCGCGGCCGGTGGCGTCGGCGGTGTCGCGGGCCAGCTCCAGGCGGTCGACCGGTTCGTGCAGCGAGCGGGCCAGACGCCGCAGCAGCGTCACCTCGGCCTCGGTGATCCGCACGGCCTCGCCGTCGCAGGTCAGCTCGCCCCGGTCGGCGTCGAAGGTGCAGCGCCCCAGACTCAGCGCCTTGGGGCCCACCGGACGGGCCGCCGAGCGGCGCAGGATGGCCTCGATGCGCAGGAGCAGCTCCTGCGGCTCGAACGGCTTGCCCAGATAGTCGTCGACGCCGCTGGACAGGCCCTCGATCCGGTCGGCGGTCTGGTCGCGGGCGGTCAGCATCAGGATCGGCGTGCGGCCGGCCTCGCCGCCCTTGCCGCGCAGGCGCTTGGTGAAGGCCATGCCGTCTTCGCCCGGCATCATGACGTCCAGCACCATCAGGTCGAAGTCCAGGGCCTCGAACAGCTTGTCGGCCCCGGCGGCGCTGGCGGCGGCGGTGACGCGAAAGCCCGCGCGGCTCAGGAATTCCTTGATCAGCTTGCGCAGCCGGTCGTCGTCGTCGACCACCAGCAGGTGGCGTTCGCGGCGCTCGTCAGGGGTCATGTGGGCATCCGTCGTCCGGGGCCGACACCTTGCCGCGATCCGGCCAGCGCCGCCAGGATTCGGCGCGTGCCGGCCACGCCGTCCAGGCCGCCGGTGCGGTAGGCCCGGGCCAGCAGCGCCCGCAGCCGCTCGGCCGTGCGCTGCTCGAAGGCCACGCCCTCGGCGGTCAGGGTGGCGGGGCGGCGGCGGCCGTCCAGATCGCCGGAGATCCGCTCCACCAGCCCCGCCTTCTCAAGGTCGGCCAGGGTGCGGCTGGCGGCTTGTTTCGACAGGCTGGTCAGCTTCGAGAGGTCCTGCACGCCGATCCCCGGCCGGCGACGCAGCAGGAAGGCGGCGCGCCAGTGCGAGCGGCCAAGACCCAGGGCTTCGGTCTCCAGCACCGCGTCCACGGCGGCCCACAGCGCGGCCTCGGCCAGGAGGATCAACTCCAGCCCGCCGTCCAGCTCCTCCTCGCGGAGGATCAGACGGGGATCGTCCGAACCGGGCTGCAGCGGGGCTATCATCGTAACGAGTCCATTTTATTTGACGCATCCCCCCACGGGGCGTCTAAGAACCGCGTTCCCAATAAGGAGGTCTTGGGCCGATGTCTCTGGTTCCCTTCGACGATCGCGACGGTTGGATCTGGCTTGACGGGCAATTTGTGCCCTGGCGCGAGGCGAAGGTGCATGTTTTGACCCATGGCCTCCACTACGCGTCGTCGGTGTTCGAAGGCGAGCGTATGTACGGCGGCGAAATCTTCAAACTGACCGAGCATACCGAGCGCCTGTTCAAGTCGGCCGAGATCCTCGATTTTGAGATCCCCTATACGGTGGCCGAGATCGACGAGGCCTGCAAGGCGACGGCGGCGAAGAACGGCCTGAAGGACTGCTATGTGCGCCCGATCGCCTGGCGCGGCAGCGAGATGATCGGCGTTTCGGCGCAGCACTCCAAGATCCACGTCGCCATCGCCGTCTGGGAGTGGCCCAGCTATTTCGACCCGGCGACCAAGGCCAAGGGCATCCGCCTGACCTGGGCCAAGTACCAGCGCCCGGACCCGAAGACCGCCCCGGTCGCGGCCAAGGCCGCCGGCCTCTACATGATCTGCACCATCTCCAAGCACGCCGCCGAGAAGGAAGGCTATGCCGACGCGATGATGCTGGACTATCGCGGCTATGTGGCCGAGGCGACCGGCGCCAACGTGTTCTTCGTCAAGGACGGCGTGCTGCACACGCCCAAGCCCGACTGCTTCCTGGACGGCATCACCCGCCGCACGGTGATCGACATCGCCAAGGGCAAGGGGATCGAGGTGGTCGAGCGCCACATCCAGAAGGAAGAGCTGTCGACCTTCACCGAGTGCTTCATCGTCGGCACCGCCGCCGAGGTGACCCCGGTCTCGGAAGTCGGCGAGTTCAAGTTCACGCCGGCCAAGCTGTCGCTGGACCTGATGGACACCTACGCCGCCCTGGTGCGCGGCGAGGCCATGGCGGCGGCCTGAGGTTTTATCCTTCTCCCCCTGCGGGAGAAGGTGTCGGCGAAGCCGACGGATGAGGGGTTTCTCGGTACGGCCGTGCGACCCCTCACCCGACCCGCTGCGCGGGTCACCCTCTCCCGCAAGGGGAGAGGGAAAAGCGCGAGTCTCCCTCATCCCGGGGAGGAAAGAGTTGAAACGTCACTGAAGGCCAGATATTGCGACGCACTCGCATTCGCAGGATCTTCCAATGTCGTCTCGTCTCGCCCTTCTGCTGTCGTCCGCCCTGTTGGGAGGCGTCGTGGCCAGCCCCGCCTTGGCGCGCCAGGCCGAGACGACGCGCGTCGATGAAGTGGTCATCACCGGCTCGCAGGTACGCCTGCCGCCCGCCTACGCCGGCGACCAGGTCGCCAAGGGCGCGCGCGTCGGCCTCTTGGGCGCGCTGGACACGATGGACACCCCGTTCGCCATCACCAGCTACACCGAAGCCCTGATCCGCAACCAGCAGGCCCGCAGCGTCGCCGACGTGCTGCAGAACGACCCGACCGTTCGCATGACCAAGGGCTTCGGCAACTTCCAGGAGCTGTACGTCGTTCGCGGCTTCCCGGTCTATTCCGACGACATGACCTATAACGGTCTCTACGGCGTGCTGCCGCGCCAGTTCGTGGCGGCCGAGCTGATCGAGCGGGTTGACGTGTTCCGCGGCGCCAACGCCTTCCTGAACGGCGCGGCCCCCGGCGGCAGCGGAGTCGGCGGCGCCTTCAACCTGACGCCCAAGCGCGCGTCCAGCACCCCGCTCACCCGCTTCACGGCCGGCTGGGACGGCGGCGAGCAGGTCTATGGCTCGGCCGACATCGCCCGCCGCTTTGGCCAGAACGACGCCTATGGCGCGCGCGTGAACTTGGGCCTGCGCGGCGGCGAGACCGCCGTCGACGGCGAAAAGCGCGACCTGACGGTGCTGGGCCTGGGTCTGGATCGTCGCGGCGACCGCGCCCGCTTCTCGGCCGACCTCGGCTGGCAGGATCACCGCATCGAAGGCGCGCGTCCGACCGTGACCCCCGCCGGCGCCATCCCCAAGGCCCCTGCGGCCGACAAGAACTTCGCCCAGCCCTGGACCCACACCGACGAGCGCCAGCTGTTCGGCGCGGCGCGCGGCGAGTTCGACCTGACCGACACGGTCAGCGCCTGGGCCGCCCTGGGCGGTCGTCAGGGCAAGGAGGACAACGTTCTGGCCAACCCGACGGCTCTGGCCGACGGGACGCTCAGCGCCTACCGCTTCGACAACGTCCGCAAGGACTCGATCCTGTCGATGGACGCCGGCCTGCGCGCCAAGTTCGCCACGGGTTCGGTCGGTCACGCCATCGTCGCCTCGGTGGCCCAAGTGAACCTGAAGTCGAAGAACGCCTACGCCTTCTCGAACTTCGCGGGCTTCGCCAGCGACCTCTACAACCCGGTGGTCGTCGCCGCGCCGAACCCGAACTTCTTCGTGGGCGGCTCCAAGAGCGATCCGAACGTCACCGAGCGCGTCAAGAACCGCAGCGTCGCGGTGGCCGACACCCTGTCGTTCCTGGACGAGCGCCTGCTGGTCACGGTGGGGGTCCGCTATCAGGACATCCAGACCCGCTCGTATGACTACAACACCGGCGCCCGCAACGGCGCCTATGACGGCGACGCCACCACCCCGGCCCTGGCGGCGGTGTTCAAGCCCAGCGACAAGGTCTCGCTGTACGCCAACTACGCCGAGGCCCTGGTCCCCGGGAAGATCGCCCCGGCCCAGGTCAACGGCGTGGCCGTGGCCAATGTCGGCGAGATCCTGTCGCCGTTCCGCGGCGAGCAGACCGAGATCGGCGCCAAGTACGACGCCGGCGCGTTCGGCGGTTCGATCAGCCTGTTCCGCACCACCCAGCCGGCCGAATACTTCGAAGCCTCCAGTCGTCGCTACACAGCCGGCGGCGAGCAGGAGAACCAGGGCGTCGAACTGACGGTCTTCGGCCAGCCCGCTCAGGGCCTACGCCTCCTGGGCGGCGCCACCTGGCTGGACGCCAAGGTCAACCGCGCCCTGTCGGCTGCGCTGCAGGGCAAGACCCCGATCGGCGTGCCGGAGTTCCAGGCCAATCTGAACCTGGAGTGGGACATCGCCACCCTCGAGGGCCTGACCCTGGAGGGCCGCGTGGTCCACACCGGTTCGCAGCAGGCCAACACCGCCAACAGCGTGTCGCTGGACGCCTGGACGCGCTACGACCTCGGCGCCCGCTACGCCTTCGAGGCCGGCGGCAAGGCGGTCACCCTGCGGGCCCGCGTCGAGAACCTGACCGATAACAACCAGTGGGTCGCGGTCGGCGGCTATCCGGGCGCCAACTACCTGACGCTGGGCGCGCCGCGAACCCTGCGCCTGTCGATCAGCACGGACTTCTAGCGCCGATGAAGGCCCGGACGCTCCGCGCCTGGTCGTGGGCTCACAAGTGGTCGAGCCTGGTCTCGACCGCTTTCCTGCTGATGCTGTGCGTCACGGGGCTGCCGCTCGTGTTCACCCACGAGATCGAGCACGTCCTGATGGAGGAGCCCTGGACGCCCGCGCGTCCGGACGGCCCCAAGCTGACCCTCGACCAGGTGCTGGAGACCGCGCTCGCCCGCAAGCCGGGCGAGGTTCCGGCCTTCATGAGCTTCGACGAGGATCGGCCGGTGGTGAACGTCACCAGCGTCCAGCCGGGCGGCAAGGCGGGGGTCTACAGCTTCCAGCCCATCGACCACACCAGCGGCGATCCCGCCCCGCCGGTCGCCGGGCATCCGGTCATGGAGTTCCTGCTCCAACTGCACACCGACATGTTCCTGGGCCTGGCGGGCATGCTGTTCCTGGGCGCGATGGGGCTGCTGCTGATCGTGGCCCTCGTTTCGGGCGTGGTGCTGTACGCGCCGTTCATGCGCCGGCTGCCCTTCGGCACGGTGCGGGCCAGCAAGCGGGCGCGCACCCGCTGGCTGGACTATCACAACCTGCTGGGCGCGGTGACGGCGGCCTGGGTGCTGGTGGTCGGCGCCACCGGCGTCGTCAACACCCTGGCCACGCCGATCGTCGACTACTGGAAGAACACGGCCCTCAAGGAACTGACGCAGGCCTATGACAGTCCCGTCGCGCCGGGCCAGCGCAGCTCACTGCAGGGCGCCGTCGACAAGGCCAGGGCCGCGCTGCCGGACAAGGAGCTGCAGTTCGTCGCCTTCCCGGGTTCGGACTATTCGACAGACCACCACTATGCGGTGTTCTTCCACGGCAAGACGCCGCTGACCACGCACTTGACCACGCCCGCCCTGATCGACGCGCGCACGGGCGAGCTGGCCGCGATCGCCCCGACGCCCTGGTACGTGAAGACCCTGTCCCTGTCGCAGCCGCTGCACTTTGGCGACTATGGCGGGCTGGGGCTGAAGATCGTGTGGGCGCTGCTTGATATCGCCACGATCGTGATCCTGGCCTCGGGGCTCTATCTGTGGCTGGCCAAGCGGAAGGCCGCGCGATGAAGGCCGGCCATCATCTGACCCTGTGGCAGGTGTTCGGCGCCCCGGCCCTGATCGCGGCCTTCAGCCTGTTTGGCCTGATCGCCGCGCTGCTCGGCGATGGCCTCTGGGACCTTGTGGGCGCGCTGACGCTGGGCGTGTCGGTGATCGCAACCGCCTGGGCGCTGGTCGCGCGGCGGCGTTAGGGGGGGCTAGCGCCCCTCCAGGTCCCGCCCGCCGCAACCGGTCGGCTGGCGCACGGGATTGCAGACCGCGACCTTGTTCCCCGGCAAGCGCACCGTGTAGCCGCCGGCGAAGCGCGGATCGGCCCACATGTAGTCGGTGGAGACGTACTGGGCGCCGCTGCTAAGGGCGGCGTCGCGCTGTCGGGTGTCATTGACCCGGGCCGCGCGCGTGTCGGCGTCGGCGCGGGTGCGGACGATGAAGCCGGCCTTCACCGCTGCGGCGATGCGGTCCTTCTGGGCGATCGGGTCGTTCAGGGTCAGATAGGCGGCGGCGGGCGAGGCCTCGTCGGTGTTGACGAACATCGCTCGGCCCTCCAGCGAGGCGCGCTGGCCGCGATAGATCGCCACCTTGGTAGGGCTCTCATCGAGGGCGAAGAACACCTTGCCGCGCGCCGCGCCGAGCTTGGGCCAGCCACCGGTCAGCACGCCGTCACGCAGGGTCTTGGCCTTGCCTTGCACCTGGTCGGGTGTGATCAGGCGGTCCTCGCCGAACACCGAGCGGATCTCGGCGTCCAGGGCGTCGAACAAGGCTTCGGTGAAGGGGAGGGGTGTCACGCCGCCCGGCATCGTCGCCGCGCCTTCCTTGGCGTTCAGCATGATCAGGATCGGCGCGTGATCGCGGTGGGCGTCGGACCAGGCGCGCACTTGGCGCAGACAGGCCACGAAGGTCAGGCACGAGGACCGGAAGTCGACATCGGGCATGTGCAGGGTCTTGAAGCCCGGCTTGGCCATGACGGCGGCGAACTCGGGCGTCAGGGCCGCGCCCTTGCTCAGCGCCGTCAACGGCTTGGCGAAGAGACCGCCCTGCGGGTCGGCCACGACGTCGATCTCCAGTTGGCGCGCGCCGGCGACCAGCTGCTGGGTCAGCGGACGGTGGCCGTAGTCGATCCCCAGCGCCGCCGGACCCCGCGCGGCGACCATCGCCGCCATCTCCTCAGGCGGGACGGCCAGCTTGTAGGAGTTGTGCGTGCCCACGGTCAGCAGGTCGGCCATCGGCAGGGCGTCGATCCGCTGGCGCACGCAGGCCGGGCTCTCGTCCGAGGCGGGGCAGGGCGCGGCGGCGACGGCGAGGGCGGCGAGCAGGGTCAGCATCGTGGAACTCCCATATCGAGCCTAGCCCGTATCGTCGGCGCATGACGGTTTCACGTCGCGGGCGTGATGGCTAGCGGTGTCATCAATCCTTGATCGAGTTGAGACGCCGCAGTCATCGATGCTCCCTATTGCCGCGCCAACCGTCGGCGCTCCTCCCCGGATCTTCCGCCGACATCAGTACATGTCAGTACAGGGGGTACTCCAATGTCTCGCAGCAAGATCGCGCTCCTCGTGGGCGCGGCTCAACTGGTCATGGCCGCTCTGGCCCCGGTCGCCCAAGCGCACGCCGCTGACCAAGCCCAGAGCCCGGCCGCCGACGCCGCCGCGTCCGAAGTCGACGCTGTTGTTGTCACCGGTTTCCGCAAGTCGCTGGGCCTGGCCCGCGAGGCCAAGCGGACCAGCGCGATCGTCTCGGACGTCATCGTCGCCGAAGACATGGCCAAGTTCCCCGACCTGAACCTGGCCGAGTCGCTGCAGCGCCTGCCGGGCGTGGCCATCAACCGCGAAGGCGGCGAAGGTCGCCGCGTCTCGCTACGCGGCCTTGGCCCCGACTTCACCCGCGTCCAACTGAACGGCATGGAAGTGCTGGGCAATGTCGACTCGCCGATGGACAGCCGCGGCCAGACCTCGCGCGACCGCGCCTTCGACTTCAACATCTTCGCCTCGGACCTGTTCTCGAAGGTCGACGTGCGCAAGTCGTTCTCGGCCGAGCAGGACGAAGGCGGCATGGCCGGCACGGTGGGCCTCTACACCGCCAAGCCGTTCGACTACGCCGGGACCAAGGGCGCCCTGTCGCTGCAGGCCGGCACCAACAGCGCCACCAAGGACACCCAGCCGCGCGGCGCGGCGATGATCGCCAAGAACTGGGACGAAAAGTTCGGGCTGCTGGCCTCGGTCGCCTATTCCAAGCGCAAGACCGAAGAGCAGGGCTACAACACCTACGGCGCCGGGGTTCAGAAGGCTCAGGCCGCCAACGTCGTGAAGCTGAACCCCGTCGACGCGGCCAAGGCCATGAACGGCGAGCTGGTGTTCCAGCGCGGCAACCGCCTGTCGGTGTGGGGTTCGGACCAGGAGCGCCTGGGGATCACCGCCGCCGCCCAGTGGCGCCCGGTCGAGACCGTCACCCTGACGCTCGACGCCCTGCACGGCAAGTTCACCAACGACCGCACCGAGATCCACTTGGCCACCCGCGCCTCGGTCGGCTCGACGGTGCTGGGCGGTTCGACGCCGCACTCGGGCACGCTGGTCAGCGCCCCGCCGGTGCTGAATTCGATCCAGTACGACAAGCACAACACGATCATCTACGCCGATGTCGACAACACCGTCTTCGCCACCGAGACCCGTCGCCAGGAAGCCAAGAACACCTTCAACCAGCTGGTGCTGACCGGTGAATGGGCGGTGTCGGACAAGCTGCGCTTCGACGGCCACATCGGCCAGGAGACCTCGGACTACGATATCCCGATGTCGGACAAGTTCTACACCGAGGCGTTCGGCGGCCTGATCACCGACTATCGCGGCGACAGCGGCAAGAACACCTACAAGTGGAACACCACCGACGCGAACAACTACCGCGCCCACGAGATCGACTTCTCGGCCACCTACCAGACCACGAAGCTCAAGAACGCCGAGTTCAACGGGGCCTTTGACTTCAACGACGCCCTGACCCTGAAGGGCGGCCTGTCGTATCGCGGCTTCAAGAACGAGGGCTATTCGCAGACCAACGACGACGTGAACCGCACGGCCTGGGAAAAGGGCACGCTGGACGACCGTCTCGACGGCGTGACCAAGGTCTTCACCCAGCACGACGACCAGTCCTGGATCATCGTCGACTGGGACAAGGCCCTGGCCAAGTACGGCGTCACCCGCACCCTGGGCGCGCCGCGCTCGATCTATGCGGTCGAGGAAGACACCACGGCCGGCTATCTGCAGCTGGACTGGAAGGGCGAGTTCCTGGGCCGCCCGGTGCGCGGCAACACCGGTCTGCGCGGCTATGAGACCGAGCTGACGTCGTCGGGCGTCGTGGCGGTCAAGGGCGTCAACACCCCGACCGTCGCCAAGAAGACCTATTCGGGCGTGCTGCCGTCGCTGAACGCGGTGATGGAGGTCTCCGACCGCTTCCAGATCCGTCTCGCCGCGGCCCAGAACATCAACCGCCCGGCCCTAGGCGCCTATGCGATGAACGGCTCGGTCAGCGTCGACGGCACGACCGTCACCGTCTCGACCGGCAACCCGAACCTCGAGCCCTACACCTCGGACGAGTTCGACCTGGCGGCCGAATGGTACTTCGGCGGCGTCGGC
Organism: Caulobacter sp. BE264; assembly: GCF_031457805.1. Taxonomy (NCBI): domain Bacteria; kingdom Pseudomonadati; phylum Pseudomonadota; class Alphaproteobacteria; order Caulobacterales; family Caulobacteraceae; genus Caulobacter; species Caulobacter sp. BE264. The sequence continues at coordinate 548,434 of NZ_JAVDXI010000002.1, read as the reverse complement.
ATGCTGACGGCGGGCCTGTTCCACAAGAACATTGACGGCCTGATCGCCAGCCAGACGACGACCAATGTCACCTACGCCAGCACCGGCCTGGCCGAAGGCCTCTATCCGGGCGTCACGGCCACGACCAACGTCGCCTCCTACACCCGCCAGGTGAACCTGCGGAACGCCAAGCTGACGGGCGTCGAGCTGTCGGCCCAGAGCGACTTCTTCTTCCTGCCGGGCGCGCTGAAGAACATGGGCGCGGTGGCCAATCTGACCCTGATCGACAGCAAGACGATCAATCTGGTCAACGGCAAGAACCAGGAGACCGACATCTACGGCCTCTCGGACGTCAACGCCAACGCCACGCTGTACTACGAGACCGCCAAGTACGGCGGCCGCATCTCGGCCAACTATCGCTCGGACTATCTGATCGACAGCGGCGCGTTCAACGCCACCACCTATGTCGACGCGGCGGCCTTCTATCAGCTGACCCCGCGCATCCGCCTGTCGCTGGACGCCATCAACCTGACCGATGAGCGCGAGGAGCAGGTCAACAGCTTCAACAGCCCGGGCTTCGGCGAACCCGGCGCCCGCCGCCTGTGGAACTTCACCACCAGCGGCCGGACGGTGTTCGTGGGGGCCAATATCCAGTTCTAAGGACTAGGTTGAGCCTTGAGACCAAGACGCCGCCCGGGAGCGATCCTGGGCGGCGTTTTCATTTTGGCTGTGGGCTCAGCGCCTCGATAATCCGGCAATGATCGATCGTCGTGGCGCAACAGTCGTCGAGGTGACGGACCAGCTCGGCCCGCAGTGCTTTCAGGTCGGCGAGCTTGCGGTCGATCTCCGCGACATTGGCGGCGGCGATGCGATCAACCTCGGCGCAGGATCCCGAGCGATCGTCGGCGAGCCGCAGCAGCGCGCGGACCTGATCCAGCGTGAAGCCCAGATCCCGCGACCGGCGGATGAAGGAAAGCCGGTGCAGATGGGCTGTCTCATAGAGGCGGTAGTTGCCACGTGATCGCGCCGGCGCGGGCAGCAGGCCTTCCGCCTCGTAGTAGCGGATGGTCTCGACGCGGGTCTCGGTCAGTTTGGCTAGGTCGCCGATTTTCATTCTTGACCCTATAGCGACTTCAGGGTGCATCGGTCGACGCCTGCCCCCTCCAGGGTGCGCTTCTGTGGCGCACGCCAAAGTCTGTCGACCGAGAGCCCGCCTTGACGCCTTCCGTTCCTCTGCGCCTGTCCCTCGCGCGCGATACGCTCATGAGCCTGTTGTTGACCGCCATCTGCTGCGCGGCCTTGCCCGCCGCAGCCCAGGAGCGCGAGCCGGCGCATGATGACGAGGCCGAGGTCGAGGCGGTGGTCATCGAGTCCACGCGCTCTGGCCGACGTGTGCAGGATGAGCCGATCCGCGTCGACGTGCTCAGCCGCGAGGAGATCGAGGAAAAGATCGCCATGCGTCCCGGCAACATCGCCATGATGTTGAGCGAGACGAGCGGGCTGCGCGTCCAGGTCACATCGCCGGGCCTGGGCGGCTCGAACATCCGCGTGCAAGGCATGCGGGGGCGTTACACTCAGGTCTTGACCGACGGCCTGCCGCTCTATGGCGGCCAGGCCTCGTCGCTGGGATTGCTGCAGATCCCCCCGACCGATCTTGGCCAGGTCGAGATCATCAAGGGCGCGGCCTCGGCGCTTTATGGTCCCTCGGCCCTGGGCGGCGTCATCAACCTCATCGCCCGGCGCGCGAGCCCCGAACCTGTCGGGGAGATGCTGCTGAACGCCACCACGCGGGGCGGTCAGGACCTGACGGGCTATGCGTCATCGGCGCTGGCGAAGCGTTGGAGCCAGTCTATCGTCATGGGTCTGCACAGGCAGGACACCCAAGACCTCGACAAGGACGGCTATGCCGATCTTGCGGGCTTCGACCGCTGGACGCTGCGCCCGCGCCTGTTCTGGGCGGGCGATGATGGCTCCCGGGCGTTCGTGACGCTGGGGGCGATGGGCGAACAGCGCCGAGGCGGCACGCTTGCAGGGCGCACCGTGGCGGATGGAACGGCTTATCGTGAAGCTCAGGACAGTCGCCGCTTCGATGTCGGGTTGGTGGCGGAGCGCCCGGTCGAGGGACTTGGGCGGTTCCATCTGCGCGCCTCGGCCGTGACGCAGGATCACACCCATCAGTTCGGCGCCGACCGCGAGAAGGACCGGCACGACACCATGTTCTCGGAGCTCTCACTGGCGGGCGGCCAGGGGGCGACCACCTGGCTGGGCGGCGTGGCGGTGCAGAGCGACGTCTATCGCTCGAAGACGTTTCCCGCCTTCAACTACAGCTACGACGTTCCGGCGGTCTTCGCCCAGGTCGAGCATGAGCTGTCTGACGACATGACGGTCGCGGGCAGCGCGCGTCTGGATGCGCACAGCGACTATGGCAGCCATCTCAGCCCCCGTCTGTCGGTGCTATATCGCCCCGGGGCCTGGACGTTCCGGTCATCGATCGGACGCGGGTTCTACGCCCCCACGCCGTTCGTGGAGGAAATCGAGGCCGCCGGCCTGTCGCGCTTGCAACCTCTGTCCCAGCTCAAGGCCGAGACGGCGGAGACCGCCTCGCTGGAAGCCGGCTACGCGCGCGGCCCGTTTGAGGCCAATCTGAACCTCTTCGGCGCGCGCATCCATGACGCGATCCAGCTCGCCGAGGCGAGCGCCACCGGCGTTCGGCTGATCAACGCCCGGGGGCAGACCCGCACCCACGGCGCCGAGGCGCTTTTGCGCTATCGAGTCGGGGAGGTCACCGTCACAGGCTCGTATGTCTACACCGCGTCCAGCGAGCCGGACCCGAACGGACCAGGGCGGCGGGAGATTCCCCTCACCCCCAAGCACGCGGCGAGCTTGGTCGCCGTGTGGGAACGCGAGGGCGTTGGCCGTGTCGGCTTCGAAAGCTACTTCACCGGGCGTCAGTCGCTGGACGACAATCCCTACCGCACGCGATCCAAGCCCTATCTTGTGCTGGGCCTGATGGGCGAGCGCCGGTTCGGAAACCTCAGTGTTTTCGTCAATGTCGAGAACCTGCTCAATGTTCGCCAGTCCAAGACCGGCCCGATGCTGCGCCAACGGCGGGCCAGCGATGGTCGCTGGACACTCGACGCGTGGGGGCCGACGGACGGGCGCGTCGCCAACCTCGGGGTGAGAGTGCGCTTAGGGAGTGAGCCGTAGAGCACACCCTCCACAGCGCGCTGGCGGTGGGCGACTTGCCCGGGCCGCTTGCGCCGTCGGCGCCGGCGGGCGGATCAGGGAGGACCTGGTCGAGGCTAGGACCTCAGCAGCAGGCGATCCAGCCGCGCACGGTCGGTGGGGGAGAGGTCCATCCCGGCCGCCTTGGTCCAGAGCGCACGCGCCGTGTCGCTTCGCCCACGACCGGCCTCGACCTCGCCCCAGACCAGATGCAGCCGGCCCCATTGCGGCGCGCGCTCGGCGGCGGCCTTGAAGGCGCGGACGGCGGCCGCCGCGTCGCCACGGCGCAGCGCGAGCAGACCCTGTTCATAGCGCACCTCGGCCAGGCGCGGCGCGCGCGCCTGCGCCACTTTCAGCGCGGCCTCAGCGCCGGCCAGATCCCCCCGCGCCAGACGCGAGCGGCCGTCGGCCAGATGCGCCCAGGGCAGGCTAGGGGCCAGGGCCTTGGCGCGGGCGAACCAGCGATCGGCCTCGGCCCAGTCCTTCAGCGCCGAAGCGGCCTCGCCCCGGGCGATGACGGCCTGGTAGGCGTCCAGCGGGGTGGACGCCAGGACGTCGCGGGCCTCAGCCGGCCGGCCGGCGGCGATCAGGGCGCGGGCCTTGAGGGGCAGGCCCTCGCTGTCGCGGATGGCCGAATCCAGAGCGCGATACTCTGGTATGTCGTGACGAAGCGGACCATCTGGGCGAATGGGGGTGCGACTACGCTGCTCGATGGCGGATTCCATGACGCCGACCGACACCAGGGCGGCGGGGCCATCGTCCCGCGCCAGCGCGATCTCAGCTTGGAGATGCGCAATCTGGCGTGGCGCGATCCTGTTCTGGTCGATCCCGTCTTGGATCAGTTGCCGTGTGAGGGATGCGTCATGGGCGCGCGCGCTAGTCTGGCCGTCCGAAAGCAGTCGGGTGGGCGCATTACGTTCCTGGCCATTGAGGGTGATGGGGCGATAGTCGCCGGTCAGTAGATTGACCTTGCTCTCGGCCTCGCTGCGCATGCGTCCGATCGACGAGTGATATCGCTTATTCTGAGCGTCGTCCCTCAGAGCCAGCAGCCGGCGCGCGCTCGCCAGAGAGGCTTCATCGTGGCCCAGGACGGCTTCGGCGCGAAACAGGTTCAATTCCGCCGTCATAACGTTCGGATCCAGCGCCAATGAGCGTAGCGCCAGCCGCCGCGTCTGCTGCGGATTGGCGTCGACATTTGACCAGAGGCTGTAGTTGTTGGCCTGCTCCAGGTCGCTGGTTTCGGGGCGTTCGACCAAGCCCTTGACGCTGGCGAGCGCCTCCTCGTAGCGCCCCGTGTTCTTGAGGTATTGCACCCAATTGGTGGGCTCGGCGCGGGAGAAGGCGGTTTCGGCCAGCTTGACGAACAGGCTGTCCAACTGGTCGGCCGGGCCCGTGACGGTCGAAACGCCATGCATGGACGAGCGCAGGACCAGCGTCACCTTGCCGTCGGCGCCATCGACCACCTGGCCATTGACCAGGGTCTGGTTGCCCAGCCAGCGGCCGAGCAGTCGACTGAGTTCCTCGACGGACAGGCCGGTCTGGGCGATCTGGACCGAGATGGCGTCGCTGTTGTCGAGAATTCGGTTACTGGCGAGGAACGAGGTGCGGTTGGTGACCTCGCGTATGGCGCTCATTTCGGAGACCAACCGCAGCGCCGCCGCCTCGCCGGTGAGGCCGCGCGCGGCATAGGCCTCAGGCACGCTGAACGGCTGCACGATGATGCTGCGGTCCTGGCTGGCGCGCCACAGCGCCACGCCCGCGCCGAGCACGGCCACGACCCCGACCAGCATCAGCAGGCCCTGGCTCCAGACCAACATCCGCTCGCGGCGGATTTGCAGCTCCAGCAGCCGGCTCTGACGTAGCAGCAGTGTCCGCGCCGGACTGTCCGGGGCCGGGTCGTGGCGCTCCTCATCCATGGCGATCTCGACCGCGTCGGTCGTGCCTGGAACCTCGTCGCTTTGCTGTGTCTCGCCCGCGCCGCCCTTGGCCATTGCGCTTCCCCGAAGTGCCCCGGGCGCGAAGCTAAACAGTGTTCTGCGAAAGCAAAAGGGCCGCGTGACTAGTGCGCCGCCGCGAGTCCAGCCTCCACCTGGCCGCGGTCTGCGGGCGAGAGGTCCATCCCGGCCGCCTTGGTCCAGAGCGCACGCGCCGTATCGCTTCGCCCACGACCGGCCTCGACCTCGCCCCAGACCAGATGCAGCCGGCCCCATTGCGGCGCGCGCTCGGCGGCGGCCTTGAAGGCGCGGACGGCGGCCGCCGCGTCGCCACGGCGCAGCGCGAGCAGACCCTGTTCATAGCGCACCTCGGCCAGGCGCGGCGCGCGCGCCTGCGCCACTTTCAGCACGGCCTCAGCGCCGGCCAGATCCCCCCGCGCCAGACGCGAGCGGCCGTCGGCCAGATGCGCCCAGGGCAGGCTAGGGGCCAAGGTTTTGGCGCGGGCGAACCACCGGTCGGCGTCCGCCCAGTCCTTCAGCGCCGATGCCGCCTCGCCCCGGGCGATGACGCAGGCGTGGCAATCCTCGGGCGTGCTCGCCGCCAGAGCGCGGGCCTCATCGCGCCGGCCTTGCAGGAGCAGGGCCTGGACTCGCAGGGGGACGTCCCGAGTGAGGCGCGTGAGGTCCTCGGCCGCGCGCATCCGTTCGACGACCGGACCGACGGGGAGGCCGGGCGCCGATAGCCTGGCCTCCAGGTCCGCCTGCGTGGCGCGAAGCCGGTCGAGCGAGATCAGCGCCGCGTCGCCGTCGCCCCGGGCGAGCGCGATGCGCGCCTGGATTCGCTGCGCGTAGTCGTGGTCGAGAACGCCGGTGAGGGTCGATTCCGCAAGCACCGACCGCGCCGTCGCCGTGTCATGCCCCAGCGCCAGTAGCGTCCCCCGTTGCGAGGGAAACTGTTCGGTCACAGGGCGAAAGTCGCCCAGAAGAAGGCTCTGATAATAGCGCGCTTCGGCCCGCATGCGCAGGACCCCCGATCCTCTAAACCTGGAGTGCTGATCCTGTTCGCGCAGGCTCAACACCGTGCGGGAGATTTGCAGAAGCGCCTCGTCGTGGCCCAGCACCGCGCGACGCCGGCCGGCGACGGTCCAGGAGGCCATGAAGGTCGGTTCGTCGCGCAGAGAAAGCGCCAGAAGGTCCAGCGAGCGGCGGGGGTCGGGCTCCTGATCGCCCAGAAGGCCAATATTGTAGCCCGGCGGCAGGTCGCTGAGGGCCGGGTTGCGGGCGAGCCGCAGCGCGGCGGCGTACGCCTCGTCGAACCGTCCCGCCTGACCCAGATACTGCACGCCATTGGTCGGCTCGGCTTTGGTGAACACCGCCTCTGCGAGCTGGGTGAAGAGGCGATCAAGGTCGCCGACGGGGCCAGTCACCCGCGAGAGGCCATGACGGGACGAGCGGGCGATCAGGGTGACGCGGCCATCGCCTTCATCGATGATCTGGCCGCTGATCACCGTCTGGTGGCCGAACCACCGGACCAACAGTTTGTTGAGGTCGTCGATGGTCAGGCCGCCGGACTGCGGGATTTCGATCTTGAGGCTGTCGCCGCCGCCCTGAATCTTGTTGGTGGCCAGGAACGTGGTCGCGCCGACCGTGTCCTTGATCGTCGACAGGCCGTCCAGAAGGCGCATAGCCGCCGCTTCGCCCGTCATCCCGCGATCCGAAAGCGAGGCGGGGGCCGTGAAGGCCTGGACCACGATGCTGCGGTCCTGGCTGGCCCGCCAGATCGCGACGCCCAGACCCAGCACACCGGCGATGACCAAGGCGACGATCAGGCCCTGAGTCCAGACCAGCAGCCGCTCGCGGCGGATCTGCAGATCGAGCAGGCGGCCCTGCTTGACGAGCAGCGTCCGCGCCGGACTGTCCGGCGCCGGGTCGTGGCGCTCTTCGTCCATGGCGATCTCGACCGCGTCGGTCGTGCCCGGCACCTCGTCGTTGTGCTGTGTCTCGCCCGCGCCGCCCTTGGCCATCGCGCTCCCCCGAACCTTCCCCCGGGCGCGAAGCTAAACAGTGTTCTGCGAAAGCAAAAGGGCCGCCCGGCGGATCGCCGGACGGCCCTTTCTGGTTGATCAGCGAGAGGTGCTAAGCCGCTTCCGCCGCCGCCTCCGCCGGCAGGCGGATCAGGTAGTCGAAGGCGCTGAGCGAGGCTTTCGCCCCTTCGCCCATGGCGATGATGATCTGCTTGTAGGGCGTCACCGTCGCGTCGCCGGCGGCGAAGACGCCGGGGATCGTGGTCTCGCCGCGATAGTCGACCTCGATCTCGCCGCGCGGCGACAAAGCCACCCCGGAGTCCTTCAGCCACTCGGTGTTGGGCACCAGGCCGATCTGCACGAACACGCCTTCCAGGTCGACGCGGTGGACGGCGTCGCTGTTGCGGTCCTTGTAGGTCAGGCCGTTCACCTTGGCGCCGTCGCCGTGGATCTCGGTGGTCATGGCCGACTTGATGATCGTGACGTTCGGCAGGCTGGCCAGCTTGCGCTGGAGCACGGCGTCGGCGCGCAGTTGGCTGTCGAACTCGATCAGGGTGACGTGCGCCACGATACCCGCCAGATCGATGGCCGCCTCGACGCCGCTGTTGCCGCCGCCGATCACCGCCACGCGCTTGCCCTTGAACAGCGGGCCGTCGCAGTGCGGGCAGTAGGCCACGCCCTTGTTCTTGTACTCGGCCTCGCCGGGCACATTGACGTTCCGCCAGCGGGCGCCGGTCGACAGGATCAGCGTGCGCGCCTTCAGGCTGGCGCCGTTCTCGAGCTTCACCTCATGCAGGTCGCCCGGCGTCTTGGCCGGGACCAGGCCCACGGCCTTCTGCAGGTTCATCACGTCGACCTCATAGTCCTTGACGTGCTGCTCCAGGGCGGTGGCGAGCTTCGGGCCTTCGGTGTGCGGCACCGAGATGAAGTTCTCGATGTCCATGGTGTCCAGCACCTGGCCGCCGAAGCGTTCGGCCGCGACACCGGTGCGGATGCCCTTGCGGGCGGCGTAGATCGCCGCAGCCGCGCCGGCCGGACCGCCGCCGACGACCAGGACCTCGAACGCGTCCTTGGCCTTGATCTTCTCGGCCATGCGGTCGGCCGCGCCGGTGTCGAGCTTGGCCAGGATCTGCTCGACCTCCATGCGGCCCTGGCCGAAGGGCTGGCCGTTCAGCAGGATGGTCGGCACCGCCATCACTTGGCGCGCCTCGACCTCGGCCTTGAACAGGGCGCCGTCGATGGCGACGTGGCGGATGCGCGGGTTCAGCGCGCTCATCGTGTTCAGCGCCTGCACCACGTCGGGGCAGTTCTGGCAGGACTGCGAGAAGTAGGTCTCGAAATGATAGTCGCCGTCCAGCGCCTTGATGCGCTCGATCACCTCGGCGTCGAGGCGCGGCGGGTGGCCGCCCACGTGCAGCAGGGCCAGCACCAGCGAGGTGAACTCGTGGCCCAGCGGAAGGCCGGCGAAACGCACCTCGGCGTCGTTGGCGGCGCGCTCGATGGCGAACGAAGGCTTGCGGGCGTCGTCGCCGTCGAAGCGGACGCTGACCTTGTCGGAGGTCGAGGCGACGTCGTCCAGCAGGGCGCGCATGTCGACCGAGCCCTTGGAGTCGTCCAGCGAGGCGACCAGCGTGATCGGCTGGCGCAGGTTCTGCAGATAGGAGGTCAGTTGGGCTTTCAGACCGGCGTCCAGCATGGCGGGCTCCCAAAAAGGCGAGGGGAGTTGAAGGGGATGTTCGATTGTCGGGGAGGCGGATCGAACGCGGCGAACGATCGGGTAGATCGGGTAGAGGGCGCGCCGCCCCACCTCGGGCTGGAGGCGGAGCGGCGGCCAGTGTCGAAAGACTTAGATCTTGCCGACCAGGTCCAGCGACGGGGCCAGGGTCTTTTCACCCTCTTCCCACTTGGCCGGGCAGACTTCGCCCGGGTGGGCGGCCACGTACTGGGCGGCCTTGATCTTGCGCAGCAGTTCGATGGCGTTGCGGCCGATGCCTTCAGCGGTGACTTCCATGAACTGGATCACGCCTTGCGGGTCGACCAGGAAGGTGCCGCGGTCGGCCAGGCCGACGCCCGGACGCATGATCTCGAAGTTGTTGGTCACTTGGCCCGACGGGTCGCCGATCATGGTGTACTTGATCTTGCCGATCGCCGGCGAGCTGTCGTGCCAGGCCTTGTGCGAGAAGTGGGTGTCGGTCGACACCGCGTAGATCTCGACGCCCAGGCGCGTGAACACGTCGTAGTTATCCGCGAGATCTTCCAGCTCCGTCGGGCAGACGAAGGTGAAGTCGGCCGGGTAGAAGAAGAAGACCGACCACTTGCCCTTCACGTCCGCTTCGGTGACCGTGACGAACTTGCCGTCCTTGTAGGCCTGGGCGGTGAAGGGTTTGATCTCGGTGTTGATCAGCGACATGAGGCGCTCCGGTTGGAATGGATGGCGGCTGTCTATAATGCACCGCACAATCGATCCAATTGATAAAACTTCTGGATGGTATAGGTTTCATCTATGAGGAGGCGGGCTTGATCCAGGTCAAGATCCGTCCAGCGTAAGGCCTCGCGCGTAACGGCATTCAGGAGGTGACCCCATGCTGAACACCGCTATTGCTCTTTTCGCCCTGGCCCAGGCTGCTGCACTGCAACCTCAAACCCCGCTGATCGATCCCGCCCGCCACTATTCGGGCGTCTGGATGGAGGTGGGCCGCACGCCGATGCGCATCACCAAGGGCTGCGTGGCCGCCACGACGGTCTATAAGCGGGTCGACGAGCGCCGCGTCGCGGTCGAGGACGACTGCCGCCAGGGCGGCGTCGACGGCAAGCGCCGGGCGATCAAGGGCGACGGCGTCATCGAGGACCCGGGGATCAATCGCCGCCTGAAGGTCTCGTACCTGCCGTTCGTCACCTGGCGCTACGAGGTGCTGGACCAGGATCCGGCTGGCGCCTGGTTCATCTCGGCCAGCCCCGACCGTCGCAAGGTCTTCCTCTATACGCGCCAGCCGGCCTCGCCTGAGCTGCTGAAAAGCATGACCGAACGGGCCCGGGCTCTGGGCTATCAGGGCGAGATCGAATACCCCGCGCCGCCGCCGGTCGGACGGTAATCGCCCCGCCTTCCCCTCGCGGCGCCCTTTCAGGTAACGCCGTTGTCTGGTCTGATCCCTCCCAGGAAAGAACAAAGCCTGGGAGGGCGTCTTGCAAACTTCAATGGTCGCGCCGGTGATGGCGCTGGTGGCGTGGTCGCTGGTGATCTGGCTGTGGATGTACGTCCAGCGGATTCCGGCGATGCAGAAGGCCGGGATCAAGCCGCAGGACGCGCGGTTTCCGGGCTCGCTGGACAAGCTGCCTGACGGCGCCCGGCAGGCGGCCGACAACTACAACCACCTGATGGAGCAGCCGACCATCTTCTACGCGGCGGCGCTGGCGATCCAGGTCGCGGGGCATGCCGACGGCATGGCCGTACATTTCGCCTGGGTCTATGTTGGGCTGCGCGTGGTCCACAGCCTGGTGCAGACGACGGTGAACCTGGTGGCCCTGCGGTTCCTGGTCTTCGTGATCTCGACGGGCGTGCTGGCGGCGATGGTCATCCGCGAGCTGATGCGGTTGTTCTAGACCGCCCAAAGCTTCGGCAAGGGCGAGCGAGTTTCTAGCGGGAATTCATCGCCCGACAGCTTGGCTGAGGGTTAGTCGAGAAGCACTCAATAAGTGTATTCTTCGATGGATTTTGTCAGAACCTGCAGCCTCGGCGCGTGAAATCGCCGAGATTGCATCGATAATTCCTTAAAATGCTGCAAAAATGAGCAGCCCCTGGTTGAACAAGTATTGGGTGTGCGGCAATGTGTCGCTCGCCTTTTGGTTTTAACGCTTCGCCGTGAATCCGCCGTTAGCGTTACCGGGTCGCCTTCTTCAGGTGGCGTCGGGGAGTGCGAAGCTATGCGGATCAAGCATCGGATGTTGGCGGCTGTCACGGTGCCGCTTTTGGTTCTGTCAGCTTTGAGCATCAGCATCTGCGTCGGGCTTGCAGGCCAGTACCGGTCGGCCAAGGGCGCCTTAGGGGCGATCGCCGCAGAGGGGCCGATCAGTGCGGCTGTCGACGCCTTGCAGACCGAGCGTGGCGTGACCTCGGGCATGATGGGCGCGTCCGATCGCTCGATGTTCGTGGATAAGGTCAACGCGGCGCGGGTCGATGCGGACGCTGCCATTGTCGCCCTAGACGAAATCCGCAAGAAGGGCGCCCACAGCGACGGTATGGAGAAGGCGCTCGACGAGGTCTGGACTCGCGTCGAGGGCGTCAAGGCGGTGCGCGCGAAGGCTGACGCGCCGGGGAGCGATCGCGCCGAAGTGGTCGGCGAGTACACCCAAACCATCGATGGGCTGATCTCGGCTGCGGAAGAGATCGAGGTCTCCAGCCTCGGTCATGAGGTGGTCGAGGCGGTCAACGCCTATTCGGCGCTGATGCGGGCCAAGGAGTCGGCGGGGCTGGAGCGCGCAGCGGGGGCCGCAGGCTTCGCTGGCGAGACCTTCTCTGCGGACATCCTGGCCAAGATGCGCGCCCTTGAAGGCGAGCAGAGGGGCTGGCTGGGCGACGCCTGCCGAGAGCGAGCGTCAGTCTGCGAACAGGTCAAGGCGGTGGAGGCCAGTCCCGCCGGCGCCAAGGTGATCGCGATGCGGGCCCAGGCGCTGGCCGCCGTTCGAGAAGGTGTCAAGGCGCCGGTGACGGGGCCTGAATGGTTCGACGCGGCCACGGCTCGCATCGCCAAGTATGGCGAAATCCTGAAATCCGAAAACCAGGTCCTGCATGTCATGGCGTCCGAGGCGGCGCGAAGCGCGCTGACCAGCCTGATCATGGCCATCGGCTTCACCCTTGTGGGCGGCCTGGCTGTTCTTCTCGTCTGTAGCCGGGTTTGCGCCAGCATTCTCAAACCGCTGGCCGACCAGACAGGGGCCATGCGCAAGCTGGCCGACGGCGACATCGACATTGAGATTCCGGGCCAGGCGCGGCGGGACGAGTTTGCGGCCATGGCTTCCACCCTGACCGTATTTCAGGCCAACGAGCGCGCCCGTCGCCAGAGCGAGGCCCAGCGCGAGCGCGAGCGGGCGGAGGCGGCCGAAGCCATGGAACGCGCGCGTCTGCAAGCTCAGGCGGCCAGCGAGGCGACGGTCAACACGGCGTTCGGCGGCGCGCTCAAGCGCCTGGCGCAGGGCGACCTGACCACGCGCGTCGACGGCGCTGTGCCGGATGCGTTCAGGCCACTGCAAGCCGATTTCAACGCGGCCGTCGAGACGCTGGGTGCGACCATGACCAGCTTGATCGCGGTCTCGGGCGGCGTCAGCTCGGCCTCTGGCGAGATTCGCTCCGCCGCCGACGATTTGGCGCGCCGCACCGAGATGCAGGCCGCATCGCTCGAAGAGGCCGCCGCCGCCTTGCACGAAGTCAACCAGTCGGTGACGACCGCCGCAGCCGCCGCCGGCTCGGTCCGCGACTATCTGGGCGAGATGCGAGGTGTTGCGACCAGGGCTCGCGACATCGTTCACGAGACCTCCGAAGCCGTCTCGGGCATCGAGCGCTCGGCCAACGAGATCGGCAAGATCATCGGCGTGATCGATGAGATCGCCTTCCAGACCAATCTTCTGGCGCTGAACGCCGGTGTCGAGGCGGCGCGGGCCGGCGAAAGCGGCAAGGGCTTCGCCGTCGTCGCCCAGGAAGTGCGGGCCTTGGCCCAGCGATCGGCTGAGGCCGCCCGGGAAATCAAGGCGCTGATCCAGGACAGCAACAGCCAGGTCCAGAACGGCGTCGAGAAGTCAGTCGCCTCCGGCCAGGCGCTTGAGGACATCGTCGCTCGCGTCGGCGACTTGGTCGAGCGAATCCACGAGATCGCCGCCTCGTCTCGCGAGCAGTCGGCCAGCCTGGGTCAGGTGACGCAGGCGATCACCGATCTCGACGGGGTGACACAGCACAATGCGGCGATGGTGGAAGAAGCCACAGCCGCGGCCAACACTCTGGCGCGCGAGGCTCAGGGCATGGACGAGATGATGTCGAGCTTTGTGCTCCACGGCTCGAGGGAGCGTCGCGCGGCGGCCTGACCGCGCGGGCGCTTTCAGACGACGACGTCCCTAGTCTTCCCGTTCAGGCCGCATCCAGCCCGATATCCAGCACCGGCGCCGAGTGGGTCAGCGCCCCGACGCTGATCACGTCGACGCCCGTCTCCGCGATCGCGCGGACCGTGGTCAGGTTCACCCCGCCCGAGGCCTCCAGCACCGCCCGGCCCTTGGCCAGGGCGACGGCCGCGCGCAGGTCGGCGAGGCTGAAATTGTCCAGCATCACCACGTCCGGGCCGTGCTTGAGGGCTTCTTCCAGCTGGTCGAGGCCGTCGACCTCGACCTCGACCTTGACGAGGTGGCCGGCGTGGGCGCGGGCGCGGCGGACGGCTTCGCCGACCCCGCCGCAAGCGGCGACGTGGTTGTCCTTGATCAGGATCGCGTCATCCAGGCCAAAGCGGTGGTTGACCCCGCCGCCGCAGCGCACGGCGTACTTCTCGAGCGCCCGCAGGCCCGGGGTGGTCTTGCGCGTGTCAACAATGGTGGCGCCCGTCCCCTCGACCAGGCGGACATAGGCCCGCGTCAGGGTGGCGATCCCGGACATCCGGCCCAGCAGGTTCAGGCCCGTGCGCTCGGCGATCAGCACGGCGCGGGCGTTCCCCTCGGCGCGGGCCAGCATCGCGCCCGGGGCGGTGTCGGCGCCGTCGGGTATCACCACCTCGAAGGTCGCGGTGGGATCCATCGCCGCTAGGGCGAGGCGCGCGCAAGACAGCCCCGAGACCCGGCCGTCCTGGCGGCTCACGAAGGACACCGACAGCCGGGCGTCCGGATCGACACAGGCCTGGCCGGTGATGTCGCCGGCCCGGCCCAGGTCTTCGGCCAGAGCAAGATCGACGATCGGACGAACGAGCAGGTCGGGCAGGGGCGAGAGGGCGGTCACGGTCATTGGATCACTCGGCGGCGTAGCGCAGCGCCGCGTCGGCGCTGGCCAGCGTCACGAAGGTGCGGACGGCCTCGCCGGTCGCCGGGAAGTCCGAGCGGTAGTGGCCGCCTCGGCTTTCGCGGCGGGCCAGGGCGCCGTCGACGATCAGGCGCGCGGCGATCACGGTGGGACAGGGGCCGTAGGCGGCCTCCAGCGCCTCGACCTGGGTCAGCAGCCGCGCCAGACCCGCCGCCTCGCGCAGCACCCCGGCGTCGCGGCTCATGGCCTGGCGCAGGGTCTGGAGGGTCGCGTCGGGCAGGTCGGGCAGGGGCGTGAGGTCAATCGGCTCGCCGCCGGGCGTCCCCTCCGCCGCCACCGCGCGGCCGGCGCGGGCGCCGAATACGGCCGCTTCCAGCAGGCTGTTGGACGCCAGACGGTTGGCGCCCTGGACGCCGGTCGAGGCGCACTCGCCGGCGGCGTAGAGGCCCGGCAGGCTGGCGCGGCCGTCCAGGTCGGTGGCGACCCCGCCCATATGGTAGTGCACGGCCGGCGTGACCGGGATCATCTGCCGGCGTGGATCGATCCCCGCGCTCATGCAGGCCTGGAACACGGCCGGAAACTCGTGCGGGAAGTGCTCGCCCACGGCTTGCGTCGCATCGAGGAACGCGCCGCGACCGGCCGCGCGCTCGGCGTGGATCGCGCGGGCGACGACGTCGCGCGGCGCCAGCTCCTTGGCCGGGTGGTAGTCGGCCATGAAGGCCTTGCCGTCAGCATTGCGCAGGATCGCGCCCTCGCCGCGCAGGGCCTCGGTGGCCAGCGGGGCCGGGTCGCGACCAATGTCGATGGCGGTGGGATGGAACTGCACGAACTCCGGATCGGCGATCGTCGCGCCCGCCAGGGCGGCCAGGCCGAGACCCTCGCCGCGTACCTCGGCGGGTGTCGTGGTGACGGCGTAGAGGCCGCCGACCCCGCCGGTGGCCAGGATCACCGCCGTGGACCGGATCTCGACCAAGGCGCCGTCGATCTCGGCGAGCACGCCGACCACACGGCCGGTGGCGTCCTGCAGCAGGCGCCGAGCGCGGGCGTTTTCGCGGATTTTGATCGTCGGCGTGGCGCGGACCGCCGCGACCACAGCCGCCATGATCGCCGCACCGGCGCCGTCGCCGCCGACCCGAGCGACGCGGGCGGCCGAGTGGGCGGCCTCGAGGCTGAGCACGAAGCTGTCGTCCGCCTTGCGGTCGAACGGCGCGCCGAGGGCCGCGAGGTCGCGCACGGCCTGCGGACCCTCGCGGGTCAGCAGGGCCACGGCCTCGGGATCGCACAGGCCCGCGCCGGCGGCGATCGTGTCGGCGGCGTGCAGCGCGGGTGTGTCATCGCTGGCCAGGGCCGCAGCCATGCCGCCCTGCGCCCACGCGCTGGAGCAGCCGGTGGCCAGAGGCGTCGGCGACAGCACCAGCGCGGTCTTGGCCGCCAAGGCGGCGGTGAGACCCGCTAGGCCTGCGCCCAGGATGACGGGGCCTTCGACGGTGATGCGTTCGATCATTCTACGCTCCACTCCCTTCCCCTTGATGGGGAAGGGCCGGGGATGGGGTGAACGCGACGGTTCAGCCTCATCGAGAAAGTCCGGAGAGGGCGGTGAAGCGGACCGGCCGCGCCACCCGCATCCCCAACCCTTCCCCCATCGAGGGGGAAGGGGGCTCTAGATCAGCTCCACATCCACGTGGTGCTTGGCCTTCACCAGGTCGTACCGAGCCGGGACGACCGGGGGCGGCAGGTCGATCATCCGCTGGACGGCCAGCCGCGCGCGGTCGAGGATGTCGGGGGCGACCGTGACCTCGTACTGCTCGTGCACCAGGGCGTCGTAGATGTTCTGCAGCGTGATCCGCTTCATGTGCGGGCACATGTTGCAGGGACCGATGAACTGGGTGGCCGGGCTTTCGGCCTGGACGTTGCTGGCCATCGAGCACTCGGTGATCAGCACCACCTGCGCCGGCTTTTTCGCGGCCACATAGTCGTTCATCGCCGCCGTCGAGCCGGCGAAGTCGGCGGCTTCCAGGATCTCGGCCGGGCACTCGGGGTGGGCCAGCACTTCGGCGCCCGGCCAGGCCGCGCGCATGTCGGCGATGTCCTGGGCGGTGAAGCGCTTGTGGACTTCGCAATGACCGGCCCAGGCGATGATCTTGACGTCCGTCTGGCGCGCGACGTTGCGGGCCAGGAACTCGTCGGGGATCAGGATGACCTTGTCGGTCCCCCATTCCCTGGCGGCCCACTCGACCACCTGCACGGCGTTGGCGCTGGTGCAGCAGATGTCGGTCTCGGCCTTCACGTCGGCGGTGGTGTTGACGTAGGTGACCACCGGCACGCCCGGATAGCGCTGCTTGATCAGCCGCACATCGGCGCCGGTGATCGAGGAGGCGAGGCTGCAGCCGGCCTTCAGGTCAGGGATCAGGATCTTCTTCTGCGGGGACAGGACCTTGCTGGTCTCGGCCATGAAGTGCACGCCGGCCTGGACGATGATCTGGGCGTCGCTCTTGGCGGCCTCCTTGGCCAGGGCCAGGCTGTCGCCCACGAAGTCGCCCACGCCGTGGAAGATGTCCGGCGTCATGTAGTTGTGGGCCAGGATCGCGGCGTTCTTCTCGCGCTTGAGGCGGTTGATCTCGACGATCAGCGGGGCCTGGGCGCGCCACTCCATCGGGGTGACGTGATGCTTGACCTTCTCCCAGATCGACGCGGTCTGCGCCTCGATCTCGGGCGTGAACTCCCCCTTGAACGTTTGGGGGGCGGCGAAGCCGTCAGCCATCTGATCCTCCGTTATGCTCAAAGTGAGCATTACCAGGGCCTCAAAAAACGCCGGGACCATATCGAACGTTCCGACAGGGATCCGGCGTCAGGGTTATGCTGAAATTGAGCATAACTCACGTCTCACATATAGCCCTCCACGGCCGCGATTGCAAACCCCCTGGAAACCGACGTTCAGCGGGCGGGGGGATGGTCGAGCGGCTTGAGGTCGGGGTCGACCCAGTCCAGGCGAGCTTCCGGGGTGAACAGGCGCTCGCGGGACCAATGCGTCAGGGGCCAATCCTTGTCGCCGAGTGGCGTGGCCAGCAGCTGGCGGACGGCTTCGGCGTCGTCCAGGCCGGGCGGTAGGGCGGCGGCGAACGCGCGGATCGCGGCCAGATAGGCCTGGGTGATCGTCTCGTGATAACCGCTCTGGTCGTCGTTCACCCCGCCGACCGCGACATTGTAGGTCCGGATGATGTTCGGGAGGTCGCGCTCGAGGCCCGCATCGCGGGTGCGGACCAGCCGCAGGGTGGCGGTGAGATGCGCGGCATGGGTCCACTCGGCCTTCGGCAGGCTGTGGTCCAGCAAGCGCTGAGCCAGCGCGGCGATCTCGGCGTTGGAAGAGGCGGTCATGGCCAGGGCACTATAGGCCGTGTGTCTCGACGGGCCAGCGGTGGGCGTCCAGGCGGACCACGACATCGGCGTCCTTGGGCAGATCCTGGGCGATCCACTCGGTCAGGCGCTGATAGTGCGCCAGGAAGCGGTCGAGGGCGGCGTCGTCCATCGTCCGCGCGACGTCGCGGCCCTCGGCGGCCAGGCGCGCCCGCAGCTTGGCCTCCTGCTCGCCCCGCCAGACCCGCACGGCGGCGAAGTCGGGAGCGGTGAGCAGCACCAAGCGGTCGAGGCGGGCGAAGAGCGGGCGATAGCAGCCGGCGAGCGCGTCGTTGGCGTAGTTGCGCCACACGCCGTCGGGGTCTTCGCCGGCTTCCAGGGCGTTGATGGGCGAGGCCAGATCGGCCGAGGGCTGCGGGCGGGCGCCCACGCACCAGCCTTCCAGCAGCACGATATCTGCGGGACCCTCGAAGATCGGCCAGTTCGCCTCCGGCGCGCGATCATCGGCGGCCTTGTCGAAGCAGGGCAGCGGCGTGGGACCCGGCCTGGCCAGGGCGTCCAGCACCGCCAGGCCCAGCGTCGGATCGTGCGTGCCCGGGACCCCGCGCGTTCGCAGCAGCGGATGGACGTCGCGGGCCAGGCGCTCTCGGGTGTCGCGAGGCAGGTAGAGATCATCGATCGAGAGATTGGCGGTCCGCAGCCCCCGCGCGGTGAGCAACCGCGCCAGCAGCAAGGCCAGGGTCGACTTGCCCGAGCCTTGCGGACCGCAGACGCCGACCACCAGCGGCCGATCTCGGGGGGCTCGCGCCCAGTCGGCGATACGCGCCGCAAGGGGAAGATGCAGACGCTCCGCCAGGTCGGCGAACGTAGGCGGCAGGCGCTCGTCCTGGATAAACGCGGCCAGCCGGGCGGCCGTGTCGGCCGAGGCCAGGACCATCAGACCGGATTGCTCCAGCGCACCGCCTCGGGCAGCGGCAGCGAGGCCTCGAACACCAGGCCATCGGCCTGGAAGTCGAAGTGCGCCTGGCCCTTCTGTTCGCGTCGGATGGAGCTTTCGATCAGGCGCGTGCCAAAGCCAGGCGCGGTGGGCGGCGTGACCGTGGGACCACCGATGTCGCGCCAGGTGAAGGACAGCACGTCCGTCACCGGATCGAGCCGCCAGGTGAGGGCCACCCGGCCGCCGGGAACCGAGAGCGCGCCGTACTTGGCGCTGTTGGTGGCCAGTTCGTGGAACACCATCGAGAGCCCCACCGCCGTGTGTGGGGCCAGCGCCACCGTCGGGCCCGCGCGCTCCACCCGGTCGACGTGCGCGCCGAGGCTGGCCGCCACCAGGGCCGCCATGTCCGCCTCCCGCCAGCCGGTCCGGGTCAACAGGTCGTGGGCGCCGGACAGGGCGATCAGGCGGTCGGTGAAGACAGCCAGAGATCGCTTGTCGGCCTTGGCGAAGGTCTGGCGGGCCAGGGCC
This sequence comes from Caulobacter sp. BE264, assembly GCF_031457805.1. Lineage (NCBI taxonomy): Bacteria > Pseudomonadati > Pseudomonadota > Alphaproteobacteria > Caulobacterales > Caulobacteraceae > Caulobacter > Caulobacter sp. BE264. Next base: position 529,465 of record NZ_JAVDXI010000002.1, on the reverse strand, counting down.
TGGACCGTGGCCAGGGTGTTCTTCACCCGGTGATTCAGTTCGTTGATCATCACGCCCTGGCGGTCTTCCCGGGCCTTCAGCTCCTGGGAGGCGGTCAGCAGGGCGACCTGGACAGCGGCGATCTCTTCGAGACTGTCGCTGGGGGCGGGCCGCAGCGTCTCACCCCGACCGATCGCCGAGGCGTCCTGCACCAGCCGGCGCATGTCGCGATTGATGCGCTGCGAATAGACCAGGGCCAGCCAAAGCCCCAGCCCCAGCAGGAGCAGGAAGATCCCGGTCCCGACCGCCACCGAACGGTTCACCGTGCTGGCCAGCTCCTTGCGGGGGATGGCCACCACCAGGGTCCAGCCGGTCTGGGGCGAGCGCGTGTAGGCGACCATGGTCGGCACCCCTTCCAGCGAGATGCTCTTATTCACGCCTTCAGTGGAGTGGCGCAGGTTCTCGGTCATGTCCGCCGACGCCTGGGCGCCGGTGAATTTCTCGTTGAGCCGCGAGCGGGCGATGACGCGCTGCTTGTTGTCGAGCAGGGTCGCCACCCAGCTATCGGGCACGCGCTGCTGGCGGAACACCGAAGTGAAGGAAGCCGACTCCACGACGTAGGACAGAACATAGAACTGACCCCGCACCGTGATCGGGGTGCCGACGGTGATCACCGGCTTGCCGGCCACCGGGCCCTCAAGGAGGTCCGACACCTTGTTGCGGCCGGTCGAGAAGGCTTCGGTCTCGGCGGGTGTTCGCTGGATGCGTGGCAGGGGGCTGCCGTAAGGCACGAGCGTGTTGATGACCTGCTGACCGTTGGCGTCGGCCACCACGATCCACCCTGAGCGTCGTTCCATGGCGCGGCGCGCGCGAGCGTGGAAGGCGGCCCAGTCGCCGTCGATCAGGGCCTGATCGGTGGCGAGGGTCTCGGCCACCGAGATTCCGGTGGCGGCCTGGCGGTCGACAGCGCCGTTCAGCGCCCGGCCGGTGGTCACCAGCTGCTGGTAGAGGCGTCCGCGCGACTCCCGGTCGGCGCTGGCCAGCAGGAAGCCCATCGCCAGGAGGGCCGGGATCAGCAGGCCGATGGTCAGAAGCACCAGGCGGCCGCGCACCGAGCTGGCGCGTCGTCGCAGACTGTATCCCGCCGTTCCGAGCCCTGGCATGCCGGGGTGCGCCCGCTTCGACAAGAGCGCCGCATCGCTCTCCGGGTTTGTATATCCGAGCGAGTCGCGTCCTGCGTCCGAAAAATCCCTTGTCTCGGTTAACGCGCGGCGGAGCCTATCGCCCCGGTATCCCTTTCCCCGATTTGTGCGTTATGAAACCCGCATGAAAGCGTTGCCCAACATCCTGACCAGCTCGCGCCTCGTGATGGCGCTGTTCATGTTCATCGCCCTGGGGGCGGCGGCCGGGGCGGTGCCCTATGTCAGCGAGCAGCTGACGGCCGAGACCCAGTTCCGCCTCGAGCGCTGGGCCTTCTACGCCTTTGTGGTGGCCGCGGTGACCGACTTCTTCGACGGCTGGCTGGCCCGCAAGCTGGACGCGGTCAGTGTCTGGGGCGCGATCCTCGACCCGATCGGCGACAAGATCCTGGTGTGCGGCGCGCTCCTGGGCCTGATGGCGCTCGGCCCCAACGCCATGGTCGTGCTGCCGGCCGGCCTGATCCTGTTCCGCGAATTCACCGTCAGCGCCCTGCGCGAAGTCGGCGCGGGCAAGGGCGTCAAGCTGCCGGTGACCTTGCTGGCCAAGTGGAAGACGACCCTGCAGCTGGTGGCGATCGGCGCGGAGATGATCCTGGCCTCGTGGAGCGCCTTTGGCCTGCCGCCCGAGCCTGCCCTGGTCGGGGGCTTCACGGTGGTGGCTCATAGCCTGTTGTGGCTGGCCACGGCGGTCACCCTGGTCACCGGCGCACAGTACTGGGAAGCGGCCCGCAAGGCGCTGACCTAGCGGGCGACCAGGCTGGTCGACCTCAACGTCCTGCTGCCGGGTTGGGGCTGAGACTCCGGGACGACGCGGGACCGGGCGCGGCGAACAGCCAGGCCTCGGCCAGCAGCAGGTTGGGAACCCAGCACAGGAAGGCGATGGCGCGATAGGCCTCGACGAAGGGCAGGGGGCCCATCGCGGCTAACGGCAGGTAGAGCCGCAGGGTGACCGCCGCCAAGGTGAGGGCGAACGAACGCATCATCCAGGCGCGGTGCTCGACAATCCGCCCCTGCACGGCGCGGCGCCAGGCGAGGCTCGTCGCGACGATCCAGGCCACGCCCAGAAGGCCAAAGCCGGCGGTTGCGACCGGGCCGGCCGTGGCGCCCAGCGCCAGCGCGACGCCGCCCGCGCCGCCTGACAGGCAGCCCAGCACATAGATCCGCCCCAGCAGCCGATGCAGCCCTGGCCGACGCGCGCGCAGACCCGGCAGCATCTGGACGGGCCCGACCAGCAGGGCGGTCGCGGCGCCCGCCACATGCACGAAGAGGAACGGATCGACGAAGCGATTGGCCATCACATTGTCCGCCAGGGGGCCGATCCGGGGCAGGTAGCGATAGGCGGTCAGGGCGACCAGCAGGCTGAGGATCATCATCAGCAGCCAGGCGGGGCGGGTCAGGGTTTTCGGCATGGTTGGGCTCCGGTTTCGAGCCGAGATTGCAAGCGCTGCGGCGCCGCGCTACGCCAACCGCGTGAGCGGCGCCTATTCTGCGCGAACGGCGCCAGGGGCGGATGATCGATGATTTTGACGGATCGCCGGGGGGCGCTGAAGCGTCTGGCCATCGACCTGTTGCTGCTTACCGCGCTGGGCCTGGTGATGGGCGTGCTGTCGCCCTTCGGCACCGCTCAGCTGTCCGCCAAGGAGAGCTTCGTCTACTGGCTGCTGTCGATCGTCGGCGGCGGCCTGATCGGCGTGGCGGTCGACGAGCTGCTGGGACAGCGGATCGAAGGTTTTGGCCGCCGCCTGCTTGCCGTGACCACCGTCATGACCCCGGGGGTGGTCATCTGGGTTCGGCTGGTCGAGATGATGTTCGGCCAGGAGGGTTTCTGGCTTCCGCTGGTGCTGTGGTTTCGCGTCTGGGTGATCAGCGGCCTCGTCATGACCGTGCGAATCCTGGTCTGGCGCAGGCCGCCGACGCCGGCTCCCACGGTCGAGACCCGGGTGGTCGTCGCCCCGCCGCTGCCCGAGGCCGAGGCCGTCTTCCGCCAGCGCCTGTCGGCCAAACGACGCGCGGCCCGGCTGATCGCCATCGAAGCCCATGACCACTATCTGCGGGTCCATACCGACGCTGGCGTCGAGCTTTTGACGCTGCGGTTCTCGGACGCGCTCGCCGAGTTGTCGGGCGCGCACGGCTTTCAGACCCATCGATCCTGGTGGGTGGCGGGCGAGGCGATCGAGGCCGCGCAGTGGCGACGCGGCGCGGGCGAGCTGCGGCTGGCCGGGAATCTGGTCGCGCCCGTCAGTCGTCGACACGCGCCGATCTTGCGGGCGGCTGGCTGGCTCTAACCCGGCGCTTGGGCCTCATTCGCCGGATCTGTCGGCGCCGCCCATGCCGCGCCGGACTTGCCCAGGTCATGGCCCAGCTTGAACAGCGCCCGCCGCCCTTCCGAGGCGAAGTCCAGGCCTGAGAAGTCGCCCTTGGCGTCGTCGGGAATGGCCGTGTAGCGGAACACCCCGCCGTTGCGCCGCGTGAAGGCGGCGTTGGCGGTCAGGTGGGTGCGCATCTGGGCCTTGTTCATCGCGATCCAGGAGCGACCCACGATCGACAGGGCGTCGCCCTTGGTGAAGCCGAAACCGCCGTCGATCTGACCGTTGACGATCACCGAGACCTCGCCGGGACCGGTCTGGTCACGCCCCGGCAGGATCGACAGCAACAGCGTCTCGGGGGCCACGAAGAAGGGCGTGGTGACGCTGCCGTCGACATGCATTTCCGACAGTTTGCGGTTGGAGCCTTCCACCTCGATCAGGCTGGGCGGGAAGACGCCGGGAATGCTGGCCGAGGCGACCAGCACGTCGCGGAACAGCTGCAGGGCCGCCGCGTCGCCGCGCGAGGCGATGGCGCCCATGTCCCAGATCATCGCCTCCTCGGTGTCGAGATTGGTGGTGGCGATCATCAACCGCCGGCCCTTGGCGTGCTCGATGGCCACCGCATAGAGCAGTGGCGGGTCAACATACTTGGCCACCAGGTCGCGCAGCGCGTTGTTGCGGAAGATGCTGGGCGTGAAGAAGAGGTCCAGGCCCCGCTTCTCCAGGATGCGGTCGGCGGCCGCGCTGGTGTAGGCTTCGGTCAGGCGGCGATCCCAGTCCTTGCCCAGATAGGCGAAGGGCGCGGTCAGGGCTCCGGTCGAGACCCCTGTGACGATATCGAAGTCGGGGCGGTTCCCCGCCGCCGTCCAGCCCACCAGAACGCCGGCGCCGTAGGCGCCGTTTGAGCCGCCGCCCGAGATCGCCAGGACGTTGACCTTGCGCCCGGCGGTGTGGCTATGGACGTCCTGCGCGAACCGCAGGCCGGCGGCCGGATCGGCGGCGCTGAACCGAACGTCGGAGAGCCCCCGGGGCGCGACGGCGCCGAGGTCCTGGGCCGTGAAGGCCTCGCGCGACACCGTCCCGCAGGCCGACAGCAGCAGGCCCAGCATGACGACGGCCAGGACGCGAAAGCCCCGCATTGGAAAGCGTCTCCGAAAAGGCTGGACGATGATTAGCCCTGTGCGTCGCGCGAGGGAATTACCCCAAACGAAAACAGGCCGGCGCAAGCGCCGGCCTGTCGTAGTCTAGAACCCGTGGGCTCGCTGCGGGCTTTACGCCGCTTGCAGCTGGCCGGCCGAGGTCTTGCCGCTGCGGCGGTCGACTTCCGGCTCGTACGAGATCTTTTGGCCTTCGTTCAGCGAGCCGAGGCCCGCGCGTTCAACGGCCGAGATGTGGACGAAGATGTCCGAACCGCCGTTGTCGGGTTGAATGAAGCCGAAGCCCTTGGTGGAGTTGAACCACTTCACGGTTCCAGTCGCCATGGGGATGTTCCTTATAGGCATAGATGTTCGTCGTCCGGAACGCCCGGTCGACGATCAAATTTCGTTGGAAGTTCGGTAGGCGCGTCCGGCGCTCCCGGTCCGGGAGCAAGGAAAAGCAGGCCGAGCGGCAGCGAATTCGATACGACCATAAACACGATATTTCTGGAGATATCAAGGGAAATACCGAACCTCGACTTTTCAGCTATTTCTCCAGATCGCGAATTCTATTCGAAATAGTTGTCTCGCCGCCTCCGGAGGCGGGCGTGGCCGTCGCCCTCAAAGGGCCTTGCCAGACTCCTTAATGCAATTCATTCTCAACTGCATCATCGCGAAGGAGACGACGATGGTTCTGCGAATGACAGGCGCGAGCTGGCTGGCCGCGATGATGCGGGTCGAGCGCGAAGAGGGCGAGGGGTTCGGCGACGACGCCTGGCTGCTGTTCGGTCCCAGCGATCCTGCGGTGGTCGAACCCCGGGACGGACCCTCTGACGAGTAGCGCGGTCTATCCCGTAAACGGCCAGAACCAGGCGATCAGCCAAGGCGCGATCAGCAGGATCAGGATGGTCAGCGGCGCGCCCAGCCGCGCATAGTCGCCGAAGCGATAGCCGCCGGGGCCCATCACCAGGGTGTTGCACTGGTGGCCGACGGGCGTGAGGAAATCGCAACCCGCCCCGACCGCCACGGCCATCAGGAACGGATCGGGCGACAGGCCCAGGCGCTGGGCCACGCCCATGCCGATGGGCGCGGCGATCAGCACAGTGGCGGCGTTGTTCAGGAACGGCGTGGCGGCCATGGCCACGGCCATCATCGCCGTCAGGGTGAGGAGCGGCGGCAGGCCATGGAAGGCCCCCGACAACCAGCTCGCGATCAGGTCGGCGCCGCCGGTCTTCTGCACGGTGTCGCTGACCGGGATCAGCGCCGCCACCAGCACCAGCACCGGCGCCTCCAGGGCCGCATAGGCCTCGCGCATCCGCAGCGCGCCGCAGGCGACCACCAGCACCGCCGCGCCGAAGAAGCCGGCGGCCACGGGCACAACGCCCGTCGCGACCAGCGCCATAGCCACGGCCAGGATGATCACCGGCAGCAGCGCGTGCCGCACGCCGCCCAGCCTCACCTCGCGCTCGGCCAGGGGCAACAGGCCCAGCGCCTGCAGCGCCGAGGGCAGGGCGTGCTCGCCGCCCTGCAGGACCAGAATGTCGCCCGCCCGCAGGCGGATGGTCGCCAGGCGTCCGGCCATCCGATGACCGCTGCGCGACACGCCCAGCAGGTTGACCCCATGGGCGTGGCTGAGCGTCACGCTGCGGGCGGATTCGCCGATCAGGTCGCTTTCGCCGCCGATCACCGCCTCGACGACGCGCACCTCGTCGGTCGGTTCGTTCATCGCCAAGGGACGATCGGCGTCGCTGAGCCGCAGCTTGGCCGCGACGATCAGCTGGTTCAGCTCCTGCTGCTCGCCCTCCAACAGGAGGATGTCGCCCGAATGGATCTTCAGGTTGGAATGCGGCGACTCCAGCCGCTTGCGGCCGCGCAGAACGGCGACCACCGAGACCGCGCCGTCGGCGGCCTTTTTCAGCGCGCCCACGGTATTGGCGTGAAAGCTCCAGTCCTCGGGGACGGCGACCTCGGTGACATAGGCCTTGGCGGCCAGGGCCGCGTCCACGTCAATCGCCGCCTGGCGCGAGCGGGGCAGCAGGCGATAGCCGATCGTCAGATAGGCGATGGCGATGACGGTCAGGATCCCGCCGACCGGCAGGAAGTCGAACATCTTGAACGGCTGGCCCATCGCCTCCTGGCGTACTTCCGAGACGATGATGTTGGGCGAGGTGCCGACCAGCACAGCCAGCCCGCCGACCAGCGAACCGAACGCCATCGGCATCAGCAGGCGGCCCGGCGGGACGCCGGTGCGCTTGGCGATCTGCAGCGCGCTGGGCATCATCAGGGCCAGCGCTCCGACGTTCTTGGTGGCCATCGACAGCACCGCCGTCGCGCCGGCCAGCACCGGCACCTGGCTGCGCTCGTCCTTCAGCTTGGGCAACAGCGGGGCCATGATCATGTCGACAAAGCCGCTGCGCGCGACCGCCGCCGACAGGACGAGAGCGCTGGCGATGATGATGACGATGTCGTTGGCGAAGCCGTCGAACGCCGCCTTCACCGGGATCAGACCCAGCGCCATGCCGGCCGCCAACGCGCCGAGCGCGATCAGGTCATAGCGCCACCGCCCCCAGATGAAGGCGATCACGGTTGCGCCGATCAGCGCGAAGGCCAGGCTCTGCTGCAATGTCACGAAAGAGGTTTCCCCGAAGCTACGCCATCGGGAAACGGACGAGGCTGGAATGGGTTCAGCTTGATTTGCGCGGGGGGTGCGAGGCGGAGCTTGAGGGGGCAGTTCCATACGGAGCGGCTGCAGGGCGTGGCGGCGGTCGACTTCACGGAAGACTGCGGAGCGTTGGTCGAGGTCTCAGGCCATCGGTTCCTTGGAGCTGGTCAATCAAGAGCGATGCTGGCGATCGCCTGCGTACGGCCCGCCGGACAGTTCCAAAAACAAGTGATCATAGCCCGACCGGGCGTAACGAGCCTCTCGCCGTCCCGTTCGCTTTAAGCTTGGCCATAAGCAATATGCTTTGAAAGCATTGCCACCGCGCCAGCACTTAAATAGGCATAATGTTGAGCAATGCGCGCTCAGGCGGAAAAACCGACCATGGCTGGCGTCTTCGGTGTCACAAGCGATCGCCTTGGTCGCATTGTTGAAGAAGCTGCGAGTGAAGTCTACGTCTTCTCAGCAGACGACTTTCTTTTCAGGATTGTGAACAAGGGGGCTCGTGAAAACCTTGGTTACACCATTGAAGAGCTACGCTTGCTGACGCCGTGGGATCTGAAGCCAGGCATAAGTAAAAATGATTTTATAAAACTCATTGAGCCGCTGAAGAATAAAGGCGTTGAGAGATTAGATTTCGAGACGAAGCATAGGAGGAAGGATGGTTCCGAATATCATGTCTCGGTGAAGTTGCAGATTTTTGACGATGAAGATGATGTTGTCTATTACGCCGCCATTAAAGATATAACGACGCACGTTCTCATCGAAGCGGAACTAAGGGATACGGTTCGGCGTCTTGATGCTATTCTAGACAATACATCCATGTCGGTATTCTTGATGAATGAGCAGCAGCGTTGCGTGTTCATGAACAAGGCGGCTGAGAGACTAACGGGCTTTACCTTTCAGGAAACTGCGGGGCGGGTTCTCCACGACGTCATTCATCACTCTCGCCCGGACGGCTCGCCATTTCCGCTCTCGGAATGCGCGATCGACAGGGCTTTTCCCGAGAACGCCGGCACCCAAGGCGAAGAAGTCTTCGTGCACAAGGATGGCTCCTTCTACCCCGTCGCCTTCACCGCCAGTCCTATAAGGGATGACCACGCCAAGGTGATCGGGACGATCATCGAGGTCCGCGACATCAGCCTTGAAAAGCGCCACGAGGAGGCGCGGAAACTTCTGATGCGCGAGGTCGATCATCGCGCGCGGAACGTTCTGTCGATCGTGCAATCCCTGGCGCGCCTGACCCGGGCGGACGGAATGGCCGATTACAAAGCCATTCTTACCGGCCGGATCGACGCGCTGGCGCGCGCGCAGACGTCCCTGGCGACACGCCAATGGGAAGGAGGGCGTCTGGAAGATGTGGTGAGGGAAGAGCTTGACGCTCTGTGTCCCAAAGATCTTGTCGAGGTCGCGGGTCCCAAGGTCAACCTGTCGCCCGAGCAGGTCCAGCCCATCAGCCTCTTGCTCCACGAGTTGGCCACCAACGCCAACAAGTATGGCGCTTGCAGCCAGGGCGGGGGGCGAATGACCGTGACCTGGACGCTCAGCGACAGGGGGGTGACGCTCCAGTGGCGGGAAAGCGGAGGTCCCGAGGTCGTCGCCCCCACGCGACAAGGCTTCGGGTCTATCCTGGTGGACAACGTCGTACGGCAGTTGCGTGGCGTCATTCGTCGCGCCTGGGAGCCTAGCGGCTTGCTCGTCGAAGTCATCTTCCCCCTTTGATCGGGAAGGGAACGCCGACTCCGGACAGTCGGGCCGCATCGTCGGAGCGCGTCGGCGCCAGTCATCCCCGCCCTGGAATGAGGGGGGTGAACTGCGCCGAACAAAGCCCGTCACTGGCGTCCCTCAGGCGGGATGCTCCTCCCCCTTAACCCTGCGCCAACATGCGGGGTTGCGCCAAACCGACTCCGTCTCTACACGGGCGCCTTAACCTGCAAGATGGTCGACAGCGGGCGCGCGGATGTGCGCGACCGTGTCTTTGCGCGAGTTAGCCATGCCCAAGAGAACAGACATCTCCTCGATCCTGATCATCGGCGCGGGGCCGATCGTCATCGGTCAGGCCTGTGAGTTCGACTATTCGGGCGTCCAGGCCTGTAAGGCCCTGCGCGCCGAGGGCTACCGGATCATCCTGGTCAACTCGAACCCGGCCACGATCATGACTGATCCGGACGTGGCCGACGCGACCTATATCGAGCCGATCACGCCCGAGATGGTCGCCAAGATCATCGAGAAGGAGCGCCCCGACGCGCTGCTGCCGACCATGGGCGGCCAGACCGCGCTGAACACGGCTCTGGCCCTGGAAGAGCAGGGCGTGCTCGAGAAGTTCGGCGTCGAGATGATCGGCGCCAAGGCCGAGGTCATCGACAAGGCCGAGGACCGCCAGAAGTTCCGCGACGCCATGGACAAGCTGGGCCTGGAATCGCCCCGCTCGCGCGCCTGCCACACGCTGGAAGAGGCCATGGAAGGCCTGGAGTTCGTCGGCCTGCCGGCGATCATCCGTCCGTCGTTCACCCTGGCCGGCACCGGCGGCGGCATCGCCTACAATGTCGAGGAGTTCAAGGAGATCGTCGAGCGCGGCCTCGACCTCTCGCCGACCACCGAAGTGCTGGTCGAGGAGAGCGTTCTTGGCTGGAAAGAGTATGAGATGGAGGTCGTCCGCGACAAGGCGGACAACTGCATCATCGTCTGCTCGATCGAGAACATCGACCCGATGGGCGTCCACACCGGCGACTCCATCACCGTCGCCCCGGCCCTGACCCTGACGGACAAGGAATACCAGTGGATGCGCGCGGCCTCGATCGCCGTGCTGCGCGAGATCGGCGTCGAGACCGGCGGCTCGAACGTGCAGTTCGCGGTCAATCCGAAGGACGGCCGCATGGTCGTCATCGAGATGAACCCGCGCGTCTCGCGCTCGTCCGCCCTGGCGTCGAAGGCCACCGGCTTCCCGATCGCCAAGGTCGCCGCGCGCCTGGCCGTCGGCTACACCCTGGATGAGCTGAAGAACGACATCACCGGCGGCGCGACCCCGGCCTCGTTCGAGCCCAGCATCGACTATGTCGTCACCAAGATCCCGCGCTTCGCCTTCGAGAAGTATCCGGGTTCGGAGCCGCTGCTGACCACGGCCATGAAGTCGGTCGGCGAGGTCATGGCCATCGGCCGCACCTTCAAGGAAAGCGTCCAGAAGGCCCTGCGCGGTCTGGAGACCGGCCTGTCGGGCTTCGACGAGGTGCTGATCGACGGCGCCGATGATCCCGACAACGGCAAGGCCGCGGTGATCCGCGCCCTGGGCACGCCCACGCCCGACCGCCTGCGCGTCATCGCCCAAGCCTTCCGCCACGGCCTGACCGTGGACGAGGTCAACGCCGCCTGTTCGTATGAGCCCTGGTTCCTGCGCCAGATCGCCGAGATCGTCCGCCAGGAAGGCTGGGTGAAGGCCGGCGGCCTGCCGCAGACCGCTCAGGGCTTCCGCGAGTTGAAGGCCCAGGGCTTCTCGGATGCGCGTCTCGCCAAGCTGACCGGTTCGACCGAGAAGGCCGTGCGCGCCGCGCGTCAGGCCCTGAACGTGCGCCCGGTGTTCAAGCGCATCGACAGCTGCGCCGGCGAGTTCCTGGCCTCCACGCCCTACATGTACTCGACCTACGAGTTCGGCGCCCTGGGCCAGATCCCCGAGTGCGAGAGCGATCCGTCGGCCGCCAAGAAGGCCGTGATCCTGGGCGGTGGTCCCAACCGGATCGGCCAGGGCATCGAGTTCGACTACTGCTGCTGCCACGCGGCGTTCGCGCTGGACCAGGTCGGCATCGAGTCGATCATGGTCAACTGCAACCCCGAGACCGTCTCTACCGACTACGACACCTCCGACCGCCTGTACTTCGAGCCGCTGACGGCTGAGGACGTGCTGGAGCTGCTCCATGTCGAGATGAGCAAGGGCACGTTGGCCGGCGTCATCGTCCAGTTCGGCGGCCAGACCCCGCTGAAGCTGGCCCACGCCCTGGAAGAGGCCGGCGTGCCGATCCTGGGCACCAGCCCCGACGCCATCGACCTGGCCGAAGACCGCGAGCGCTTCCAGCAACTGCTGAACGGCCTCAAGATCGCCCAGCCGGAAAACGCCATCGCCCGCAGCTGGGACGAGGCAAGGGCGGAAGGCGAGAAGATCGGCTTCCCGTTCGTGATGCGTCCGTCCTACGTGCTGGGCGGCCGCGGCATGGAGATCATCCGCGACCATGACGCCATGGAGCGCTACATCGCCGGCGCCGGCGAGATCTCGCTCGAGCACCCGATCCTGCTCGACCACTATCTGAGCCGCGCCACCGAGGTCGACGTCGACGCCCTGTGCGACGGCAAGGACGTGTTCGTGGCCGGCGTGCTGGAGCACATCGAGGAAGCCGGCGTCCACTCGGGCGACTCGGCGTGTTCGATGCCGCCCTTCTCGCTGAAGGCCGAAACGGTGGAGGAGCTGAAGCGCCAGACGGTGCAGATGGCCCTGGCGCTCAACGTGCGCGGCCTGATGAACGTGCAGTTCGCCATCGAAGAGCCGCACAGCGACAACCCGCGCATCTATGTGCTGGAAGTGAACCCGCGCGCCTCGCGCACCGTGCCGTTCGTGGCCAAGACCATCGGCCAGCCGGTCGCCGCCATCGCGGCCAAGATCATGGCCGGCGCGACCCTCGCCGAATTTGGCCTGAAGGACCTTCCCTACGACCACATCGCGGTCAAGGAAGCGGTCTTCCCGTTCGCCCGCTTCGCCGGCGTCGATACGGTGCTGGGCCCGGAAATGCGCTCGACCGGCGAGGTCATGGGCCTGGATTGGAAGCGCGACGGCGAGACCAGCATGGGCCCGGCGTTCGCCCGCGCCTTCGCCAAGAGCCAGCTGGGCGGCGGCGTGAAGCTGCCGACCAAGGGGACGGCCTTCGTTTCGGTCAAGGAAAGCGACAAGCCCTGGATTGTCGAGCCGGTGAAGCTGCTGCAGGCGGCCGGCTTCAAGGTGCTGTCGACCGAGGGCACCCGCGCCTACCTCGCCGAGCAAGGCGTCCAGGTCGAGCACGTGAAGAAGGTCCTCGAGGGCCGTCCGCACATCGTCGACGTGATGAAGAACGGCGGCGTGCAGCTCGTCTTCAACACCACCGAAGGTAAGCAGGCGCTGGAAGACAGCTTCGAGATCCGCCGCACGGCCCTGATGATGAAAGTGCCTTACTACACGACCAGCGCCGGCGCCCTGGCCGCCGCCCAAGCCATCGCCGGCGCCCCGGCCGAGGCCTTGGACGTGCGTCCGCTGCAAAGCTACGCGGCGGAGTAGGTCCTTGAAATCCCTCTCTCTTTGAGAGAGGGGGGGGGCGTCCCGACGCATGTCGGGATGGGAGGGTGAGTGGTTTCACCCTTTCAGATCGAGGCGCTTGAGGCGGCGTTCGGTGCGCGCCCTGACCGGGGTACGCACTCATCCTCCCTTTCTCCCGAGAGCGGGAACCGGGATGGCGACACCTTCTCCCGCTCGGAGAGAAGAGCTACTGAAGGCCCCATGCGCGTCGCCGTCATCGGAGCCTATGGGCTCATCGGCTCATACATCTCCGCCCGACTGGTTGCGGAGGGGCATGACGTCATTGGCGTCGGGCGCGATCTGACCCAGGCGCGGCGGCGGTTTGCGAACCTTCACTGGAAGCGGGCGGATCTGGTGACGGCCAGCCTTGCGGACTGGACCGCGCTGCTCGACGGCGTCGCAGCCGTGGTCAATTGCGCTGGCGCCCTGCAGGACAGTCCGCGCGACGACTTGAACGCGGTGCATGTTGAGGGTGTCCGGCGACTGGCCAGCGCCTGTCGGGCGCAGGGCGTGCGGTTCATCCATATCTCCGCCGCCGGGGTCGAGGCCGGCAAGCCGACGGCTTTCAACACCACCAAACACGCAGCCGAGACGTTGTTGGCCGAATGCGCGGGGCTCGACTGGATTGTTCTGCGTCCCGGCCTCGTGATCGGTCCGGCGGCCTATGGCGGTACGGCGCTGCTGCGCGGCTTGGCGGGCTTTCCGGGGTTTGCGCCTGTCGTCCATGGCGATAGCCGAGTGCAGGTGGTGGCGGCCGACGACGTGGCCGCCGCCGTTGTTCGGTGCCTCGCGCCGGACGCGCCGCTGCGCCAGCGCCTCGACCTCGTGGACGCCGAGGCCGTGGCCTTGAAGGATCTCGTATCTCGCCTGCGGGCTTGGCTGGGTTTTCCCGCCGCGCCGGTCGTCGACCTGCCGCCGGCCCTGGCGCGGATCGCCGCCGTCGGCGCCGACGCCCTGGCCCTTCTGGGCTGGCGCAGCCCGATGCGCACGGCCGCCTTGGCGCAGCTACGGATGGGCGTGCGGGGCGAGGCGGGCGACGCCGCCATGCTGGGCCTGCAGTTCAAGTCGCTGGACGCCCTGCTGGCGGCCATGCCGTCCGGCGTGCAGGAGCGCTGGTTCGCCCGCGCCTATTTCGCCAAGCCGCTGATCTTGCTCGTCCTGTTCGCCTTCTGGCTGGTGTCGGGGCTGATCGGGGTGACGGCGGGCTTTTCGCCGGCGGTGGCGACCCTGACGACGGCGGGGGTCTCGGAGGAACTGGCCGTTGCAGCGGTGGTCGGCGGAAGCGTCGCCGACATCGCCCTGGCGCTGCTGGTCGCCCATCGCCGCACGGCCGGCCTGGCGCTGAGGGGCATGCTACTGGTGACAGCCGGCTACCTGCTGGGCGGAGCGCTGGTGCGGCCCGACCTGTGGCTCGACCCGCTGGGTCCGCTGGTCAAGAGCATCCCCGCCGCCATGCTGGCGGTGGCCGCCCTGACGACGCTGGAGGAGCGGTGATGGAGCTCTATCTACTGATCAAGGCGGCTCACATCATTGGCGCGGCGGTGCTACTGGGGACGGGCGCGGGGATCGCCTTCTTCATGCTGATGGCCCACCACACCCGCGACCCGGTCCTGATCGCCCACACCGCACGGATCGTCGTCCTGGCCGACTTCGTCTTCACCACCACGGCGGTGATCGCCCAGCCGATCACCGGCGGGGCCCTGGCCCATATGGCAGGATTTCCGTTCAACACCGGCTGGGTCGCGCTGAGTCTGGCGCTGTATGTCGTCACCGGCCTATGCTGGCTGCCGGTGGTGTGGATCCAGATGCGACTGAGGCGACTGGCCGAGGCGGCCGTCACGGCGGGCGAGCCCTTGCCGGCTGCTTATGACCGGCTCTTCCGCATCTGGTTCGTGCTCGGCTTTCCGGCCTTCGCCTCGGTGCTGGCCATCGTGTGGTTGATGGTCGCCAAGCCGGCCTTCTAAGGCCCGCGCCGCACCCCGTTCTTCACCGCATAACACCGCCGCCGCCCCAGCTCCGTCCCGCAGAAGCCCGGCTCCATCGTGCCCTGGTTCAGCATCACATAGGGGTCGCGGCGGCACTGGAACCATTCGTGCTGGAAGCTCAGGTGGTCGGTGTCGCGGTGGAACACCGGCTGCTGGTCCACCGTGTAGAACCGGGCCATGGCCGTGAGGCCGCCGAAGCTGCCCCGGCCATTGACCAGGCCGCAGATGCGGCCCGTGCGGGTTGACCACACCGCGCCCAGCTCCAGCGGGTTGGTCTGCTGCAGGCGGGCCTCGAGATTGGCGTGGACCATTCGCCAGTTGGTCCGCGCCAACGGGGCGTAGCGGGCGGCCTGCTCGGGTGTGGCCGCGGGCAGATCGGCGTACGCGCGCTCGAACCGGGCCACATCCACGCCCGTCACGATGATCGCGCCAAAAGCGCCGGCCACGGCGATGGTCGAGAACACCCGCGCGGCCGCCGAGGTGCGGCGGCGGCGGGCGCCGAAATCCAAAGCGGTCATGGCGCGCTCCGTCCCGTGTCGCAAGGAAGAGTGGCGGAGGTTTTGGATTTTACAAGCATAAACTAATTACGGTCGTAATTATCTGGGGCGTCGTCGGCTCGCTCTCCGCGATGCGGGGGCCGAGCGCCCTGGCCGTGGTCCAGCGCAACCTTGGGACGCGGGGTTCTCAGCGGCGACTTTGCTGCTAGTAGTTTCGGACCTGCGTGGGGCGACGCGGAATCGATCGGGGCGACCTCTGATGTTCGAGAACAAGACGGCTTGGATCCGTGCAGGCGGTATCGTGCTGTGGTGCCTGGTGCTGGCGGCCGCGCTCTCGACGAACCGGATGCTGTCGCTCTCCATCGACGCCTCGTATCACCTGCAGGTGATGGAGGTGGTCCGCCGCGCCTTCCTGGTGCCGCCGGTCGGACACGAGTGGATGGCTGAGATGGTCGCCTATCCCAAGCTCAGCCACCGCTTCGCCGGCCTGTTCGCGACCCTGGGCTGGTCGGAGATCAACGCGCTTCTGATGGCTGGCGTGCTGTCGGCGGGCGTGGCGTGGCTGGTGCTGTTCGACCAGGCGCGGCGGGTGTCGCTGACCTATCTGACGATCTGCGCAGGGCTGGCCCTGATCAATGTCTACGCGTTGCGCGGCGTGATCGGCGCCGAGCTGGTGCGCAACTTCTTCTATCCGCAGATGGTCGGCGAAGCCGTGGCGGCGCTGGGCGTCGCGGGCGGGGCGGTGGTGCTGGCCCGCTCGCGGCCGCTGTTCGCCGTCTATGGCGCGGCCATGGTGCTGCTTTGCGGCTGCTTCCACCTGGTGCCGACCCTGCGCCTGTGCGGGGCGCTGATGGCGATGCTGGGACTTGGGGTTTTGCGCGACATGATCCACGCGCGCCGCATCGACGGGATGGGCCTGGCCGGCCTTGCGTTGATCGCCGCCGGCCTGCTGGGCAATCCTTTCTTCTGGAGCATGCGCTGGATGGCCGCCAACAACGGCAGCATCCATTTCGCCATGCCGATGACGTTGAACGGGCTTGCGGGGCTGTCGGCCCTGCTGGTGGCGCTGTCGGCCTGGATTTTCCTGATCGAGGCGCTGCGTCCCCCGGCCGCCGTCGAGGAGGACGCCGGCCCGACTCGCGCAGCCGTCTTGCTCGCCGCCTTGGGCGCCGGCGCCGGCGTATCTATGCTGGCCCAGTACGCCCTCTACGCCCTGCGCGGCGAGGGCTCTGAGTATGCGGTGCTCAAGCACGGGTTCGGAGTCTGCACGCTGCTGGTCTTCGTCATCCCGCTGTGGGGGATGACGGTGCTGGGCGTGCGCGGCGCGGCGTTCGAGGAGCGGTCCGGCTGGGGCGCTCGCCTGGGCGTGATCCCGGCCCTGGCGGCTCAGCTGTTGGTGATGCTGGCGGTGTTCCTGCGGCCCAGCGTCTATGACGTGCCGCAGGTCACCGCGGTGCTGCGCGATGTGCGCGAGGTGCGACTGACGCGCGGCTTGCACGGCGAGCAGGTGATGTTCTCGGCCACACAGGTTCCCGCGGTGGCGACCTATATGGGCACCATCGGCATGCTGCAGTCGCCGCACGGCGGCAATGTGCTGAGCCTGCTGGATGACGGTCGCCCCAACCGTCCTGGCGACGTGCCCTATATCGTCACCCTCGCAGGCGACGCCTATGACAAGCCCGGCTGCCGCTCCGGCGCGCCGCTGGGTCTGGTGGTGGTGGTGGTCGGCGCCTGCGTCGAGCCGCCGTCGCTGATGTTCAAGGCGGGCGGCTCCGGCGTCAGCGCGCTGCGCACGGGATGGAGCGCGCCGGAGGCGGGCGGCGTGTGGGCCGACGGGCGCCAGTCCATCGTCGAGATGCGGCTCTCTGAAGCCCAACGCAGTCTGCCGGGCGCGGTGCTGGAGGTGGCGACGTTCGCCTTTCTGCCGCTGCAGACCTCGACCCGCACGGTCACCGTCTCGGCCGGCGGCGCGTCGGAGACCTTCACCTTCAACCGCCAGAACGCCATCCGGCACGACTACCGGCTGCTGCTTCCCGCCGAGGCGCTCAAGAGCGGCGTGGTGCAGGTGGTTTTCGACACCAAGGATCCGCAGACGCCGGCCTCTCTGGGGCTAGGCGTCGACAACCGGCTGATGGGCGCAGGGCTGGAGGCGATGCGGATCGTCTCCGCCGCGCCCTGAGGCGGGCTTTTAAGCCTTCCGCGCGATCACCGCGATCGACAGGCCGAACGGCAGGCCAGGACCGGTGGCCAGCGGCGTCTCCAGCGAGAACACGCTCGCCAGGGCCTTGTTCAACGCTGCGGGCGGCATGGCGTCGTCGGCGCTCTTGTCGCCCAGCAGACGCTTGGCCGTGCGTTGCACAGCCGCCAGCGGGAACAGCAGGGTGTTGAAATAGGTGGCCGTCTCGATCGTCAGCCCCGCCGCCTCGAACAGCGCGCGATAGGCCGGCAGGCGATAGCGGCGCTTGTGGTGGTGCAGCACGTCGTGGTGGCTCCACATCCACTGATAGGCCGGAACCGTCGTCAGGATCGCGCCGCCGGGCTTGACCAGCCGCGCCAGCGCCCGGACCGAGGCGGCGTCGTCGTCGACATGCTCCACCACGTCGAAGGCGCAGACCAGGTCGAAGCTTTCGGGCGCGTAGGGCAGGCCGTCCGGCAGCAGGCCGGTGTCGACCGCCAGGCCCAGCCGCTCGCTGGCGTAGGCGCGGGACTCGTCGTCGGGCTCCAGGGCGGTGACCGCGCCGAACGCGCGCAGCAGGGGCACGTTGCCGCCGGCGCCGCAGCCGACCTCCAGAATCCGGGCGTCCGGCGGGGTCCCGATCCGTTGCAGCAGGCCGCGCAGGATCCGGCGGCGGCCCACGAACCACCAGTGGTCGGCTTCCAGGTCGCGGATGCGGTCGTAGATCAGGCGGTCCATCAGGCGTCCTTGCCGGATTTCGGGGCGTGGGCAAAGACCCAGAAGTGGCTGAGCAGGAACAGCGCGGCGGTGTAGCTCGCCACCGCCAGTCCCTGCGCGGCGGTGCTCCACAGCGCGCCGGTGGGCAGAACCAGCTTGGCGAGGGACAGGACGCCCTGGTTCAGGGCGAAGGCGGCGGCCACGGCCACGACATAGCGCAGCGGGGCCGAGCGCGCGGTCTGGCGCGCCTTGAACACGAACAGCTTGCTCAGCGCGAAGCTGACACAGATCCCGATCGCATAGCCCGCCGCGTTGGCCAGGTGCGGATCCAGACCCAGGCCTAGATCCAGGGCCAGGATGACGGATAGGCCGACCAGGGTGTTGATCACCCCCGCCAGCCCATAGCGCAGGGCCGAGGCCAGGAAGTCTCGCCGCGCGGGCGTCAGCAGGGCGGTCAGGCTCACGCGTCGAACCCGTAGCGGTCCATCACCACATAGAGCGGCCGGTTCTTCACTTCCTGATAGATGCGGGCGACGTATTCGCCCAGCGAGCCGATGGCCAGCATCTGCAGGCCAAAGCCCATCAGGATCACCACCATCAACGACGGATAGCCAGGCACGTCGCGGCCGAACAGCAGGGTGCGCAGGACGATCAATCCGGCCACGCCGCAGGCCATCACGCCCGCGATCAGGCCCACATAGCTCCAGATGCGGATCGGCACGCTGCTGAACGAGGTGAAGCCGTCCAGGGCGAAGTTCCACAGTTTCCAGTAGCGGAACGAGCTGGTTCCCGCCGCGCGCTCGGGGCGCGCATAGGGCACGGCCACCTGGTTGAAGCCGACCCAGGCGAAGAGGCCCTTCATGAAGCGGTTGCGTTCGGGCAGTTGCTTCAAGACCTCGACCACCCGGCGGTCCATCAGCCGGTAGTCGCCGGCGTTGTAGGGCAGGTTGACGTCCGACAGCTTGTTGAACGCGCGGTAGAAGCCCTGGGCCGTGGCGCGCTTGAGGAAGCCGTCCGAGGTGCGATCGACCCGCACGCCGTAGGCGACGTCCGCGCCGGCCTCCCAGGCCTCCAGAAACTGGCCGATCAGCTCGGGCGGGTCCTGCAGGTCGCAGTCGATGGGCACGACCATGTCGCCGGTCGCCGCGTCCAGCCCGGCCGACAGGGCGGTCTCCTTGCCGAAGTTGCGGGCCAGATTGATGATCTTGACGCGCGGGTCGCGCTGATGGCGGCGCAGCAGCACCGCCAGGGTGTGGTCGCGGCTGCCGTCATTGACGCAGACGACCTCGTAGGCGACGCCCAGCTTGGCCATCTCGGCGTCGATGCGGTCGAAGAACAGGTCCAGCACCTCCTGCTCGTTGTAGCAGGGGGCCACGATCGACAGCGTCTTGCCGGCGCGCGAGCGCGCGACGGCGGGCGGCGACGCGGGGAGGGGCGCAACAGGCTCAACCATGATGCTGGTTTAGCCGTGTTGCGCGCAGGAGGGGAAGGGGCGCTGCGAGGTCACAGTCCCGCGGTCACCATCCCGCCTTCCTTGATGGCCTTCATGCAGACCGTCGTGGTGTAGCGCTGGACGCCGGGCAGTTGGCTCAGCTCCTTGCGCAGCAGGTGATCCAGGTCTTCGACGTCCGCAGCGACGATCCGCAGTAGGTAGTCGCCGGCGCCGGCCGTGGAGTGACAGTCGGTGATCGCGGGGTGGCGCAGCACGGCGGCTTCGAAGGCCTCGTAGCGGGCGAACTCCACCGTGGCGAGGGCAAAGACCGTCAGCCCCTTGCCCACGGCCTTTGCGTCGATGCGCGCGTGGTAGCCGGCGATGACGCCCTGTTTCTCCAGAGCCTGCACGCGGGACCAGCAAGGGGACTTGGACAGGCCGACACGCTCGGCCAGAGCGGCGAACGAGATGCGTGCGTCCGCCTCAAGAATCCGGAGGATTGCGAGGTCGATGCGGCTGAGAACGGTCATCGTTCCGGTCTTTGTTATCTTTGCAGTACATTGTTCTAACCCGCTCGACCGTCGCAGGGCAAACGAGGACAATGTCCGCCAAGACGCCGCCTAAGGTCTCCGCATGGCGCAAGACATGACCTACGCGCGATATCTCGCGCTCGACGAACTGCTCTCGGCCCAGAAGCCCCTGAGCGACCGGCACGACGAACTGCTGTTCATCGTCATCCACCAGACCAAGGAGCTGTGGCTCAAGGAGATCCTCCACGAGGTCGCCCTGGCCATGACGCTGATCGCCGGCGGCGATGTCGAGCCGGCCTACAAGGCCCTGGCCCGGGTGTCGCGGATCCAGACGGTGATGACCCTGTCCTGGGACATCCTGGCCACCATGACGCCGGCGGATTACCTCAGTTTCCGCGATGATCTGGGCACCAGTTCTGGTTTCCAGTCGCACCAGTTCCGGGCGCTGGAATACCTCTTGGGCCTCAAGGACCAGAGCTTCCTGAAGTTCCACGCCGAGCGGCCAGAGGCCCTGGCCATGCTCAAGGCGGCGCTGGAGTCGCCCAGCCTGTATGACGTGGCCATCGCCCAGCTGCCGCGCCATGGCCTGACCGTGCCGGACAGCGCCTTGCACCGCGACTTCAGCCAGACCTATGTTCCCTCCCCCGAGATCGAGGCCGCGTGGCTGGAGGTCTATCGCGACCCCAAGCGCTACTGGGAGCTTTATCAATTGGCCGAGAAGCTCGTGGATCTGGACGACGCCCTGGTCACCTGGCGCCACAAGCACGTACTGACCGTCGAGCGGATCATCGGCGGGCGCCCCGGCACCGGGGGCACCGACGGGGTCGGCTACCTGGCCAGCACCCTGCGCCGCCGCGCCTTCCCCGAGCTGTGGTCGCTGAGGACCAAGCTCTGATGACCGCGCGCAAGGACCTGTTCTCGCGCGCGCTGTCTGCGGCCCCGAACCGCCTGCACATGGCCGCCCACAGCCACCACCTGTGGCCCGACGTGACCCTGGCCGCCCAGGTCGAGGCCTGGGAGGACGCCGCCGTCCTCGCCGACCACAAGTGGGACAAGGCCTTGGGCCAGGTCTATCCGGCCGCGCAGAGCCTGGTGGCGCGCGAGCTGAACCTGCCGTCTCCCGACACCGTGGTCTTCGCGCCCAACACCCATCTCTTGCTGGCGACCCTGGTCTCGGCGATCGACCGGCCGCATCCGGTGCGGGTGCTCTCGACCAACGGCGAGTTCCACTCGTTCCGCCGCCAGGCCCAGCGCTGGGTCGAGTCCGGCGAGATCGCCCTGACCCTGATCGACGCCCAGGCGCCCGACTTCGCCGAGCAGTTCCTGGCCGCCGCGCAGACGGGCGATCACGACCTGATTTTCGTCAGCCACGTGTTCTTCAAGACCGGCTTCGTCTTCGACCGCGTCTGGGAACTGGCCGAGCTTGCGCGCCCGCAGGGGCCGTGGGTAGTGGTCGACGGCTATCACGGCTTTCGCGCCATCCCCACCGACCTCGCGGCCGTGGCCGACCGGGTGTTCTACGTCTCGGGCGGCTACAAGTATGCGATGGCGGGGGAGGGGGCGGCGTTCCTGCACGCGCCGCCCGGCTTTGGTCCGCGCCCGGTGCTGACGGGCTGGTACGCCGAGTTTGGCGACCTTGAAGGTCCGCCCGGCGGGGTCGGCTATGTCACCGACGCTGGCCGCTTCATGGGCGCGACCTTCGACCCCTCGGGCCTCTATCGCTTTGTCGGGGCGGGGCGGATGCTGGAGGCCGAGGGCCTGACCACGCCCGCCGTGGCGGCGCATGCGCGGGCGCTGCAGGTGAGCTTGCTGGACAAGATCGCTGCGGGCGCGGCTGGAGCCTTGCGCGAAGCGGTGGTGCTGAACCCGCCGGGGAATGGCCCGCAAGCGCGGTTCCTGGCTCTGCGCCATCCCAGCGCCAACGCCTGGAAGCACGCCTTGGCGGCCAAGGGCGTGGTGGTCGACGTGCGCGACGACGTGCTGCGTGTGGGGCTGTCGGTGTACCACGACGAGGCGGATATCGTGGCGTTCTGCGGGGTGTGTGCGGGGCTGTAGGGACGCCCCCTCCGTCACGTCGCGTATCCGCGCCGCGACACCTCCCCCGCATCGCGAGGGAGGAGGAAGCACCATCCTCCCCCGTGAAACGGGGGAGGGGGACCGCCCCCGGCTCGCGCGAAGCGCGCGCCCGAGGAAAGGCTCCGCGGTGGAGGGGCGCTTAAGCCCTTAAGCCGCCAGCTGCTCCAGCGTGCGCAGCATTGAGGCCATGGCCTCGCCGGCCGGCTTGCCGTCGCGGACGTAATCGCCGGTCTCGAACAGGTTGACCAGCTCTGCGCGGGCGCGGCTGACGCGGCTCTTCACCGTGCCGACGGCCACGCCGATCATCTCGGCGGCCTCTTCATACGAGAAGCCGCCGGCGCCGATCAGGATCAGCGCCTCGCGCTGGTTCTCGGGCAGCATCATCATCGCCTGGCGCAGGTCGTCCAGGGCGATGGCGCCGTCAAAGTTCGTATTGGCCACCAGGGTGCGCTCCGCCATCTCCTGGTCCAGCGCCACCGAGCGCCAGCTGCGGCGCTTGTCGGAGTAGAACTGATTGCGCAGGATCATGAAGGTCCAGGCCTTCATATTGGTGCCCATGGTGAAGCTGCCCCGGCTGGCCCAAGCCTTGGCCACGGCCTCCTGCGCCAGATCGTCGGCCGCCGCCGCATTGCCGGTGAGCGACCGGGCGAACGCGCGCAGGTGGGGGATCAGGGCGACCAGGTCGCGCTCGAAAGTCTTCTGGGTCTGCAGGTCCATGGGGGCCTCCCTCGACAATAACTCGACCTCTACAACGAGCTGGAGCGGGGGAGGTTCCCCGGAGAACGTCGGTTGGTGAGGCGCCGCCTGTGAGATGGCGATACTCGAAGGTGTGTCCCCAAACCGGGGGAAAACGGCCTCAAGCTGTGGATGTGGGGCGGGGGTGGAAACGGTTCGGAAACCAAGGTGCGCGACATATCGCCTCATGTTTGAACCGGAAGGTTTGGCCATGGATTTCCTGGAACACGCACACCAACACACCCTGATCCGCGAGACGCTCGGCGCGGCGATTTCCGAGCAACGGTCGTTCGATGTCCGCGAGCTGAAGTCGGACCGGCTGTGCCCGACCGGCTGCTGGCTGCATGGCGAGGGCTCGCGCCGCTGGGCGGGGAACCACGCGTTCCTGAACCTTCTGGAAGCGCACCGCGAGTTCCACCTGCGGGCCGCCGAGGTGGCCGAGCTGGCCCAGCGCGGCGCGAGCGTCGAGGCCCAGCGAGCCCTGCGCAACGGCACGCCCTTCGCGCACGCCCTGGCCGACCTCAACGCCGCGTTCCGCCGGATGAAGGCGGCGGCGACGGTGGCGGCTTAAAGGGCTCTACCCCTTCCGGAAAAAACCGAAGATCCGCTCGGCCAGGGCCTGGCTGACGCCGTCGACCTTGATGAGGTCCTCGACGCTGGCGCGGCTGACGCCCTTGGCCGAGCCGAAGGCGTGCAGCAGGGCCTTTTTGCGGCCCGGACCCACCCCCTCGATCTCGTCGAGGGGGTTTTTCTTCAGGTCCATGCTGCGGCGGGTGCGGTGGGCGCCGATCGCAAAGCGGTGGGCCTCGTCGCGCAGGCGTTGCAGGTAATACAGAACCGGCGACTTGGGCTCGAGCATGAACGGGGTCTGGCCGGGGATGAAGAACCGCTCCAGCCCCGCGTCGCGGTCCGGGCCCTTGGCGACGCCGACCACGGCGATGTCGTCGACGCCCAGGTCGGCCATGATCTCGAGCGCCGCATCCAGCTGGCCCTTGCCGCCATCGACCAGCACGAGGTCGGGCCGATTGGCGTCGTCGCCCTCTTCCTCTTCCTTCACGAGGCGCGCGAAGCGGCGGCGCAGCACCTCCTTCATCATGCCGTAGTCGTCGCCGGGCGTGAGGTCGGTCGAGCGGATGTTGAACTTGCGGTACTGGCCTTTCATGAAGCCTTCGGGGCCGGCCACGATCATGCCGCCGACGGCGTTCGTGCCCTGGATGTGGCTGTTGTCATAGACCTCGATCCGCTCGGGCGGCGCGTCCAGCTTGAAGGCCTCGGCCACGCCGGCCAGCAGCTTGGTCTGGGCCGAGCCCTCGGCCATCTTGCGGCCCAGCGCCTCCTTGGCGTTGGTCAGGGCGTGGCCCACGAGATCGGCCTTCTCGCCGCGCTTGGGCACGCTGATCTCGACCTTGCGGCCGCTCTTCAGGGCGAAGGCCTCGGACAGGAGGTCGCTCTCGGCCGGCTGGACATTGGCCAGGATCAGGCGCGGGATCGGCTTGTCGTCATAGAACTGGCCCAGGAACGCGGTGATGATCCGCTGCTCCTCGGTGACGGTTTCGTCCTCGCTCTCGTCGGCATTGCCGGTGATGCGGGGGAAGTAGGCGCGGTTGCCCCAGTTCTGGCCGGCGCGGAAGAAGAACACCTGCACGCAGGCCTGGCCGCCCTCGACGTGCAAAGCGACGACGTCGGCTTCCTCGACGGTCTCGGGATTGATCTGGGTCTCCTGGGCCACGGCCGAAAGCGCGCGGATGCGGTCGCGCAGGCGGGCGGCGCGCTCGAACTCCAGGTCCTCGGCGGCCTCTTCCATCTGCTTGGCCATGCTGGCCATGACCGCGCGAGACTTGCCGCGCAGGAAGGCCTCGGCCTGGTCCACCAGGGCCTGGTAGTCGTCCTTGCCGATCAGGCCGGTGCAGGGGGCCGCGCAGCGCTTGATCTGGTAGAGCATGCAGGGCCGGTCGCGGCTGTCATAGACGCTGTCGCTGCAGGAGCGCAGCAGGAAGGCCTTCTGCAGGGTGTTGAGCGTGCGGTTCACCGCCCAGGCGCTGGCGAAGGGTCCGAAATAGTCGCCCTTGATGGTGTGGGCGCCGCGGTGTTTGCGCAGCTGCGGGGCGTCGTGGTCGCGGCGGATGACGATCTCGGGAAAGCTCTTGTCGTCGCGCAGCAGCACGTTGAAGCGCGGCTTCAGCGACTTGATCAGGTTGATCTCGAGCAGGAGCGCGTCGGCTTCGGTGCGGGTGGTGACGAACTCCATCGACCGCGTGGCGTCGACCATGTGGGCGATGCGGTTGGTGTGGAAGCGGCCTTGCGCGTACTGGACGACGCGCTTCTTCAGGCTCTTGGCCTTGCCGACGTAGAGGACCTCGTCGGCCTCGCCGATCATGCGATAGACGCCCGGCGCGTCAGGCAGGCGCGTGACCTCGTCCTTGATCAGAGCGGCGCCCGAGAGGGCGGGCGGCTGGCGGGCGGCGTCGGTGTCGGAGGCGGGGGTGTCGGTCACGGGGGCAGATATAGGCGAGTCCGGGGCGTTCAGCGACGTTCCAGGCTGTGGAAGACGCGCGACAGCGTGACCCGCTCGGCATGGATGACATATCGCAACACATAGCCGGTCGAGCTGAATTGGACGGTGAGCTCTCTCTGATTGTTGCGAATCAAGCGCCCACGCTCCGGAAACTCAGCGAGCGTCGCGGCGGTCGCGAGGATCAGCCGGACCGCGCGTTTAGAGGCGTTCGGTGCGCGAGCCGCCAGCCAGGCCCGCAGATACTCGATGTCTCGGCGGGCCGCCGCCGAGATTTCGACTGTTCTCATCCAGCGTTTCGCGGCCGCGGTTCAGGCGGCGGGAGTTCGGTGTCCGTATCCCACGACTCCACCCAGCGAATGACGTCCTCTAGCGGAATGCCGCCATCACGCTCGGTCTCTTCCGCGATGCGCTGGACGTCGTCCCAATGGGCCTCATTGTCCTCAAAGCCGGGGCGTTCCACGAAAGGCGGCTGCTGCGCGAAGACTTCGACGCCTTGCTCGGCGGCCTGGGCGGACGATGCGTCCATCTTCGGGGTTATGCTCGCGGCCATGTTCTGACTATGTTCTCTTCGTGCCCGGGCGTCAATCGCGCTATGACCCCGCCATGACCCCACGCAGCCTGTTCGTCACCCCGCTCTATGAGGCCTCCCTGGCCGGCGAGAAGGGCTTTGACGTATTTATCGACGACCTGCACGACGCCTGCGTCGCCATCGCCGAGGAGGACGAGGCCGGTCAGGCCTGGGCCTATAACAAGGGGTATCTGGGCTACACCTCCTACGCCTCGCTCAACGACCTGCCGCTGCGCGACAGCCTGTTCGCCGAGCTGAAGAAGAAGCTCGACAAGCACGCGGCCGCCTTCGCCAAGACCCTGTGCTTCGATCTGGGCGCGGGGAAGCTGGTCATGGACAGCTTCTGGATCAACATCCTGGAGCCGGGCGGCCAGCACACCGGCCATATCCACCCGCACAGCGTCATCTCCGGCACGGTCTATGTGACCATCCCGCCGGGCGCCTCGGCCATCAAGTTCGAGGATCCGCGCCTGCCGATGATGATGGCCGCCCCGACCCGTGAGGCCGACGCGCCCGAGGGTCTGCAGCCGTTCGTCTATGTCCGGCCGGCGCCCGGGGCGATCCTGATGTGGGAGAGCTGGCTGCGCCACGAGGTGACGCCCAACCAGGCCGACGAGCAGCGGATCAGCGTCAGCTTCAACTACGCTTGGCGATAGAGCCGGCCACCAGGCGCTGCAGTCTGGGTCGCACGCGCAGGAAGCGCACGTAAAGCGCCTCCAGGATCTTCAGCGCCCAGGGCGCGCGGGCGATTTGTCCGAACGGCCGCAGCAACGGGATCGCGCGCCACATCGCCGCGAAGGCCGCCGCGCCGGACAGCAGCCGGCCGTCCTCTCGGGCGTGGAAGCGGGCCAGCAGCTCGACGCGATCGATGGGGCAGACCGCGTCCTCGCTCGCCACGTCGACGAACTGGATGACGCCCCGGCGATCCAGGCGCTTCATCAGGGCGATCTCGCGCAGGCAGAGCGGGCACGCGCCGTCGAACCAGACGGTCAGGCGCGGGTCTTGGGCGGTTGCGGAGGCCATAAGATGGATATGGGCCCGCGCGTGTCTGAGCGAAAGCGGCCTCTACCCCAGACTCGCGGCTTCCAGCGCCGTCACGGCGCTCTGCACCCGCGCCTCGCCGCCGCAGACCTCCAGCAGGGCCAATCCGTCCAGCAGGGCCAGGATCGTCGCGGCCGCGCCGGGCCGGTCGGGTACCTTGGCCGGGTCCAGCCGCGCCTCGATCCAGACCAGGAACCCTTCGCCGATCTGGCGGGCGATCTCGGCGAACGGCGGCTCCCCACGTGCGGCCGCGGCGATGGCCTCGACCCACAAGCGCATGAACGGTCGGAACACCGGATCCACGACCAGCCGGGCGGCCTTCGCCGTCAGCGCGGCCTGTGACAGGCGCTGGTCGGCGGGCAGGGCGGTTTCAAGCTTTGCGGCCATGCCGCCGGCCAGGCTCTGCATGGCCTGGGCCAGGACCTCGGTCTTGTCGGCGAAGTAGTAGAGCAGCATCCGGTCGCTGACCCCGGCCGCCGCCGCCAGTTGGCGCAGGCTGGCTTGCGACAGGCCGGTGGCCAGCAGGTGGTTGGCCAGGACCGCGATCACGCGCGCGCGCTGTTCGTCCCGAACGTTCATGCCGCCTTTCCGATTGTAGCGCTCGCTACAATACGCTAGTCATGTAGCAATCGCTACATGAGGTTCCGATGCCTGAGTCCGTGTACGCCATCCTGCCCGCCAGCGCAGCCCTAGGCTTGCTGGCCGCCTTTTGGGTTATGGCCGCCAAGCCGAACCTCGGCCCGCGCGCCTGGATCGTCCCGGCGATTCTTTCGATCCTGTTCTTCGGCCTCACCGTCGACGTCATCGTCAAGGCCGGGCCGCTCGGCTTCTGGAACGAGCACCTGCGCGGGCCGTGGGGCGCGCAGATCTGGTGCGATCTTCTGCTCGCGGCGGGAGTCGCCGCCGCGCTGCTGCTGCCGCGCGCTCGGGCGGTGGGCATGCGGCCAATCCCCTGGATGCTGGCCGTGCTGGCCGGCGGCTCGATCGGCCTTCTGGCCATGATGGCCCGCTGCCTGTTCCTTGAAGTCCGCGTCGCCAACGCCTCGAAGGAGACCGTCCGGTGATCCCGTTTCGCCTGTTCCTGCTGACCTGCCTGGTCGTCATCGTCGGCTACACCAGCGTCACCATCGCCAACCACGGCTGGAACCTAGTCCCGATCTTCTTCGGCGACATGGCCGCCATGGGCTGGCCGGGGCAGTTCAACCTCGAGTTCTTCTGCTTTCTTCTGCTGTCGGGCCTGTGGGTCTCTTGGCGCGGCCGCTTCCGTCCCGCGGCCCTTGGTCTAGGCGTGCTGGCGGTGTTCGGCGGGATGCTGTTCCTGTCGATCTATCTCCTGATCGCCCTGTCGCGCTCGAAGGGCGACATGCACCAGGTGCTGCTGGGCGACCGCGCCTGAACCGTCAGAGCGTGAGGCCGAAAGTGGGAACCGGTTTCGGCTATTCTCACGCTCAAAGTGTTTGATTTAGAGCCTTTTTAACGCCTGAAATCGATTCCGATTTCAGGCTAAAGGCTCTAGTGCGGCCGCGCCTGCGCCAGGGCCTGGGCCAGGGTCTCCAGCGAGAACGGCTTGCTGATGAAGGGCCAGTCGCCCGCCCGGGCTCGGCTCTGGTCGCCGCCTGTATAGCCCGAGCACAGCACCACCGGCAGACCCGGACGTGTGGCGGCCAATTGCTCGGCCAGATCCACGCCGCTCTTGCCGCCCGGCATGATCACGTCGCTCAGCACCAGCTGGATGCCGTCGTCCTGATCCAGGCGCGAGAGGGCTTCATCGACCCCGCTGGCGCGGACGACCGAGTGCCCGAGGTCATGCAACATGGCGTCGACCAGCTCGGCGACCTGGGGGTCATCCTCCACCAGCAGTACGCGAGACGGCGTCTGGGCGCCGATATGGTCTACGCGAGGCAGGCTTTCACTCGCCGTATCGCCTTCGCTGACCGGCAGCAGCAGGGCGACGGTCGCGCCTTGTCCCGGCGTGCTCTCGATCAGCACCGAGCCACCGCTCTGGCGGGCGAAGCCATACACTTGCGACAGACCCAGGCCCGTGCCTTCGCCCGGCGGCTTGGTGGTGAAGAACGGCTCGACCGCCCGGGCGATGGTCGCTGGGTCCATGCCTGAGCCGGTGTCGCGGACGGCGATACGCAGATACTGGCCGGGTTCCAGCTCACCGTCGCGGCGGTCCAGGATCACCGGACGGGACTCGATGCTGACTTCGCCGCCGGGCGGGGTGGCGTCGCGGGCGTTGACCACCAGGTTGAGCAGGGCGGCTTCGAACTGACCCGCGTCGATGCGGGCGCTGCGAACCCCCGCGCCCAGGCGCAGATGGAAGGTGTAGGCGTCCCCCAGCGCGCGCTTGAGCAGCCCCTCGCTCTCGGCGATCAGCCGGTCCACGCGGCACACCTCCGGCTTCAGGGGCTGGCGCCGCGCGAAGGCCAGCAGGTGCTGGGTGAGCTTCTCGCCGCGCTTGGCCGCCGCCAGGGCCGCGCCGACCATGCGCTCGCGGCGCCGGGCGTCGTCGGGGTGGCGCTCGACCACGTCCAGGGCGCCGATGATCACTGTCAGCAGATTGTTGAAGTCGTGGGCGACGCCGCCGGTCAGCTGGCCGATGGCCTCCAGCTTCTGCGACTGCAGCAGGGCCGCCTGGGCCACGTCACGCTCGGCGACCGCGGCGGCGACCCGCTCCTCCAGAAGCTCGTTCATGCCGGTCAGATTGGCCTCGGCCTGCTTGGCCTCGGTCGTGTCGAAAGCCATGCCGATGAAGCCGGCGAACGCGCCGGAGGGGTCATGGCGCGGCTGCGAGAACGACTTCAGCCAGCGCCATTCGCCGTCCGCGCGACGATACCGCGCCTCGAGGCTGAACGGCTTGCGCGAGGCCTCTCCGGCCACCTGCTCCTTGAGCAGGCGCGGCAGGTCTTCCGGAAAGATCCGGGTCCGCCAGTCGAGGTTGAGGGCTTCGTCATAGGTAAGGCCCGCAAAGGCGACATAGGCGTTGTTGACGAACTCGCGCACGCCGCCGGGGCGCGTCACCCACATCAAGGCCGGGGCGCTGTCGGCCAGGGCCCGGAACCGCGCCTCGCTCTCGCGCACCTCGGCTTCGGCGCGGCGGCGATTGGTGACATCGAAGTTCAGGCCGATCATCCGCACAGGTCGGCCGGTCGCGTCGCGCAGCACCTCGCCCCGCCCGTGCACCCAGCGCTCGCCATTGCTGGTGTCGGCCAGGCGGTACTCGACCTCGTAGTCCGTCAGATTGTTCAACCCGCCGAACACCACGGCTTCCGTCATCGCCCGGTCGTCGGGATGCACGAAGCGAGGCAGGTCGGCCAGGATGATGTCGGCATTTTCCGGGATGCCCAGGTTTCGTCGGGCGGCTGGCGACAGGTAAAGTTCGCCGGTGGCCAGGTCATAGTCCCACGGGCCCACGCCCGCAGCCGTCTGGGTGACCCGCAGCCTGGCCTCGGCGTCGGCCCGTTCGGCGCGAGCGCTGGCCAGGCCGTGCATCGCACCCCGCAGCCCTTCGGCGACCGCCACGACCATCGCGCCGCAGATCAGATAGATGACCATGGTCGACAGCTCGTCGCTGGTCAGCGGTTCGCCGTAGCGCCCGCCCCAGAGCCACCAGCCGAAGACCGCGCCGGCGAGGGTGGGGATCACGCCCCAACGCCAACCCGCGTAGAGCGTGACCAGCATGATGGCCGGGAAGAAGGGTTGGGTCGCGCCCACGCCCCCGCTCAACCCCAACAGGCTGATGCGCATCAGGATGGCCATGGCCACGCCGATGATTGCGGCGATCGCGCACCGCCAGGCCGGCGGCGGAACCCGAGGGATGAGCCAGGCGCTAACCAGCGCGTGGATACGTCCGTGGTCGTCGGAGGCGCGGATCGGGTTGTCTTTCTTCTCCATCCCCGCTCCAGGCAAAGATGTCTTGCCAAGAGGATGGACACGCTTACCTAAGACACGCAACACGGGAGATCACCATGGCCGCCGCTTTGAACACCGGGCTGACCGCGAAACAGCGCACCGATATCGCTGCGTCGCTCAACAAGGTGTTGGCCGACAGCTATGCCCTGTATCTGAAAACGCACGGCTATCACTGGAATGTCCGCGGGCCGAACTTCCAGTCGCTGCACGTGCTGCTTGAAGGCCAGTACCAGGAAGAGTGGGCCGCGCTGGACGCGATCGCCGAGCGGATCCGCGCCCTGGGCGAACTGGCCCCGCAAGGCTACGCCGCCTTCGGCAACCTCTCCAGCCTCAAGGACGGCGATCCCGAGCAGGACTGGGAAGGCATGATCGGGGAACTGAAGGCCGACAACGAGACCGTCATCCGCACCTTGCGCGAGGCGATGCCAATCGCCGAAGACGCGGGCGACGAAGCCACCGCCGACCTTTTGACCCAGCGGCTGCAGGCGCACGAAAAGCACGCCTGGATGCTGCGCTCCACCCTCGGCGTAAAGTAGCCGTCCCGCGTGCGGGCGGACACTCTGACCCAGCCGCAAGCCTGGAAGGCCGTCACCGCCCTTGGGGTGGTGTGCGGCCTTTCGGCATGCGCGACCTACTACATCCCCGCAGGCTCCGGCCGCGACGCGGGCCTGATGCGCGTCACCGCCAGCTTCAGCGAGCGGGGCCTCCAGCGCTATGTCGCCAACATGGATCCGGCCATGCTGGCGCTGGCGCGGCGGCACGACCCGCGCCCGCACACAGACTACTGGGGGCGGGTGCCCGGCTGGGAAGTGATCCGCCTGAAGGACATTCCGCGCCTCGGCGATCGGGATCCGGACTTCGAGGCCGCGCGGTTGATCAATGCGCTGCGGCCGACGATCGATGAGGAGCTTGAGGTCGCCAAGCCGTTCGTCCTGACGGGCACGGCCGACGCGCGCGCCCGGGCGCTGCAGTGCCTGACCCAGGCGGTCTACTATGAGGCCGGGTTTGAGCCCGGCGAGGGGCAGATGGCCGTGGCCCAGACGGTGATCAACCGCATGCGCCATCCCGGCTACCCGAAGTCGATCTGCGGCGTGATCTACGAAGGCGCGGCGCGCACCACGGGCTGCCAGTTCAGCTTCGCCTGCGACGGCTCGCTGGCGCGCGCGCCGGTGCCAGCGATCTGGGCCAACGCCCAGGCGGTGGCCAAGCGCGCCCTGAACGGTTTCGTGTTCAAGCCTGTGGGCGTGGCCACCCACTATCACGCCGACTACGTCTCGCCCTACTGGGCGCCGACCCTGGTCAAGCTCAAGCAGTTCGGCCAGCACGTCTTCTATCGCTGGACCGGGCCGTCCGGCACCCTCCAGGCCTTCAGAGGCCGCTATTCGGGCAATGAGACGGTCAGCGCCGATATCCTGATGGCCGCCGACCCCCGCACGCTGGAGGCCGCCCCGGCCGAGGTGCTGGCGGCTCAGACCGCGCCGGCCGCCGCCACGACGGTCGCAACGGGGGCGGCCGCCCAGATGTTGGGGGTTTCGAACCTCGTCCTGCCCGACGCCAAGCTGGTGGCGGTGCCCGACGCCAACTCGCCGACCGGCGAGCGGGTGACGGTGCAAGGCACCGTGGCCGGCCGCCGGATCCCGACCGCAGACGAGATCGCGCGGATCAACAAGGCGCTGGAAGCGGTCGCCGGGCCGCAACCGCCGACGGCCGAGGCCCCGCCCGCGCCGCCGGCTCCGCCGCCAAAGCCCAAGCCTCGGCCGCCGAGTCTGCTCAATCCGTTGAACTAGGGGGCGCTAAACCCTCACCAGACCCCGATCTTGTTGGCCTCTTCGTGGCTGATCGGGTGGTGGGCGGCCTTGTGGTCTTCCTCGGCCAGGAAGCGCACGGCCTCCAGGGCGGCCATGCAGCCCATGCCGGCGGCGGTGACGGCTTGGCGATAGACGTCGTCGGTGACGTCGCCGGCGGCGTAGACGCCCTCGATCGCCGTCGATGCCGTGCCCGGCTTCACCTTCAGATAGCCGCCCGGACCGGTCTCCAGCTGGCCGGCGAACAGCTCCGACGACGGCGCGTGGCCGATAGCGATGAACACCCCGTCGGCGGCGACCTCCTGGGTCTCGCCGGTCTTGACGTTCTTCAGACGGGCGCCGGTGACGCCCATGGGATCGGTCTGGCCCAGGACCTCGTCGATAACGCTGTCCCAGATCACCTCGATCTTCGGATGGGCCAGGAGGCGCTCTTGCAAGATCTTCTCGGCCCGCAGCTCGTCCTTGCGGTGCACCAGGGTCACCTTGCTGGCGAAGCTCGTCAGGAACAGGGCCTCTTCCACGGCCGTGTTGCCGCCGCCGACCACGATGACGTCCTTATTGCGATAGAAGAAGCCGTCGCAGGTGGCGCAGGCGCTGACGCCGAAGCCCTGGAACTTGGCTTCGCTGTCCAGGCCCAGCCACTTGGCCTGGGCGCCGGTGGCGATGATGATCGTCTCGGCGATCCAGTCCTGGCCGCTGTCGGTCTTCACCGTGAACGGGCGCTTGGACAGGTCGACGCTGGTGACGATGTCGCTGACGAACTCGGTGCCGACATGCTCGGCCTGGGCCCGCATCTGGTCCATCAGCCAGGGGCCCTGGATGACGTCGGCGAAGCCCGGATAGTTCTCGACATCGGTCGTGATGGTCAGCTGCCCACCGGGCTGGATGCCGGCGATCAGCACGGGCTTCAGCAGGGCGCGGGCGGCGTAGATGGCGGCGGTGTAGCCGGCGGGACCTGATCCGATGATCAGGCAGCGGGTCCGGCGAGGGGAGAGCGTAGACATGGGCGGAGATATAGTGTGGATTCTCCGTAGTGGCGACATAAGCCACGGGAGGAAAACCTGATGAAGCTCGGAGTTCTGCTGGGCGTGGCGATCGTCGCCCTGTTCGCGGGCCTGGCCAATGTTTGGTTCGGCGACATGCGCGTCGGTCTGGGCCTGGTGGCCATGTTTATGATGGTCGCCGGCTATTCGGCGTGGCAAGGCAAGAAAGAGTACGACGCGCGACCGCGCGGCGGGCCGATCACGGAGTAGGATCGGCTGGTTGAGGGGGACGTTATGAAAGCTGGTTTGCCGGTGGGCTTGGGCGTGGGTATCGCGCTGGGTGTTGCGCTGGGTGTCGCGCTCGACAATCTGGCCCTGGGACTTGCTCTGGGCGTTGCTTGTGGCGGCGGCTTCGGAGCGATGGGCCACGCGGCCACGGTGGCCTCACAGAAGAAAGACCAGAAAAGCGGCGATGGCGGCGTCGTCGCCGACGGCGGCTCCAGCGATTCCAGCGGCGACTGCAGCGCAGATGGCGGCGGCGGCTGCGATTGACGGCTCGTCCACCTTTGGCGGGTTAAGCTGGGGGCAACCACGTTTCCGGGCCGTCGCCCGAGGAGCACGCCCATGTCCGCGCCCTTCATCGAAATCGCCGGCCGCAAGATCGGCGCTGACCATTCGCCCTATGTGATCTGCGAGCTGTCGGGAAACCACAACGGCAGCCTCGATCGCTGCCTGGCCATGGTCGACGCCGCCGCCGACACCGGCTGCGACGCCATCAAGATCCAGACCTACACCGCCGACACCATCACGCTGGACGTCGACCGGCCCGAGTTCAAGATTCACGGTGGGCTGTGGGACGGGCGGACGCTGTACGAGCTCTACGAAGAAGCCCACACGCCGTTCGAGTGGCATGCGGCGATCTTCGAGCGGGCCCGTCAGCGCGGTGTGACGATCTTCTCCAGCCCGTTCGACGAGACCGCCGTCGACCTGCTCGACAGCCTGGGCGCGCCGGCCTTCAAGATCGCCTCGTTCGAGGCCGTCGACCTGCCGCTGATCAAGTACGCCGCCGCCAAGGGCAAGCCGCTGATCATCTCGACCGGCATGGCCAACCTGACCGAGATGCAGACCGCGTTGGACACGGCCCTGACCGCCGGCGCGCCGGGCGTGCTGCTGCTGCACTGCGTGTCGAGCTATCCGGCCACGTTCGCTGACGCGAACGTTCGGACTGTCCCGGACATGGCCGCGCGCTTCGGCTGCCCGATCGGCCTGTCGGACCACACGCCGGGCACGGCCGCCTCGGTGGCGGCGGTCAGCCTGGGCGCCTGCGCCGTCGAAAAGCACTTCACCCTGGCCCGCGCCGACGGCGGTCCCGACGCCGCCTTCAGCCTGGAGCCCGCCGAGTTCAAGGCCCTCGTGGACGACACCAAGAACGCCTGGGCGGCGCTCGGTCGCGCGCACTATGACGTGCTGGGCTCGGAGGCGACGTCCTTGCTGTTCCGCCGCTCGCTGTACGTCACCGCCGACGTCAAGAAGGGCGAGCCCCTGACGCGGGCCAATGTCCGCTCGGTCCGCCCCGGCAACGGCCTGCCGCCCGCCGATCTCGACAAGGTGCTGGCCGGCAAGGCCGCCCGCGACCTTTGCCGCGGTGAGCCGCTGGACTGGTCGATGGTCGGGTAGGGGCTACAGCTTGTCGGTGTACACCTAACAGGGTACTTTAAGGTAGATGCGAGATTCGCGTCCGGATCCTGCACTCCCGATGTCGTCTGCTCCCGAGCAGGCGCGAATGCGGTAGCTATAGCTAGATCCAATCGCCCCAACGGCTTTGCCTTGGGGCTTTTTCATGCGCCAAAGCTCAGGCCACGCTCGGAAATCCCCTGCCTCGTTTCAACGGGACGGGCACCTTCTGCGCGTGTCTAGCTTCAGCGTTCCTGAGACCAAGGTCGCTTTGATTTCTTGAAGCAGCCGCTCTTCAAGGCTCAGTCATGACGAAGTTGCAGACGAAGGTTGACGTGAAGGTCGACGTCGCCGCCATCGTGCGGTGGATCGTCTTCCTGATCGTGTTCCTAGCGCGCTGACGCACGCCCCGCTCAGGGGTGTCTCAATTTCATCACTGGTGTCGAGAGCGCTCGATGACTCACGCCTATGCTTCGGGTTGAGTTTTCGAGCGATAAAGCGGAGCTATGCCTATGGATTGGTGAGCCGTAGGTCTCATAAATGGTGGGTTAAGCCGCGAACGGTTCGATGCTGGCGATGTCGGGCGCGACGCCTCGCTTGGCCATTTCCAGGTCGTAGCGGTTCTGCAGATTGAGCCAGAACTGCGCGCTGGCGCCGAAGAGGCGCTCCAGGCGCAGAGCGGTGTCGATGGTCACCGGGGTTTGCCCTCGAACAAGCTTCTCGATCCGGGGGCGAGCGATATGCAGCCGTGCTGCGACGCGGCCAGGCGTAAGGCCATAGGGCTTCAGGAACTCTTCCAGCAGGATCTCGCCCGGATGGACCGGGGCGAGGGGATCGTTGTCCTGCACGATATCCATGCTCATCACCTGGCTCCTTCGAAAGCGCCACTGGCGCTCAGTGATAATCCACGAACTCGACATCCGCCGGTCCGGCTTCGGTCCAGACAAAGACCAGCCGGAACTGATCGTTCACCCGGATCGAATGCTGACCCTTACGGTCTCCGGACAAGGCTTCGAGCCGATTGCCCGGCGGCGTGCGAAGGTCGTTAAGGACGACGGCGGCTTCCAGCATCTCCAACTTGCGCTTGGCGACCCTGATGAGGTCGGACGGAAAACCTTTTCCGGGGGGCAGCCCTGCGAGGATGGCCTTCGCGCGCGGGTCCTTGAAGCTCTGGATCGCCATCGCCCTCTCCAAGGTGACCTGTATCACGTCGCGACACAAACATCAAGGGTGCGTGTCGCGTCGTGATACGGTCCCTAAGCCGCCCAGGTCACCGGCAGGCGCAGGAAGACGTTTCCCGCCGCCGTGGGCTCGGGCAGGGCGCCGGCGCGGATGTTCACCTGCAGCGAGGGCAGGATCAGGGTCGGGGCGGCCAGGGTGGCGTCGCGGGCCTGGCGCATGGCTACGAAGTCGTCCTCCTGCGCGCCGCCGCCCACATGGATGTTGCGCGCCCGTTCCTCGGCCACCGTCGTCTCCCAGCGGAACGTGTCGCGGCCGGCCGGCAGGTAGTCGTGGCCGACGAAGACCCGGGTTTCCGGCGGCAGGGCCAGCACCTTCTGGATCGAGCGGTACAGCGTGCGCGCGTCGCCGCCGGGGAAGTCGGCCCGGGCGGTGCCGTAGTCGGGCATGAACAGGGTGTCGCCCACGAAGGCGGCGTCGCCGATGCGATAGGTCAGGCAGGCCGGCGTGTGACCCGGCGTGTGCAGCGCCTCGATCGAGAGCTCGCCCAGCGGCAGGACGTCGCCTTCCTCCATCAGCACGTCGAACACCGCGCCGTCGGGGCTGGCGTCGGACTCGAACACCGGGATGAAAGTCTTCTGGACCTCGGTGATCCTGGCGCCGATCACGATCTTGGCGCCCGTCTGGCGGCGGATCAGGTCGGCGGCCGACAGGTGGTCAGCGTGGGCGTGGGTCTCCAGGACATAGGCCAGATGCAGGCCCTGGTCGCGCACCGCCGCCAGCAGGGCGTCGGCCGAAGCGGTGGAGAGCTTGCCCGCCTTGGGTTCGAAATCCAGCACCGGGTCGATGATCGCCGCGGTCTTGGTGGCCGGATCGACCACCAGATAGCTGGCGGTGAAGGTCGCGGTGTCGAAAAACGCTTGAACGTCGGGTCGCATGGTCTGAGCCTCCTTGCAGCACGGCCTTCATATAAGGGCTTGCTAATTTAGCATAAGCTAATATATGGCGCTCATGTTCGATCTCTCGCGTTTCTCCGTCAGCCAGTTCGAGGCCAGCGCCGCCGAAGCCGCCAAGCTTCTGCGCGCCCTGGGCAATGAGCGGCGGTTGATGATCCTGTGCCAGCTCGCCGAGGGCGAACGGTCGGTGGGGCAGATCCAGCCCCTGGTCGGCCTGTCGCAATCGGCCTTGTCCCAGCACCTGGCGGTGCTGCGCGACGAGGGCGTCGTGGCCGCGCGCCGCGAAGCCACCACGGTCTGGTACCGGATCGCCGACCCCGCCGCCCTCAAGGTGGTGGCGACGCTCGCGGAGATCTTTTGTCCTCCAGCCGAAAGCGCCCCCCATGACCACGCTTCCTCCCACCTCGCTGAAACCTGAAGACGCCGCCCAGCGCCTGGCCGATGGCCGGGCCGTGCTGGTCGACATCCGTGAAGCCGACGAGTTCGCCCGCCGCCGCGCCCGCGGCGCGCTGTCGCGTCCGCTGTCGTCCCTCGAGAGCCAAGGCCTCGGTCTGCCCGACGCGCGCGAGGTGATCTTCACCTGCCGCACCGGCATGCGCACCGGCGCCAACGGCCAGCGCCTGGCCAATGTCTGCGGCGGTCGCGCCTTTGTCGTCGAGGGCGGTCTCGACGCCTGGGACGCCGCCGGCCTGCCCGTCGAACACAACGCCAAGGCCCCGCTGGAGATGATGCGCCAAGTCCAGATCGTCGCCGGCCTGCTGGTGCTGGTCGGTGTGGTGCTGGGCCTTGCGGTCTCGCCGCTGTTCTTCGGGATCGCCGGTTTCGTCGGCGCGGGCCTGACCTTCGCAGGCGCCACCGGCTTCTGCGGCATGGCCCGCCTGCTAGCCCTGGCGCCCTGGAACCGTCCGGCGGCGGCCTGAGGCCATGGATCCCACCCTGCTGACCGCCGCCCTGAGCGGCGCCCTGGTCGCGTTGCTGCTGACCCTGTTCGGCGGCGGCGGATCGGTGCTGGCCACGCCTTTGCTGCTCTATGTCGTCGGCGTGCGCGACCCGCACGTGGCGATCGGCACCTCGGCCGCGGCCGTGGCGGTCAACGCCGCCGTGGGCCTCGCGGCCCAGGCCAAGGCCGGGCGCGTCAAGTGGCCCTGCGCCCTGACCTTCGGCGCGCCGGGCCTCGTCGGTTCGCTGCTGGGCGCGCATCTGGCCAAGGCGGTCAACGGCCAGCACCTCTTGGCCTGGTTCGCCCTGGCCATGGCGGCGGTGGGCCTGTCGATGTTCCGCGCGCCCAGCTCGCCGGGCGATCCCGACGTCCAGATCGACCCGACCAAGGCCTCGCGGCTGGTCCCGGTCGGGGCGGCGACGGGGCTGGCCGCCGGCTTCTTCGGCATCGGCGGCGGCTTTCTGATCGCGCCCGGCCTGATGGCGGCCACCGGCATGACCCTGGCCAACGCGGCCGCCTCGTCCCTGGTCTCGGTGACCCTGTTCGGGGCGGCGACCAGCCTCAGCTACGCCGCTTCGGGCCTGGTCGACGGCCGGCTGTTCCTGGCCCTGATCGTCGGCGGCGCCGGCGGCGTGGCGATCGGCGCCAAGCTGGCCCCGCGCCTGGCCGCCCGCGCCCTGCTGGCGCGGCGACTGTTCGCCGTGATGATCGTCGCCACGGCGGCCTATGTCGCCTGGCGCGCCCTGGCCTGAGCCGTCGTCAGATCAACCCCAGCCGCTTGCCCGTGGCCTTGTCGATCGTGCGCTTGGGCAGGATCTCGGTCATCAGCACCTGCATCGGCGAGGGCGAGACCACATAGCGGACCTTGGGCGCGGGGGCGGTCAGGGCCGTGGCGATGGTCTCGCCGATCCGCTCGGGCGGCAGGCCCGACTTGCCCAGGCTCAGCATGAAGCCGCGCATCCGCTCCAGCGCCTTGGCGTAGGGCGTGTTGGCGTAGCGGGCGACATCGACCTGCTCGGCCTTGTCCCAGATCGGGGTGGCCACCGCGCCGGGCGCCACCACCACGACGTCGACGCCGAACGGCAGGAGCTCGCGGCGCAGCGACTCCGAAAAGCCCTCCAGGCCGAACTTGGTCGTGCAGTAGGGGCCCATGAAGGGATTGGCGTTGCGCCCACCGACCGACGAGATGTTGACGATCCGGCCAGGCTCGCTGACCCGCTCGCCGCCGGCGCCCAGCAGCGGCGCGAAGGCCTGGGTGGCGTTCAGCACCCCAGTCAGGTTGACCTCCAGCTGGTGGCGGAATTCCTCGACCGGCAGGTAGAGCAGGGGACCGGCCACGGCGATCCCGGCGTTGTTGACGAGACCCGCCAGCGTCTTGCCGCCCAGCGCCGCCTCGACCTGCCTGGCCCCGGCGCGCACGGCCGCCTCGTCGACCACATCGAAGATCAGCGGGGTGAACGCCTCGCCGAACTCGGCCTTCAAGCGCTCGCCGTCGGCGGCCTTGCGGACACTGCCGAAGACGTGGAAGCCCCGACCGATCAGCACCTTGGTCGCCGCATGGCCGATGCCGGTTGAGACGCCGGTGATCACGACGGATTTTGACTTGGCCATGTGCGGTTTCCTTCCCCTGTTGGCAGGGAAGATGGGCGATCTGAACAGTGTTCGCTAGGGGGGCGGATCGCGAGAGGCCAGCCCAGAAGCAGACGCTGGCGATTTCCGTGATGGGTGGGTTTTCGCCCTAATATCTACCGTCATCCCGCGCTTTATGCGCGGGACCCATGGTTCAGCTTCCGCGTGAGAGCATAGGTCCGCACTTCACTTGCGGCGGACAGATGGGTCCCGCGCATAAAGCGCGGGATGACGATGGCTGTTGGCGCGAAAGCGGAAGCCGCAAAGGTCCGACCAGGGCCGCCCCCGGCCCTAACGCCCGTCCCCACTTGCGCCCTCTACCCCCGCACCAGCCCCCGCATCCCGTCCCAGCCGACGTTCATCAGCGCATCGACAAAGCCCATGTACGGCGTGAACGGCTCGCGGCCCTGCGGGTATTCCACCAGCTGGAACGGCTGGAAGCGCGCCGGGAAGTCGGCGGCCTGGAAGACGCCGTCTTCCTCCATGTAGTCGGCCGAGCCCATCGGCGAGATGTATTCCTCCGCCTCGACCGCGCGGCAGATCGCCAGGAGATGCTCGGACCGCGCGCCCGGCGCCTGGAGGTCAGAGGCGCGGACGAACGCCGGGGTGATCCCCAGCTGCGCCGCGGCCGCCTGGGTTAGGCCGCAGGTCAGGTTGGCCAAGCCCCCGTCGCGCTCGCGGGCCAGTTGTTCGGTCATGAAGGCGAAGCCCTGCGCGAAGAACGGCCGCTTGCCATAGGCGTGGCGGATGGCGGCCAGGTGCTTGTCGCGCCAGGGCTGGCTGTCGTCGATCTGGATGGCGCGGATGGGCGTGTCGCGGTCGTGCTTCTTGACCGGCACGGTCAGCATCAGTTCGCCCTGGGCGGTCAGGATGCGGTTGCGCGACTGCCACGAGCGGCGGGCGAACTGGACGTCGTCCAGGAACACGAACACCGAGGCGGCCGCCATCAGCTGGAAATAGCCCAGATACGGCAGATAGGTCGGCTGCATGATCGCCGCCGTCCGGGGAGGCGATGCGGCGCTCATCCGGCGCGGGCGACGGCGGGCGCGGCCAGATCGCGGGCGCGGGCCAGGGCGGCGTTGACCTCGGCCAGCTTGGCGGCCTTGGCGTAGGGCTCCCAGGCGCCGGGGATGAAGCGGTCGCCGAAGCGCTCGGTCAGCTTGCTGCGCAGGGCTTTCAGCCCCGCGATGGCCTCCAGCGAATGATAGATCCAGCGCGGCTGGGCGTCGGCGTGGACCATCGGGCCCAGGCTCAGGGCGCCGAAGCCGGACAGCAGGGTGCGCAACTCGCCCGGCAGGGTCTTGAGGTCGGCCTCGCGCACGCACTCGGCCACCACCAGTTTCGCGCCGCCGCTCTCGTAGAGATAGGCCCGGAAGGTCGCGCCCTGGGCGGTGAAGTTCTGGACATAGAGGGGGCAGGGCCCGTCGAAGGCCTCGACCTCATAGACGTAGGTGAAGAAGGTCTTCTTCACGAGCGTGGGCGTGGCCAGACCCATCGGCTTGAACAGCGGGGTCGGGTTGGCGGCCCAGACGATGGTCTCGTCGGCGGCCGTTTCGGCCAGCAGCTGGCGCGGCGGGACCAGGCAGTTGAGCGCGACCTTGACGCCCAGCTTGACGAGCGCGCCGTGCAGGTCGTCGAACAGCTTGGCGAAGCCGCCCTCCGGCAGGCTGGCCACCAGGTTGGCGGTGCGGCCCGACAGGCCGCGCGGGATGGCGTAGAGCTCGTCGGTCCAGGGATCGCTGGCCTTGGCGCGGGCCAGGGCCGTGAGGTCGGCGGCGGCCGGGAACACCCGGTTGATGGCCATCGGGATCACCGCGTCGCCGTGCACCAGGGCGGGGTCGGCGCCGAGGTGCCAGCGGACATAGTCCTCCAGCGTGGCGGCGATCTCGGGCGGATAGGCGGCCAGGCGCGCGGCCAGGCTGTCGTCGGCCGGCGCCTTGACCCTGTAGGCCGGGCAGTCGACCGCCGGCCCGCCGAAGTCCCAGGTGAAGACGCGTCGGCCCTCGAAGTCGGCGCTCATCGAGCCGAAGCGGTTGTCGAAGGTCGTAAAGCGCGCGCCGTGGGCGGTCAGGGTCTGGACGATGGGATCGCTGTCGCCGCCGAAATAGACGCAGCCGTCGCGCATCTCGCGGCCATGAACCACCTTGGGCCGGGCGACGCCGCCCAGGGCCTCGAAGCGTTCCTGCAAGGTGATGTCG
This sequence comes from Caulobacter sp. BE264, assembly GCF_031457805.1. Classification (NCBI taxonomy): domain Bacteria; kingdom Pseudomonadati; phylum Pseudomonadota; class Alphaproteobacteria; order Caulobacterales; family Caulobacteraceae; genus Caulobacter; species Caulobacter sp. BE264. Next base: position 487,324 of record NZ_JAVDXI010000002.1, on the reverse strand, counting down.
CGCCAGCCCAGGCGATGGGCCTCGAAGGCGGCCAGCACGCCCGTCAGGCCACCGCCGATGATGCGGATGCGTTGCGAGGTCGAGGCGGGGCTCACGCGGTCGCGCCCCAGACGACCAGATCGCTGTTGGGCGAGACCAGCACCCCGTTCTGGATGTTGTCGAACGACACCTTCAGGGCGGTGGGGTCGATGAGGCCCAGCTCGTCGACGAGGCGGCGCACCAGGCCGTCCTCGGTGTAGAACAGGTTGAAGAGGCCGTCCTCGCCGGTCTCGGGCGTGACCAGCCGCCAGCCGTTGGGCTCTTCCTCGACGCCCTTGCCGCAGCGGTAGTCGTCGATGAGGCGGGTGCGGACGAACACCTCGGCGCGGGGCGCCAGGCGCATCCGGGCGGCGGTCAGCACCGCATTCGCTTGGGCGCTGGTCAGATAGCAAAGGAGGTTGGGGATCAGCAGCACATCGATCGGCGTCGCGCCGAGGTCGGGCAGGCCCTTGGACAGGTCCGCCTCGATCAGGGTGACGGCCTCGCCCAGGTTCCAGCGACAGTCGGCCAGGGCGGCGGCCGAATAGTCGACATTGGTCAGGTCCCAGCCATAGGCGGCGTAGAGCGACAGGTTGTTGCCCGTGCCGCCGCCCAGCTCGACGACCCGGCCGGTGCGCTGGTGCAGGCCACGCTTGAAGAAGTGCCGGGCGATGAACTCGTCCGGATATTTCAGACCGCGAATGTCGGGCAGGGCGCGCATGGTGGTCCGGAGAATCGGGCCGAAGCAGCGAACAACCTGTTAACGATGATGGCGCGAGGCGGGATGTCGCAGGGGGCGCTTACATCAGCCCCCAAAACGCCTCCGCCACCCGCTCGGCCCCGCGTCCGTCGCAGACCGTGGCGCTGGCGGTCGAGAGCGTCGCGCGGCGATCTCCGTCGGCGATCAGGCTCTGCGCCTGGGCGACGAACGCCGTCTCGAAGTCCGCCGCGTTCACATCGACGCACGGCGTCACGCCGGCCGCCTCCAGCGCGCGGGCGGCGGCGATCTGGTTGTCGGCGAGGATCAGGGTCAGGGCCGGCAGGGCCAGGACGCAGCGCTCCCATGTGGTGGAGCCGCCGGCCCCGATAGCCAGTTCCGCTTCCAGCACGAGGCGCGGCATGTCCTGGGCGTCGACGTGCAGCACAAGGCGCGGGTCCTCGTCGGCCAGGGCGCGCAGGGTCGGCAGGCTGGGCGCGGCGGCGCCGACGACGAGATCCAGCGTGACGTCGCCCAGGATCGGCGCGAGCAGCGCGACCACCCGGCCGGTGATCCCGCCGACATCGGTCATGCCCAGCGACACCAGGATCCGCCGCACGGGTCCGCGCGCGGCCCGACGGGCGAGGGCGGCCTCGCGCAAGGCCACGAAGGCCGGACGCACCGGCGCATGGTTGGGGCCCAGCAGCAGCCGGGCGTGGGCGGGGACGAGGCCCGCATAGTCTTCAGGCCGCCGCGCAGGTCCGGCGTCCAGCACCAGGTCGGCGGCCAGCGGCCGGTCGGCGAGATCGTCGATGACCAGGGTCGGGCGACCCTTGGCGATCGCGCGGTGGTCGTCGGCGGCCAGGGCGTAGCTGTCGAAGACCACGGCGTCGAAGGGCTCGGTCGTCTCCGTGCGGGCCATGTCGGGGCCGAAGGCGTCCAGCACGCCTGCGACCTCGGGCGTGCTCAGGAAAGCGCAGGCCGCCCCGCGCGCCGCGAGCGCTCGCGCCAGGGTCAGAGACCGCATCACGTGGCCCCCGCCGATGCTGGGACCGGCCGCGCAGACGAAGACGATGCGGCGCGTCATGCCCGCCGGTCGCCGCCGTAGTCCAAGAGGTCCGGCCGCCCGGCGACGAAGGCGCGGATGTCGTCGGAGGTGAACGCGCGGTTCGTCGGATAAAGCGCGTCATAGACCGCCGCGACAAAGGCGTAGTCGTCGGGCCGGTCGACGGTCCAGCGCACCGCGCCCTGGTCGGGGAAGCACGGCAGCCAGGCGCAGTTCCAGCGCTGCGGCTGGTTCCACAGGTCCCAGGTGACGTGCTCGAAGGCCTCCTTCGTGGTCGCGTCGGCGGCCGCGCGGCGCAGGGCGGCGGCGGTCATTACCTCGACGTCGGTGCCCTTGGGGTGGGCGTGGCCCTCGGGCGTGTTGCTGACATAGTCCGCGCCCTTGGACAGACACAGGTTGATTGTGGCGTCGATCAGGGTCGGATCCGCCAGCGGACAGTCCGCGGTCAGGCGCACCACGTGGTCGGCCGGATGGGCGTCCAGCGCCCCGATGAAGCGCTGCTGGACGTTGTCCAGCGAGCCGCGAAACACCGCGATCCCTTCTCGCCGCATCGCCGCCTCGATAGCGTCGTCCTCGGGTCGGTCGGAGGTGGCCACCACCAGCTTGTCGATCCGCTGGGCCCGCGAGACCCGCTCGATCTGCCGCACGATCATCGGCTGACGCTGGATCGGCATCAGCACCTTGCCCGGCAAGCGGGTGGAGCTCATGCGGGCCTGGAGAATGGCGAGGATCATTCGCCGATTTCACGCAGGTTCGGGCGTGGTGGCAAGGGTGAGTCGTCGGGCCGGGGCGTCACGCGCCTCTCGGCGGGCGCGCCGGACAAATCGACGCATCGCCGACTTCCATGCACTGTGTTCAACCTCGTTAAGGGCCTTTGTGGGCTTGTTGTCTGGACCGCACACACGCTGTGAGCCTTCATGAACGCCGCCAGTCCCGTGGACACACTTGCCGTCGACGCCGTTCTGCAACAGGCGCTTGAGGCGGCGCCCGAGGGGTTCGCGCTGTTTGACACCCAAGATCGCTGCGTGTTCTGGAACGCGCGCTATGGCGAGATCTGGGCCAAGTGGGGCGTCACCCTGACGGTGGGGGGCGGCTTCGAGAGCCTGCTGCGCGCGGGTCTGGCGGCGGGGCGCTATCCCGAGGCCGACGACGACCCGGCGGCTTGGCTGGCCCATCAGCTCGCGCGGCGCAAGCTGGACCACATCGAGGAGATCCGCGAGGAGTTCGGAGAGCATCTGCGGTTCGAGAGCCGGCGCACGCCCGCCGATGGCCTGATCACCACCTGCTTCAACATCACCGAGCTGCGGCGGCGGGAAGCCCAGGCCCTCGCGGCCGGCGCCTTTCTGGACACCGTCGTCGAAAACACGCCGGCCATGCTGTTCGTCAAGGAGGGCGAGACGGGCAAGTTCCTGCTGGTCAACCGGGCCGCCGAAGCCCAACTGGGCGTGCCGCGCGCCGAGCTTCTGGGGAACAGCGACTACGACTTCTTTCCCAAGGAACAGGCCGACGCCTTCGCCGCCGCCGACCGTCAGGTGATCGACAGCGGCCAGCTCTTTACGATCGACGAAGAGCCGCTGGACACGCCGCACAATGGCCGCCGGTGGCTGCACACCCGCAAGATCGCCATCCCGGGCGAGGACGGTCGCCGCCACCTGCTGGTGATCTGCGAGGACATCACCGAGCGCAAGGCCAGCGCCGCAGCTCTGGCCGAGGCCGTGGAAAAGGCCGAGGCGGCCAGCGTCGCCAAAAGCGAATTCCTCGCCAATATGAGCCACGAGATCCGCACGCCGCTGAACGGGGTGATCGGCATGGCCGAGGTGCTCAGCCGCACCGCCCTGGACGACGCCCAACGCGAGATGATGGAGGTGATCCTCAACTCCGGCCGGGCGCTGAGCCTGCTGCTCAGCGACATTCTCGATTTATCCAAGATCGAGGCCGGGGGGCAGGAGCTTTCGCGCGACCCGCTGGAGCTGCGCGAGGCGATCACCGCCGCAGTCGCCGTCTTCAAGGCTGTCGCCGAGAGCAAGGGCCTGGCCTTCCGGCTGACCTTCGCCGACGATTTCCACGACCATGTCCTGGGCGACGCCCTTCGCATCCGCCAGATCGTGGCCAATCTGACGAGCAACGCCGTCAAGTTCACCGCGTCGGGATCGGTATTGATCGAGGCGCGGACGCGGGTCGCAGATGACGGGCGGATCGCCCTGACCGTCAGCGTCCAGGATACCGGCGAGGGCTTTGACGACGCGGCGGCCGATCGTCTGTTTGAGCGCTTCCAGCAGGCCGACGGTTCGGTGACTCGCAAGGTCGGCGGCACCGGGCTGGGGCTGCCGATCGCGCGGCGTTTGGCGCGCCTCATGGACGGCGATGTCTCCTGTTCGGCCCAGACGGGGGCGGGCGCCACCTTCCTTTTTGAGGCCCGCTTCGCCGCGGATGGCCGCGGGGCCCAGCCGCAACCCGTCGATCCGCGCGGCGATCAGACCTTGGATCGTCGCCTGCGGGTGTTGCTGGCCGAGGATCACCCCACCAATCAGAAGGTGATCACGCTGATGCTGGCCGAGGCCGCCGACGTGGTCGTGGCCGTTGATGGCCGCGCGGCTATCGAAGCCTATGAGAAGGACGCCTTCGACGTGGTGCTGATGGACACCCAGATGCCGGTCATGGACGGCCTGGCCGCCATCGCCGAGATCCGCAGGCGCGAACGCGAGGCCCAGGGCCGGCGCATCCCGATCATCTCGCTGACGGCCAACGCCATGCCCCATCAGGTCCAGGCCTGTCTCGAGGCGGGCGCCGACCTGCACCTGGCCAAGCCGGTCAGCATCCAGGGCCTGTTCGCCACGCTCAGCGCGGCGTTGGAGGCGCGTGCGGGCGAGGTGGGGTAGGCGTTTTCCTCACCCCAGTGCGGCTCTTCCTTTGCTTTAGGGCGTTGAAATCAAGCGTGATGCGTCATGGGAATCCTCGTCCTTCGATAAGCTCAGGATGAGGATTTTGAGTGAGCCGAGGCCGACAGTCGTCCTCACCCTGAGCTTGTCGAAGGGCGAGGGCGCCCCCACGACCTTCCAAGAATCAGGCTTTCGGTTTAGCCGCCCGGGGCTTGCGCGTCTTCGGCGGTGCGGGCGCATCGGGGGTCTTGGCTTCGGCCCCGGGGCGGGCCTTGGGCTTGGGTTTGGCCTTGGGTTTGGCCTTCGCCTCCACCGCCGGTTCAGGCTCCGCCGCCTGCGGAATCTCCACCCCGATCCTGGCCAGCACCTCGCGGGCGGCGCGGTCGGTTTCGTTGACCGGTTCGTAGGTCCAGCCGTGGAAGGCGCCGCCGTAGGGGCGGGCCGCGCCCTGGCGTTCCAACTCCTCGTGGAACATGCGGAACTTCAGGCTGGAGCCGTCCATCTTCAGCACGAACACCGGCTTGCCGGTCGAGGCCGCCTCGGTGGCCATGTTGGTCGAGTCCTCGGTGACGAGAACGTAGTCGGCGGCCGCCAGGAAGGCGAAGTAGGGGTTGGGGCCCTCGCCGTTCCAAACCACGCCCGGCAGGTGGCGCAGGCGGGCGGTCATCAGGGCGCGGGCCGTCTCGGGCGTGCGGCGCGAGAAGGTCATCAAGAGGCTGCCCCCGTCCTGCTCCAGCGGGATCTGGATCGAGTGGGCGATCTGGGCCGCCCGTTCGCTGGAGAGGTCAAAAGCCTTGGACTTACCGCCGACCAGCACCGCCACGCGCGGCCGGGGCAGGGGATCGATCAAGGCCTTGAAGGCCTCGTACTCGGCCGCCAGTCGCTGCGGCGTCACCCGGTGCGGCGAGCCGGTGATCGGGAAGATGTTGTCGCCCGACATCCGGTCGTGCTTGGGCGGAATCACCAGGTCGAACATGTGCGGCGGCACGCGCGGGTCCTGGATCTGGACGACGAAGGTCTTGCCGCCCGACCAGCGCTTGGCGCGGATCGACAGGGGTAGCGTGGCGCGGCCCGCGGCGATCCAAAGGTCGGGCCAGTCGTCGGGATTGCGACTGTCAGGCAGACCGCTCTCCGGCGTCAGCCAGCGCCTGGGCAGGAGGTTCAGCCACCAGGGCAGTCGGCCGGTGTTTCCACGCCAGCCGACCCGCTTGATCGTAACCTCGCAGGGGACCAGGCGCGACAGCGCTTCGGACAGGCCCACAACCTGGGCCTCGATACCGGCGCGACCGTCCGAGACCGCCCAAACCTTAAGGGGCGAGGTCTTCGACGGAGACGGTCTAGCCTTGGTCAAGTCATTGATCCCGAAAGCGCCAAGCACGCAGGCGGCAAACGAAACAAGGCCGCTAAGCTAGCGGCCTCGCTCCATTGAACCCGACTTGTGGCGTTGCTGAGGCGGAGGGCCGCCTTACAGCCACTCCACCTTGAGGATCTCATAGGCCTTCACGCCGCCGGGCGTGTTGACCTCGACCACCTCGCCGACTTCCTTGCCGATCATCGCGCGCGACAGCGGCGAGGACAGCGAGATACGGCCCGACTTCACGTCGGCCTCGTGGTCGCCCACGATCTGGTAGCGCGCCTCTTCTTCGGTGTCCTCGTCGACCACCGACACGGTGGCGCCGAACTTCACCTGCTTGCCCGAGAGCTTGGACACGTCGATGACCTGGGCGCGGGCGATCTTGTCCTCGATCTCGGCGATCTGGCCTTCGATCCAGCCCTGACGCTCCTTGGCGGCATGGTACTCGGCGTTTTCCGACAGGTCGCCATGCGAGCGCGCCTCGGCGATCGCGGCGATCACCGCCGGTCGTTCGACGGTCTTCAAACGCTTCAGTTCTTCGTCGAGGGTCTGATACCCCGCGACGGTCATCGGCACTTTTTCCATTGCGGATTTTAGCTCGGACGCCTTGGGAGGAAAGTCTTCCAGTCGCGGGCGCGCACAACCGGGGGCTGGGAGGATAGGCGCCCGGTTCCGCTAACGCAAGGGGGGCAAGCTTGAGCACGCACCGGCGCGGCGCGAACGGGCGCCGCGCCGCAGTCTAGGCGACTCGCCGCTGGGAGTGCTCGAGATGACCTCGGGGCAGGTCGAACTGGCGCACCAGCTCGGCCAGCTGGGCGGCGTCGGTGTTCAGGGTTTGGGTGGCGGCCGAGGTCTCTTCGACCATGCCGGCGTTCTCCTGCAGCACCTGGTCCATCTGGTTCACCGCGCCGTTGATCTGGGCCAGGCCGCTGGCCTGCTCCTGGGCCGAGGCGGCGATGGTGCGGACCAGGCCGTCGATCTCGGCGATCTGGGCGACGATTCTCTGGAGCGCCTCGCCCGTGCGGGCCACCAGACTGACGCCCGTTTCGACCTGCTGGGTCGAGTTGGAGATCAGGGTGCGGATTTCCTTGGCGGCTTCGGCCGAACGCTGGGCCAGGGCGCGGACTTCCTGAGCGACGACGGCGAAGCCGCGTCCGGCCTCGCCAGCCCGGGCCGCCTCAACGCCGGCGTTCAGGGCCAGCAGGTTGGTCTGGAAGGCGATCTCGTCGATCACGCTGATGATCTGGCTGATCGACTGCGAGGACTCCTCGATGACGGTCATGGCCGAGACAGCCTGCTCGACCACCTCGCCCGAGCGCCGAGCGTCTTCGCGGGCGCGACTGACCACCTCGGCGGCCTTGTTGGCGCCGGTCGCCGTCTGGCCCACCGTGGCGGTGATCTCGTCCATCGCTGCGGCGGTCTCTTCCAGGCTGGCGGCCTGCCGCTCGGTGCGGCGAGAGAGGTTGACTGTAGCGTCGGCGATCTGATCGGCGTTGGCGCGCACGCCGCTGACCCGCTGCTCGATCACCGAAAGGGCGTCGGCAAGGCGGCTGGCGGCGGTGTTGAAGTCGCTGCGCAGCGGCTCATAAGCCTCGGCGAAGCGGTCGGTGAGCCGCAGGGTCAGGTCGCCGCGCGCCAGGTGCGACAGACCTTGGCCAAGAGCGGCGACTGCGTCGTCGCGCTGGGCCGCCTCGCGCTCGCTGGCGGCGGCGGCGCGGGCGCGGGTTTCCTCCTGCTGGCGATGCGCGGTCTCCGCGGCGTCATTGGCGGCGCGTGCTTCGCCGACGGCGTCCTCGGCCTTGGCCCGTTCAGAGGAGGCGATGGCGAACATGTTGTTGACGCTGGCGGTGATGGCGATCAGGGCGCTGGCCTCGACGATCAGGATCACCGCGTGGACGATCACCCGGCCCAGATTGGCCGAACCCGGGAACACCAGGCTGGGCGCCAGGTAGGACAGGCCCAGATGGTGCACCGCGACGGTCGCGGCGGCGGCGGCGATGACCACCCAGTCGCAGTAAACGACAAGCACGGCCAAGGCGGCGAAATAGGCCATGTGCATGTCGGGCTGCCAGGCGTGACCCCCAAGAGCCGCCACCAGCAGCGACACCTGCGCCATCAGCGCGACGCCGACCATGGCGCGTCCGCCTGATCCTTGGCCGCCGAACTTCCAGGCCAGCGTCGCGCCCGTCGCGACCACAACTGCGGCCAGCGCCACGCCCAGGATCGGCTCCTGTACGGCCAGGCGCGCGCCCAACACGATCGGGACCATCAACCAGGCGAGGGCGATGATCAGCTTCCCGCCGACCTGGCGTTGGGCGTCGAGGCTGGAGAAGGTGATGTTCATGACGTGGTAGGCTCCGAAGCCGGACGCGCGCAGGCGCCGGCGAGGGCGGGATCAAGCAATAGCCACGCGCCGGCGGTCCGGGCGCGCTGGTTCAGCGTGGCGGGGTCGCCGCGCAGAATGACGATGAAGGCGGCGCCGCCGGCGCCGGCGATGTCGCCCGCCGCGCCAGCCGCGCCGACCACGCGCGCGGCGTTCCACCAGGGGGGAAACACCGCCACGACGCGGCCGGGCGTGCGCGGCTGGGCGTCGACGGCGACAGCCGCGAAAAGGCTCAGGATTATGCCTAGGGTTGAGAACGCCAGCGGCCCGACGACCGCTTTAAGGCGGCGGGTCGTCGGGGCTTGAATGCTCACAGGGCGCGATCTCCAAAGGACAAGCGGATTATCCGCGCGATCCTTGTGGATAAGTTGCGCCATTAGGCCTTTTTAGACGGTTAATTTCCGTCAATGGCGGCGCTTGGTCGCAGCGGCCGGCGGGGTCTTGATCGAGGTCAAGGTTGGGCGTGCGCGTCAGGCGCCTACCACGATCTCTGCGCGACGGTTCTGGGGTTCGGGGACCTGGTCACCGGTGGAGACCGCAGGTTGGCTTTCGCCCTTCCAGTCGACGATGATCGTCGAAACGGAGACCCCTTGCGCCACCAGCGCGTCCGCGGTCGCCTTGGCCCGTCGCTCCGAAAGCCCGAGGTTGTAGGCGTCATCGCCGGCGGTGTCGGCATGGCCGACGACCAGAACCCGGGTCGCACCGCCTTGCGCGGCGTAGGCGGCTGCGGCGCTTAACACCTCCCGTCCGGTCGCGCTCAAAACGGCCGAGTCGAACTCGAAATAGACGATGAATTCTCGCGACGTGACTGGCGGCGGCGGCGGCGGCGGGGGAGGAGGAGGCGGTGGAGGTGGAGGTGGAGGTGGAGGTGGAGGTGGAGGTGGCGGCGGAGGCGGAGGCGGAGGCGGAGGCGGAGGAGTCGTCGGGCCGCTCACGACCGCCTGAACGATCGCCTTAGCGCACTCGATCGGCCGGACCAGGCAGGAACCCAGTTTCTGAAGGCCGGTTTCGGCGCGGGCGGTCGAGGGCGCGCCGAGGGCCAGAACGGTCGCGACGAGCGGAACCAGCACCAGTCTCATACCGCTTTCCCTTCGATCCGGCCGATCAAGGCGACGAGTTGCACCAGGATGATGAAGAGCGACACGCCCGCCGACGCCACCGCCACGCGCCAGCGCGCCAAGGCGCCGTCTCGGCTGAGCATCCGCGGGAAGTAGATGATGGCGACGGCCAGCTGGACCGTCACCGCGCCGAAATAGGCGTAGCCCAGATGGGCCCGGGTGTTGTTGTCCAGATCGACCCAGAACCACGACAGCTTGTTCATGACATAGGCCGCGTAGCCGCCCAGGGCGTAGGCCACCGGCATGACGGTGAGAGTGACCAGCAGCGGCGTCATAAAGTCGACGCCGGACCGCATCACCACCAGCAGCAGATGCAGAAACAGAGCGATCGCCAGCCAGTAGGCGAACTTCACGAAGAGCTCGATCGCAAAGGTCTGCGCGGTCAGGTCCGTCTCAGCGACAAACTTGTAGCTGAGGAACAGGCCGATCGAGGCGCTGATCAGCGCGTAGATGACGATCTTGCCCTCGGGGTTCTCGACGTTGGTGCTGGGCTCGCTGCGTTTCCGGCGGAAGAAGTCGAGCAGATACAGCAGGTATTCCCGCGCATACTTTTCAGCGAAACTGAGCGCCCTCTCCAGATCCATGCCCGCCCTCGCGTCGCTACGCAGAACGAGGTTACGTGAATGTGAGGAGGATGCAAATCAGTGTCGCATCGCAAGGGGCGACCGCTCTGGACGCGCGCCATCGCAAGGATGGAAGCGCTCTAACCTTATGAAATTGCTGTTGGTCTGGGCGAGTGGACTCCTCTCGCCCAGACCAAGCGCGCGGTCAGCCTTGCTTGGAGGTCGTATTGATCATCCACGGAATCCCGAACTTGTCTGTGAAGCTGCCATAGCCCGGCGACCAGAAGGTCGCGGCGAACGGCATGCCGATCTGGCCGCCTTCCGACAGAGCGTCGAACACGCGGCGGGCTTCGGCCGGATCATCGGTGTGGAAGGTGACGTCGAAGCCGTTCTTGGGCTTGTCGATGTTGGGGGCGAACTCGGGCGGCATGTCGGCGCCCATGATCGACTGGTCGCCCACGTCCAGCCAGGCGTGCATCAGCCAGTCCTTGTACTTGGGGTCCATCGGCGGGCCGTCGGGAGGGCCTTCGCCGAAAGGATAGGCGGCCGTGATCTGGCCGCCCAGGACCTTGGCGTAGAACTCGAAGGCTTCGCGACATTGGCCCTGGAAGCTGAGGCTGGTGACGATCTTCATGGGGTTGCTCCGCTGTGTTCGTCCAAGCTAACCGGCGCGCGTGACGGTTTGCGGCAGCAGGCGTCAGGCGTAGTCGTAGGGGCCGCCGCGCTCCAGAGCCCGCTGATAGGCCGGACGGGCGTGGATGCGGTCGAGGAACGCCTTGATCCGTGGGCGATCAGCCGCGCCTGCGCGCTGGGCGGCGGCCTCCAGCGGGAAGCTCATCATGATGTCGGCGCCGGTCAGCTGCGCGCCGGCGAACCAAGTCGACTTGGCCAGTTCGGCCTCCCAGTAGTCGATGTGGGCCTTCACCTGTGGGTCGACGAAGCCCTTCAACGCACGGCCGGCGATCGACTTGACCACGCCCTTCATGAGACCGGGCGCGCGGTCGGGCAGGGCGGTGAACACCAGCTTCATCAGGAGCGGCGGCATGGCCGAGCCCTCGGCGTAGTGCAGCCAGTAGGTGTAGCGCAGGCGCTCGGGCGTGCCGGGCGTCGGCATCAGGCGGCCACCGCCGTACATGGCGATGAGGTACTCGACGATCGCGCCGGTCTCGGCCAGCACCGTGTCGCCATCGGTAATGACGGGCGACTTGCCCAGCGGATGGATCGCCCGCAGTTCCGGCGGCGCCAGCATGGTCTTGGCGTCGCGCTGGTAGCGCTTGATCTCGTAGGGCAGACCCAACTCCTCCAGCAGCCACAGCACCCGCTGGCTGCGTGAGTTGTTGAGGTGGTGGACCACGATCATCGCAGGTTCCTTCATGTCGGATGGCGCGCGGTCCGACGATGGGGCTGGGTTCCGGTTTCGGCAAGATTCAACCGTGCGCGACGGTCATCTTCAGACGGCGCTGCGTAGGTGGACTCGGCGCGCGGTTCAGGCCGAGGCGGTCTCGATCTCGTCCATGACCGCCGTGCGCCAGCCTTTCTCGAGGGTCCAGGCGGCGATGCCCAGCCACAGCAGGCCCAGGAACGCGTGGCCGCGCTGCCAGTAGCCGACGTCGTGGCCGGTGCGGACGTTCCAGACTCCGGTCAAGAGGGCGAAGACCAGCAGCAGGCCCAAGAACCAGCCCAGGGAAAAGTGCGCCAGACGCCGGTAGTCGGGCTTGCCCCACAGGGCCCAGGCGGCGAACAGCGGCGCGAACTGGATCCCCAAGCCCACGCCGCAGGCGCGGTGCATGGGATCGGGCCAATGGAAGATCCCGGCGAAGATCGCGCCCAGGCCCGTCAGCGCCACGAACAGGCCGGCGAAGGCCGATACGACCCGGCGCCCGCCGGCGTGTTCCAGCGCATGGGTGAAGCCAGCGCCGGCGAACAGGCCCGCGATCCCGGCGATCACCATGCCGTAGTTGAAGATCTCGGGCATCGGGGCCTCGGGGCCGCCGAGCTCGCTGATGAACTGCGCGCCCGCGTCGAAGCCGGGAAACAGCTGCTGCGCCAGCCACACGTCGGCCACCATCAGGGCCGGCGCGATCACGCCGATCTTCAGGTAGGCGCCGGTGCGGGCGGTCACGCGTGGGATATCCGGATCACGAAAAAGAGAGGGCGGCAGAATCTCTTCCGCCGCCCTCCGGGTCAATCACTCTCATCCGATTTTCCCGGCGAAGCCGAGGAGATCGGGAAGGGACCTACTTCGCCGCCGACGGGTGGCCGGCCGGGGCGAAGGCGGCGCCGAAGAAGTCGCCCTTCTTCCAGGTCGGACGGGCCGGGGTGTTGGCCAGTTCGCGGGCGATCTCGTAGTTCACCAGCGCGAAGCGCGCGGCGGCGTCATAGTCGATCGGCTGCTTCAGGTCGTCGGCGGGGTTGTGATAGTTGGTCTTCAGGAAGGTCGTGAAGGCCTTCTCGCCGCCGTTCTTGAAGCCGGTCATCAGGAACACCGACGGCACGCCCTGCTCGACGAAGCGGTAGTGGTCCGAGCGGGTGAACAGGCCCTCTTCCGGCAGAGGATCGCCCGACAGGCCGATGCCGACACGGCCCGTGGCGCGCTTGACGACGTCGCCGATGGTCGAGCGGTCCGAGCCGAACGCGATCACGTCGCTGAACGGATACAGCAGCACAGGCATGTCGAGGTTCACATTGGCCGCGATGTCGGCCTTCTTCACCGTCGGGTTGTTGGCGAAGTAGTCCGAGCCCACCAGGCCCTTTTCCTCGGCGGTCACCGCCAGCAGCACGATCGAGCGCTTGGGGCGCACCTTGCTGTTCTTGAAGCCGCGCGCGACCTCCAGCAGGGTGGCGATGCCCGAGGCGTTATCCAGGGCGCCGTTGTTGATGGCGTCCTCGCCCGGCTTGACGTTCGGCCGGATCCCGATGTGGTCCAGGTGCGCCGACAGGATGATCGTCTGGGCCTTCAGAGTCGGGTCCGAACCCTCGATCACGCCGACGACGTTGCTGCTTTCGCTCTTCTGGATTTCGGTCTTCAGCTCGATCTTGACCTTGGTGGCCAGGGCGAAGCCCTTGACCGCGCCTTCGGGCTTCTCGGCCTCGGCCATGGCGGCGTCCAGCGAGCCCGCCGCGCCGGCGAACAGCTTGGCCGCGCCGGCCTGGCTGAGCGAGGCCAGCGCCGGGGCGCCCGGCGCGCGGATGGCGCCGACGTCCTGGGCGTTACGCCATACCACGCGCCAGCTCTTCATGCCGGCCACGCCCGCCTTGAACGGGCGACGCTTCTCGCCGCTCGGGGTCGACAGGGTGATGACGCCGATCGCGCCGCGCTTTTCGGCTTCGGCGCGCTTGGTGTTGGGGCTGCTGAGGTGGGCGCGCTCTTCGGTCTGGATCGAGGCCGGGGCGCCGCCCAGCATGACGACGATCTTTCCCTTCACGTCCAGGCCCGCATAGTCGTCGCGGTTACGGGTGGCGTCGACCACGCCATAGCCGACGAACACTACAGGCGCTTCCACCGTCAGGTCGGCGGCCTGGGCCTGCGGCGTCGGCAGGAAGTCTTCGCCATAGGTCAGGGCCACGGCCTGGCCGTCCGCGCCGGTCACCGTCATGGCGCCGTCGCTGGCCGGGCGGAACGAGATCAGCGGGACGCGCTGGAGGTAGCCGCCATTGCCGGCGGCCGGCTTGACGCCCAGCAGGGCGTACTGGGCGGCCACGTAGTTGGCGGCGATGTCATAGCCGCGCGTGCCGGCTTCGCGGCCTTCCAGCAGGTCGTCGGCCAGGAAGGCCATGTGCGTCTTGATGATGTCCGCCGACGGCGTGAAGTCCGAAACCGGCGCGGCCTTCTTGATCGCCTTCGGGGCCGCCTTCGGGGCGACCTTCGGAGCCACCTTCTGGACGGCGGCGGGCTGGGTCGGCGTCTGCGCCAGGACCGGTTGCGCGACCATGAGCAGGGCGGCGCTGGCGAGCGCGGCGCGACGGATAAACGACATGACTTAGGACGCTCCTCGGGCGTGTAGCCAAAATTATGATTGGTTCCGGCGGCGAACTCGCCCCATTCCCCCGCGTCGCGGAACCCCAAGTCCGGAACGGCGGCGAACCATGTCGGCCCTGTGACAGCTTGTCGAGACAGGGGAGTCTGAACGTTTTGTAATCTTGGGCAGGTTTTGGCGCGAAGACCGACGTTGTCGCCAGCGGCTTCCTTCGGAGTTGAAGCCCCTGCAAGCGCCAGCCGCCAGAGGGCGGGGCGGGGGAAGATCCCACCCCTCCGGCAGGCTCACGTACGGCCCGGAGCGTTAACGCGTGGCAAAAAACATGACCGAGCCATGAATTTTACCATCTCTCCTCGCCAGGACTTAACCCAACCCGTCGGATAACCTTGGGTAAGCAGAGAGGACACTGTCCATGCAGGCCCTATCCATCGCCGCCTCGGGGATGCTCGCCGCCGCCGACCGGCTCAGCGCCAGCGCCCAGCGCGTCGCCGCCGGCGATCAGCAGGCCGAGAAGAACGCCCAGGCCGGCGACGTCGACTACGTCAAGGAGCGGGTCGAGCAGATCGGCGCGTCCACCGACTTCAAGGCCAGTGCGGCGGTCGCCCGCACGGCCGACAAGATGACCGGCGCTCTGCTCGATATGAAGGTCTGAGCCTCGACGCCAGCGAGACCGGGTTCGAGCCCGTCCATCCCTTCCGGACATGTGTCCGGGCGATGGGCTCCGCCCGCCGGACGCCTGCACGCGCCCCCCATTGCAGCGGGCGTCCGGTCGCCGCCTCCCGCTTTGCCCCCTAGTCTTGCGGGAGGCGGCCCCAATTTTCAGGTTGAGAATGTTCCTGTATTGTTCCGTTTGTGGCGGGGCGATCTCGACAGCTCGACTTCGCGCGGCGTCTGCGGCGCGACGCGCCCGCGATGGAGCGGGTGCTGTGGCGGCTGTTGCGAGACCGTCGCCTCGATGGCCTCAAGTTCCGCCGCCAACTGCCCATCGGCCGCTATGTCGTCGACTTCGCCTGCCTGCGCCATCGGCTGATCATCGAGGCCGATGGGCCATTTCACGATGCGGCGCGTGACGCCGAGCGTGACGCTTGGTTGTCGGCACAGGGCTTCCGCGTGCTCAGATTCAAGAACGACGAACTCAACACCCCCGACCGCGTCCTGGGGCTGATCCTGGAAGCCTGCGCCGTTCCCCCTTCTCCCCTTGCGGGAGAAGGTGTCGGCGAAGCCGACGGATGAGGGGTTGAAAGATCTGTCCGGAGAGCGCGGCGCGACCCCTCACCCGGCCCTTTGGGCCACCCTCTCCCGCAAGGGGAGAGGGGATCACCCCGGCGTCAGCACCATCTTCAGCGCGCCGGCTTCGCGGCTCTCGAACAGGCGGTAGGCTTCCGCGCCCTCGCTGAGCGGCATCCGGTGGCTGATGTATTTCTCGGGCCGCAGTCGTCCCGAGCGCACCAGGGGGAACAGCGCCGGCAGCTCCTCGGGCACCGAGCAGGTGCCGACCCGGAACGTCAGACCCGCTCCGAAGGCGCGCTCCAGAGGGAAGGCAAAGCGCTTGGCCTGCTGTACGCCGATCACCGACACCACGCCGCGCGGCCGCACCAGGCGCAGGGCCGCGTCGACCGTGGCCTCGCCGCCGACCGCCTCGATCACGCAGTCCAGGCCCCGGCCCTTGGTGTCCTCGCGCACCCGCGCCAGCGCCTCGTCGGGATGCAGGGCGATCGCGCCGGCCTCTTCCGCCAACGCCCGGCGGGCGGGCAGGGGATCGATCGTGTAGACGACGTGCGCGCCCATCACGTAAGCGCTCTCCACCGCCATCAGGCCGATGGGGCCAAGGCCAATCACCGCCACGCTCGAGCCCGGCCGCACCTCGGCGTTGCGCGCCCCGAACCACGCCGTGGCCAGGGCGTCGGTCATCATCAGCGCCTGGTCCATCGAGACGCCGTCGGGCACCGGCACGGCGTTCATGTCGGCGGCCGGCACGCGCACCGCCTCGGCCTGCGAGCCCTGCAGCCGCGCCGACAGGCCATAGCAGGCGCCCTGGCCGTTCTCGCAGGTCTGGATCACGCCCGACAGGCACGAGCGACAGCGCCCGCAGCCCACCGCGGCCGGCAGCATGACCTTGTCGCCGACCTTCAGCCGCTGGACGCCGCGCCCGACCTCGACCACCTCGCCGACCGCCTCGTGACCGACGCAGAACCCTAGGTCCTCCGAGAAGCCGTGGCCGTGATAGATGTGCAGGTCCGAGCCGCAGATCGAGCAGGCGGTGACCTTGACGATCGCGTCGCGGTCCGACTGGGGCGCCGGATCGTCCATGCTCTCGTAGCGGACGTCACGGGCGCCGTGGTAGCGCAGGGCTTTCATCGTCTCTCTCCCCTCAAAGCGACAGGCCGCCGTCGACCACCAGGGTGTGGCCGGTGACGTAGGCCGCCAGCGGCGAGGCCAGGAACAGCGCCGCCCCGGCCATGTCGGCGGGCGTGCCCATCCGGCGCTGCGGGATGGCGGCCAGGGCCCCGGCCAGGCGCTCGGGGCTCTGTGTGGTGACCTTGGTCAGCTTGGTCTCGACGAGGCCCGGCGCCAGGCCGTTGACCCGCACGCCCTCGGGCGCCCAGGCCTGGCCCAGGGTCTTGGTCAGGCTGATCGCCCCGGCCTTGGAGGCCGCATAGGCCGGATTGCCGATATTGGCCTTCAGGCCCGAGATCGAGCTGACGATGATGACGCTGCCCCGGCTCTGCGTCAGGGCGGGTTTGAAGCGGCGGGCGCAGGCCATCAGGCTGTCGAGATTGACCGCCATCACCCGGTCCCAGCCGGCTCGCTCGAACTCGCCGCGCTTGTAGACGACGGTCCCTTGGCACAGCACCAGGACGTCCAGCGTCTCGAACGGGGCGGGAGCGGCGTCGATGGCGTCCGGATCGCCGACGTCGACCTGGGCGTAGGACAGGCCGGAGAGATCCGAGCCCTCGGCGGAGTCATAGTCGGCCGAGCTGGCCCGCGTGCCCCAGACGGCGACCGCCGCGCCCCGCGCCTTGAACGCGTGCGCGATCCCGTTGCCGATCCCGCTGGACCCGCCGACCACCAGCACCCGTTCGCCGGTGAAATCGGTGTCGTCGATCATCCCCGCGTCCTCCCTTTTTCAAAGGATAGGCGCGGGTGACGTAGGGGAGGTCAAAACCCTTCCTGATGACAACGCGAGTGTCAGCAGTTCCAGGTTTCGTAGAGGTCGCGCCACTGAGGATTTTCTTGCTCGATCAGTTCGAGCTTCCAGGCCCGTCGCCAGCGCTTGATGCGCTTCTCGAAGAGTATGGCCTGGTCGATCTCCGCGAACTCCCGGTACCAGACCAGCTTGGTCACGCCGTACTTGGCGGTGAAGCCCTGTCGCCCTTCGCGATGCTGCCAGACCCGGCGGGACAGATCCGCTGTCACGCCGATGTAGAGCGTACCGTTCCGTCCGCTGGCGAGGACATAAACGAATGACTGGTGAGCCATTCGTTTGTGTAACTTTAGGTTGATTTTCTAGACAACAATTCCTCGTCATCCCGGGCGGCGAAGCCGACCCGGGACCCAGGGGCCAAGCGCACTGCCGCTGGCCCCTGGGTCCCGGCTCTCCGCTACGCTACGGCCGGGATGACGAGGAATTGTTGTCTTGAGGTGTCTCTTAAGCCTTCGCCTGATCCATCAGGCCGGCAAAGCGCTCGAACAGATACAGGCTGTCCGTCGGCCCCGGAGACGCTTCGGGGTGGTGCTGGACCGAGAACACGGGCTTGTCCTTCAGGGCGATGCCGGCGTTGGTGCCGTCGAACAGCGAGACGTGTGTCTCCTGCACGGGGGCGGGCAGGGAACTGGAGTCCACGGTGAAGCCGTGGTTCATCGAGACGATCTCGACCTTGCCGGTGGTCAGGTCCTTCACCGGATGGTTGGCGCCGTGATGGCCCTGTTCCATCTTCACGGTCTTGGCGCCCAGGGCCAGGGCCAGCATCTGGTGGCCCAGGCAGATGCCGAAGATCGGCTTGCCGCTGGCGACCAGCTTCTGGATCTCGGGCACCGAGTACTGGCCGGTGGCCGCCGGGTCGCCCGGGCCGTTGCTCAGCATCACGCCGTCGGGATTGCGGGCCAGAATGTCCTCGGCCGAGGTCGAGGCCGGCACCACCGTGGCGCGGGCGCCGACATGGGCCAGAGCCCGCAGGATGTTGCGCTTGACGCCATAGTCGATGACCACGACCTCGTACTTGGGCTTGTCCAGCTTGGCGTAGCCTTCCGGCCACGACCACAGGCCCTCGTCCCAGGTGAAGGTCTGGGTGGTCGAGGCGTCCTTGGCCAGATCCAGGCCTTCGAGGCCCGCCCAGGCCTTGGCCTTGGCGACCAGGGCGTCCAGGTCGAACTTGCCGTCCGGCGCGTGGGCGATGACGCCGTGCGGCATGCCGGTTTCGCGGATCTTGCGGGTCAGGGCGCGGGTGTCGATCCCGGCCAGGCCAATGACGCCGCGCGCCTTCATCCAGGCGTCGAAGTCGCCATTGGCGCGCCAGTTGGCCTGCGCGGTGGGGACGTCGCGGAACAGGGCGCCGCGGGCGGCCGTCTCGGCCACGCCGGTGATCTGCTCGACGTCTTCCACGTTCACACCGACATTGCCGACGTGCGGGGAGGTGAAGGCCACGATCTGGGCCATGTAGGAGGGGTCGGTCAGGATCTCCTGATAGCCCGTCATGGCGGTGTTGAAGCACACCTCGCCGACCGCGTCGCCGACCGCGCCGCAGCCCACGCCTTGCAGGATCGTGCCGTCGGCCAGGGCCAGAACGCCAGTCACGCCGGGGAGAAGGTCTTGGGACATTCTATGCAGCGCTCCTGAACGCGGTTGGGGGTTCATTTTTGCAAAAAAGCGGGCCGAGGTGCACCCCCGCCCGCCAGACAAACGGCGGGGTGTCTAGGGCCTGGGGGGGAGGGGGTCAACCCCTGTTGATCACGGGCTTTTGCCGCACCGCCACATTCCCGTGATCGGCGAACGCGGCCCCTCGCCTGCAGGTGTCCAAACCCCTTATGGTGCAAGGCTTGCGAGGCATCGAAGCGCGACGATCACGGGAGGGTGGCCCATGCTCGAGTTGCGTCCCAATTGCGAATGCTGCGACCGCGACCTGCCGCCGGGCAGCGACGCGGCCCGAATCTGCACCTTCGAGCACACCTTCTGCATGGACTGCGCCGAGCGCTTCGAGGGCCTGTGTCCCGACTGCGGCGGCGGACTGGTGGTCAGGCCCATCCGACCTGAGAGCCAGCTGCATCGTTATCCGGCCTCGCTACGGCGGGTGACCCGCGGCCGTTCCGCCTACCGCGCGGGTGGCGTAGCCGCGCCGCCGGCCTGAACTGGTCTGGACAGTTCCTGCGTCTGTCGGTGTTGCTCACGTAAAGTGGTCAGGACTATTGGCCCGATACGCGGCGTACCTAACCCGCCTTAACCCGTCTCTTTGGCCCAATGGGCGGGCGAGTTGCGCGAAATTGCGCCTGTTTCACCCCAGAAATCTCCGGCGTCCAAACGCGCTCTTCGTCACTGGCGAGCCGGTCTCCGCCTCCAAATAGGTCTGACCTCAGTCGTCTGACCTATTGACGACCACATAGTTTCGCGAGAGTGTCTGGTAGCGCTACCAGATTGGGCGGCGCCAAGAAGCAAGGCTGCCTGTCGTCAAACGGGCTTTCGGGAGGAAGGGGATCTCAATGCGAAATTTCGCTATGGGCGCGCGTCTGCGCCGCGCCGCGCTGCTGGGCGCCACGATGTTGTCGGGTATGATCGCTGTCGAGGCGCACGCTCAGACCGCGCCGGCGCCCGCCGCCGATGACTCGGTCGAGGCGATCGTTGTCACGGGTTATCGCAAGAGCCTGGCGCAATCGACCGTCGCCAAGCGCGAGAGCACCGGCTTCGCCGACGCGATCTTCGCCGAGGACATCGGCAAGTTCCCTGACTCCAACATCGCCGAGTCGTTCAACCGCGTTCCGGGCATCACCATCACCCGCGACATCACCGGCGAAGGCACCAACGTCGCCATCCGTGGCCTCGGCTCGAACTTCACCAACGTGACGCTGAACGGCGCCTCGATCGCCGTGGCCTCGTCGGGCGCGACCGACGCGCAGGGCACTGACCGTTCGGTCGACCTGTCGTTCTTCCCGACCGACCTCTTCACCAAGCTGACGGTCAACAAGAGCTATTCGGCCAGCCTGCTGGAAGGCGGCGCGGCGGGTAACATCGACATGCGCTCGGCGCGTCCGTTCGACCGCCCTGGCCAGTCCCTGACGATGAACGTCCAGGGCGTGAAGTCCGATGGCGCGGGCGTGGGCGCCAAGGGCTCGCTGATCGCCAGCAAGACCTGGGACAATTTCGGCGTCCTGTTCGGGGTTTCGGGCCAGCGCCTGAAGACCGACACCCGGGGCTACGAGACCATCGGCTACACCAACCCGAACCTGTCGGCGGCCCAGTGCGGCGCGACCAGCGGCTGTAACCCCACGGGCGGCGGCAACTGGACGATCCCGGGCACAGTTCCGGTCGGCGCGGGCGCGGGCCTGGTGGCCGGCACGGTCATCGACCGCGCGTTCCTGCTGGCCAACAACCCCGGCGCCTCGATCCAGCAGATCGACAACGGCCTGCTGCCGCGCATCGGCCGTCCGTCGGCCTCGTACGGCGACCGCGACCGCATCAATCTGGTCGGCAGCCTGGAGTGGCGTCCGAGCGACGACGTCAACTTCTATGTCGACGGCATGTACGGCTATAAGAAGACCGACCTGGTCCGCGAAGACATCATGTGGATCGTCCGCAACGGCGCGGTCATCCCGCTGAACACCAAGTACGACAAGGCCGACTGCTCGACGGGCTGCACGGTCACGTCCGGCACCTACGCCAACTCGAACTTCTTCCTGGAATTCCGTCCCTATCTCGAAAAGACCGAGCTTTGGGGGATCAATCCGGGCGGCGAATGGCGCATCAACGACACGCTGAAGTTCGAAGCCCAGGCCAACTACACCAAGAGCACGTTCCATCGTGAAAGCCCGACCTTCGGTCCGGTCACGGCCCTGGGCGTCGGCACCACGGTGGACTACGTCGCCAACCCGACCGGCATCCCGACCATCAAGAGCAGCGTCGACCTGAACAACCCGGCCAATTTCGTCTGGACCGGCGGTCGCGTAAACATGCAGGACGAGAAGCGCTGGTACGAGACCAAGGGCGCCCGCGCCGCGCTCACCTGGGGCGACGAGGCCCTGAACCTCAAGGCCGGCGCCAACTACGACGACATCTCGCGCACCATCCGCGGCTATGACAACAGCCAGGCTTGGCAGAACGCGACCTGCGGCAACAACCCGAGCATCTTCCTGCCCTCGCCGAACGGTCAGCCGGCATGCCAGGGCCTGAACCAGCCGGGCGCCGCCCCGGCCGGCTATCCGACCTATCCGGGCTATGGCACGGGCTACACCGCCGGTCAGACGGGAACGGTCACCTATGGCGGCTCGCTGATCCCGACCACGGGCCTGGCCGGCTATCTGAAGCCCGGCCCGGCCGGCTTCGTCACGGTCGACTGGGACAAGGTCAAGCAGGCCTCCAAGTACGACCAGTTCCACGACAACACGCCGGAATCGGGCGGCTCCAACACCGGCGCCAGCGGCGGCTATATCAACGAGAAGAACAGCGCGGCCTTCACCGAGCTGAACGGCGTGACCCAGGTGCTCGAGAGCGACCTGCGCTTCAACCTCGGCGTCCGCTATGTCCGCACCAAGCAGACGATCGGCGGTCGCGTCTCGGTGGCCGACCCGCGCAACGCCCCGGCTACGGGAACGCTGCCGGACGGCTCGCGCTATCCGAACATCACCAACTTCGTCTACACCGAGAACACCTATTCCAAGTGGCTGCCGGCCGCGAGCATCGCCTATGACGTCAGCGAGCGCGCCGTGGCCCGCGTGGCGGTGTCGGAAACGATGACCCGTCCGGATCCCGCCGCCCAGCTGCCGGGCGTCAGCTTCGGCGCGCCGTCGGCCGACCAGGCCACGATCGGCAACTCGGCCCTGGAGCCCTACTTCTCCAAGAACATCGACCTGGGCTTCGAGTTCTACACCGGTCAGGAAGGCCTGATCGCGGTCAACGCGTTCCGCAAGTCGATCACCGGCTTCACGCAAAACCAGGTGACCACACAGCCGTTCTCGTTCCTGGCCCAGTACGGCATCACCTACGACACCCTGAACGACACCCAGAAGACGGCCATCAACTCGCGCGGTGGTCCGACCCAGGCTCAGGTCCAGGTCCAGTCGCAGATCAACGTGCCCAACAAGCTCACGATCAACGGCCTCGAGTTCCAGTGGGTGCAGCCGCTCGACTTCCTGACCAGCCGCTTCGGCGTCGAAGGTCTGGGCGTCAACGCCAACGCCACCATCGTCGACCAGACCAGCAATGGTCCGGCCACCGCGCTGGGCGTCGCCAAGTACACCTACAACCTGACGGGCTACTACGAGCACAACGGCGTCAGCCTGCGTCTCAGCCACGTGTTCCGGAAGGGCGCTCAGGTCAGCGGCCTGAACCAGAACGGCATCGCGGCCGCCGCCCTGTTCTCGGACGACTACAAGCAGACCGACTTCTCCTCGAGCTATGACCTCGGGAAAATCTTCGGCCTGAACAATGCGCCGCAGGTGACCTTCAACGTCACCAACCTGACCAACGAGTCGCTGCGCTCGTACTTCCAGTACGACAACGCGACCTTCACCTACTACAAGCCCGGCCGCACCTATGTTCTGGGCCTGCGGATGAGCTTCTAGGTCTTTGATACCCCCCGCCCGCCGGCGTCTGCCTCTCCTGACCCGGCGGGTTACTTCGGTTCGATCGCGCGGCCATACACCTCCCGGTGTCGCGCGGGATCCCGCGGCGCGTCCTCCTCGGACGCGCCGATTTTTTGGGAGCTGGGGCGGGCCAAGCGGCGGTTCGCGGACAACTTGTCGCAAGCCGTTAGGGCTTCCCGATTCAGCTTCGTTAACACCTTGCGGGCAAGCTCCACCGTGCAAGGAGCATCGTCCATGGCCACCGCCGTCAACCCATCCACGGTCAAGGTTTCCGCGTCCGCTCGTTCGGCCCTTTCGGTCGGCGAGACTCTTCTGCACATGGCCCTTTCGGCGGCGATTCCGGTCAGTGCGGTGATGTTCGTGGTGCTGACCCTCTAGGTCACGATTATCGGCGCGGAGAGCGCCGCTCCAGCCACCACAGCGCCCCCAGAACAGCGAGCAGAGCTGCGGCCCACGGCCAGGGCGAACCGGGCGCCCGACGCGCTTCGCGCGCAGGCCCTGAGGCTGCCGTCTCGACCAGCGCCAGCGTCGCCGCCCGCGCGTCCGCCTGCGCCAGCGAAGGGGCCGCGTCGGCGGGCTGGACGAAGAGCGCGCTCCGGCGATCACCCTCAACGATCGTCCGCCAGCCCGGGCTCGCCGGCCAGTAGCCCGCGCACGCCCCCGGCGCGGCGCGCGGATCAACCAGCGGCCGCCGCGTCGCGCCATTGGGTTCGATCACGCTGAGCGCCGCTTTCGCCCCGCACAGGGCGACCCGCTGACCCGCCCGCGCCAGACCCTCGACATGGACGCCAGCCGCCTCGCCGGGACGCGCCACGGCCGAGAACAGTTCGCTCCACAGCTCGCCATGGCGGTCGGCGCGGCCGGTCAGCACCAGGGCGTAGCTGTCGGCGAGCGTCCACAGCGCCACCCGACCTTGGCCCCGCGCCCGCCAGGCGGCCAGCGGCTGGCCGTCCTTGGTCACCGCCAGCGGGACGCCTCTCGAGGTGGTCGGCAGGATGTCATGCCGGTTGACGTCCGAGTTCGGGCCGTTCAGCCGCACCGCGTGCAGGCCGTCGGTCTCGGCGGTCGGCAGGCCAAGCCCCGCCCAGTCGCGGCGCACGGCGTCGGACAGCGGACCGCTGGGCCGCAAGACGAGGCCCAGGCCCCCGCGCACGGCGCCGTCGATGGCGGCGCGGTCCTGGCGGTCCAGGGTCTCCCAGCGGCGGTCGTCGATGACCAGCAGGTCCACCGCGTCCAGCGTCGCGCGGGTCAGGGCCACGGGCGCGTCGCCCAGCTGCACGCCGCCGCCCAGCGAGACCTCAAGGTTCAGGGCGATCCCGGCGTCCTGGGCCCAGCGACGAAGGTACTTGGTCTCGGCGCTCGGCGCGCCTGCCAGGACGAGCACGCGCGGGCTGACCGGCGCGCGGGCCTCGACCGGGATCTCGACATGCTCGACCTGCCGGCCGGCGGCGTCGCGCAGGCGCAGGTCGAACAGCACCGGACCCGCCGCGCGCGTGGCGCCCGACAGGCTAAAGCGCGCGCCGGTCTTGACCTCGGCCTTGTCGACCACGGCTCCGGCCGGGTCCAGCAGCTCGACCACGCCGGCCTTCAGCGCGCCGATCTCGCCGCCCACGGTGAAGCGGGCGCCCGGCGCGACGGGGGCGGGCAGGGCCAGGGCGATGATCCCCTTGGGCGGCGCGGGCGGGGCGAAGCTCGCGGGGCGGTCCAGCGGGATGCGGTCGCGGGGCGACAGGCCATGGCCCTCAATCCGCAGCCGGCCAGGCTCGGGATAGAGCCGCAGGGCGGTCGCCAGGTCCGGGACCCGGATCGCGCCGGCCGCGCGGGCCGCTTCGGGCAGGGCCACGACGACGTCGCCCGAGGCGGGCAGGCGGGCGGTCGCGCCCTGCGTCAACACCACCAGCCGACCGGGCGCGGTCAGCACCTGCGGCGGGAACAGGGTCAGCCACAGGAGGGCGCCGGCGGTGACCTGCAACCCCGCCAAGGCGACAAGGCGCCAGGTGGGACCCCGCTCGGCCGCTGTGGCGGCGCGGCGGCGCAGGGCAAGGCGCGTCAGGCTGGCGACCAGCGCGCCGACGATCATGACCAGGGCCAGGAGCGAAAGGCCGGTCATCGCAGGGCGTCCAGATAAAGCCGGCCGCGCGGGTCGACCGGGGCGCGGCGCTGCACGCCCGGCGTCGGGCGCTCCAGCGCGGTCCACAAGAGGCTGCGCAGCTTGCGGCGGCAGTCCTGGCATTGGGGCTCGTTGCGGACCGTGTCGATGGCGGCGCTCAGCGACAGGGCGTCGGGTAGGCGGGCCGCATTGGCGCCGACCCAGCGGGCTAGGGCGTCCAGGTTCGGCGGGGCGGCGGCACCCGTTTGGCCGAGGGCCCGCCAGGCCTCGACAGCGGGACTGTCGGCCGGATCGCGGACCAGCGGCGCCAGACGCCCGGCGACAATGCCGTCGCGCTTGCCGCTCATTCGCCGCGACAGGTCGATCGGCGGCAGCTTGGGCGGGGTGCGGGCCAGATAGATCCGCGTCGCCTGCTGGGCGGTCTTCAGCAGGACGAGCGCCCGGTTGGCGTGCGGCAGGGCCGCCTTCACCTCGCCCTGCCGGAGGGCGCGCTCCGAGGCCCACATGGCGTCCAGGGCCTGGGCCAGGGTGGCGCGGGCGCTCGGAGAGAACAACGTGGCCGCATCGCCCGTGTCGTGGGCGTGGCCGAACTGGGCCAGCAGCTTGTCCATATCGCCCAGCGGGGAGCCGTCGCTCTCTGCGCCATGGTCGTGGCCGTCGCCCGGGCCATGGTCATGGTCGTCATGCGCCTCGGCCTTGGGCTCCGGGGCGGCTGGACCGTCATTGGTCGGCAGGTCCAGCGCCGGGGCGTCGCTGGTGGGCAGGGCCAGACCCACCCCGCCGCCGCCGCCCTCGGCCTCCTCGCCCATGAACTGGCCATAGCGCAGCCGCAGCTGGGCCTGGTCCTCGCCAAGGCCGTTGGCGCTGTCCATGAACGTGTCGGCCGAGATCCTGGCCTTGCGGGCCAGCAAGGCCTCGGCGTCGATGATGATCTGGCGCTGGCTGCGGAAATAGACCGGCAGGATCTTGCGGGCCATGCCCTCCAGGCCGTCGACCGGCGGCGGGGCGTTGGGCCAGCGCAGGATGACGCTGGGCCCCTCGACCGTCTGGGCGGCGGGCTGGCGGTTGTCGCGGACGGTCAGCTGGACGATCAGGTCGCCGCCGCGCGTCAGGCCTTCGCGGGCCAGGTCCAGCGACACCGAAAAGCGCTTGAGCCGCGCGTCGCCCTGGCCGGTCAGCGTCTGGGTCCGTTCGGTGGTGGTGATGTTCTCGCCTTCGCCCTTGGTGACGGTGATCTTCAGGGTGGCGGTCGCAGCGACGCCATAGTCGTCGCGCGCCTCGAACACCGGGGTCCAGCGGGTCTGGCCGGGTTCCAGCAGGGTGAGGGCGGTGGTCGGGGTGACGACGCGCATCACGGGGGCTGCGTCAGGGATCATCTCCAGCCGGTGCAGCCGCTGGCGGGCAAGGCCCGGCGCCTCGATCCGATAGAGCGCCGAGCGCTCGAAGGTCCGCGCGCCGGTCCAGCGGCCGCCGTCGCGGCGCAGGGGCAGGGCGGCCTCGCCCGGTAGGGTGAGGCTCGCCGCGTCGGGCTGCGGCAGGAAGCCCAGGCTCCAGGCGACCTGCGATCCCGCGGGCGCGCGGACGTCGAGGCTGCTCTGCTCGAAGGGGCGCTGGCCGGTATAGGCGGGCGGGGTGATGCGCAGCCGCGCGCCGGTCAGGTGCGGGGCGGCCAGAGGCGCGGGGGCGGCGGCGCCTTGGCTTCGGCCGCCTTCGCCCGGCGCGGGCCACAGGGCGGCGGCCGCGATGACCAGCGCGCTGAGACCGACCGAGGCGGCGATGGCGCGGCTCGACCAAGCGGGGCGCAGATCGAGGGCGGCGACCTCTTTCAGCCGGTCGCGAAGGCGGGCCTGCTGCAGGGCGGCCAGGCCCGTCAGGCTTTCGGGCGGCGCGAAGAGGAGGTCGCTGCTGTCCTCCAGCCCCGGCGCCCGGGCGTCGAGGGCGGCGGTCAGCCAGGCGCGGTCGAAGCGCCGCGTGCGCCGCCAGCCGGTCCAGGCGAGGACCCCCAGACCCGCCGCGCCGACGGCGAGGGTCCCCAACGGTCCGGCCAGCCGCCAGGCCGCGACGCCGCCGGCCAGCACGGCGGGCGCGCCGACCGCGATGGTGTCGAGCACCACGCGCAGCCGGGCGGCGCGGGGCAGATGGGCCAGGGCGGCGATCATGCCATCACCGGCCGTTTCCGACGCGTGGCCAGCCAGCGCTCACCGGCGAACAGTACCGCGATCAGCACCGCCAGCCACGGGCGCAGGTCCAGCGGATGCGGATTGAAGGCCAAGGCCGGCCCCACCTCGCCAAGCGCCGGCGCATAGTCCTGGGCGGCGACGCGGGCCGGCGCGGCCGACGGGTCCAGCAGGGCCCAAAGACGGTCGGGGAAGTCGGGCTCGACCAGGGCCGGCAGGCTCTTGGGGGCCAGCGGGCGGGTCAGTTGCAGGACGCGGCCCTGGCCATAGCGGCCCTCGACCGCCAGCGGCTCCGCCGCCGCGTCGCGCCAGACCACGGACTTGGTCCCCTCGACGGGCGAGGGCGCGTCATGGGCCAGCAGCACGACGCCGCCGCGCTCGATCCAGGACAGCGCGGTGTCCGACAGCGGCGCGCCCGACAGCCAGATCAGGGTCTTGGCTTGGGCGGGCAGGGGCTGGTCGACGGGCGCGGCGTCGAAGGCGGGCGCTTGGTCTGGGGCAGCATAGGCGCCCGCCGACGCACGGAAATACTGGACCGCCTCGGCCCGCTCGGCGGCGTAGCGAACCGCCAGGGGCGGCGGCGTTCGCTCAGGCTTGGCGCTGGGCGTGGCGGCGGCAGGGGCGACCTTCCAGGTGACCTTGCGCGACAGCACGAGCCGCCCGCCGTCGGCGTCGAAGGCCGGGGGCACGACCAGGGTCAGCGGGGTTCCGGCCGGGAGCTCGGCGTCGAGCTGGCGGATCAGGCTGGCGAGGTCGGCGGTGGCGGGCGGTGCGGCGCGGTCGGCGCCGGGAAAGTCGGGCGCCAGCCAGACGCGGCGCTGGCCGTTATCGGCGACCTGGGCGGCGTCGATCCCCGGAGCGATGGCGACCACGGGACCACTGTCGCCGCTCGGCCGCAGCACCGGGCGGGCCAGGGCGACGGCGATCGCCACGATCAGCGCGATCCGCACCCCCAGCAGCAGGCGCTCGTCCAGCTGAAGGCGCTGCACGGGCTTGGGGTTCGGGTTCAGCCAGCGCAGGGCGGCGAAGTCGATGGTTCGGGTCTCGGTGCGCCGGGCGATGTGGATCGCCAGCGGCACCGCGACGGCCAGCAGGGCGGCGAGCGCGGCGGGCAGCAGCAGGGCGGGGATCATCGGACCGCCGCCGCGCGGGCCAGGGCCTGGATCGGCCCGTCCGGATCCTGGTCGGCGAAGTGTTCGGCGAAGCGCACGCTCCGACTTTCCAGACGCGCGCGCAGGGCCGCGCGGGCCTCGCCGAAGCGCTTGAGGAAGTCGGCGCGCAGGGATCGGCCGTCGCCCGCCAGCTCGGCCCTGTTCTCCGGATCGCGGAAGCGCAGCGAGCTGTCGAACGGAAAGTCGCGCTCGTCGCCGGTCAGGAGCTGAACGAACGACACGTCGCGGCCCGAGGCGGCCAGGCGCTCGGCGGCGGCGACGCAGGCCTCGTCGAAGCCGTCGGTGATGAAGATGACGAGATCGCCGGGCGCGATGCGCTCGCCCAGGGTCTTGAGGTCACGCTCCCAGTGCGGCGCGCCGCCGGGCTGCAGCGGGCTGATCTCCAGGCGGATGCGGTCGCGCTGGCGCTTGTCGCCCGATGGGGCCAGCACCAGAGGGCCCTTGTCCTGGGCGACGACGAGGCCGAAGCGGTCGCCTTGCAAGAGGGCGATCTCGATGAGGGCGGCGGTCAGGCGGCGGGCGGCGTCGAAGCGCGTCCAGCTGGGCCGCGCCAGATCGGCCTGGGCCATCGAGGCGCTGGCGTCCAGCAC
This sequence comes from Caulobacter sp. BE264, assembly GCF_031457805.1. Taxonomy (NCBI): domain Bacteria; kingdom Pseudomonadati; phylum Pseudomonadota; class Alphaproteobacteria; order Caulobacterales; family Caulobacteraceae; genus Caulobacter; species Caulobacter sp. BE264. The sequence continues at coordinate 458,430 of NZ_JAVDXI010000002.1, read as the reverse complement.
GATCCAGATCGCCACCGGGCTTTCGCGCTCGGCGTCGCGGACGAAGAACTTGTCAGACCGCGAATAGAGCTTCCAGTCGATCCGCCGCAGGTCATCGCCGCGCTCATAGGCGCGGTACTGGGCGAACTCCATCGCCCCGCCGCGATTGCGGCTGGCGTGGGCGCCGTCGCCGACCAGCACGGCGGCCGCGCGCGGCGCCAGCGACAGGCGTCGCAGGCGGGTGCGCAGGTCCGGAGGCAGGTCGAACGGCGACATGCGCTGGATCAGTCGCGGGCGGGGGCGGGCAGGGCGGCCAGCAGGGCGGCGACCACGTCGTCGGTCGTCTTGCGCTCGGCCTCGGCGGCGAAGGACAGCAGGATGCGGTGGCGCAGCACCGGCGCGGCCAGGGCCACGACGTCCTCGCGGGTGGCGGCCAGGCGTCCGTGCAGCAGGGCGCGGGCCTTGGCGGCCAGCACCAGGGCCTGGCCGGCCCGCGGACCAGCGCCCCAGCGGACATAGTCCTGGATGGCGCTCGGCGCGTCGGGGCCGGGACGGGTGGCGCGGATCAGGCGGGTGATCCAGGTCAGCAGGCCGTCGCTGACATGGGCCTGGCGGACCCACTTTTGCAGCTCGACGATGTCGGCGCCGGTCATCACCGCTTTGGGGGCCTCAATCGTGCCGCCGGTGGTCAAAGCGAGGATCGCCCGCTCCTCCTCGGCGGTGGGATAGCCCACGCGGATGTTCAGCAGGAAGCGGTCCAGCTGCGCCTCGGGCAGGGGATAGGTCCCGGCCTGTTCCAGCGGGTTCTGGGTGGCCAGCACAAAGAACGGCTCGGCCAGGGCATGAGTGACGCCCGCATAGCTGACCTGATGCTCCTGCATGGCTTCGAGCAGAGCGGCCTGGGTCTTGGGCGGGGTGCGGTTCAGCTCGTCGGCCAGGAACAGGTTGGTGAAGACCGGCCCCTGCTGGAAGCGGAAGTGGCGATGGCCCGTGCCGTGGTCTTCCTCCAGCACCTCGGTGCCCAGGATGTCGCTGGGCATCAGGTCGGGCGTGAACTGCACGCGGCGGAAGTCCAGCGACAGGGCCTGGCCCAGGGTGCGGACCAGCAGGGTCTTGCCCAGGCCCGGCACGCCCTCGATCAGGCAGTGGCCGCCGGCCAGCAGGCCGATCAGCAGCTGCTCGACCACCTCGTCCTGGCCGACGATGGCCTGGCCGATGGCGGCGCGCAGCTGCGACAGACGCTGAAGCTTGCCCGCGATCTCGGCTTCGGTGGGGGTCTTGGTCATAAGCAATCCGAACAGAGAAAGAGGCGATCAGGCGGTGAGGGCGTAGAGCACGATGTTGACCGCGAACTTGGTGTTGTCATCGGCCAGGAAGCGCTTGTTGCGCCAGTCGTAATCCCACTCGCAGCCGTAATCCTTGTTGCTGTAGAGCACCCCGAGGCGCCCGCCGATCTCGATGCCCTTCAGATAGTCGTGGACGAGATCATCGCCCCAGCCGTTCAGCTCGAAGCTGGTGGCGGGCGGGCCGTCGAACTTGAAGAAGTTGCGGTAGATCAGGTGGTCATTGGGCAGCGTCTTCAGGGCCTCGGCCCCGAACAGCTTGGCCATCTGGCGCTCGAACGACTTGGCGAACAGGCCGTCGATGTCGTGGTTGCAGTCGTCGACGAAGACGAAGCCGCCGTTGCGGACATAGGTCTTGAAGTTCTCGGCCTCGGCGGGGCTGAACTCGACCAGCTTGTGGCCCGCCAGGTAGCAGAACGGGGCGGTCAGCATGGCCGGATCCGAGAGCCGCACGACGCGCTCTTCGGGATCGACCCGCAGGGTGGTGTAGTCGACCAGCGAGGTCAGGATGTTGGCCGGCATGCGCTGGTCGACGTCCCAGTCGCCGCTGTCATAGCGCAGGCGCGTGAACCAGAAATCATAGGCCGGAGCGGCCTTGAGAGCCGCCTGGGTGGCTGATGGGAGGCTGGCCAGCCAACCTCCCATCGCACCGCCCGCCAGCAGACGCAGACACTCCGAACGGGTTACGCGACTGCTGGCCATAGGTGTGTGTCAGACGGCGTCCGACAGCGAGGTGAAGGTGAAGTCGCGCACGCGCATCGGCGGGATCATGTACTTCATGCCGCCGCCTTCGCTGACGCGGACCGGACGGCCCAGGTCATCGATGTTGTTCAGCATGATCACCGGCGACTCGTTGAAGCGGAAGTTCTTGATCGGATACTTCAGCTGGCCGTTCTCGATATAGAAAGTGCCGTCGCGGGTCAGGCCGGTCAGCAGCACGGTCTGCGGATCGACCATCCGGATGTACCAGGTGCGAGTCACCAGGATGCCGCGCTCGGTCTCGCGCACCAGGTCGGCGGTCGACTTGGTGCCGCCCGACATGATGATGTTGCCCGGACGGCCGACGACCGGCTTGCCCTGCTTCTGCGCCCAGTAGGGCGAGTACATCAGGTTGGCGATCTTGCCGTTCTCGACCATGGCCATCTTCTCGCGGGCGCGGCCCGAGCCGTCCCACGGCAGGACGGCGAGGTCCGGATGCCACGGGTCGGAGATGAAGCTTACGCGCGGGTCATAGACCTGCTCGCCCAGCTTGTTGCCGCCGCCCTTCTTGGACAGGAAGCTGCGGCCTTCGTCCGCCGCGCGGGCGTCGAAGAAGTTGAACATGAACGAGATCAGGCCCGAGGCGGCGGCCGGCTCGAGAATCACCGTGTACTTGCCCGGCTCCAGGGCCTGGGCCTCGGCGGAGGCGCTGGCCTTGCGCATGGCGATCTCGATGTCGCTGGCCGGCTTGAAGGGCGTGGAGTCCTGCAGGTTGCGCGCGACCCAGCCCGAGCCCTTCCCGTCGGCGGTGCGGACGGTGCAGGTGTAGTCCATCTCGGTCGAGCGCTGATAACCGAACGCGCCCTTGCTGTTGGCGAAGGCCACGAAGCTCTGCTCGTCGTTCAGGAACCCGGCCGCGATCAGGTTCTTGGACCGGCAGGGCGCGATCGACGCCATGGCGATGTCGGCGCGCTGCTCGGGCGTGATCGCCGCGGTGGCCGCGCTGAAGGTCGAGCTGGGCTTGTAGACCTGCTTTTCGACCGCCGGCACGAACTCGGGGTTTTCCGGCGCGAGGCGCGCCAGCTCCTCGGCGCGCTTGACCGCGCGGGCCAGGGACGCGTCCGAGAAGTCGTTGGTCGACGACGTGCCGACGCGACGGCCGAAGGCCACCGAGACGCCCAGACTGGTGTCGCTGACCACGCCGCTGGTCGAGACGTTGTTCAGCGCGAAGCGGATGTTGCCTTCGATCGAGCCCGTCAGCTGAGCGGTGCATTCGTCCGCCGTCGAGAGCTTGAGGACCTTGTCGAGGATCGTCTTGGCCTCGGCTTCCGTCATGATACCCATGATGTGTCTCCCTCGATCCGCTTAACCGAGCGAGCGCGCGGTATTGATGACGTTGATGCCGTCGAACCGGGTGGTCGACGAACCGTGGCTGACGGCCGAAACCTGACTGGGCTGGCCCTTGCCGTCGAAGAACGAGCCGAACAGGCGGTAGTCCCGCTCGTCGCAGATCGCCGAGCAGGCGTTCCAGAACTCCGGCGTGCGCATCTGGTAGGCGACGTCCTCCAGCGGCTGGGTGATCTTGCCGTCCTTGATCTCGTAGAACAGCGTGCCGCCGAACTGGGCGTTGTAGCGCTGCTGGTCGATCGAGAAAGAGCCGCGGCCCAGGATGTAGATGCCGTTCTCGACGTTGCCGATCATGTCGGCCAGGCTGAGCGGCTTCTTGCCCGGCTCCAGCGAGACGTTGGGCATGCGCTGGAACTGCACGGTCGACCAGGAGTCGGCGTAAGAGCAGCCGTCGCTCTCGGTCTTGCCCAGGATGTGGGCCTGGTCGCGGGTGGCCTGGTAGTCGACCAGCTTGCCGTTCTGGATCAGCGGCCAGCTCTTGGTCTTGATGCCTTCGTCGTCATAGCCGACGGCGCCGAGGCTGCCCGGCTGGACCTTGTCGGCGACGACGTTGACGATCTCGTTGCCGTACTGGAAGCGGTCACGGCGCTTGTCCAGCGTGGCGAAGCTGGTGCCGGCGTAGTTGGCCTCATAGCCCAGCACGCGGTCGAGCTCGAGCGGGTGGCCGATCGATTCGTGGATGGTCAGGCCCAGGTGGTTGGGGTCGAGCACCAGGTCATAGCGGCCCGGCTTCACCGACTTGGCGGTCAGCTTCTCGCGCGCCTGGACGGCGGCGGCCTGGGCGTCCTCGACCATGTCGTAGGACTTGTTGTAGCTGATGATGCCGTTGGGCGAGAGGACCTTATCCTCGGCCTTGGGGTCCAGATACTCATAGCCCATGCCCATCGGGGCCGAGAGGCCCTCGCGCGAACGGAACTTGCCGGTGGCCTTGTCGATCGCGGTGACCGTGAACGGCGCCCAGACGCGGTGGATGTCCTGATCGATGTAGGAGCCGTCGCTGCTGGCGAAGTACTTCTGCTCGTTGATCAGGAACAGGCTGGAATTGACGAAGTTGGCGCCGGCCTTGAGAGCCGCGCCGTTGACCCGCATCAGAAGGTCGACCTTCTCCTGCAGCGACACTTCCATGCCGTTGCGACGGATGGGCGTGGCCCACTTGACCTCGCCGACGCCCTTGGTCGGGGCCAGTTGGACCGGAGCGGTCTGGTTCTTGGCGTTGGCCTTGGCGATGGCGACGGCCAGGCGGGCCGTCTGGGCCACCGACTCTGGCGACATGTTGTTGGTGGCGGCGAAGCCCCAGGCCCCGCCGGCGATGACGCGCACGCCCACGCCGCTGGACTCTGTGTTGGTAACGCCCTGGACGTTGGCTTCGCGCGTCTGGATGAACTGGCGCAGATAGCGGCCTACGCGGACGTCGCAATAGGTGGCCCCGGCGGCCTTGGCCGCGGTGAGGGCCGCGTCGGCGAGCCGCTTCTTGACCGCCACGTCCATGGTCTCGATCAGCTGTTCGGCGGCGATGGCCTGGCCGAAGCCCGGCAGCAGCACGCCCCCGGCGCCGATGCCGCAGGCCGCGAGGAACTGTCGTCTATCCAAGGTCTCTCCTCCCCAGTGGCCCACGATCCGGGGCACGGTGTCGCCCGTTCCGGATCGGCCGGAATCTCACGCGAGCGAAGTTCTGACGCAGACCGGCGTCCGAGGTCAAATATTTCTCAAATGTAATGTTTCGGCGCGCTCTGTTTGCACGCCTGTAGCATTTCGATGGTGATACGGCCGCAAACGTGCCTTAGCCGGAGAAAAAGGGTTCGTGGTCAAGGTTCCGGCGCGCGTCCAGCTGGAAATCCTCGTGCTTCGACACGCTCAGGATGAGGATTTCTCGCGAACCCATGCCAACAGTCGTCCCCGCCCTGAGCTTGTCCCCCAGAGCCGACCGAAGGTCGGACCGAGGATAAACTCCGGGCGAGGACTTCGTCGGCGGCGCCGTCAACATCCGATAGACCAAAGCAGCGGCGCCTGGCGCTTATTCGTCGGGCGCCGAACCCGCGACGGGCGCGGCCTCAGCGCGCCGGGCCGGCCTCGCTGCGGCGCACCCGGATGGCCGGCTGGGCGCCGACCTTCATCATGTAGCTGCCCATCGCGGCCTTGCGGATCTCGACGGTGGTTCCCGCCTTGGGCGGCTTGCCCAGGACGTCACCGTCGATCTGGCGCCAGACCGCGCCGTCCTCCAGCGTCACGACGAGGCGCCCTTCGGCGTCGGCGCGCGCGGTCTTGACGACGGCTTGCAGCTTTTCGGTCTCGGCCTTGTCGGCCCCGCGATCCAGGATCGACAGGGTCGGCAGCTCCAGGCCGAACGCCTGGCGGCGGGCCGCGCGGGCCGTCTGCTTGTCGATGATGATGACCTCGCCGGTCTCCTGGGCCCTGGTCACCGACTGGGCGGCCTTGTCATAGCAGGCCAGGCGCTCGCCGTCGGTCTTGATCGCGCTGCAGGCCTTCAACGCCTTGATGACGTCGGGTTCGGGGGCGGTCTGGGCTTGGGCTGCTGCGGCGGCTAGCGCCAGCGCGGCGGCGAGGGCGGGGGCGAGCATGGCGGAGGGTCTCATCAGGCGGGGTCCTTATCGCCCAGCAGCCAGCCGGTCAGGGACAGGCGCTTGGCTTCGGCGTAGCTGGCGACCTGGGCCACCGAGTGGGGCGTGGGCACCTTGAACAGGGTCAGCACATTGAAGCCCGGCGCGAGGCCGCGCGTCACATTGCCGTCGGCGTCATGGAACAGCAGTTGGCCGCCCCAGTCCGGACGCCAGCGCCGGGTGAAGCCTAGGGTGAAGGCCGCAAGGCGGTGGTCCTTGCGATGGCTGTCGTCGTGCACCGTGAGAAAGTCGCCGGGGCGATAGTACGAGGCCTGGACCCGCACGCCCGTCACCTCAGGCGCGCCGATCACCTGGCCGCCGAAATCGAGAAACGCGCGGCCTTCCAGGAACTCGGTCGCCCGGTGCACGGGGGTTTGCGGCGCGCGCAGATACTCGTCCTGCAGCGCGTAGGACATGTGGACGAACGAAAACCCCTTGGCGGCGCGCTTCAGCGCGCCTTGCAGGAACTGGCGCACCTGGGCCTCGCCGAACTTCTTGATGACCTCGGGCGTGATCACCAGGGTTTCCGAGGCCTCGTCGGGCGCGACGATGTTCCAGGTCAGCGGGTCCAGCAGGGCGGCGACCGCTTCGGCGTCCTGCGGCGCCAGGAAGACAGGGATCTGCACGTAGCCGTCTCGCGCGAACCGCTCGGCGAAGGTCTCGACCGGCAGGTCGGCGTTGATTCTGAGGGGCGGGTGCTGAGGCATGCGAACTCGGACAGGCGGCGGCGAAGCGGCAACGGGCTGCCGATTGTCTATTCAAGCGTTGCTTCTTTGCCTGGCGCAACCGCCCGATCGTATCCGCAGGCCCGACACGCGGCTTTTCGCAGGCCGTGCAACGCATCTTCAGTGAAGATCACAGGCATTGATGACGGGTAGCGCTACCGATGATCGTTGATCGATGTTCATCAGGAAGAGTTTGTCATTTCAATGACGGGAAATAGAGTTTCTAAACGGCGTATTTAGCGAAACTCATCCGCTTTCGCTAAGCAAGGCGGGTCTGAAAGCTCACTGCCTACTGAATAACTATTTTGTAATATTTCATGTTTGTGTCGATAGCGTTGATCGCGCTCGAACTTTTTAATTCGATCTTTCATCGGCTTAGCGCCCGCCTAGATGGGAGTGTGTCGCATTTGAGACACTGGCGACGATTTATTGCGCGAACGAAGCGACCCGCGATTGACCCATGCCCAGGAGTACAGCCTTCCTGCGCCCAATGCCCTGTTCGTTAAGAACCGGGGGGGAGCGTCTGTCTCGTCCGGGCGAGGCGACGCCAAGTTTTTGGAGGTGGAATTTGTTGGGTTTTGTTAGCCGTCGAAAGAGCCTGTTGGCCTCTTCCATCCTGTGCGGCGTGATGCTGCCGGCCGCCGCGGCTTGGGCGCAGCAGGCTGAAGAGCCGGCCCAGGTCGAAGAAATCGTCGTCACCGGTTCGCGCATCGCGCGCGCCGACCTGACCTCTTCGAGCCCGATCGCCCAAGTCGGCGACAAGGAACTGAAGCAGTCGGGCGTGGTGAACACCGAAAACCTGCTGAACACCCTGCCGCAGGCTGTTCCGGGCATCACCTCGACCGTCAACAACGGCAACAACGGCACCGCCACGGTGAACCTGCGCGGCCTGGGCACCGCCCGCACCCTGGTCCTGGTGGATGGCAAGCGCCAGACCCCGACCACGTCGACGGGCACGGTCGACCTGAACCTGATCCCGCCGGCCCTGATCAAGCGCATTGACGTCGTGTCGGGCGGCGGCTCGGCCGTTTACGGTTCGGACGCTATCTCGGGCGTTGTGAACTTCATCCTGAAGAACGACTTCGAGGGCCTGGAGCTCTCGGCCGGCTACTCGGAAACCGACAAGGGCGAAGCGCCGATCTACTCGGCCGACCTGACGATGGGCGCCAACTTCGCCGATCGTAAGGGCAACGTCGTTCTGAGCCTGGGCTACAACAAGCGCGAAGCTCTGACCCAAGGTCAGCGCGGCGGCATGCTCAGCCGCGCCTGGGGCGATAACGCCACGCGCACCGGCTTCGTGCCGTCGGGCGCTGACGCCAACGAGCCGGGACAAGTTGGCGCCTTCGCCACGGGTCGCTTCATCACGCTGCCGGGCGTCGCCAACAACGCCGCCAACCGCGCCCTGTTCCTGCCGGACGGCAACGTCCGTCTCTACGTGTCGCCGGACGACACCTACAACTTTGCCCCGGTCAACTACGTTCAGACCCCGCAAGAGCGCTTCTCGGTCACGACCCTTGCATCGTATGAAGTGAAGCCGGGCATCACCGCCTATGCCAAGGGCAACTTCGTCAACAGCCAGATCACCACCCAGCTGGCGCCGACCCCGGCCGGCAACCGCATCTTCCGCTTCACGCTGGACAATAACCCGTTCCTGACGGCGGCCGCCAAGACCGCTCTGAACAGCCTGGGTTCGACCACGGCCTACACTATCCCGGCCTCGAGCCCCTGGACGGCCGGCACCTTCACCGACGTGGACACCGACGGCGATGGCCTGTTCGACACCGTGTCGGGCGTGTTCAACCGCCGTCTGTCCGAAGTGGGGCCGCGCGTTTCGAAGTTCAACTTCAGCGGCTTCCAGATGCAACTCGGTCTGAAGGGCGACCTGGAGTTCATCAACGGTGGCTTCGACATCTACTACCAGTATGGCAACACCCATGGCAGCAACTCGCTGCTGGGCGACACCAGCCTAGCCCGCATCCAGCAGGGCCTGCTGCTGAACTCGACTGGCACTGCCTGCGCCGACCCGTCGAACGGTTGCGTCCCGATCAACCTATTCGGCCAAGGAAACATCTCGGCCGCCGCCGCGAACTTTATTCGTACGCGCATCAACTCGTCGCAAGACTATGAGCAGCAGTACGGCGGTTTCACGATCAACGGTGACACCGAGAACCAGTTCTCGCTGCCCGCCGGCCCGATCGGCTTCGCCGTCGGCTTCGAGTATCGCGCCGAAGAGTTCGCCTTCAATCCCAGCCAGGACCTGGCCGTTGGCAACCTGACGGGCTTCAACGCCAGCCCGCCGGTCAATGGTCGCTTCGACGTGTACGAAGGCTACGCCGAAGTGCTGGTCCCGCTGTTGAAGGATCTGCCGCTGGTCAAGTCGCTGGACCTGGAACTGGCCGGCCGTACCTCGGACTATACCGGTCAGTCGAAGGCCGTGCAGACCTACAAGGTCGCCGGTTCGTGGAAGGTCTATGACGATCTGATGGTCCGCGCCTCGTACAACAAGGCGATCCGCGCTCCGTCGGTGGGGGAACTGTTCTCGCCGCAAGGCAACGGCTTCCCGACGGCCACGGACCCCTGCTCGGCGCGTGGCGCTCCGACCGCCGCCATTCGTCAGGCCTGCATCAACTCGGGCGTGGCGGCGAACCTGGTGGGCGTGATTAACGCGACCCAGCAGACCCAGACCCTCTCGGGCGGCAACCCGAACCTCCGTCCGGAAGAAGGCAAGACCTTCACGGCCGGTTTCGCCTACACGCCGTCGTGGCTGCCGGGCTTCTCGGTGACCGCCGACTACTTCGACATCGAAGTGACCGACGCCATCGCCTCGTTCGGCGGGAGCGCCGCCAACGTGATGAACGTCTGCTACGGTACGGTCGTGAACGGTAATCCGGCTTCGCCGTACTGCCAGGCCATCAACCGTCTGGCCAACGGCTCGATCGACTACATCTCGCTGACGAACCAAAACGTCGCGAAGTGGGCGACCTCGGGCATCGACATCGGCGTCTCCTACCGCACCACCCTGGAAAACCTGGGTCTGCCGGATTGGGGTTCGCTGGCGATCCGCTCGCTGTACACCAACACTTGGGAGTTCACGATCACGCCGGACGACATCTCGGCGCCGATCAAGTGCGCCGACAAGTTCGGTTCGCGTTGCTTCGGCAACGGCGTGAACCCGCTGCCGCGTCACAAGCTGCGTTCGACCCTGAACTGGACCATGAACCAGTTCGGCGTGAACGTTGTTTGGAGCCACCTGGACGACATGAACGACGACAACCCGGCCAGCCGGTTCACCGTCGAGCGTATCGGCGCCAAGAACTACTTCGATCTGTCGGCCGACTGGAACGTCAACGACAACCTCGCCTTCACGGGCGGCGTGCGTAACCTGACCCAGGAAGCCTATCCGATCCTCGGCGGCAACGCCTCGCCGTCGAACAGCGGTTACCCCGCCGCGTTCGACGTGCTGGGCCGCGTGTTCTTCCTGAACGCCCGCCTGCGCTACTAATAGGCTAATCCCCGCCGTCTCGGCGGCGGGGACACCCGGTTTCGAAGGCCCGCCTCAAGCGATTGAGGCGGGTTTTCTTTTGGGCGTCTTTGGGCCGAGCTCGGGCGCGTATCGGCATGGAAATCCTCGTCCTTCGACAAGCTCAGGATGAGGATTTTGTGCGAACCGAGGCCAACAGTCGTCCTCACCCTGAGCCTGTCGAAGGGCGAGGGCGGCTTACCGCCCCGTCAGCGCGGAACGACGTCGAAGGCGATCGTCAGTCGGTGGTCAGCGTCAGTGAAGGGCTGGGTGCCGTGCCACAGGCACGAGGGGAACAAGGCCAGGGCCCCGCGTTCGGGCCTGATGAAGTGCTCTGCCTCGAGCGCCGGCTGCGTCAGGCACCCTGGACGGCCAAAGCGCAGCCAGCCGGCGCGGGTCGTCTCGTCGTCGAAGCGGCCCGGCAGATCCAGATAGAAGGCCGACGAGATCCAGCCGCGCGGATGCACGTGGTCGGCGTGGAAGCCCTCGGACCTCAGTCGCACCGACCAGCCGCCCGCGAAGGCGAAATCCGGCGCACGCCGTCGACGGATCGGATCTTCGCCCGCGCCCAGCGTCTCCACATAACGGGCCACCGCCTTGCGCGCCGAGGCGAAGAAGGCCTGCACCAGCGGATCGCGCGAGCGGTCCAGCGACGGAACCTGACTGCCGCCCCGCAGTGACTGGTTCAGCGGGTGGGTCTTCAGGTCATGCAGGTCCAACATGCGATCGCGCAGGGCGTCGAGGAAGGCCTCGAGGCTATCCCACCCCTCCGGCGTGTCCAGCTTGTCGGTCCGCACCAGCGCGGCGTAGTCGCGGAACAGGTCGCCGCGCGCGTCGCCGGTGAGCCGCCAGGCCGTGTTGCGCAGCACCAGGGCGTACTGGTCGTCAGGCGCGGCGACGACCAGGGCCTCGGCCGCCTGGGCGGCGGCGTCGGCCTGGCCCTCGGCCAACAGGGCTTCGCAAAGGACCGTCTGGCTCTCCGGCGCGCCCGGCGCCAGGCGCACGGCCTCGTGGGCGTGGGCCAGCATGCGCGCGCGGTCGCCAACCGCGCCGGCCGCGCGAGCTGCGGCGATGCGGGCCGTCAGATCGCCCGGCGCGCGGGCCAGAGCGTCCTCCAGCGCAGCGTCGGCCCCGGCGTGGTCGCCGGCGAAGGTCAGGACGTTGCTGCGGATCGTCCGCAGGGTGACGTCGGCCGGATGGCGGGCGATGGCCGCGTCCAGCGGGGCCAGCGCCGTCCCGCTCCGGCCCGAGCGCATCCAGCGCAGTTGGGCCAGATTGAGATGGACGGCGGCGTCATTGGGCCGCGTAGCCAGGGCGCGGGCGAACGTCGCCTCGGCCTCGTCATAGCGGTGCAGCCCTTGCAGCGCCTTGCCCAAGACGAGCCGCACCTCGGGGACATCCAGGCCAAGGGCGATGGTCTTGCGCGCCGCGGCCTCGGCCTCGTCGTCCAGCGCGAGATCCCCCAGGGTGGCGGCCAGATTGTACCAGGAAAAGCGGTCACCGGGCGCGCGGGTCACCGCGCGGCGGTTGAACGCCAGGGCCTCGTCGGTCCGGCCCAGCGCCTTCAGCGCCGCGGCGTGGGCCATCAGCAGACTGGCCGAGGCCTGGGGCAGGGCGGCGGGACCCGTGGTCAGGCGCAGGGCGTCGGCGGCCCGCCCGTTGTCGATGAGCGTCCAGGCCTGGTTGGTGACAAGATCGGTCATGGCGCGCGGTTGTTTGCTCCCTGTCCAGTCTTTGGCGCTCCCAGCGTGAGACCACAACCGCCAAGGCGCGCGGGCGGCCAAATTCCCCGAGGACCGTCTGGCGAACCCCTGCTATGCCTGCCGTCATGAGCACGATCACCACCGTCGGCGTCGACGCCGACGACACCCTGTGGCACTGCGAGAGCCTGTTCCGCCTGTCCCACGCCCGCTTCCTGGAGCTCCTGTCCGAGCACGGCGATCCCGAGAGGATCGAGGCCCAACTGCTGGCTGTCGAGAAGCGCAACCTGCGGGTCTATGGCTACGGCGCCAAGGGCTTCACCCTGTCGATGATCGAGACGGCGCTGGAGGTTACGGACGGCGCGGTCGACACCCGCGTGATCCGCGAGATCCTGGCCGTCGGCCGCGAGATGCTGACCGAGCCGATCGAGCCGCTGCCGGGCGTCGAGAACGCGCTCGCCGCGCTGTCGGACCGCTATCGCCTGATCCTGATCACCAAGGGCGATTTGCTGCACCAGGAGCAGAAACTCGCCTCGTCGGGCCTGGGCGACTACTTCGTCGCCGTCGAGATCGTGTCGGAAAAGGACGCCGACACCTATCGCCGGGTCTTCGACCGCTACGGCACGGGCGCGGAGCAGGCGGTGATGGCCGGCAACTCGATGCGGTCCGACATCCTGCCGGCTCTGGAGGCCGGCTGCTGGAGCGCGCTGATCCCGTATCCGCTGGTGTGGTCCCACGAGGCCGCCGAGGCGCCGGAGGGGCACCCGCGCTATGTCGAGCTGGCCAATATTGGCGAGCTGCCGGCGTGGGTGGAGGGCGTATCAAAATCCCTCTCTCTTTGAGAGAGGGCGGGGCCCGCCGAGCAGCGGTGGGAGGTTGAGTGGTTACGCCGGTGGCCGCCGTGCCGGAACGCCGTCAGGCCTCGTAGCCTCTCACCCCAACCCTCTCTCTAAGAGAGAGGGAGCCTCTTTTTCTTCCCCACCTTCGCCAGCCAGTCCCGGGCCGGGCGCTCGAAGAACACCAGCGACAGATAGGCGATCGGGAACAGGGCCACGACCCAGAACAGCACCCACAGGCGCATCAGGTCGCCGTTCAGGTTCCACATCCCCAGGCCCACCCAGGCCAGCCCCATCTTCAGGGCGATGGGGTGCAGAAGGTAGAGGCTGAACGACAGCTGCGCCCACGGCGCCAGGCGCTGGCTGACGCCGCCGTGGACGCCCTTGGCGTCGGCCGCCACGCCCAAGAGGCCGACGGCGTACACGACGAACAGGAGGATTGTCCGCTCCACCCCGGCCCATGACATGATCAGGTAGGCGCCTAGCAGCAGCCACATCAGAAGGTTCGGACGCGGGATCTTCGCCAGCCTGTCGCGCAGCTGGAACGCGGCCATGCCGATCAGGAAGCCGGGCACAGCCCGCAGCATGCCGTAGTCCCAGGTCCATTGGTGGAACGGCCGGTCGCCGTGCGGGGTCTGCAGCATGATGGCGATCGAGGCGAGCGCCACGGCCAGGGTCACCCAGGGCCCGCGCGCGGTCAGCAGGAAGATCAGCGGCAGGGCCAGATACATCGCCATCTCGGCGCTGATCGCCCAGCTGGCGAAGTTCCAGGTCTGGGAGTGGCAGACGCCCCAGGCGTGGACGAAGATGATGTTGGGCACGATGCAGGCCGCATCGTAGCGGCGCGGGTCGCGGTCCTGGATCCAGCCGGCCGCGCCGGCGGCGGCCACGGCGATGAACACCAGCGTGGTCGCCCAGTGCAGCGGCCCCAGCCTGGCAACCCGCTTCTGGATGAAGTCGCGGTACTTGTCGAAGCTGGTCAGGCGGCCGGTATAGATCGCCGCCATGACATAGCCTGAGATGAAGAAGAACAGGTCGACGATCAGGCTGAACGTCTTGATCGTATCGTCCGCCCACTGCCACTGGCCGTCCAGATTGATGAAGCGGTTGAAGTGGAACACCACGATCATCACCGCCCCGACGATGCGCAGGGCGTCCAGGTGCAGCATCTGGTCGGAATCGGGTTGCAGGGACGGAAGCTTGGGCATGGCGGAGTGGTGGCATGGGAGAGGGCGCCCAACAACACCCTCTCTCTTCGAGAGAGGGAGGGGCCCGTCCCGGCGAAGCCGGGATGGGAGGGTGAGTGGTCAAGACCTTCCCATGCGCAACACTTCAAGGATCTCGTCCACCGTGCCGCCGGGATCAGCCAGTATCCGCTCGTTGCGGAACCGCAGGACGAGATAGCCACAAAGTTCTAGGATCCGGGCGCGCTCGGCGTCGTGCTCCTCGCGCCCCACGTGAACAGGTCCGTCGAGCTCGATGATGACCCTTGCGGATTGGCAGACGAAGTCGACGATGTAGCGGTCGATGACCGCTTGGCGAATAAACTTGAAGCCACCGACACGGCGGTTGCGGACCAACGCCCACAGCGTCTTCTCGGCGAATGTCTGGCGCTGGCGCAGTTGGCGGGCGATCGCGGTGCGGTTCACCGAGCGAGAATGCGTTCACCCTTCACAGGGCTCAACAATAGGAATCGGGATTTCTCGTCGCCGGATTGACCACTCACCCTCCCATCGCTGCGCGATGGGCCCCTCCCTCTCTCAAAGAGAGAGGGATTTTAAATAGCCACCCGCTTGGCCATGGCGCTACGGCGGGCGTTGGTTTCTTCCTGTGCGCGTTGCACCGCCTCGGTCTCGGTGGCGTGCAGCAGGTGGTCGATGACCCGTTCCAGGTGGTCGCGCATGGCCTGGCGGGCGGCGGCGGGGTCGCGGGCCTTGAGGGCGTCGACGACGCGGCGGTGCTCGGCGATGCGGGGCTCCAGCCCCATGCCGCGGGCGCGGGTCAGGATGTTGCGGGCCAGGGGCGAGCGGTTGCGCCAGTCCCACAGGTTCTCGATCGTGGCGATGATCGCGCCGTTGCCGGTGGCCCGGGCGATGGTGAGGTGGAACTCGCGGTCGGCGTCCTCGCCGCGGATTTCCTCCTCCTCGTGCATGCGGGTGAGGAGGCCTTCGAGCGCCTCGATCTGCTCGTCGCTGATCGAGGTGGCGGCCAGGGCGGCGGCCTCGCCCTCGAACAGGCGACGGGCCTCGATCAGTTCGAAGGCGCCGATCTCGAAGTCGATCTCGGCCGACGGCGCGACGGGGCGGACATTGCCGGTGACATAGATGCCCAGGCCATGGCGGGCCTCGATCATGCCCAGCATTTCAAGCGCGATCATCGCCTCGCGCAAGGTCGGGCGCGAGACGCCAAACTGTTCGGCCAACTCGCGCTCGGTCGGCAGGCGGTCTCCCAGCTTGTAACGGCCGGCCTCGATGTCATCGGCCACGGAGTCGGCGATCTTGCGGTAGAGCTTGACGTTGTCAGACATGGCGATCGGGCTTGAGCAGGCGCGGAAAACCCCCGGCGGACGCGGGGAAGAAGCGATTCTCTACCACGCCGGATTGCCCCGAAGAGCCATCTTTTTCGCGCGGATCGTCGCGGAGGTCAGACCTCGCTCACCAGTCGTGCATCGAGCCATCCAGGCGACGGGCGATCGGCAGGTAGGCGCGCTGGTAGGGGTACTTGGCGGCCAGCTCTTCATCGATGTCGACGCCGAGGCCCGGCGCGTCGCCCGGATGCAGCATGCCGTCCTTGAAGGTGTAGGCGTGCGGGAACACCGCGTCGGTCTCGGGCGTGTGGCGCATGTACTCCTGGACGCCGAAGTTCGGGATCGACAGGTCAAAGTGCAGGGCCGCGCCCATGCAGACCGGCGACAGGTCGGTGGCGCCGTGGCAGCCGGTGCGCACGTGGTGCAGGTCGGCGAAGCTGGCCAGCTTCTTCAGGTGGGTGATCCCGCCGGCGTGGACGACCGTGGCGCGGATGTAGTCGATCAGCTGCTCCTCGATCAGCTGCTTGCAGTCCCAGATCGCGTTGAAGATCTCGCCCACGGCCAGCGGGGTCGTGGTGTGCTGGCGGATCAGGCGGAAGCTGGCCTGGTTCTCGGCCGGGGTGGCGTCCTCCATCCAGAACAGGCGGTAGGGCTCCAGGTCCTTGCCCAGGCGCGCGGCCTCGATCGGGGTCAGGCGGTGGTGCACGTCGTGCAGCAGATGCAGATCATCGCCCAGCCGCTCGCGCGCGGCCTCAAACAGTGCGGGGGTCGAACGCAGGTAGCGCTCGGTCGACCAAATGGTCTCCTTGGGCAGGTCGCTGTCGGCGGGCTCGTAGAAGAACTTGTCCTTGGAGACGCCGTAGGTGCCGCTCATGCCCGGCACGCCGGTCTGCAGGCGGATGGCCTTGTAGCCCTGCTCGGCGTAGATGGCGGCGTTGTCGAGGGTCTCGTCGATCGTCTCGCCGTTGGCGTGGCCGTAGACCATCACGCCCGAGCGGCAGGCGCCGCCCAGCAGCTGGTACACAGGCAGGCCGGCGATCTTGCCCTTGATGTCCCAGAGGGCGGTGTCGACCGCGGCGATGGCGGCCATGGTCACCGGGCCCCGACGCCAATAGGCGCCCTTGTACAGATACTGCCAGATATCCTCGATCTGATGGGCGTCGCGGCCGATCAGGCAGGGGATGACGTGCTGGGTCAGATAGGCCTCGACCGCCAGTTCGCGACCGTTCAGCGTGGCGTCGCCCAGGCCATAGACGCCCTCGTCGGTCATGATCTTCAGGGTGACGAAGTTGCGCCCCGGGCAGGTGACGATGGTCTTGGCGGCGATAATCTTGGGCATGGTGGCGCGTCGACCTTGTTGTGACTCTGAGCTGAGGCCGGGGCAAAAGTCGAAGCTCGCGCCCTGCCGCGCCCGCGCTCCAACTCCCTCCCCACCTATCGATGTACCGGTACCATAAGGCTTGTCAACCCGGTGGTCAGACCACTATGACTAGGTGTCCCGACCTTTTCCGGGGCCACACAAGAATGTTCGCGTGAACATCGCGAGGGAGTGAACGATGCGTTTTCTGGCGCTGGTCCTGGGACTTGTGATGCTGGCGCCGGCCGCCCGCGCAGAGGACGGCTACGACCTGTGGCTTCGCTACAAGCCCGTCGAGGCCAGCGCGCGCGCCGCCTACGCCGCCCGCGCCGCCGCCATCGCGCCCATCGCCGAAACTCCGACCCTGAAGGTCGCCCGCGCCGAGCTGGAGCGCGGCCTGACGGGCCTGGTGGGCCAGCCGGCCCTGGCCGCCGCCGGGTCGCGTGACGGCGTGATCCTGCTGAGCGTAGGCGCGACGCCCGCGATCACCGGCCTTGACCTGCCCCTGCAGACGCTGGGCGAGGAGGGCTACCTGATCCGCACCGTGTCGGTGGGCGGCAAGGCCACCACCGTCATCGCCGCCAACCGCGACATCGGCGTGCTGTACGGCGTCTTCCACTATCTGCGCCTGATCCAGACCGGCGCGAGCGTCGACAAGCTCGACATCGTCTCGGTTCCGAAGGTGAAGCTGCGGATGCTCAACCACTGGGACAATCTGGATCGCCATGTCGAGCGGGGCTATTCGGGTCAGTCGATCTTCGACTGGTGGCGGCTGCCCGGCCATGTGGATCCGCGCATGGTCGACTACGCCCGCGCCAACGCCTCGCTGGGCATCAACGGCACGGTGCTGAACAACGTCAACGCCAAGGCCGACAGCCTGACCGCGCCGTTCATCGACAAGGCCGCCGCGCTGGCCGACACCTTCCGCCCGTACGGCATCAAGGTCTATCTGTCGGCGCGCTTCTCGGCTCCGATGGAGATCGGGGGCCTCAAGACCGCCGATCCGCTGGACCCGGCGGTGCGCGCGTTCTGGAAGGCCAAGGCCGACGAGATCTACAAGGCCATCCCCGACTTCGGCGGCTTTCTGGTGAAGGCCAATTCCGAGGGGCAGCCGGGTCCGCAGGACTATGGCCGCACCCATGTCGACGGGGCCAACATGCTGGCCGAGGCGGTCGGTCCGCACGGCGGCGTCGTGTTCTGGCGCGCCTTCGTCTATTCGCACGAGCAGCCCGAGGATCGCGCCAAGCAGGGCTATAACGAGTTCAAGCCGTTCGACGGGCAGTTCCGCGACAACGTGGTTATCCAGGTCAAGAACGGCGCCATCGACTTCCAGCCGCGCGAGCCGTTCCACCCGCTGTTCGGGGCCATGCCTAAGACCAACCTCGGCATGGAGTTCCAGATCACCAAGGAATATCTCGGCTTTTCGACCCACCTTGTCTATCTGGGCCCGATGTTCGAGGAGACCCTGCGCTCGGACACCATGGCCAAGGGCAAGGGCTCGACGGTCGCCAAGGTGATCGACGGCGCGCTGGACGGCCGCAAGCTGACCGCCATGGCGGGCGTGGCCAATATCGGCTCGGACCGCAACTGGAGCGGTTCGCAGTTCGACCAGGCCAACTGGTACGTCTTTGGCCGCCTGGCCTGGAACCCGGAGGCGGGAACCCGCGCCATCGCCGAAGACTGGACCAAGATGACCTTCGGCGCTGATCCGCGCCTGGTGACGCCGGTGGTGTCGATGATGATGGGCTCGCGCGAGGCGGCGGTGGACTACATGACGCCGCTCGGTTTGCACCACCAGATGGGCGAGGGGCACCACTATGGTCCGGGGCCCTGGGTCAGCGGCGGCCCGCGCGCCGACTGGACCAGCGTCTACTACGCCAAGGCCAGCGAGACCGGGATCGGCTTTGACCGAACCCCCACCGGCAGCAACGCCACCGCCCAGTACGCGCCGGCGGTCGGCGCCTGCTACGCTGACCTGAAGTGCGTCGACGAGAAGGACCTGCTGTGGTTCCACCACCTGGCCTGGGACTATCGCCTCAAGTCCGGCGACACGTTGTGGGACGGCCTGGTGAAGCGCTATTCGCGCGGCGTGGCCTATGTGGACGGCATGGAGAAGACCTGGGCGGGCCTGGCCCCCTATGTCGACGCGTCCCGCCACCGCGAGGTGTCGGATTACCTGAAGATCCAACGGGCCGAGGCCCAGTGGTGGCGCGACGCGTCGATCGCCTGGTTCCAGACCTTCTCCAAGCGCCCGCTGCCGGCGGGCGAGAAACCGCCGGAGAAGTCGCTGGACTACTACAAGAGTCTCAAGTTCCCCTGGGCGCCGGGGAACGGGAAGTAAGGATAAAAACAGTGGCATCCAGGGGGGGCGTAGCCGACCCGGGACCCGGGGGGCACAAGCGCCGGGTCTTTTCACCCATGTCATCCCGGCGCGACGCTGCGCTCCGGCCGGGATGACATGGGAGTTTTGGGATAGGGAAGGGGCTAGCGGATCGGCGCGCCTCGTGCGTCATCTCAAGTGACGCTTTCCAACCCGAGTCCCCGCCATGAAGTCCCTGTTCGCCGCCTCCGCTCTGGTCCTGCTGATCGCCACCGCCGCCCAGGCCGGGCCGCTGAACGTGCCCGCCACGCAGAAGGTGATCGGCGCCCAGCTCGATCGCGACTATCCGGCGCTGGAGGCGCTGTACAAGGACATCCACGCCAACCCCGAGCTCGGCTTCCAAGAGGTCGAGACCGCCAAGAAGCTCGCCGCCCAGATGCGGGCGCTGGGCTTCACCGTCACCGAGGGCGTGGGCAAGACCGGCGTGGTGGCGGTGCTCAAGAACGGCGAGGGGCCCAAGGTGCTGGTCCGCACCGAGCTGGACGGCCTGCCGATGCAGGAAAAGTCGGGCCTGGCCTGGGCCAGCCAGGCGACGGCCACCTGGAACGGCGAGAAGGTCTTCGTCGCCCATGCCTGCGGCCATGACATTCACATGGCCGCCTGGGTCGGCGCGGCGCGCCAGCTGGTGGCGATGAAGGGCAAGTGGAAGGGTACGCTCGTGTTCGTCGCCCAACCCTCGGAAGAGACGGTTCGCGGCGCCCGCGCCATGCTGGACGACGGCCTGTGGGACAAGATCGGCGGCAAGCCCGACTACGGCTTTGCGCTGCATGTCGGTTCGGGTCCGGCCGGCGAGGTCTATTACAAGGCCGGGGTGCTGACCTCGACCTCGGACGGCCTCGACATCACCTTCAACGGCCGGGGCGGGCACGGCTCGATGCCCTCGGCCACCATCGACCCGGTGCTGATGGCCGCCCGCTTCACCGTCGATGTCCAGAGCGTGATCAGCCGCGAGAAGGACCCGTCGGCGTTCGGCGTGGTGACGGTCGGCTCGATCCAGGCGGGCAGCGCCGGCAACATCATCCCCGACAAGGCCCGGGTGCGCGGCACGATCCGCACCCAGGACAACGCCGTGCGCGAGAGGATCCTCGAGGGCGTGCGCCGCACGGTGAAGGCGGTGACCGACATGGCCGGCGCGCCGGCCGCCGACCTGAAACTCACTCCGGGCGGCAAGATGGTGGTCAACGACCAGGCCCTGACCGACCGCACGTCGGTGGTGTTCAAGGCCGCCTTCGGGGTCCGCGCCGTGGCGCAGGACAAGCCGGGCTCGGCGTCCGAGGACTATTCGGAGTTCGTGCTGGCCGGCGTCCCGTCGGTCTATTTCGGCCTTGGCGGCTCCGACCCCGCCGAAGCCGCCAAGGCCAAGGCCGAGGGGCGCGAACTGCCGGTCAACCACTCACCGTACTTCGCGCCGGTGGCTGAACCAACGATCCGCACGGGCGTCGAGGCGATGACCCTGGCGGTGCTGAATGTGGTCGGGAAGTAGCCCTCCTGTCGTCCGGGCCGGCGCACGACCGTGGAGCGCCAGGGCCCAGGGGCGGCGCGCACAGCGCTTGTTCGTCCCCCAGGCTCCTGTCGGAATGACATGGCGGGATCGAGGCTAAAAAAGTTCCTCCGCCACTGGCGGAAACCCGACATGCGTGCGTCGATCCTTCGAAGGCGGTCCTCCATGGGGATGGAGGGCGTCCCGAGGGGTAAACAAGAAAATGAGCATCAACACTCGTCGCCGCGCGGTTCGCGGTTTCCTGATGGCGTCGGCCGCCGTCCTCGTTCTGGCTGGCCCGGCGCTGGCGCAAGACGCCCGCCGCACGTTCAATATTCCGGCCGGCGACGCGGTGACCGCGCTGCAGACCTTCGCCAAGCAGTCGGGCAAGCAGGTGCTGTTCCCGTTCGAGGCGGCCTCAGGCAAGCAGACGCCGGCCGTGACCGGCGACCTCGCCGACGCCGACGCTCTGGCTCGCCTCGCCAAGGCGGCGGGCCTCGTGGTGCAATCGGACGACGGCAAGACCATCACGCTGCGCCCGGCGCCGGCCGAACGCCCCCAGTCCGCCAGCGCGGGGGCCGGCGCGACGAGTGAAGAGGCCCAGGTCGTTGAAGCGGTGGTCGTTGTCGGCTCGCAGATCGAGGGCGCACGCACCACAGAGGCCCTGCCGGTCACCGTCGTGGGCGAAAGAGAGATCATCGCCACCGGCGCCGTCTCGGGCGACGAGCTGTTCCGCGCGATCCCGCAGGCTGGCGACGTTCAGTTCCAGGAAGCCCGCACGACCGGCAATCTGAATGATGCGCGCGGCGACGTGGCTTCGCTCAACCTGCGTAGCCTTGGCACCGGCAACACCCTGGCGCTGCTGAACGGCCGACGCGCCGTGCTGGCCCCGGGCACCCAGACCGAGAACCTAGTGCCGGTGCAGACCGTCAACACCAACGCCTTCCCCGTGGCGGGCGTCAAGCGCGTGGAAGTGCTGCGCGACGGCGCGGCGGCCATCTACGGCGCCGACGCGGTGGCGGGCGTGGTCAACACCGTCCTCGACACCAAGTTCCGCGGCCTGCAGATGTCGGCCCAGTACGGCGGTTCGGAAGGCACGAGCTACCGCGAGGGCTCGTTCAACGTGAAGGCCGGCACGCGCCTGGAAGACGGCACGCGCCTGACCTTCTTTGGCAACTACACCGGCCGCAGCCGACTGATGGCCTCGGAGCGCGACTACTCGGCCAGCGAGGATCATCGCCCCCAGGTCGCCAACACCCCGTGGGTGGACAACACCACCTTCGACAGCCGCTCGACCTCCAGCCCCTGGGGTTCGTTCACGCTGATCCCGCCGACCACGGTGGTCCGCCAGGGCACGGCGACTCTGACCACCTCGGGCGTGTTCCACATTGAGCCGACCAGCAACACCGCCGCCGGCTGCTCCAGCACCGTCCTGACGGGCAATCTCTGCATCCGCTCGGGCACGATCACCGGCGCCAACAGCCGCGTGCTGCGCTATGACGAGAACCCCGACCGTACGCTCAAGGGCGGCGTCGAGCGAACCAACCTGTTCTCGACCGTCGAGCACGACTTCGGCGACATCACCGCCTATGGCGAGGCGGGCTACTACCACGCCCTGTTCACCGGCAGCCGCGAGCAGTCGGCGCCGCTCAGCACCGCGCCGATCAGCATCGCGGCCAATGCCTACTGGAACCCCTTCGGCCCGACGACCAGCCCCAACCGTCTGGCCAACCTGACCGGCGTGCCGACGACCGGTATCGCGATGAACATCACGACCTACCGCCCCGTGGACACCGGTCCGCGCACCTACACGGTGACGGACGACAGCTATCGCCTGCTAGGCGGGCTGAAGGGCGGCTGGAACGGCTGGAAATGGGATTCGGCGCTGCTGTACTCCAAGGCCCGCACCAAGGACATGACGCACGGCGCGATCAGCAACACCGCGTTCCAGGCGGCGGTGAACCGCACGGACGCGACGGCCTACAACCCGTTCAACGGCGGCAGCCAGCCCAACTACTCGCTGGGCGACGCCACGCCCAACGACCGGGCCACGATCAACTCGTTCCTGATCAACGTCTACCGTATCAGCGAGACCTCGCTGACCCTGGCCGACTTCAAGATCTCCAAGAAGGATCTCTTCACGCTGCCGGCCGGCGATGTCGGTTTCGCTGGCGGCGTGGAATGGCGTCGCGAGACCTATCTGGACAATCGTGACAAGCGTCTGGACGGGACGATCAAGTACACCAACAGCGTCACCGGCGTGACCTATGGCACCGACGTGATGGGCGCGTCGGGCGCGCCGGACGTGAAGGCCGACCGCTCGGTCGCTTCGGCGTTCTTCGAACTGGCCGTGCCGGTGATCTCGCCCGAAATGAACATCCCGTTCGTCGAGGAGATCAGCCTGCAGATCGCCGCGCGCGACGAGGAGTATTCCGACTTCGGCAACGTCCTGAAGCCCAAGGGCGCGATCTACTGGAAAGTCGGCCACGGCTTTGCGCTGCGCGGCTCGGTGTCCCAGAGCTTCCGCGCGCCCAACCTGCCGCAGTTCTACAGCGACGGCACGACGGTCTCGAACACGCGCACCGATTTCGCGGCTTGCCGGATCAACACGCCGACGGTCACCACCTGTCCGAGCGCCAGCACGATCGAGGTGCGCAGCGGCAACAAGAACCTGAAGCCGGAAGAAGCCGACAACGCCACGATCGGCTTTGTCTATCAGCCGACCTTCATCCCGCCGCAGTTCGGCAAGCTGACCCTGACCAGCGACTTCTGGTCGATCCGCGAGAAGAACATCGTCGGCATCCTGGGCGGCTACAACCAGATCGCCTATGACTGGCTGCTGCGCCAGAGCGGTTCGTCCAACCCCAACGTCGTGCGCGACGCGCCGGTCGGGACGGCCACGGTCGGCAACATCGCCTATATCAGCGACACCTATTCGAACCTGCAGCCGCGCATGGTGCAGGGCGCCGACTTCAGCCTCGACTACGATCTGGACGACACGGCCTGGGGCGACTTTGGCCTGTCGATCAACGTGGCCAAGCTCCTGAAGTACGATCAGGCGCCCAGCGCGATCGAAAGCCTGCTGCAGGAGGCGGTCACGGCGGGCAAGTTGCCGGGCGTCACCATCGCCAGCGCTGGCAACCAGATCCAGTTCGACGGCTTCCCTGAGTTCCGCGGCGCCGCCAGCGTCTCGTGGCGCAAGGACGGCTGGGGCGCGGGCGCGTTCGTCAGCTATGTCGGCGAGGTCTACGACACCGGTCCGGCCCAGGTGAACGGGCAGTACTTCCCGATCAAGGACTGGACGACCGTCAGCTTCTACGGCCAGTACGCGTTCAAGGACGGGATGTTTGACGGTTCGACGGTCCGGGTCGGCGTGCGCAACGCCTTCGACAAGGACCCGCCGCTGTCGGCCTCGAACTTCGGCTACTCGGGCGCCCTGCACAACGCCACGGGTCGCTACTGGTACATGAACCTCACCAAGAAGTTCTAGTTTGCTCCACTCGTCCGATCTCCCGGCGTTCGCTGGGAGATCGGATTGAAGATGCGCGTTTATTGAACGAGGGCCTCGTGAACCCCTTCCGCCTTCTCGCCACAGCCGCGTCGGTTTTCGCCCTGGCGCTTTCGCCCTTCGTCTCGTCGGAGGCGTTGGCCCAGAAAAAGCAACTGCTGGAGTATCCCAGCATCCACGCGCCGGTGGTGGGCGAGCGCGGCATGGTGGTCAGCCAGAACGCCATCGCCACCAAGGTCGGGGCCGACATCCTGCGCCAGGGCGGCAACGCCGTGGACGCCGCTGTCGCCACCGCCTTCGCCCTCGCCGTGACCCTGCCGCGCGCCGGCAACATCGGGGGCGACGGCTTCATGATGGTGCACCTGGCCAGGACCAACGAGACCGTCTTCATCGACTATCGGGGCGTGGCACCGAAGGCGGCCAAGCTCGAGACCTTCGTCGATGCGAACGGCAAGGAGCTGGACGAGGTGGCCTCGCGCGGCTATCGCGCGCCCGCCGTGCCCGGGACGGTCGCGGGCCTGCATCTGGCCCATCAGAAGTATGGCCGTCTGACGTGGAAGCAGGTCGTCGAGCCGGCCTATCGCCTGGCCGCCGATGGCGTCGTGCTGTCGCCCGACGAGGCCTTCGTCTTCAGTTGGGGCAAGGAGCGCCTGTCCGAGAGCGAGGCGGGCAAGAAGGCCTTCTACAAGCCGGGCGGCGAGCTCTATCGCGCCGGCGAGATCCTCAAGCAGCCCGAGCTGGCCTGGTCGCTGCGCCAGATCGCCGACAAGGGCGCCGACGCCTTCTATCGCGGCGAGATCGCCCAGCGCTTCGCCGCCGACATGAAGGCCCATGGCGGCCTGATCACCCTGGAGGACCTGGCGTCCTACAAGGCCGTGATCCGCCAGCCGCTGGTCGGCAGCTATCGCGGCCTCACGGTCAAGACCTCGCCGCCCGCCAGCGCCGGCGGAGCGACCCTGCTGGAGATGCTCAATGTCCTGGAGACCTTCGACCTGAAGGCCACGGGGCTGGGCTCGGCCAAGACCCTGCACCTGCAGGCCGAGGCCATGAAGATGGCCTATGCCGACCGCTACAAGTATCTGGGCGATACCGATTTCGTGAAGGTCCCGCTCCAGGGCTTCACGTCCAAGGCCTACGGCGTGGAACGCGCCAAGCTGATCAACCCGGACAAGGCCACGCCCGCCAAGCAACTCGGCGCCGGCGATCCCTGGGCCTTCGAGAGCCCCAACACGACCCACTTCTCGGTCGCGGACGCGGAAGGCAACGCGGTCTCCAACACCTACACCCTGGGCGCGGATTTCGGCTCGGGCGTGATGGTGGCGGGCGCTGGCTTCGTGCTGAACAACCAGATGAACAACTACGCCCACGAGGCCGCGTGGCGCGCTCAAAAGGCTGGCGGTCCCGCGCCGCCCAACGCCCTGCAGCCGGGCAAGCGCGTGCTGTCGACCATGATGCCGACCATGCTTTTCAAGGACGGGAAGCCGTGGCTGATCACCGGCACGCCGGGCGGCAGCACGATCATCGACACGGTGCTGCAGGTCATCGTCAACGTCGTCGACTTCAAGCTGAACGTGGCCGAGGCCACCCACCAGCCGCGCATCTTCCAGGACGCCAGCGACACCCTGCGCGTCGAGCCGAACTTCAATCCCGACACGGTGGCCATCCTCAAGGCGATGGGCCACCCCATAACCTCGGACGAGACCATGGGTTCAGCCCAGTCGATCATGATCGAACAGGGTCTCTTCTTGGGCGGCGCGGATCCGCGTCGTCCCGGGGCCGAGGCGATCGCGCCCTGAGGGTCTACCTCCCCCCCCCCCCCTGATCTAAGGGGACGCGATCTGTCGGCGCCGGAGCTGCCCCTCCGGCGCCGACTTCGTTTCAGGGGTGTTTGATCTGGCGCAAGGAGCGAGGCGGGCGGCTTGCGCATCGTCGCCCAAGTCGTCGCCAACCCAGGTCCAGCCCCAGGCGACGGCAATCGTCGCTCCGGTCTTCGCCAACCGCCGGAGCGGCCAGCGTCTTGGGGTGACTCCAACCGTCCCAAGACGAACTCGGCGCCGGACGTCCCCCGTCCGGCGCCGATCTTGTTCTCGGTCCTACTTCTTGCTCACCGCCGGCCCGTACAGCAGGCCGTTGAACAGGAACTTGAACGTGCCCCAGGACTGGGCGCGCTGGGTGATCTCGGGGCCGAAGGCGAAGACCTTGCCCTTGCCGATGTCGATGTCGAGCATCGCCGTCGAGCCCTTCAGCTTCTCCTGACCGACCGCCCAGCCGCTGCGCAGCGGCTTGTCACTGTCAAACCAGGCCACACGCGAGACGCCCTTGACGTCGGGCTTCACGGTGAAGGCCGGGCTGCGGTCGAAGAACACGTCGACCTCATCGCCGGCGCCGTAGGCCAGCGGCTGCTTGGGATCGACCTTGGCTCGCAGCACCGCGCCGGGGATATAGAGCTCGCGGTTCGAGAAGGCCTTGAGCTGGCCGTTCTCGGTCTTGGCGGTGGCCACCTCGACCGGCGCGCCGAGCGCGGTGGCCAGGCGGGTCGAGGCGCCGATGGCCACGACCGTGCCACCGCCCTTCACGAACTCGGCGATCTTCGGCACCGTCTTCTCGTCGGTCACCCGGCCAAGCCACGACCGGTACTCGGCCGGAATGTCTTCGGCCTTGGGCTGGGGACCGCCACGACCGGCCCGGAACGGACCGTCGGCGGGCGCGGGCACCACGCCGTCGGCGAAGACCAGCACGTCGAAGTCCTTGCCGATGTCGCCGGCGTCCAGGCGCTGCGGATAGACGACCTGGAAGGGCGCCTCGAACTGCTCGAACATCCAGCGGTTCCAGCCCGACGGCATCGAGCCGCCATAGACGTCGACCAGGCCGATGCGGATCGGCTTCAGGGCGATGGTCGCGCCCGCCGGCTTTGCGGCCACGGCAAAAGCGTCGACGCCCAGCTCCTTCACGCCCTTGTCGATCACCGCCTTGGCGGCGGGCGATGCGGGCACCCAGATCGCGCCGGGACCGAAGGTCGTTCCGCCCGCCTTCGTTCCCTCCTTGACCCACTGGACCTTGGCGCCGGCCTTCAACAGGCGGTTGGTCAGGGTGAAGCTGGCGTTGGTCTCGTGGCTGATCAGCCAACCCGCGCCGCCCGCGCCCTTCACCGAACCCGGCGCGACCTTGATCAGGTCGGGCACGCGCTTGGTGGGAGCCTCGAAGGCGTCCAGCACGCGGTCGAACTTCACGCCCATCTGGTAGGCCAGGGTGTAGCCGGTGACGTCGTAGGGCGCCTTGGGCGGACCGCCCGGATACTCGGTGTCGTGCGGGTGGTCCTGCGGCTCGAACATGTCCATCACGTGCGGGCGATAGGCCTGGGCCGTGCGCACGACGTAGGAGCCGGCCGGATAGGTCTTGCCCGCGACGGTGAAGGCCTTGTCGGCCACCTCGACATCGACACCAGCCTTGATCAGCGCGTTCAGGAAGGCGACCACGGTCGGCATGTCGGCCTGGTCGGCGGGCAGGATGAAGCCGCGCGGATCGCGCTGCTCGGGCGCCTGCATGATGGTCTTGTAGAGCGACGGATCCGCCGACCCGCCACGCGCACCGGCCAAGGGCTTTTCCTTGCCGGCCGCGATCAGCGCCTCGACCTTGGTCGGGGTGATCGTCCAGGTGTCGCGGCCGCCGCGCTTGATGCCGTTGTCGCCCATCTTCCAGATGTTGAACAGCAGGCGCTCGCGGTTGCGCGAGGCGTAGTCGAGCACCGAGCGGTTCAGGCTGGCCTGATAGTCGAGCGTCTGCTGCAGGCGCCAGGTCTGGGGCGCGATCGGCGCGGGCCGGTCGTTGCTGGGCAGTTGCACTTCGGGCACCAGGTTGATCGTCGTCGGGGTCGGGCCGCCGGCGATCTCGGTCAAGAGGCCGATCGAGTTGTGGAAATAGGCGATCGAGCGCTCCATCCCGTTGTGCCAGGTGGAGTAGGGGGCGGCGCTGCGCGCGCCGGTGCCGGGTTTGTCCTCGGCCACCAGACGGCTGTGCATGGCCATGCCGACTTCCTGCAGCATGGTCATGACCAGCGGGTCGTAGTTGTGGTTGGCCGGATCGCGGAACGGCGGCACGAACACCACCATGCCGTTCGGCGCGGTCTGGTGCTGGTTGTAGACGATCTGAGGGAACCACTCGCGGAACAGCTGGCGGTTGATGTTGGTCGTCTCGGCCATGGCCGACATGAAGCTGTCGCGGTTGTTATCGTGGCCGATGTACTTGTGGTACAGGCGCGGCAACGAGCCGAACTCCCGCTTCTTGGGGTCCTCGTGGCGCATGTACCAGTCGGAGATCATCTCCATCCCGTCGGGATTGTCGTGCGCGAACAGGATGATGCAGTCGTCCAGGAAGCGCTGGGTCTCGGCGTCCGTCGCGGTCAGCATCTGGTGGATGACCTGAAGCTGGCCCTGCGAGGTCACGGTCTCGTTGGCGTGCAGGCCCGCGTCGATCCAGACCACGGCCTTGCCCTCGGCGGCCAGCTTGCGGGCCTCGGCCTCGCTGACGCCCTCTGCCTTGGCCAGCTTGCGGGCGATGGTCCTGTATTGCTCCAGCTTGGCCAGGTTGGCCGGCGAGGAGACGATCGCCATCCACTGGGTGCGGCCTTCCTCGGTCTTGCCGATGTCGACCAGCTTCATGCGGTCGGACTTGGCCGCCAGCGCCTTCAGATAGGCCTCATAGGCGGTGTAGTCGGCCAGGAAGTAGTCGCTGCCGATCGGCTGGGCGAAGGCCGTCGCGGGCGAGGGAAGGTCGGACGCCGTAGCGCCCCCCATTGCGCCAAAGGCCAGCACCACGCCAAGGGCCGCCCCGGCCATCACCGCACTTCGTTTCATGGATATCGCCCCTTGAGCCCTTGGCGCGACCTTGTGCGCGCGCCTTCGCCTGAACGACGAAGGAGGACCGGATTTCCGCCCCCGGAGCAACCGGACGGCCAGCCCATTTTTTGCGGCAAGGCCCTAGAAGCGCCCGCGCGACACCTCCGACGCCGCCAGCAGGAAGGCGCCGGAGCCATAGAGCTGGGTGTCGCCGGCCGCCACGTGGTCGGGGGCGTAGCCGACCTGCTGCACCCAGCCGAGCTTGCCGTCGGGACCGACCGCGCGGGCCAGGCCATCCCAGCCCCGTCGCGCCGACCGGGCGTAACGGGCGTCCTTCAGCAAGCCCTGGTTCACGCCCCAGGCCAGGCCATAGACGAAGAAGGCCGTGCCGCTGGTCTCGGGCGGGCTGTTTTCGGGCGCCAGCAGCGAGACCGACCAGTAGCCGTCGGCCTTCTGCAGCGCGACCAGCTTGGCCGACATCCGCTTGAATAGCGCCACATAGCGCGGGCGCGACGGATGGTCGGCGGGCAGGGTCTTCAGGACATTGACGATCCCCGCATAGGCCCAGCCGTTGCCCCGGCTCCAGAAGATCTTGCGGCCCTGCTCGTCGCGGCGGTCGAAATAGCGGCTGTCGCGGAAATAGAGGCCGTGCTCCTTGTCCAGCAGCCAGTCGGTCGCGGCCCAGAACTCCTGATCGCCGTAGCGGGCGTAGCGCGGATCGCCGGTCGCCGCCGACAGGGCGGTCCAGGTGGGCGGAGCCATGAACAGCGCGTCGCTCCAGCACCAGCGGGCCTGGCACGGCTGGTCCTCGGTCCCGTCGATGAAGGTCAGGTCGGCCTTGGGCGGATCGGCCAGGATCGCGTCGAACCGCGCCTTGACCGGCGCGATCTGGGCGGGGTCGCGGTCGCGGGCGTGCAGCCAGAGCCAGCTTTGGGCGATGACATGGTCGTCGGCGTGCAGCGGACGCTTTCCCAGGCCCCAGGCTTGAGCCCGGCCATGGTCGCGCAGAGCCTGGACATAGCCTTTATCGGCGGTTCGCTCGGCGAAGGCGACCAGACCCACATAGAAGGCCCCCTGGATCCAGCCGCGCGGGTTCTGCGTGCCCGGACGATGGGTCTGGACGTAGTCGAACCGGCCGTCCATGTGGCGCAACTGCCAGTCGGCGACGGCGCGTCCCAGAGTGAGGGCGGACGCGGCGATATCGGCCTGAGCGGTGGCGGGACGAGGTTGAGCGGCGGACGCAGCGGCGGGACCCGCGACCAGTGTCAGGCCAGCGACGATCGCGGTGATGGTGGCGCGCATGATGTCGTCCCCTCCGTTGCGCCATCTGCGAGCGCTTTGCTATTGTCTTAGCGGACAACGAAAGCGACTGGCAATCACCAAGACCAGTTGCCTCAAGTTGGCCTGGCCAATCTTCCCGTTGGGGGCGGCGCTCCTGGCGTGAGCCGATGGGCCATCCATGCTAAAGGCGCCGCACGCGTCATGGACCTGGCCCGATGACCCAGCACCGCATCTACACGACCAGCTTCGCCAGCGTTTATCCGCTGTATGTCGCCAAGGCCGAGCGCAAGGGCCGCACCCGGGCGGAGGTCGACCAGATCCTGCTGTGGCTGACGGGGTTCAGCCCCGCCGAACTTGAAGCGCAGATCGCCGCCAAGTCCGACTTTGCGACCTTCTTCGCGGCGGCCCCGGCGCTCAATCCGGCGCGGTCACTGATCAAGGGTGTGGTCTGCGGCGTGCGCGTCGAAGAGGTCGAAGAGCCGCTGATGCGGGAGATCCGCTATCTGGACAAGCTCATCGACGAACTGGCCAAGGGCAAGGCGATGGACAAGATCCTGCGGGCCTAGAACCTTTTCAGATCACTACGACGCGTTGAAGCGCGCCCTTCCGGCCATCTTGCGACAGGCTTCAGATCGCTGAGCGCCGCGCCAGTTCGGTGCGGCGCGCCGCCACCTCGTTGCGGGCGCGTTCGAGGGCGTCGATCTCGGTGGCGGTCAGCAGGTTGTCGATGACCCGGCCCAGATGCTCGCGCATGGCGTTCCGGGCGCTGGTCGGGTTGCGTTCCTTCAGGGCCAGCAGGATTTCCTGGTGATCGTCGATGAGCGGGCGCACGCCCACCTGCCGGGCGCGCTCCAGCATGGCGCGGCACAGCGGTGACTTGTAGCGCAGGTCCCACAGGTTCTCGACCACGGTGACCAGCGCGCTGTTGCGGCTGGCCTGGGCGATGGTGACGTGGAAGCGGCGGTCGGCGCGCTCGCCTTTTACGTTGTTGTCGTTCTCCACGACCATGTCGTCCATGATCGCCGCCAGTTCGGCCAGTTCCTCGTCGGTGATGGTGGCGGCTGCCAGGGCGGCGACTTCGCCTTCGATCAGGCGGCGGGCCTCGGTCAGCTCAAAGGCGCCGATGTCCAGTTCCGGGGCCGACACCTCGGGGCGGGGCGCTTCGGTGACATAGACGCCCGAGCCGTGACGGGCTTCGACCAGACCGCGGATCTCGAGCGCGATCATCGCTTCACGCACCGTCGGGCGGCTGACCTTGTAGTCTTCGGCCAGGTCGCGTTCCGACGGCAGGCGCTGGCCGGGCTTGTGAACGCCGTCGCGGATCGCGTCGGCGATCGAGTTCGCCACCTGTTGATAGAGTTTCTTGGTTTCGGCCGTCGAAGTGGTCATGTGTCCGCGATCCCGCCGA
Source organism: Caulobacter sp. BE264 (assembly GCF_031457805.1). Lineage (NCBI taxonomy): Bacteria > Pseudomonadati > Pseudomonadota > Alphaproteobacteria > Caulobacterales > Caulobacteraceae > Caulobacter > Caulobacter sp. BE264. The sequence continues at coordinate 426,827 of NZ_JAVDXI010000002.1, read as the reverse complement.
CGTCGCGTCGGCCGCGTCCAAGCCTATTGTATGACAGCGCGCGGCGCTACCGCCGACCGCCGGCAAGTGGCAAGGCCACTAGCATCTTGTCGGATAAGTCTCTAGAAGTGGTCAGGCCACTTTGCGGCTACGCTAGCTCACCAGGTCCATGCTGAAGATCATCGACGCCAAGGTCATCGTCACCTGCCCCGGCCGCAATTTCGTGACGCTGAAGATCACCACCGAAGACGGCGTGACCGGCGTCGGCGACGCCACGCTGAACGGCCGCGAGCTGGCGGTGGTCAGCTATCTGAAGGACCATATGATCCCGTGCCTGATCGGGCGCGACGCGCACCAGATCGAGGACACCTGGCAGTTCTTCTATCGCGGATCGTACTGGCGCGGCGGCCCTGTGGGCATGAGCGCCCTGGCCGCCGTCGACATGGCGCTGTGGGACATCAAGGCCAAGGTCGCGGGCCTGCCGCTGTATCAGCTGCTGGGCGGGGCCAGCCGCGTGGGCGTGACGGTCTATGGCCACGCCAACGGCGAGACGATCGAGGAGACCATCGCCGAGGCGGTCAAGTACAAGGCCCTGGGCTACAAGGCCATCCGTCTGCAGACCGGCGTACCGGGCCTGGCCAGCACCTACGGCGTCTCCAAGGACAAGATGTTCTACGAGCCGGCCGACAATGACCTGCCCACCGAGAACCTCTGGTCCACCGCCAAGTACCTCAACAGCGTGCCGGCGCTGTTCGCCAAGGCGCGGGAGGTGCTGGGCTGGGACGTGCACCTGTTGCACGACGTGCATCACCGCCTCACCCCGATCGAAGCCGCGCGCCTGGGCAAGGACCTGGAGCCCTATCGCCTGTTCTGGCTGGAGGACTCGGTGCCGGCCGAGAACCAGGCGGGCTTCCGCCTCATCCGTCAGCACACCACGACGCCGCTCGCTGTGGGCGAGATCTTCTCGGGCGTGTGGGACTGCAAGCAACTGATCGAGGAACAACTGATCGACTACCTGCGCGCCACCGTGCTGCACGCGGGCGGGATCACCAACCTCAAGAAGATCGCCGCCTTCGCCGACCTGCATCACGTCAAGACGGGCTGCCATGGCGCGACGGACCTGTCTCCGGTGACCATGGCCGCGGCCCTGCACCTGGGAATGGCGATCCCCAATTTCGGCCTGCAGGAGTACATGCGCCACACGCCGGAGACGGACGCGGTGTTCCCGCACGCCTACAGCTTCGCCGACGGCATCCTGCACCCGGGCGATCAGCCGGGCTTGGGTGTCGACATCGACGAGGCGCTGGCCGCCAAGCACCCCTACAGGCGCGCCTACCTGCCGGTGAACCGGCTGGAGGACGGGACCATGTTCAACTGGTAAGGCCAAAGTGGCTTGACATCTCTGGGCGGTTGGCGAAATTGGTCATGCCAAGCGCGCCGCCGCCCCTCGTTGTGCGGCGCGGACACTTCCAAGACCCGCGCCGGCGGGCGTCGCGAGCGATCCATGCCCCTGCGTACCAGCCTGTTTCTGACCGTCGCAGCTCTGGCCGCGACGCATGCGCCGCCAGTCCAGGCGGCCGCCGCCACCCAGGATCCGCGCGGCCCGCTCTATGCGACGGTCGCCCCGATGAACCAGACGGTCGAGGGGCGCATCCTGCCTCGGATGGCCATCCTGCTCGACAAGCTGATGGCCGAGAAGCGGGACATGACCCTCGATGGGGTCAAGGTCTTCGAGGCGGACGATAAGTTCTTGCCCGGCAAGATCGCCATCGGCCTGGCGTATCTGATCGTCGAAACGCCGCGAAACGATCCGCGGCATGGCCAGTACCTGGCGGCTTACCGCGAGATCGCCGACATGACCGTCGGCGACGTCAATGACACCTGGGGCGTCTACTACTACAGTCAGGCCTTGCTGATGCTGCGGGAGGCGGGCGTCCTGGAGCAGGCGGTCTCGCCCGCCACGCTGGAAAAGCTGAAGGTCAAGCTGGACTGGCGCCGCTTCGTGCGGAGCGACGACCTGACGCTGATCAACCTGCCCAACAATTACTACGGCGTCGCCTTCAGCGTCGCGCGGCTGCGCTACCAGCTGGGCTGGGAGGACGCCTCTGCCAGCGAGGCGTTGCTGGGCAAGACGCTGGACCACTATCGCAAGTACTCGGGCGCGTATGGTTTCGCCGACGAGACCGACGGCCAGGGACGCTTTGATCGCTACAGCGTGCTGCTGATCGGCGAGATCGCGCACCGGCTGATCGAGGCGGGCATGCCCGCCTCGCCCGAGGTGCGGGGCTGGCTGCGTCGCTCGGTGGACCTGATGCTGCCGCGCCTCAACCTGCGCGGCGAAGGCTTCGAGTACGGCCGCAGCATCGGGACCTACGGCGAGACGGCGTTCCTCGAGGTGCTCACTGCGGCGGCCAAGCTGGATGTGCTGACGACCGAGGAAAAGCGGATGGCCTACGCGTTCAGTTCGCGCGTCGCCGCCCGCTACATGGATTTCTGGTTCGACCCCGCCATGGGTTCGGTGAACCTGTGGGAGCACGGTCGCCGCACCGACGCCTATCGCGGCAAGCACCGGATTCTCGGCGAAAACCTCAGCCTGGGCCGGCAGTACATCTACACCAACGCCATCTGGAACGCGCTGGGCTTCAAGGATCAACCGGCCGATCCGGGCTATGCTGCGTGGCTGGATCGCCTGCCCAAGCGGACGATCACGTGGTTCGCCAAGGGCGCGAACGATCGTCTTCTCGTCACGCTCCGCGACCAGCGTCCCGGGGGCGAGGCTCGGGTGATTGGCCTGCCGATCATCAACGGCGGGGAGGGGCAGCACATGAACTCGCCCTACTATCCGATCCCGTCGTCACCGGGACTGTTGCAGCACGTCGCCGACGCGTCGTTTCCGCAGCTGCTGCCCCGCCTCACGCTTGAGGATGGCGCGCAGTTGGCCCCCCTGGCCTACGCCCGGAAGGCGAAGGTCGTCGGCGCGGTCGCGCGCACCGTTGTGACCTATCGCCAGGACAAAATGGATCGTCTGGGCCAGAAGGCGCCGGTCGCCGACGATCGGGCCAGTGTCCGAACGACCTACGAGCTACAGCCGGGCCTGATCCGCCGCACCGACGTGTTCATGCTTCGGCCGGGCGTCAAGGTCAAGACCGTCGACCTGGCCTTCGCCAGCTTCTCGCGCGGCGCGGTCAGCAAGGGCGGTGTCACCACCTTCGCCGCCGGCGACGTGACCGGCTTCGAGGTCGAGGGCCTGTCGTGCGAAAGCCGCGAGCTGAACAACGAGCCCGCCTACCGATCGGTGACCGGGGCGATGAGCGCCCTGACGACCTGCACGGGCGCGCAGGAGGTCAAGGGGCCAATCACGGTGCGCTGGGCGGTTCGCTACCGCTAAACTACGCAGGGCCCGCGCGGAACGCGCACAGCTTGTTGCCGTCCAGGTCGCGGAAATAGGCGGCGTAGAAAGCCTGCGGGCCGTCGTCGCCCCGCACGCCGGGGCCGCCCTCGCACTGGGCTCCCAGGCTGATGGCCTTCTCGTACAGGCTGTCGACCTTGGCGCGTTCGTCGACCACCAGGGCGATCATCGTGCCGTTGCCGAAGGTGGCGGCTTCGCCGTTGTAGGGCTTGCCGACCCCGAACATCGGCTTGCTCCAATCGACACCCCAGGCGCAGCCGCCGGTCGGAAACTCCATGAGGCGCTTGACGCCGATCGCGCCGAAGAGGTCGTCATAGAACGCCTTGGCCTTGTCCAGGTCGTTGCTGCCCACCAGGGTGTAACCGATCATCGCGCATCCTCCGTCGCCTTGTGTTCCTGCAGATTGAGTCAGGCGCGGCCGCCTCGCCACCGGAATTTGCAGGGTCGTCCAACCGCGTCTTGTCTCGCGCAAGGGAGCGCGCCAACCTTTGAGCAGAGCGGAAGTGAAGATTCCGACAGAGGTGGCTGCCAAGTAATGTCGGGTTCACGACAAATAGTGATTATAAGCCCAGAGTCTTTTCTATCGATAAAACTCAATGCGGGTGATAAGCTTACGCCATCACTAGAACGGTGTCTTCGAGCGCTGGTGACTGAGAGAAGAAGCTTAAGCTTAAGTTTAAGCTCCCGCTCGTGAAGCTGGAGCAGTGTATGCCCACCTATCTATTCTATCCCCAACGCGCCGATGGCGTTTCTCTGACCTTCATCGCCGAGAGCGCCGGCGAGGACGCCGACGCCCTGGAGCTGGCGGGCGAGATCGCGGCGGCGCATGATTGCGCCAGCGTCTTCGTCTGGGAGCCCGAGTCTCAGAACGGACCGGACCGCTTTGTCGGCGAGGTCGATCGCCCGGCGTCGGCGCCCGTGCCTGTATCGATCTCCGCTGGAGCCAGCGTAGAGGCCTGAGCGTTTCACGGCGCCGAAGGAGGCCGCCGTGGACAAACTGTTCGCCAAGTTCGCCAATGTCACCGCCCGGGCCACGGGCAGCCCGCCGGCGTTCCTGATCTGTGTGGGCGTCGTGCTGGCGTGGGCCGTCTCGGGCCCGATCTTCAGGTTTTCCGAAACCTGGCAGCTGGTGATCAACACCGGCACCACCATCGTCACCTTCCTGATGGTGTTCCTGATCCAGAACACTCAGAACCGCGACAGCCTGGCGCTGCAAACCAAGCTCGATGAGCTTATCCGCGCGTCCACCGAGGCCGAAGACGCATTCATCGGCATCGAAAAGCTGACCGACAAGGAGCTTGAGGTGTTGCATGGCCGCTGCAAGGCGCGCGCCGAGCGCCACGTTCAGGCGGTCGAGAAGCTGTCCGCCGAAAAGGCGGCGCGGGCGCGGCGCAAGACCTCGAAGCGTGAAAGCAAGCCGACGTCGCGCAAAGCTGCGTCGAGTCGGAGCAAGGCGCTGAAGGCCGGTCATCCTCATGACAACTAAGACTAAAGTCTACGTCTGACCTAAGGAGGTGGACGTCTGACCACTTCGGCGGTAGCGGTACCAGCAACGAGCCGTTCAGGGCTTGATGGGGAAGCGCCTTGCCGAAGTTGAAAGCCCTGCGCTGGTGGATCATCGGCCTGGTGATGCTGGGCGCGATCATCAACTACCTGACGCGCTCGACGATGGGCGTGGCCGCGCCGACGCTGCTCAAGGACCTCGGCATCTCGGTGACCGAGTATTCCTGGATCACCAGCGCGTTTCAGCTGGGGATCATGCTGCAGCCCATCTGCGGCTACGTCCTCGACACCTTGGGCCTGCGCACCGGCTTCGCCGTCTTTGCCGTCGCCTGGTCGCTGATCGCCATGGCTCACGGCCTGGCCAACACCTGGCAGGGCTTCGCGGTCTTGCGCGGCTTTCTGGGTCTGGCCGAGGGCTCGGCCCAGCCGGCCGGGATGAAGACCGTCGCGATCTGGTTCCCGGCCAAGGAGCGCGGCTTCGCCGGCGGCGTGTTCAACATCGGCGCGTCGATCGGTTCGGTGCTGGCGCCGCCCTTGGTGGTCTGGGCCGTGCTGACCTGGAACTGGCGGGCCGCCTTCGTGCTGACCGGGGTGATGGGCCTGGTGTGGGTGGTGCTGTGGCTGGCCTTCTACCGCTCGCCCGAAGAGCATCCGTCGATGACCGACGAGGAGCGGGCGGTGATCGCCGCAGGGCAGGAGGCCCACCTGGAGGCGGTCGCGGCGCGTCCGTCGATCGTATCGATCCTCAAGCAAGGCCAGTTCTGGGGCATCGCCCTGCCGCGCTTCCTGGCCGACCCCACCTGGGGCACGCTGGCCTTCTGGGTGCCGCTCTATCTGTCCCAGACTCGTGGGTTCGATCTCAAGCAGATCGCGCTGTTCGCCTGGATGCCGTTTGTGGCCGCCGATCTCGGCTGCTTGGCGGGGCCGGTGATCGCGATGTTCCTGCAGAAGCGCGGCGTGTCGCTGATCAACGCCCGCCGCATCGCCTTCACCCTGGGGGCGGTGCTGATGACGGGCATGATGTTTGTCGGCAAGGTCGAGAGCGCCTACGCCGCGATCGCGCTGCTGTGCCTGGGGGGCTTCGCCCACCAGACGCTGTCGGTGACGGTGATCACCATGGCCTCGGACCTGTTCCGTCGCAACGAGGTCGCCACCGTGGCGGGGCTGGCCGGGATGATGGGCAATCTTGGGCTGCTGCTGTTCTCGCTGCTGATCGGCGGGCTGGTGGCCAAGATCGGCTATGACCCGTTCTTCATCGCGCTGGGCGTGCTCGATATCGCGGGCGCCGTGCTGCTGTGGACCCTTGTCAAAGACCCCGCCGCTCCCGCCAAGGCCGCCGCATGAGCAACGATCTGATCCGCAACCCGATCCTGCGCGGCTTCAATCCCGACCCGTCGATCGTTCGCGTCGGCGAGGACTATTACATCGCCACCTCGACGTTCGAGTGGTTCCCGGGCGTGCAGATCCACCATTCGCGGGACCTGCGGAACTGGCGCCTGCTCAGCCGCCCGCTGCGGCGGCCCAGCCAGTTGAACATGATGGGCGATCCCGACGGTTGCGGCGTCTGGGCCCCGTGCCTGACCTACGCCGACGGTCGGTTCTGGCTGATCTTCACCGACGTGAAGCGCTATGGGCGGACCACGGTCGGCGGGGCGTCGGGGGCGTCGCTGCGCGACTTCCACAACTACCTCGTCACCTGCGAAACCATCGATGGAGAGTGGTCGGATCCCATCCACCTGAACAGCTCCGGCTTTGACCCCTCGCTGTTCCACGACGATGACGGCCGCAAGTGGCTGCTCAACCAGCTGTGGGATCACCGGCCCGGCCGTAACCGCTTCGCCGGCATCGTCCTGCAGGAGTTTTCGGTCGCCGAGCAGCGGCTGGTCGGCGAGCGCAAGGTGATCTTCGAAGGCACGCCGATCGGCCTTACCGAGGCGCCGCATCTCTACAAGCGCGACGGCTGGTACTACCTGCTGACCGCCGAAGGCGGCACCGGCTGGGGCCACGCGGCGACGCTGGCCAGGTCTCGTACGATCGACGGTCCCTACGAGCTGCACCCCGACACCTATCTCCTGACCGCGCGGGATCGCCCGCACGCGCCGCTGCACCGGGCCGGCCACGGCGACCTGATCGAGACCGCCGACGGCGCGACCTACATCGTCTATCTCTGCGGGCGGCCGCTGCCCGGCCGAGGGCGCTGTGTGCTCGGGCGCGAGACCGCGATCCAGAAGCTGATCTGGGACGCTGACGGCTGGCCGCGAACGCTGGATGGTTCTGGCGATCCCACGCTGGAGACGCCCGGCGCGGGTCTGGATGACCACCCCTGGCCCATGACGCCAGTGCGAGAGGATTTCGACGCGACGGACCTGCCGATCGACTTCCAGTGGCTCCGAACGCCGCATCCGGACACGATCTTCAGCCTGAGCGCTCGTCCGGGCTTCCTGCGCCTCTACGGGCGCGAAAGCCTGGGCAGCGTCTTCACCCAAGCGCTGGTGGCGCGACGCCAACAGGCGCACTGCTACTCGGCCGCGACGAGCCTGGACTTCGAGCCCGCCCACTTCCAGCAGGCGGCGGGCCTTGTCTGCTACTACAACGGCTCCAAGCTCCACTATCTGCATGTCACCCACGACGACGAGGTCGGCAAGCACCTGCGCGTGATGACCTGTACGCCTGACAGCCCTCAGACCGACAGTTTCACCGCGCCCATCCCGATGGCTTCGGGAGCGGTCGAACTGCGGGTCGAGGTGGATTTCGAGCGGCTGCGCTTCGGCTTCCGACAGGGCGGCGGAACGTGGCAGTGGCTGCCGGAAGTGTTCGACGCCTCGATCCTGTCCGACGAGGCCACCGCCCCGGGCGCGCCGAACTTTACGGGCGCCTTCGTGGGCATGGCGTGCCAGGACATGTCCGGCGCAGGGACGCCTGCGGACTTCGATTGGTTTGACTATCAGGAGCGAGACTACGCCCCACACGCGCCGTTCTGATCAGTAGGTCAGATGGGTCAGCTGCAAGGCGCTGACCAGGCCCAGCCACAGGTACAGGGTGATCGCCACGGGCAGAACCCGGCGCATCAGAAAGGCGCTGAGGCTGAAGCTGAACGGGGCGTTGGCCGATAGCATGATGGTGCGCGTGTGCTCGTGTTCAAACGGGCGGTTAAGCGGGGCGGCGGAAACGCGAAGCTGTAAGCGAGGTCGGCCCATGCGCCTTTTAGGGCGAAGCCGTGAACCGGAAAGAGAACCGGCTGGCCCTCCGAAGAGGACCAGCCGGCTCAACAAAAAGGTGTCGGACGCGGTGGGGTGCGCCGAGTAGGCGACACATCCAATGAGTCACGCTCCGAAGCAACGCGCCAGTCTGTCACACCAGTGCGACAAACCGGCGCAGGCGCCGCGCTTTTGAGCATCCAGGGCGTCAGGATTCCGAAACCAGCGTCTTGATCGCCGCCGGCGACGTGTCGCTCCACCCGTCTGCGTCAATCATGAACGCGGCCCGGCTGCGAAGATCCGCCGATGAGGCGCCGACCATCAGGTCGATCCGACCCTTCTGGATCCGCCAACGGCCAGCCTCCCAGAAGGCGCACTGGCGGGCCGAGAGGGCGAAGGTCAGTCGCCGGCTCTCGCCCGGCTTCAGCGTCAGGCGATGGAAACCCCGCAGTTCCTTGACCGGCCGCGCAACGGCCGCCACCGGGTCGCGCATGTAGAGCTGCACGACCTCGTCGGCGGTGACCTTGCCGGTGTTCGTCACGGTCACGGTGGCCAGCACGGTTTCGCCGGCGCCGATGGCGGCCTTGTCCAGCGAAAGGTCGGAATAGGCGAAGCGGGCGTACGACAGACCGTGGCCGAACGGATAGACCGGGCCGATGTCCAGGTCGTGATAGCGCACGGTGTCCTTGGCGAGGTCGGGGTCAGCCGGTCGGCCGGTGGGATAGTGGGCGTAGGTCTCGGGCAGAGCGCCCGAGGCGCGCGGCAAGCCCATCGGCAGGCGTCCCGCCGGCGATGCGTCGCCCAGCAAGATGTCGGCCAGGGCCGGGCCGCTTTCGACGCCCAGCAGCCAGGTCATCAGCGCCGCCGGCGCCTTGGCCAGCAGATCGGGGATGGCCAGCGGTCGGCCGCCCATCACCAGCAGAACAACGGGCTTCCCGGTCGCCAGGATCGCGTCCGCCAAAGCCTTCTGGCCACCGGGCAGGGAGAGGTCCGAGCGGCTGCGGGATTCGGCGCTGTGGTCGAAGTCCTCGCCGACCACCAGCAGGGTGACATCGGCGGCCTTGGCGGCCTCCACGGCGGCGGCGATCCCCGACAGGTCGTCCGAGCGCGGCGCGGCCCCGGGGGCGTAGACGACGCCGGGCAGGCGGGTCTTCAGCGCCGAGACCAGGGTGACGGCGTCCGTCTCCTCGCCCCGCGCCTTCCAGGATCCGATCGCGCTGCGGGCGTCGTCGGCCAGGGCCCCGACCACGGCGACCTTGGCGCTCTTGCCCAGCGGCAGCAGGTCGCCGTCGTTCTTCAGCAGCACGACGGCCTTGCGGGCGGCGTCGCGGGCGATGGCGCGGTGCGGCGCGGAAACCATCACCGTCTTTTCGCGGGCGACGTCGCCGAAGCGGTAGGGGTCATCGAACAGGCCAAGCCGCGCCTTGGTCATCAGGATATGGGTCACGGCCTGGTCAATCAGTGGCAAGAGGGCAGGGTCTTCGGCGACCGCCGTCTTCAGGTGGGCGGCGTAGACCCCGCCGGCCATGTCCATGTCGACGCCAGCCTTCAGGGCCAGGGCGGCCGCTTGAGCCGGGGTTTCCGCGACGCCGTGGGCGATCAGTTCGGCGATGGCGTTCCAGTCGCTGACCACGATGCCGTCAAAGCCCCACTTGTCGCGCAGCAGGCCCCGCACAAGCGCGGCGTTGGCGGTGGTCGGCACGCCGCCGATATCGTTGAAGGCGGTCATGTACGAGCCCGCGCCTGCGGCCTTGCCGGCGGCGAAGGGCGGAAGGATCACCTCGTGCAGCGTACGGTCCGAGATGTCGGCGCTGTCGTAGTCGCGACCGCCGGCCACCGCGCCATAGGCGCCGAAGTGCTTGACGCAGGCCAGAACCGTATCGCGGCCGGCCATGTCCCTGGTCTGGAAGCCTTCGGTCTGGGCGACGCTCATCACTGAGCCGAGATAGGCGTCTTCGCCCGAGCCTTCGACGACCCGACCCCAGCGCGGATCGCGGGCCACGTCGACCATCGGCGCGAAGGTCCAGTGCAGTCCCGCGACGCTGGTCTCGACCGCCGCCATGCGGGCGCAGGCGCGGTAGGCCTCTGGATCGAAGGTCGCGGCCATGGCCAGCGGGACCGGGTAGAGCGTGCGATAGCCGTGCACCACGTCGATGGCGAACAGCAGGGGAATCTTGAGGCGTGACTCTTCGACCGCGACCTTCTGCAGGTCCCGCAGGAACTGGGCGCCCGCGACGTGCAGGTACGAGCCGACACCGCCCTTGCGCACCAGATCCAGCGCCGCAGCGTCGATCCGTGAATTCAGAGCCTTCTGGCGGCCTCCTGGCGGCTGGTGCATCTGGCCGATCTTCTCGTCCAGGGTCATTCGCGACAGCAGGTCCTGGACCTTGCGAACGCGATCGGCGTTGACGGGTTGGGCGTGGCCGGGCCGCGGGGCAAGAAGGGTGGTCGCCAGGGCTAAGCCGCCCGCCATCACATTACGCCGCGTCGTCATGCCATCCCTACTTTTCTGATGTTCTCGCCCCTGGCGGGCGCGAAAGTGATAGCGCTGTCATAGCCGGCGCGCCACCGCGACCTTAGTCGCGGTCGGACGCGATTTTTGGGGGGGCCTCGTGTTCTTGGCCGACGCGTCAGGTCGTCGCGCGCGCCCGGCCGTCCGAATGCAAAAGAAAAGCGGCCCGATCGGGTGACCGGGCCGCTCGCCTTGACTGTGTCGCCAGACCTTAGAAGGACTTGCGGACCGTCACGCCGTAGGTGCGCGGGGCGTTCGGATAGCCGCTGTAGCTGCCGTCCTGAGCCACCGTCGGGAAGGTCGAGATCAGCCCGTCATCCTTGGTCAGGTTGCGGGCCCAGAGCATCACTTCCAGCTCCTTGGCGGTGTTGGTCAGGCCGACGCTGGCGTTGACCACGTTCTGGCCGTAGGTCGACAGGTTCGGCGGGGTGGTTTCGGTCAGCTGCGTCTTGCTGGTGTAGTCATACTCGACGCGCGCATAGGCCTGATAGTCGCCGAAATCGTGGTTGACGGTCGCCGAGGTGGAGAACGTCCACTTCGGAATGCCCGCCGGGGCGTCGCCCGTCAGATCGCGGAAGTTCGGACGGCGGCCGGTGGTCGGATCGACCGGGCAGCGCACGGTATCGTAGTTCACGCAGGCCGCGCCCTTGAAGCTGTCGTACTTCGGATCGAGGTACGTGACAGCGGCCGTCAGGTTCAGCCAGCCCGTCGGACGCCAGGCGCTGTCGACTTCGAAGCCGCGGACCGATTCTTCACCGGCGTTGACCAGGCTGTAGCCCAGGCCCGTGAAGGCGTTGGACTGGAAGCCCTTGATCGACTGCTGGAACACCGCGACGTTGGCGTAACCGCCCGGGAAGTTGGCCTTCATGCCGGCTTCCAGAACGTCGACGTCTTCCGGATTGGCGCTGCGGCCGACGCCGTTGGCGTTCGGCGGACGGCTGTCGGACGACAGGTTGTAGGCGCCGGCCTTCCAGCCGGTGGAGTAGCTGACATAGGCGTTGATGGCGCCGAAGTCATAGGCCGCGCGCAGTGCGTAGGTGATCTTGTCACCCTTCAGCTGGCCGGACTCGTTGGCGTTCGGATAGTTGACCGGGCCGTGGTTGGTGGTGTTGCCGTAGAAGAACTGCAGCGCGCCCAGGGCGCTGTAGATGTTGCCCGGCAGGCCCAGGGCGGTGAACTGCGGCACGGCGGCGAGGTTCAGCGACGAGAAGGGGTCGTTCAGGGTGACGAACGACTTGGCCTTCTTGGTGTCCTTCAGATAGGCCAGACCGCCGGTCAGGGTGAGGTTTTCGGTGACCTCGTAGTCGAACTGGCTGAACAGCGAGACCGAGCGCTGGTCCATCTTGTAGTAGTCGTCGATGCCTTGGCCCGCCTGGAAGTAGGTGGCGCCCGGACGGATCGACGGCGTGACCAGGCTCTGCAGGAACTCGATCGCGTAGAGGTTCGAGCGACCGGTCAGGGCCGGACGCAGCGTCGGCGGCAGGGCGCCGAGCAGGGTCGCAGGCACCGCGCCGGACAGGACGTCGGCATAGGCGCGGATGTCCGTGCCGTAGCTGACAGTGCGGCCCGTATCGAGGCTTTCGTCCTGGAAGAAGCCGCCGACCAGCCAGTTGAACGGACCTTCGCTGTTCGACGCCAGGCGGATTTCCTGGGTGAAGGTCTTGATCTCGTTGGCGGTGCGGTTGTTGGAGATGTCAGCGCCGGTGAAGTCGATGTCCTGGAATGACGCGTTCTTCTGGTTCCGATAGGCCGTGATCGAGGTCAGCTTGGCGAAGCCCAAGTCATAGTCCAGCTGACCGGAGACGCCGCGACCCGACAGATCGTTCTCGGGGTCGGTGTTGAAGATCACGTTGCGGTCGAAGACCTTGGTCGTGTCGCTGATCGGCTTGCGCAGCACGCCGCCGATGGCCAGCGTGGCCGGGCCGTTGAAGATCGAGCTGACGCCGCAGCAGCGCTCGGTGATCTCGTTGTAGTCGGCGATGAAGCGCATCGACAGCTTGTCGGTGGGCTCGACCAGCAGGTCGCCGCGGATCGACCAGCGGTTACGGTTGTTGACGTCGTTGCCGGTGGTCAGGTTCGTGAACAGGCCGTCGCGCTTGTTGTAGCTGCCCGAGACGCGGACGGCGACGGTGTCGCTCAGCGGACCGGTGATCGTGCCCTTCAGCTGCTGGGCGTTGAAGTTGCCGTAGGTGCCTTCGATCTTGCCGCCGAATTCGTACTGCGGCTTCTTGGTGACGATGCTGATGGCGCCGGCCGACACGTTCTTGCCGAACAGGGTCGACTGCGGGCCGCGCAGCACTTCGATGCGTTCGACTTCCGGAAGGTCGTCCAGGGCCGCGGCCGAGCGCGAGCGGTAGACGCCGTCGATGAACACGCCCACCGAGCTTTCGATGCCGTCGTTGCCGTTGCCGTTGCCGAAGCCGCGGATCACGAAGTTCGTCTGGCCGGTCGCATTGAACTGCGAGACCTTCAGCGACGGGACGACCGACTGCAGGTCGATCAGGTCGCGCACCTGGGCGCGTTCGATCGTCTGTTGACCGGTGACGGCGACCGAGATCGGCACGTCTTGCAGGGTCTGTTCGCGCTTCGTCGCGGTGACGACGATCTCGGCGATGGAATTGTCGTTAGACGATTGGCTCTGGGCCAAGGCCGGCGAAGCGATGGCGAGCGCCAGGGCTGACACCCCCAGCAGATGGACGTTTCTCATGAGATACTCCCTGATTTTTATTATCGGCCGCGCGACTTCCCGATCCGCCTCGAGCAACTGCGGATTTCTTTTGGGGAAGAGCGGACGTGTTGACGTTGGGGAAGGGCGATCCGCAGCGGCCAGACGGACCGTTCGAGACGGTCGCCTTGGCCTGGCCGTGGATGAAGACGCTTTGCGTCATGTTATCGCCCCAGCACGCGCGGGCTTGCATCCCGAGCGTTGCAGATCCGAACTTAACATGGTCTCGATATTCTAACGCAAGTTAGAATTTATCCGATTGATTGACGGCGCGTTACGGCGGAGTTTGCATATCGACGTTCGTGCGGCGCAGAACCGACAGCGTCGCGGAGGAGATCGCCGTTGTCGAAGGGCGCAGACCCTGGTGTCCTGACCGAAGAGGCCAGGCCCTTGGCGCAGAGCCAGAAGTCGATGAAGAAGCGCGAGGCGATCCTCCGCGCGGCCATCGAGATCATCAACACCAAGGGTTTCGCCGCCGCCACCATGACGGACATCGCCGCCGCGCTCGATCTGCGCGACGCGGCGCTCTACTACTATTTTCCCAATAAGCAGGCCCTGGCCTATGCGGGCCACCAGCGCTCTCTCGAGCGCTTTGAAGCCATCCTGATCGCGATCGAGGCGGACGGCGGCACGGGGTTATGCAAGCTGCGACGGTTCCTGCGCGCCCTGCTTGAAGACGGGGTCGTCAATGGCCCGCAGCTCTATTTCGGCGACCACTCCTATCTCGACGCGGCGCAGCAGCGGGCCATCGACAGTTGGACCGGGCGGCTGGCGCGCAAGCTGGAGCGATTTCTGGAAGAGGGGATGGATGACGGCACCATCGCGCCCTGTGAGCCGCGCCTGGTCGTTCAGTTGCTGGTCGGCATGCTGATCTGGCTGACCAAATGGACGCCCACGACGCCGGGCCTGACGAACGAGCGCCTGCTTGAGGCCATCGAGACAACCGCTCTGTCGGGGCTGGCGAGACCTAGATGATCCCGAGGGCGGTCCTGGCCTTGCGCGGGAGCTTGGCCGCAACGAGGGCGTGGGCGGTCGCCAGCCAGTCGGTCACCTCCGCCTCGTCCTCGCCGCTCATCTCGGCGAACCAGACCCATCGCGCGCGCGCAAGGTAGGGCGCGGGCTTGGCCCGGCCCGACTCGGTCAGCACCTCAAAAGCCACGTCAGACGCCTTGAACGAGAAGCTGTCGCCGGCTGCTGCGCGGACGGCGAACATCTTGTCGGCGACCTTGAAGACGTGGTCGTCGCCCCACTGGATCGAGAGCGTCGCGCCTGGCAGGGCCAGGCACGCCTTGTCGAACGCCTCCGGCGTCATCAGCCCTCGACGCCCCCAGGGACTCCCAAGCCGATCGGGCAGACCACGCCTGTGCCGCCGATGCCGCAATAGCCGTTCGGGTTCTTGGCCAAGTACTGCTGGTGATAGTCCTCGGCGAAATAGAACGGCCCGGCCGGGGCGATCTCGGTCGTGATGGTTCCAAGCCCGCGGGCCGAGAGAGCCTGCTGGTAGGCGGCCTTCGACTCGGCGGCGGCGCTGGCTTGCGCGTCGCTGGTCACGTAGAGGCCCGAGCGGTACTGGGTGCCGATGTCGTTGCCCTGGCGCATGCCCTGGGTCGGGTCATGGTTTTCCCAGAAGGTCTTCAGCAGCGCCTCATAGGTGACGACCTTCGGGTCGAACACGACCAGCACCACCTCGGTGTGGCCCGTGCGACCCGTGCAGACCTCTTCATAGGTCGGGTTGGGCGTGATTCCGGCCGCGTAGCCTGCGGCGGTCACGTAGACGCCCGGAACCTTCCAGAACACGCGTTCGACGCCCCAGAAACAGCCCATGGCGAAGATCGCCGTCTCCAGACCCTCGGGATAAGGACCCTTCAGCGCGTGACCGTTGATGAAATGGGTCTCCGCCGTCGGGATCGGCGCTGCGCGGCCGGGCAGGGCGGCGTCGGCGGAGGGCAAGTCGAGGGTCTTTTGGAGCGACAGCATGGCAGGCCTTTCGCGGCGGAAAACGCTTTGGCGCAGATATAGGCGCGGTCGTCGACGGTTTCATCCCGCAACGTGCTTGCTACCGGCGAGCCCCTGAGTATATTGCGCGCCTTCCCGCGCCGGGGGTCTCAACCACCCCCGACCCGAGTGCGCTGGTGAGGTGGCCGAGTGGTTGAAGGCGCACGCCTGGAACGCGTGTATAGGGGAAACTCTATCGAGGGTTCGAATCCCTCTCTCACCGCCACCACCCCCAATTATAACCTTGAATTTACTGAACTAATGGAGCGTCAGAAATGGTCGGCCCCATTTGCGGTCCCATTTTCCAGAACTCCGATCGGGCCTGACCGCTCAGGAATCACTGTCCTAGACCTGCGATTGCCAAGCCTGTTCGGCTCACCGTCGTGGTGCGCCGATTTCACTGCGACGCGGTGTTATGCGGCGGGCGGGTCTACGCTGAACGGATTGGCGAGAACGCTCTTGCCCCGTGAGCGACTTCGACGCCTCGCAAGATGATCGGCCCGAGCCCTTGATACCTGGCTTTTTGGGATGATCCGATCAATCACGGCCTGG
Organism: Caulobacter sp. BE264; assembly: GCF_031457805.1. Lineage (NCBI taxonomy): Bacteria > Pseudomonadati > Pseudomonadota > Alphaproteobacteria > Caulobacterales > Caulobacteraceae > Caulobacter > Caulobacter sp. BE264. The sequence continues at coordinate 410,955 of NZ_JAVDXI010000002.1, read as the reverse complement.
GCGTGGAAGCAGAGCCGGGATGACGCCGCCTCAGCTGGCGTATCCATGGTGGCCGTCATGAGATCGCGGCGATCCCGGTCAGCAGTCGCAAGATGCCCGTCGACGGAAGTTCGACCCCGTGATTCGATTCAATCACACCCATCGCGCAACTGATCAGGGGGCTCGGGGGAGTTGCGGGCGCGTCCAAGCTTGGTCGCCGTAGCCCATTGTCACTGATGAAGCCAAAGCGTTTGATGCTCGGGCCAGGACGACGATGCAATTTGAGTTAGCGACCGACGGGTCGAACACTGGTTGACGCGCATCGCTTTGAGAGCAAAGTTTCAGACTCAGCCTTCCGCTTAGATACCCGAGGCGACGAGGTCGGAGGCAAGTTGACCTCCGAGATATCTGCGATGAAACGAATCTTCTACGCCGAGCTCGAGGCGGCGCAGACCGACAACTATCGGCAAACGCCAGTGGGCCTCCCTGAGCCATGGCCGGCTATCTCGATCTGCACTCGCACTGACAATGGATAGGTCGTCACACCAAGCCGGCGGTCGCATCGCATGACCGTGCTAGTCCCGGGCAACACCTGTTGGCGGATAGAAGCGTCACAGCGCGTAGCCCTCTTGGTAGACAATGAGCCCTACTACGCTGCGCTGCATGCGGCCCTGCTGGCGGCCGAGCGCTCGGTCCATATCCTCGGCTGGGCGTTCGACCCTCGCACCCGCCTGGTGCCCGACGGAAAGGAAGGGCCGGATGATCCCGACGAAGTCGGTCGGGTTCTCGTTGAGCTTTGCCGGGCCAAGCCCGAGATCGATATCCGCATTCTCGTCTGGAAGTCTCCGTTCGGGTCAATGGGACATCAGGATATCCGTGGGCACCGCGCCAAGCGCCGGTTCGCCAAAACCCGGGTGAACTTTCGCGAGGCGCACGACGTACCGTTCGGGGCCTGCCACCATCAAAAGGTGGTCGTGATTGACGACCGGGTGGCGTTTTGCGGCGGCGGCGACATCGTCACGGACCGGTGGGACTCCCAAGCCCATCGCCATGTCGAGCCCCGCCGCATACTCCCGAGCCAGGATCACCACCCAGCGCGTCACGAGGTGATGATGATGGTGGACGACCAGGCAGCAAGCGCGTTGGGGGAGCTTTTCCGCCACCGGTGGACAGCTGCGACGGGAGAACAGCTCGCAAGTCCGCAGCCCGTTCTAGCCGATCCTTGGCCCAGCTGTGCGACTGTGCAGTTGTCAGGCGTCCAGGTGGCGATCGCGCGAACGCAGCCTGCGTGGCGCGGCCGGCCGCTAGTGGACGAAATCCGGCAGCTGACCTTGGCGTGCATCGCAAGCGCGCGACAAACTATCTATCTCGAAAACCAGTACTTCACTTGCCATCGCGTGGCTGACGCCCTGGCTTCGCGCCTTCTTGAGCCTGACGGTCCTGAGGTTGTCCTGCTGGTGAGTGGTCGAGCGCCCAGCTGGTTTGACCACCTGACGATGGACTACGCGCGCAATCCGCTCATCCGCCATCTGCGGACCGCGGACCGATCCGATCGATTCCGCGCCCTGTCGCCGAAGACCTCGGGCGGCACGCCGATCATCGTCCACTCCAAAGTGGGGGTGTTTGACGATCGTATCGTAAGGGTCGGCTCGGCCAATCTGAATAATCGGTCCGAAGGCGTCGATACAGAGTGTGATCTTTCGATCGAAAGCGACACGAGCCGTGGTCGCAAAGCCATTACTGAGTTCCGTGACCAACTTCTAAGCCACTATCTCGCGGTCGACGCCGACCGGTTCGCCCGTGCCAGGATCACCGGCGGCGGCATAGTGGCGGCGATCGACGCCCTCAACGTCGGAGGGCGACTTGCGCCCGTGGCGATCAGCCCATCGACATGGTGGGAACGATTTGTCGCGGCCGGCAGATTGGGTGACCCTGCGAGCGTCGCTGAAAGCTGGCGTATACGCCAGCGCAGCCAAGTCGGGCCCACGAGATCCAGGGCGGCACCGCCCCTCCATCTGACGGGTGATGGCCGCCTGCCGTCAGGTCTTGACCAAGGCAGTTCATGACTAGGAAAACGTCTAAGCGGGCGCCGGAACAAGCCGCTAGCGACAACAACCCTGTGGCCGCGATCGAGGAGGCAGAGAACCACAGAGTAATCAGATTGATGCTCAGGCTTTGATCTCCATCAAGGCGCGCGACGCCGCCCCCCCAGCCTATGGTGAAGGTTGATCGCGTCCGATGAAGTAGGAATGCATGTCGAAGGCCAGTCTGACATTTCTCGGAGGCGCGGGCACGGTCACCGGCTCCCGCCACCTGCTCCAGCTCGGCGGACGCAAGATCCTCTTCGATTGCGGATTGTTCCAGGGTCTGAAGGCGTTACGCCTGAAGAATTGGGCCGAGTTTCCGGTGGACCCGGCCAGCATCGATGCGGTCGTGCTGACTCACGCGCACCTCGATCATTCGGGCTACCTGCCAAAGCTCGTGCGCGAAGGCTTTCGTGGACCCATCTTCTGCACGAGCGCCTCGGCCGACCTCTGCGAACTCCTGCTGCTGGATAGCGCTAAGATCCAGGAGAGCGACGCGGAATTCGCCAACCGTCACGGCTTCTCCAAGCACAAGCCTGCCCTGCCGCTGTACGGCAAGCGCGACGCGCTGCGCGCGCTGGAGCAGCTGCGCGCCATCGACTTCGACACACCGACGGACCTTGGACACGGCGCGAATCTGCTGTTCCGCCGCGCCGGGCACATTCTAGGGGCGGCGACCGCTCAACTGCGCTGGGGCGGCCAGACTCTCGTCTTTTCCGGCGACATCGGCCGCTACGACGACCCCCTGATGCACGATCCAGCCCCCGTGGCTCAGGCGGACTACCTGCTGGTGGAATCTACCTATGGCGATCGACAGCACGCGCGGGTCGCTCCGGCCGAAGCCCTTCTGGAGGTCATCCAACGGACCACGGCGCGAGGGGGGACCGTGATCATCCCGGCCTTCGCGGTCGGTCGGGCTCAGGAGCTTCTTTATCTCTGCTGGTGCCTTAAACAGGCGGGCCGGCTGCCGTTGACGCCCGTCTATCTCGACAGTCCTATGGCCATCAACGCCAGCGGCATGCTCGAACGGCACCCGCACGACCATCGTCTCTCGCCTGATGAGTGCCAAGCCGCGATGGCCTCAGCGACCTATGTCCAGGACGTGGAGGAATCCAAAGCGCTCAGCCACAATGGCATGCCCAAGGTGATTATCTCGGCGAGCGGCATGGCCACCGGGGGGCGCGTTCTGCACCACATCAAGGCCTACGGACCAGACCCCAAGAACACGATCCTGTTCGCCGGTTTCCAGGCCGCCGGCACGCGCGGCGAGGCCCTCATCAACGGCGCGCGGGAAGTGAAGATTCATGGCGGTTTCGTTCCCGTCCGCGCTGAGATCGATAATCTGCCCATGCTCTCGGCTCATGCCGACGCCGATGAGATTCTGCGGTGGCTTGGCGGCTTCGAGCGGCCGCCCAAAAAGACCTTTATCGTGCACGGGGAGGCAGGCGCTTCGTTGGCGCTGCAGGAACGGATCGAGCAGGAACTCGGCTGGCCCTGCGTGATCCCGGCCGAGGGAGACGAACAGGTTCTGTCGTGACCGACGGGTCGCAGCCGCCCCTGCCCACCCTCACCGCGCGCCGGTTGGGCCTGCTGTCACAACATGACGCCATCGTCCTGATGCGTGAGGACAGCCCGGTCTGCCGGTCAGAGGGCCACGGCCCACGCTCGCAGGTGCTGCTGATGGCCCATGGCCGCGAGGTGATGGCGACCCTCTACCAGGTCACCGGGGGCGAACTGGTGCAGACCGACGAGGCGGGGCTCTCCGAGGCGGCCTGGGAACGACTGGGCGTCGCTGACGGGGAGGAGATCCACGTCCGCCATCCGCCGGCCCTGACCTCGATGTCCAGCGTTCGCCGGCGCGTGTACGGCAAGCGCCTGGATGCTCCCTCAATGGCTGAGATCATTTCCGACATCGCCGCCGGCCGCTACAACGACGTCCATCTGTCCGCCTTTCTGACGGCCTGCTCGGCCTTGCCCCTGGATCGCGACGAGGTCGTCCATCTCACCCGCGCCATGGTGCGGGCCGGCGAGCAACTCACCTGGGATTCACCGGTCGTGATCGACAAGCACTCGGTGGGCGGGTTGCCGGGCAATCGCACCACGCCGATCATCGTAGCCATTGTCGCGGCGAACGGACTGGTGATCCCGAAGACATCGTCCCGCGCCATCACCTCTCCGGCCGGCACGGCCGACACCATGGAGACCCTGACCAACGTCGACCTCGACCTGGCGGCCATGCGCAGGGTGGTCGAACTGGAAGGCGGTTGCCTGGCTTGGGGCGGCGCCATGCGGCTGAGCCCAGCCGACGACGTGCTCATCCGGGTGGAGCGGGTGCTCGACATCGATACTGAAGGCCAGTTGGTGGCCTCCGTGCTCTCAAAGAAGATCGCCGCCGGATCCACCCATGTAGTGCTCGACATTCCCGTGGGGCCGACGGCCAAGGTTCGCTCCGATGACGACGCCGACGCCATCGCGGACGCCCTCACCCATGTGGCGCGGGTGTGCGGTGTTGAGGTCCGCTGCGTCCGCACCGACGGCGGTCAGCCGGTCGGTCGCGGCATCGGTCCCGCCTTGGAGGCGCGCGATGTCCTGGCCGTCCTGCGCGGCGACACCTCAGCTCCGTCGGACCTGCGCCGGCGCACCTGCCTGCTGGCCGGCGCGGCGCTGGAACTGGCCGGCCGCTGCGATCTCGGCGAGGGGATGAGGCTGGCGGAGCAGACCCTGACGGACGGACAGGCCTGGGCGAAGTTTCAGCGGATTTGCGAAGCTCAGGGCGGCCTGCGGGAGCCGCCACGTTCCGTTGTCAACCGGCCGCTTTTGGCGCAGCGGTCAGGCCGTGTCATGGCCATGAACAACCGCACCCTCGCGCGGCTCGCCAAGCTAGCCGGCGCCCCGGATGACAAGGCCGCGGGGGTCGAACTCCACGTCCGGTTAGGAGACGAGATCGCGGCGGGCGAACCGCTGATGACGGTCCATGCCGAAGCCCCGGGAGAATTGGCCTATGCTTTGGACTATGCCGCCGCCAACCCCGACATGCTGAGCATCGAGGCGTGACCTTGCGACTGGTTTTGCCGCTCCCTGGCAGTGAAGCCTTTTCAGTCCGGCTGGCCGCCGCTGGCGGCTTCGAACTTGGCGGGCTGGAGTTCCGGCGCTTTCCAGACGGCGAACGCTACCTGCGGATTGACGTCGATCCGAAGGGGCGGCCGGTCGACATCGTCTGTCCGAACGCCGACGAACATTTTCTGACCCTCGCATTCGTGGCGGACGCCCTCAGGGACCTCGGCGCATCGGAAGTCACCCTTGTGGCCCCCTATCTGGGCTATATGCGCCAGGACGCCCGGTTCCGGCCGGGCGAGGCAGTAACGTCCCGCACGTTCGCGCGCCTGGTCTCCTGCACTGTGGATCGCCTGATTACCGTCGATCCCCATCTCCATCGGTTCGCGCGCCTTGAGGAGCTCTATGAGATTCCCTGCATCGCCCTCCGCGCCGCGCCGCTGATCGGCGCGTGGATTGCGCGCGAGGTGGCCAGCCCCCTGATCATCGGACCCGACGCGGAGAGCGAACAATGGGCGGCGGAGATCGCGACCCAGTGCGGCGCGCCCTATGCGGTGTTGTCTAAAACACGGCGGGGCGATCGGGACGTCCAGATCGCCATGCCGGATCTCGGGCTGCACGGGGGGCGCCAGCCCATCTTGATCGACGACATAGCGTCCTCCGGGCGGACATTGATCGCGGCGAGCACTGAACTGCGCAGACAGGGCTTTCCCGCGCCCGTATGCGTCGTCGTTCATGCGATCTTTGGCGGCGATGCTTTCTCCAAGGCCTCCGCGGAAGCCTTGCGCATCGTCTCGACGGACACCGTGGCCCATGCCTCAAATACGATCTCGGTCGCATCCCTGATCGCCGACGCCCTGGCGGGGCTCAGCCCCGGCTAAATGGGACAAGGCATCCCGCGCGCGCCTATCCCAACTGCGTTCGCTGGGCGGGATCGAAAAACCTAAACGACATGATCTACGTCAATGTCGGCTTGTCCCAGCTATAGTGATTTACTGGAAAAGGAGTCGAGACATGTCCATGCGAGACGTACTGCTTCAGATCGACAGCTATCCGGAAGCGACACCTGCTGAGGCCATTGAGCAGGCGGTGAGGTTCACGGTCGCCATTGGCGGCGTGCTGTCGGCGCTTGCCGTCGAGGTCGATATCCGCGCCCCAAGCAACCTCTTGGCCGACTATCTCATCGGACTCAGCAGCCTCGCCGCGCATGAGGAACAGAAGAGCCGGAACGCCTGCCAAGCGGCGCTCGAGGTGTTCTCGGCGAAGGCCAATGCCGCCGGCGTGCTCGGCGAGGCGCTCCACGGTCGCTCGGACCTCTCCTGCATCGGCGACTATGTCGCCGAACGCGCCCGGACCCGCGATCTTTGCATTGTGCCGGTCACCGACGGCTTGGATGGCCAGCGCTCGGTCGCCGAAGCCGTGGTCTTCGACTCGGGCCGCCCCGTCGTGCTTTTCCGGCCCGGGCGAGCCGACCTATTGAGCGGAGGCTTGAGCACGGTTGTCGTGGCGTGGGACGGCAGCCGCTCGGCGGCGCGGGCGATGTCGGACGCCATCCCGGTAATGCTGAAGGCCCGCGAAGTTCGCGTCTTAACGATCGTGAACGAGAAGCCAGGCGCACGCTCGGGACTTGGTGACGATGCTGTGCGTCACTTGAAGGCGCACGGAGTTGATGCGGTCGCAGACGAGGTCGACGCGTCCGGCCGGCGCATCGGCAAGGTCCTGGAGGACTATGTCGCCGAGTGCAGATCCGATCTTCTGGTGATGGGCGCCTACGGCCGATCTCGTGTCCGGGAGTTCATTCTGGGAGGTGCCACCGAGCACATGCTGCACGATCCCAAGGTTCCGCTATTCTTGGTTCACTAGGTCACGCCGCCACGGCCGCGCCCTGGTGAAGGAGAGACACGCCGAGGCGGGCAGGAGGTTCCAATTGACTCAGATCGATCAGGGACAGTCGCCAATATCGATCGCTGGGCCGGAATCCTCTCCGCTCCGCCCTTGGCATTCCCTCGGAATTGACCATTCTCTCGCCGACCTGGACAGCACGGTTGCCGGCCTGTCCGCGCTCGAGGCGCGGACCCGGCTGGTGCGGTATGGCGCCAACCTGATTCCGGAGCCTCAGGGGCCGGGTGCGATCCGTCGCTTTATCCAGCAGTTCCAAAACATGCTGATCTACGTTCTGATCGCCGCCGCCACCGCCGCAGCGCTCATGCAGCATGTGAAGGACGCGCTGGTGATCCTGGCCGTCATTCTCGTGAACGCCGTCGCCGGTTTCATTCAGGAAGGCCGCGCAGAGCGAGCCCTCGCCGGAATCCGGCGGATGATCGACCCACATGCGTCGGTCCTGCGCGATGGGCTGCGCGTGACGGTCCCTGCCGACCAGGTGGTCCCCGGCGATGTCGTCGTGCTGGAAGCTGGAGATCGGATACCGGCGGACCTGCGGCTGATGCGCGCCAGCAACCTGCGCATCGAGGAGGCCGTGCTGACCGGCGAGGCCGTCGCCGTGGAAAAGAGCGTCGAGCCCGTGAGCGCCGATGCTGTGCTCGGGGACCGAACATCCATGGCCTTCTGCGGCACCCTCGTCGCAACGGGCTCAGCGCAGGCGGTCGTAGTGGCGACGGGCTCATCAACGGAATTGGGTCGCATTAGCGGCCTGGTGGCGCAGGTGAAGCGTCTGCCGACCCCGCTCGTGCGTCAGATGGACCATTTCGCGCGCCAGTTGACCCTCGTCGTGGCCGTCCTCGCGGCTGTGACGTTTGCGGTCGCCTATTGGCTGCGGGACTACAGCGCCGTCGATTCTTTCATGATCATCGTGGGGCTCGCGGTGGCGATGATCCCTGAGGGGCTGCCGGCGGTGATGACCATCGCCCTGTCGATCGGCGTCACTCGCATGGCGGGCCGCCAGGCCGTGATACGGCAGATGCCAGCGGTTGAAACACTCGGATCGGTATCGGTGATCTGCTCCGACAAGACCGGCACCCTCACACGCAATGAAATGACCGTCACCTCCGTCGTGCTTCCGGGCGCGGTCGCGAATGTCGGCGGCGTCGGATACGCGCCCGTGGGTCCGGTCACGATCGGCGGCGCGCAGCCCGGGCCGGCCGAGGACGACATGCTGGCGCAGGTCGCCACAGCCGCGACCCTCTGCAACGATGCCCGGATCGAAGAGGCCGGCGAACAATGGGTGCCCCATGGTGATCCCATGGAGGCCGCGCTCATCGCCTTGGCCGAAAAGATCGCGGCTCGATCACCTAGGATGAGGCGCCGCGCGCGCAGACTTGCGGAAATTCCGTTCGATTCCCGGCACCGCTACATGGCGACGCTGCACGAGTTCGAAGACGGCCAGCGCCAGATCTTCGTCAAAGGCGCCCCCGAACGTCTCATAGGCATGTGCGATCGCCAGCTCCAGGAAAGCGGCGAGGGTCCACTCGATACGGCTTACTGGGAAAGGGCCGTAGACGACCTGGCCCATGGTGGACATCGGGTGCTCGCCTTAGCCGCCAAGCCTGTCGAGGGGCCCTCAACCGGGCTAAAGTCATCGGACCTCGACGAGGGCCTGGTGCTGCTCGCCGTTGTAGGAATCATCGATCCGCCCCGCGAGGAAGCACGCGCCGCAGTCCTTGAGTGCCGTCAGGCTGGCATCGCCGTTAAGATGATTACCGGGGACCATGCGGCAACGGCCAGGGCTATCGCCCGGCAACTCGGGCTCGCAGAGGATCCCAAGGTCGTCTCCGGCGCCGACCTGGCCGGGCTGACCGATGAGACCCTGGTCCATATCGCGCAGGAGGCCGTGGTCTTCGCGAGGACCAGTCCGGCGGACAAACTGCGCCTTGTTCAGGCCCTGCAGAGCCTTGGCCACGTGGTGGCCATGACGGGTGACGGCGTCAACGATGCCCCAGCGCTCAAACAGGCGGATGTCGGTGTGGCTATGGGGCGCAAGGGCACCGAAGCGGCCAAGGCCGCCGCCCAGATGGTTCTGGTGGATGACAATTTCGCGTCGATCGTGGCGGCGGTGCGGGAGGGGCGCACGGTCTACGACAACCTGAAGAAAGTCGTCGCCATGGTGCTACCGACGAACGGCGGTGAGACCGGCGCGCTTCTCGTCGCGCTGGTGTTCGGCTTCACCCTGCCGATCACGCCCATTCAGATTCTCTGGGTAAACATGGTTACAGGGGTGGCGCTCGAACTAACCCTCGCCTTCGAGCGGACTGAACCGGGCGCGATGCAGCGACCGCCCCGTCCCAGGACGGAGCCCCTGCTCACCGGGCAAGTCTGGTGGCAGGTTCTTTACGTCTCGGCGATCTTCGTGGCCGGCACGACAGGGGTTTTCTTCTGGGCCATGGCGCAGGGCGGGGGCGTCGAACACGCCCGCACCCTGGTCGTGAATACCCTTGTCGTCATGCAGGTCTTCTACCTCTTCTCTGCCCGCTACATCCACGGCGCCGCGATCACCTGGGAGGGGGTCTTGGGAACGCCCGCTGTGCTAACAGGTGTCTCCGCAGTGATCCTCGCCCAAGTGGCCCTGACCTATGCGCCATGGTTCAACGCCGCGTTTGGGACTCAGCCCCTCACTCTTAGCGATGGCGCGGTGGTCATCGGCGTTGGGGTGGCGATGTTGCTCGTGACCGAGCTGGAAAAGGCCGTGCGCCGACGTTTCTCGCCGCAGCCCGCAATCCAACCGGCGGACAACGGCATTCGACCGGCGCAGCCTGGCTAGGAAAGCAAGATTGCACACAGGCGCCCCTTCGCGGCAAACCCTCCGGAGATGTGCCCTCGACGCTGCCGGCATGCTGTTCGCCAACCTCGTCCGTCTCGGTTGGCGGACCGCGAAAAGGAGGCCCGTCCAGCTGTTCGATGCTTGCTCATCGTCAATCACCCTGCGTCAGCTTGGTGCCCAATCTTCTCGTCCCGGTGACGATCCCCAACGTTTCGCTCAGTCCCGCCACCCTGCTGATGGTACCAATCTACGCGTTCGCCCTTCGCAACATCTTCACCTACGAGCGGCGGCACCTTATGGAACCGGCCGAACCGGCCATAGCGCGTTACCCCGAGGCGACCCTCCGCCACGCCGTGGTCGGCTATCTGATCGCGGCAACCGCTGTCGTCGCCGCAGGCCTGCTCCTGCCCAGCGCGGCGCTCGACCTCGCCGAAACGATGGGCTGGACGAGCACCTTTGTGGGCACCCTATTCCTGGCGGCGGCGACCTCCTTGCCCGAACTCGTGGTGACACTATCGGCCATCCGGATCGGGGCTCTCGACATGGCGATTGCCAACCTGCTTGGCAGTAACCTTTTCAACATGGTGGTACTGGCGATCGACGATATCGCCTACCCGCGGGGGCCGTTGCTCTCTCACGTATCCAGCGCCCACGCTCCCACTGTTCTGATCGCTCTGCTGATGACTGGCATCGTCACCGTTGGGCTCGTCTATCGTCCGACCGCTCGTCCGGCCGGGGCGGTGAGCTGGGTGAGCCTGGCGCTGATCGCGGCTTACGCCGCCAACGCCCTGATCCTGATCTTCGGCGCCAGTTGATCGCCGCGCACAGAGTCATAGTTCATCCGACTACGGGTGATCGCGATCTTGGCCCCCATCACGCTAGATAGCGAACTGGTCATAGGTTTCAAAAATCGCATCTGGCCGGAAGCGGAGCGTGGCAAGCGGGCGGGTGTTGAGTCGGCCCAATGCAATCGCCTCCATGAACCGCCGCATGTGCTCTAGCCGCCGGGCAAAATGGTCACGATATTGTGGTCGCCAAGGTCGACCGGCGAGGCGCCGAGGAGCTAGGACACTCAGCGACAACAGACGCCGCCTTGAAGCCGCGCGCAAGGCCGCCTCAACGGGTTTTCTCGACGACCCGCCGCCCGGTTTGCATCTCCTGCCAACGCTGCGGGTCAGCCGTCGCCAGCAGTCGCTCACCAGCCGACCACATATCGCGCTGGAGCACCCGCGCCGCGCTCCTCTCGGGCCAAGCCCACTGTTCTGGAGCCGCCTGCGCAACGATGACCGGAAAGCTCGCGCCCAGAACCGCCCCCCCGATCACACCGGCCAACGCTGCTTGCAAAAGGCGCCAGTTCTGCTCGCTGGCCAAACGCGCCGTATCGACCCAGCCGCGAAGATCGCCGGCCGCCCGTTGAAGCATCTCCTGGGCCTGATGCAACGTCGCGCGGTCCTGCCGCCGAGCCTCATCACCGGCCGCCGTGATCTGCTGCGCTATCTCAGCGGGCGTAGCCGCCAAGGCCGGACTCGTCGCCAGCTTTCCTATCCGCCCAACCGCGACTCTCACGCCTTGAGCGATCTCCCCCAACGCCTCGCTGTAGTCTGGCGCCGACGCGCGTTCGGCGGCTAGGCCTGCCAGAGCGACGTTCAGCAAGGCCACCTCCCGCCGCAACGCCTCGAACGCCACCGCCGCCCGATCTGCCGGCACTTCTGATCCGATATCCTGATCCATCGCATCCTCCTACAAGCCAAGTCCCCGGCCACGACCGATGCCGAGGTAGTCAGAAAGGCCCTGCCCCACGCTGCGGCCCACCTCGGCGGGAAGCCCAAGCTCCGGCCGACGAGGACGCAGCAACGACTCCACCTGCGGATCGCGCTCCAGGCTCTTAGCCATCGCGCCCATGCGGTCCTTGACCTGGCCTTCGCCGGCCATGTCGCCCGCGCGATGAAGGGCCGAACGCTGGCGCTCCAGACCCTGCCAGCGCTCGACGAAGCGGTCGGCGCGCAGACGCGGATCGGCGCGAACCTCGGCCTCAAGCTGAAGGACGCGGATTGCTCGCTGCTTGCGGCCCGACGCTGTCTCGCCGGCCAAGGCCGGATCACGGACATAGGCCCGCTCCAGATCCTTGGCGGCGTGCGGACCGATCTTCCCCATCGCCTCGCGCGCCTGCTCCAGCGCGCGGCGCTGATGGGCGAGCACCGGCAAGCCGCGGTCGTTCATGCGCATGACGTCGGCCGCGGCGCGGGCGTGGCGCTCGATCGCGGCGCGTCGAGCAAGCTGGTCATCATCACGCGCCGGCGCCGCCGGCTGATGCGCGGGACTGACCGGCCTGAACCCGGCGAACATGCCGCGCTCGCGCTGCGGCGGCTCCTTGGGCCGCATCGACGCCGGCATGCGAATGTCGCGCCGCTCGGCGAAGTCGCTGGCCATGTCCTTGGCCCGTTCCCGCGATAGTACACGGGTCAACTTGCCGAGATCCTCGAACTCGTCGCGGCCGTAGTGGAGCTGCACGCTCTCACGGTGCCGCGACAGGGCGACATAGGCGCCGTGGCGGTCCATGCCCGGCGTCGCCAGCACATGGGTGCGATCGACCGTGACGCCCTGGCTCTTGTGGATGGTGGCCGCATAGCCGTGATCGACCTGGGCGTAGTCCTTCAGATCGAAGGCGACCGAGCGCCCGGCGTCGAGACGTACGGTCATTCGGGTGGCCGAGACCTGTTCGATCTCGCCCAGCATGCCGTTCTTCACGCCCCCGGCGCCACCCAGCCCACGATCGTTCTTCAGGAACATCAGCCGATCGCCGACCGCGAACTGACGGTCGCCGCGCTCGGCCTTGACCGTGACGTCCTCGCCCAAGGCGCCGGCCTGACGCAGCCGATCGCGTGCGGTCAGATTGAGATCCCGCACCTCGTCATTGGTGTGGGTCAGGATGATCCGACTCTTGCCCGGCTCGGCCACACGGTCGCGATCCCAACGCTCCACCAGATCCTCGCGCGCCTGGTCGCGGGTCTCGGCGGCATGGACCATGCCGCGCGCCGTGTAAGCCGCCAGCGCCTCGCCCGTCCGGCCGGTGGCCAACTGCCGCGTCGCGTCACGTTGCCAGTCCTCATGCTGCCGGCGAACCTGGGTGATCTCGACATGGTTATGTCGTTCGGCGATCGACCGGAACGCCGCGCCGGCCTCGATCGCCTGAAGCTGCTCGGGATCGCCGACCAACACCACCTTGGCCCCGGCCTTCTCGGCCGCCGACAGCAGGCGCTCCATCTGCCGCGAGCCGATCATCCCGGCCTCGTCGATCACCAGTACGTCGCGCGCGTCGAGCAGCTCGCGGCCCTGGCTCCACTGATGCTCTAGGCTGGCGATGGTGCGCGAGGCGATGCCCGATCCGCCCTCCAGGTTCTCGGCGGCGATACCCGACAAGGCCAGGCCCTGGACGCGATAGCCGGCATCCTCCCAGGCCTCGCGGGCCACGCCTAGCAACGCCGACTTGCCTGTGCCGGCATAGCCGACCACCACGCCCAGATCGCGGGTCTGGGTCACGTGCTCGAACGCCGCCTTCTGCTCGCCCGACAAGACAAGACCGCGTTGCTCGGCCCGCGTCAGAGCGCGGCGCTGATCCAGCTCGCTGACCCGGTGCGCGCGGCGCTCGGCAATCAAAGCCGAAGCGCGATGCAGGCGGTCTTCGACCGCGATCATCTCCCGGCTGGTGAACCGATCCTGGCCGCGCCCGTCCTGGCCAAGAGCGACAAGTTCGGGCGAGGCCTGCACCGCGCCCATGGCGCGGTCGAACTGTTCCCTCCCATCCGAGTGGCGGTGAATGAACATCGCCAGATCGCGGCGGGTGAAGGTGGCCTGCTGCTTGGTGATGGCGTCCAGAGCGATGCGCGGATCAGCGATGATCCGCTCGCCATTGGCCCGTGCGATCTCGTGGTGTTCGTCGAGACGATCGGCCTCCAGGCCTTCGTCGGCCCTACGTCCGGCGGCCGGACCGATCTTGTTCTGCGGCTCAAGGTCGATGCCTTGGGCGTCCAGGCTGCGGTGATCGATCCGCGCATCGATGTCGAGCTGCGCCAGCCGCTCGTTGACGTGATCGGCCCAAGCCTCGCGCCAGTGCTCGACCAGCTCGGTACGGTTCCAGTCGCGGACCTTAGTCCCGAAGCCGTCCTCGCTCACTTCCCGCATCGACAACATGACGTGGGCGTGGGGCTTGGCCAGGCCGTCAGCTCCAATGTCCCAATGCACATTGAGATCGGCGACCATGCCGCGATCGACCATCTCGCGCTGCACGAAGTCGCGGGCCAGTTCGATCCCTTGGGCCTGGTCCATCTCGCGCGGGATAGCGAACTCGACCTCGCGGGAGAGCTGGGCGTCCTTGCGCTTCTCGCCGGCCTCGACCGCGTTCCAAAGAGCCGCACGGTTAGACAAATGCTGGGGCGTGCCGTCCGGCAGCAGGACCTCGGAATGGACGACGCCGCTCTTGCCCGTGAAGTCGTGGTCGCGATCCAGCCGCTCGTCGTGCAGCCGCGAGGCGGAGCGATAGGCGGCCGAGGCCACGGCGCTGGCCCCGGTGGCGCGACTGATGACTTTGACGGAGAAGTGGAAGATCGCCATGGCGACAGACCACTTACTGCCTTAAGCGCACGTCGGCACGACGTATAAGCGCGCCCTCCAAGATTAAAATCTCGGGAGGGACCGTGCTGTCCCAATGTGTTCCGGCGACCTTACAGCCTTCCGGCCGCCATTGTTTTATCCTCAGCGCATCCCGCCATCATGGAGACTGCGATGCGCAAACCCAGAGACTTCGATGCCGAACTGACAGCGCTCAATGACAAGGCCCGAATGCTGAAGGATCGGAAGATCAAACAGCTCGGCGAGCTGGTGATCGCCACTGGAGCCGACGCTCTGGACATTGAGACTCTGGCGGGCGGACTGCTCGGCCTGGTCGACAGCAAGGACGCGGCCCGCAAGGCGGAGTGGCGCAAACGCGGCGCGGGGTTCTTTCGCGGCGGGAAGGGCGATGCTGCGCCAGGCGCTGGCGACAACCCATGACGCGATCCGCCGAACTAGGGCGGCGCGACATCGGCTTGAAGCGCGCCGAGCCAGGACAGACACGCGCGTCTGGGTGATGCAGCGACGGGAGCGAACCCATCACCTGATCGAACTGGGCGGCCTCGTGCAAAAGGCCGGACTCGTTGAGCTCACGGGCGACGATCGCGCTGCGCTTTATGGCGCGTTCCTGACCCTGGCGCTGAGCCTTCAGGGCGAGGATCGCGACCATACCCTGGCGCTGTGGCGGCGGGGCGGAGAGCGGGCGTTCGACAACGAGGCGACGGGCCAGTGAGCTAAGGCGACGCGATCAGGCCGCCGAGAGGCCGGCGACCTGATGGTCGTGGCCGCCTAGGCGCTTTTGGCGCGAGCCTTCGTGGTCTTGGTTGGCGCCTTAGCTGGCGCCTTGGCTTTGCGACCGCCTTGCCCAAGACCGAGCGCCTTAGCCATCGCGCTACGCGCTTCGCTGTAGGCCGGCGCCGTGGTCGGGTAGTCGTTGGGCAGTCCGAACCTGGCCTTGTACTCGGCGATCGTCACGCCGTGCGTGGTCAGATGGCGCTTCAAGGTCTTGTAGGGCTTTCCGTCGAGAAAGCTGATCAGGGCGTCGGGCGTAATGCTCTTGCGGATCTGGCCGGCGGTCAGCTTGACGGTTTCCTCGGCCGCTTCAAGCGCCGGGGCCTCGGCGCCGGACAGGGCGGCGTGAACAGTCTTGATCAGGTTCGGCAGATCCGCGACCGCGACGGTGTTGTTGCCGACAAAGGCGGCGACCACATCAGCGGTCAAACCGATCATCGCGGCGTTCTTCTCATCCATAGTGCAGCCCTTCACTTCGCAAATAAGAGCAGGACCGTCGCACTGACTCGGGAAGTTAACAACCAACGCTTCAGCCACGCTAACTCTGGGCCAAGAACCAGAACCTTCCTTAAGTGCATGCCGAGCCCTGGCCGGGCGGGCCGATGGCGGTCAAGGGCGGCTTGCCGTCGCGCAGCGAGGCGCGCGAAGCGCGCACCCTTGAGGGCCGTCGGACTGTCTGGCGTCCTTGCCGCAGGCACGGGAGTTCTGACTGGAGGGCCGCCCCAAAATGCGAACAGCGCTCGTGCCGGGGGAGAGCACGAGCGCTGCGCTTTGGGACGCGGGGGCCGGCGGGGGAAGACCGGCTTGTCTCGCTGTCGAACTTTAAATTGGTGGGACAGAGAGGCTTTGCAACGGCGCGATTGGGGTCATTTTGCGTTCGGCGGCGGCGGGCGACTTTCGACAATCGGTGCGCCGCAATGGGCGCATCGGACGTGCTGCATCTCGGCCACCGCGCCCTTAAACAACTCAAAGCCGTCGCCGCGTTCATGGTCCATGACCTTTACGGCGACCTGAAGCTTGCTGGCGACACCTCGCATGTCACGCGCGACCAGGGCCGGGAGGGCGTCGAGCCCTTGGCGTCGGTGCTCAAACAGCCCCTTCACCTGCTTGTCGATGGCGTCCATTTCTTCAGTGGGCGACAAGGCCTCACGCTGATCGGGTGTCATCTCACGCCACCGCCTTTCCTTCACGAGCGCGTTCTCCAGATCCGACCAGCGCGACAACAGCCGGTCGATCTCGGCGTCGAGCGCCAGCCATTCGTCGCACCGCGCCGTGACGTCATCGGGCGGCGAGGCAGCGCCAACGCTGGCCAGGATCGGCGTGGCGCTGGCCGCCCCGATCAAGACGCGGCGGGAGACGGCGAAGGGGTCATCCTTGCTGTCAGACATGGCGATCCTCCAAGCTAGACGCGGCGGCGCGTCGGGGGCGGGCGCGCTCGATCAAGTCGATGGTTGAAGTGACCTGGCAGAGCGCCGAGGCCATGTGCGCCTGGACGACTTCAACCGTTAGGCCCAGGTGACGGCTGATCAGGGCGTAATCGAGCGCCTGGACGCAGCTCAGCAGGAACACGTCTCGCGTGTCGCCGCGCAGGGCCATCACGGCATAAGACATTACCTGCTGGCTATTGTGCGGATCAAAGCCCTGGCCGCGCCACAGGCGCCGGTATTGGCAACGCCACCACTGCGAGGGGTCGAGCAGCCAAAGTCTTCCATGGCGGCGCAACAGCCAGTCGGCTCGGGCACGTCGCTTTGGCGCCCGGCGGTTCATTTTGGCGCGCCAAGCTTGGCGAGGTCGCGGACGGCCCGAACGATCAGCCCGTGCGCCTCTGGGTGATCTTCTTCGAAGATCGGCGATCAATCATTGGATCGCTGACCCGGCCGGCTTTCGCATGGAAGAAAGAACAGGATAGGGCCTGACGGAGATCGCCCCCTCAAGGGCGGCTACGCCGTCGCCGATGGCGATGCGCTTCGCGCCCCCTTGACCGGCCGCTCTCCGCCAGGCTGGGGCTCGGCGTGCGGCTTAAGCCGCGCTCCGCCTACCAATAGGCGCTCCTTGAATAGAGAACGCCAGCCGACTGGCGCTCAGCGCCACGCCGATGGACACCTTGAAGGCCTGTTTATCGCCGGGACGCCGAATCCCGCTCTCGACCCTGAGCCGCCATGGTGGAGGTCTGCTTGCGCAGATGACAACGTCGGTCTTCACTACCGGGATGGTGGAGTAGTTGCATGAAGTATGATGACGCCTCGTGGCACTACGGAGGCGATTTTCCTTCCGGTCTGCCCGATGAGGCTGGAGCGACACATATCGCGATGTTCGTCGCTTGGTGCGTGCTCAACGGCATGGGCGGAGAACTGCATGAAGTCGATAGTACGGAAGCGACCAATGCTCTGAAGGCGCGAGCTTTGACACCGGGTCACTGGTTCATTCAGACGTGCGATGAGAAGTTCACCGACGAAGATTTGAGCGACGAAGGAAACGCCTTCGCGGCTGACTACTATCGCGCCGATAGGAATCTGGCCTCGGGCGCAGCCTCATACCTGTCGGACTACGGGAAGGCATTTCCGCGAGTTGCTAACCTCTACGAGGTTCCTGATACGTGGAACAGCTACGATCACATTGCTCCGATCATCGCGCGTCGGGCGATGAGATGGCGAGCGCGACAATCCAAGCCTTCCTGGCTCCGGCGCTGGCTCTAAGGTCCAACTTCCACCCTTCTGAGAAGTTTGGAACGTCCGCTCACGACGAGCAAACCCGTCACATGTTCAACGTTGGCTAATGCCTCTTTTAACTTCCGGAACATGCGGTAGAGCTAGGTCTCAATGCCCTCAGTAATCATTCCGTTGGCCTTGGCCGCCACCTGCTTCGCAGCGGCGATGTACGCATGTTGGCGCGCGAACGCCATTGTTTACGAAATTGTTCGACAGATAAATCAAAGCGATCCACCCTCCGAGCAAGAGTCAATATATGTATGGTATCCGTCCAGGCGGAACCGCGTTATAGAGAAGTACAAATCGCTTTTCCCCGATGGTGACCTGTTAAAGAGGTCCAGAATATATACGGGATTAGCCTTAGTCGCGATGTTTGGGTTTCTGATTTGCCTGATGTCATCTGGAATTTAAGCGCCAAAGTATCGCGTCCAAAAGCCACCCTTCTCCGAAGTTGCCAACGTCCGCTCGCGCGCGTCCATCGGCGTGGCGCCGACTGAGCAGATGTCTGGCGCTGGCCGTCCTGTGTGATGGCGCCCTCTACCTTGAAAGCCAAATGGATCGTCAGTTCAGTCCGCTCTACCCCGGCGTAATTGCACGACCTTGTCGGCTTTCTGAGCGGCGCAATAACCCGTCCAGGCCTCCATTAGCTTACGCCGCTTATCGAACAGGTCGCCGCGCCGGTAAGCCGCCTCGGCCTTGTTGGCGATGGTGTGAGCCAGCGCCATTTCGCAAACCTCATGCGAGAAACCCGTCGTCTCCGACGCCCAGTCGCGGAACGTAGAGCGGAAGCCATGGACGGTGATGTCTGACTTCATGCGCCGAAGGAGCATCGCCATCGCCATAGACGACAGAGGTTTTCCAGGCTGCGGCCCGGCGAACACGTAGCCCTTGCCGTCGTCAAACTGCGCTTCGACAATCTCCATTGCGCGAGCCGATAGCGGCACGCGGTGCTCCCTTCCGGCCTTCATGCGCATCGCCGGTATGACCCAAACCTTCTTGTCCAGATCGATCTCGCTCCATGTCGCGCCCAGCACCTCGCCAGAACGGGAAGCCGTCAGGATCGCGAACTCCAGCGCGCGTGCCGCGACGGCGCTGCGCGTGCGCAGATTAGCCATGAAGTCGGGGACTAGATCGTAGGCCAGCGCGGCATGATGGCCGCGCGCCAATCTCTGGCGCTTGGGTAGTAGCTGGTTGAGGTGGCCGCGCCAACGAGCCGGGTTCTCGCCTGTACGCAAACCTTTGGCCTTGGCGGCGTCCAATACGTTCTCCATCCGGCCACGCAGGCGTTCGGCGGTTTCCGGCGTACGCGTCCATAGGGGTTGCAGCACGTCCAAGATATCCTGGGTGGTGAGTTCGTTGACCGGTCGCTCACGGATAGGGGCCGCGTACTTGGTCAAGGTCATCTTCCACTGCGCGGCGTGCTTCTCGTTTCGCCATGACGGTCGCATCGCCTCGACATAGGCGTCGGCACAGGCGCCGAAGGTCTGTGCCTGGTCGTCCTTCGCGCGCTCGACCTTGGGATCGAGGCCGTCCGCGAGCATGGCCCGGAACGCTGCCGCCTCGACGCGGGCGTTGGCGAGCGACAGATCGCGTCCGCCGCCCAGGCCCAATTCCGTGCGCCTACCCCCGCGCGTGTAGATGAACACCCAGCGTCGCCGGCCGCTGTCATCGATCGAAAGGTACAGACCGCCGCCGTCGGAATGCCGACCGGGCACCTTCAGCTTCGCCGCTTGGATCGCGGTCAGTTTGTGGAGTGATCGTCCCATACCAAACCTCCAACTTAGGCCGGCCCCACTTTCAAACAGTCCCTCGGCCCCACTTCGGGCAACCCCGGTCTGTCGTCCTGACGAAATCGGCCGCACTCCAATTTCGGCCCCACTTTGGGCCCCACTTTCGGTCCTGTTTTGTACCTGAAATTTGATGGGACGTCGAGAGACAACGCGGGAGCGTCGTTCTAGATTTCTCTATGTAATCAGATGGATAATGGGGCGCGGCGGGCACGTATGATGCGGTATGGGACTACTGGTTTGGCGGACTCTCTCACCGCCACACAATCCCTGCAAACTGACCTGCCCCTGAGAATTTCCTCCACGCGGCGCTAGAGTCCGAACCTTGAGAGGACGGACGTGAAGCGAGCGAGATTTACCGAAGAGCAGATCATCGGGATTCTTCGGGAGAACGAGGCTGGGGCCAAGGCGGGCGAGCTGGCCCGCAAGCATGGGGTTTCGGAAGGCACGATCTACGCCTGGAAGGCCAAGTTCGGCGGGATGAGCGTGTCGGAGGCTCAGCGGCTGCGGACGCTGGAGGACGAGAACGCCAAGCTCAAGCGGCTGCTGGCCGACGCCATGCTGGACAAGGCGGCGCTGCAGGAGCTGCTGTCGAAAAAATGGTAGGGCCCGCCGCCCGCACTCGTCGATCGGCTACCAGACCCCCGCGGCCTATGCCGCGCACCTGATCGCAACAGGCCGTCCCGCTGCGCCGTCGCTAAGCTCCGCGCGCCGGCCTGTTGCTTCCACCGCGCCAGACGGCGTAACCAACCTGGAGACTCTAGTCGCCACTGGGTGAAAGTTCAGGGGCAGGTCAGCGAACGCACGTAGCGATCCAGGAATTTCAGGTAGGTTTCCTGCGCCTTGATCCGGTTTTCGCGTTTCCGGAAGCCGTGCCCTTCGTCGGGAAAGACCACATATTCGACCGGTGTCCCGTTAGCCTTCACCGCGGCGACGAGCTCGTCGCTTTCGATCTTGAGGACGCGGGGGTCGTTCGCGCCCTGCATCACCAGCAGCGGCTTGACGATATTCGCGGCATGAAACAGCGGCGAGATACGCCGGTGACGCTCGGCGTCGGTCGCGGGATCGCCCATCTCGTCGTAGAGAGCCGTGCGCCGAGATTCAGGCAGGCGCGCGGCCTCATTCAGGGTGCGGGTCCAGTTGGTGACGCCGAAAATGTCGATCGCCGCCTCGAATGACTGAGGATGGAAGGTCATGGCGGCCAGGGCCAAGTAGCCGCCATAGGATCCGCCCATGACCGCAACCTTGTCATCGGTGATCCAGTCCTGGTCGCGCAGCCATTGGCCGCCGGCGATCACGTCGCGCAGGTCGGCCTCGCCGTGCGCCCGGTTGTCCATCCGGAAAAAGGTCTTGCCGTAGCCCGACGAGCCTCGATTGTTGACCGCCAGAACCGCATAGCCGTGATTGACCAGATGCTGGATGATCGCCGAATAGTCCCGGCGCGCTTGTCCGCCTGGCCCGCCATGGACCATCACCACGCCGGGGACCGGCGCGGAGGCGGTCGCACCCTTGGGGCGATAGAGGTTGGCCGGGATCGTCACGCCGCCCTCACCTTGATAGCGAATGACCACGGCCTCGACGAGGTCGCTTTCCTTCATCGCGGGGTTCAGCGCCCGGGTCAGCCGTCGGGTCTTTCCGGTTTTCAGGTCGGCGACGAACACATCCGCCGGCGAGGTGGAGGACGACACCGTAAAGACGACCTGCTTTTCGTCCGCACGGAAGCGCACCGCGCCGATATCGCCAATCGGGAGGTCTTTTAGATCGATCGGCGCCCCGGTCTTCATGTCGGTGACGCTCATTTCCGTTCGGGCGTCGGCGTTGAAGGCTGACACCCGATAGCGGCCCGACGGGGAAAATTGGGCGGCGGTGACGTCCCAGTCGCCCTTTAGATCCTCGGCGACCGCGCCACTGGCCAAGGTGTAGCGATAGGTCCGTCCAAATTCTCCCTCAGCGTCGGAACCGAAAATCAGCGCCGAAGAGTCTGGCGTGAAGTCGTAGACTTGGTGACGGACCATTCCCTCATGAGGCGTGATCAAGCGCGGTTTGCCTCCGTCGGACAGGTCGGCGAGATAGACGTCGCTGTCTGCCGAGCCAGATTGCCGGCGGAGAGCCACCCAGCGTCCGTCGGGCGAAATGGCTTCGATCAACATGCCGGGGTTCTGGAACAGCAGCCGACTCTCATAGGTCGCCGGATCGACCGCGAAAATGTCCGGGGCGCGACGATCCGGCGCCGTAGAGGCGATCCACATCGTGGACCGATCGCCGCTCCAGCCCACAAGGTCCGACGTGATCCGACCTTCCGGCGTCAGGTCGCGCAGGCTGCCGTCCAGTTCACGGACATAGAGACGGGCGCGTTCGTCGCCGCCCTTATCCGAGATCACGAGAATGCGCCCGTCCTTGGGGAACCAGCTCAGAGCTTGGGTCGTGTTGGTGGTCGAGGTTGTCAGCGCGATGGGCGCTCCGCCTTGCACCGGGACGGCGTAGGCGTTGTAAACACCTGATCGGTCGCTGGTCGTGAGAACGAACCGCCCGTCGTGCGAGAAGGCGAGACCAGAGCCGCCGGCCAACCGATAGTCGATCGTCTCGAAGAATTGTGCGGCGCTGTAGGTCGCGGACCGGACCGCCGAGGCCCCAGCGGCGGGCGCTGAGACGGCGGCGGGCGCCATGGCCAGCGCCAGGACAATGCTGGACACCAGGCATGCGGAAAGGCGCGCTTTTGAGCGTGTCATGGGAAACCTCGAATGAAGGGAGAGGAAGTCAGGCGCCTCGCCGCCGCCGCTGCATGGCGACGACGAGGCCGGTCACGGGCCACGGGCTCGCGCTGAGAAGCCGCCGAGGATCCCGGCGGGTGCTAGGGCAAGCGGGATCGTGCAGGGCGGCACGATGCCGCCCGGTCGATCAGCAGGCAGACGTTGGAGATCGGAAGGCGGCGGCGCTACGGCGACGGCCTGGAGGGGGCAAACAGCGGTCCAGCCCGGGCGTCATAAGTCAGGGATGTCACTCTCAGCCCTCTCGGTGACGCAGGGAGGCTAGGGCGACCGCGATCAGGCCCAGAGCGAACCAGAGCATAAGCGCCATGACCCAGGTCAGGCTCGAGGCGCCGCCGCTCAGGACGCGCTCCAGCCCCAGATCGCCGCGGAAGACCGCGTGAGCCAACGGTTCAAAGGGAGCGCTGAGGTCGAGGGCCGAAAGTACCACGCAGGCCAAGACCACGCCGCCGGTCCAGCGCAGGGAATGTCTCACAGCCAGGACCACGCCGCTACCCAGCAGATAGGCAGCCGCCACACCGCCTAGCGGAACCAGCCACTGCCAGGCGCTGCTCCCGATCGTCCGCGAACCCGCCGCGAGCGCCAGGAGGTTGAAGAGCAGGACGATGCCGGCGGTCAGGCCCAGGGCCCAGACCGCGCCGGCGCCGACGCCGATCAGGACATGCCTGCGACGCTCGACGGGCATGACCTGGAAGTCGCCGCGACCGAAAAGCCGCGCTTCATTCCAGAGTCTGAAGGGCAGAAGGAACGCCCCTGTGGACAGGAGGAAATTGAGTTCGAGGGGATAGTCTAGGGAGGCGTCGCGGCGCATCAGCAGAGCCAGGGCCAGGATGAGCGTGGGGCTGAGCAGCACGGCCAGGCCGATCAGCTCGGGACGCAGGATACGGCCGACTTTTCTGAGCTGCAGTTGGAGGACGGCGTCCGTGCTGGGCGGTTCGTGGCGGATATTGGCGTTCATGACGTCGCTCCCTGGCGCAACAGATGGACGACAGCGTCGTGGAGATTGAGCGGGGCGATTTCCCTGACCTCGCCGCCGGATTGGGCGATGCGTCCGACGATGTCGGCCTTGTCGCCGCGGATGACCCAGTTGTGCTCGCGACCAAACTGACCGCGATGCAGGACGCCGGGAATGTTGGGCGCGGTCTCCCAGCCTTCGGGACCGCGAATGCGATAGCTTTTCAGGGTCTCGCGCAGGGCGTCGCGCGACATCTGCGCCGTCAGACGCCCCTGCGACAGAACCCCGACCTGATCGGCCAGGGCGTCCAGCTCGTAGATCAGGTGCGTGGACGCCAGAATGGTGCAGCCGGTCTGGGACAGGTGATCCGAGATCAGCTCCAGCACCGTGTCGCGCGCTGCCGGGTCCAGGCCGTCGCTGGGCTCGTCCAGCAGCAATACCGGCGGGCGGTGCGCCAGGGCGGCGACGATCTGCGCGCGCCGCGCCTGCCCTTTGGACAACTGTCCGATCCGTCGCGAGACATCGACGTCGAGGCGCCGACACAGAGCGGCGGCGTACTCAGCGTCCCAGGCCGGAAAGTAGACGGCCAGCTCGGCGAAACAGCGCCCGATGGTCATCCAGCGCGGGCCCATGCCGAAGTCTTCCGGCACATACCCGACGCGAGCACGAACGCGGGCGCCGTGCTGGTCGGCCGTAAGGCCCGCGACCTCGGCCTGGCCGCCGGTCGGCCGCTCCAGGTTCAGCAGAAGGCGCAGCAGGGTGGATTTCCCGGCTCCGTTCTCGCCCGCCAGCATGTAAACGGCGCCTTGGGGGACCAGGAGATCGATATCCGTCAGCGCGGTCGAGCGCCCATAGCGTTTGGACAGGGCGCGGGTCGCGACGGCGAAGCCGCCGTCGCCGCTCGCCGGATCGCGCAAGGGCGGGTCCATGGCGACATGAGGCATGGTCATTTGAGCGGGGCTTTCGAGGCGGCGACCGTACGGATCGCCTGAATGAACTGTTCCGGGTTCAGGCCGAGGCGCGCGGCCTCTACCAGCGAGCGTTGCGCGAGTTCATGGGCCAGTGCTGTGCGATCGTCGTCGATCTGTCGCGCCGATCCGACGAAGGTGCCCTGACCGCGCTGCACATAGGCCAGCCCCTCGCGCTCTAGTTCGCGGTAGGCTTGGGCCACCGTGTTGGGATTGACCTTCAAGTTGGCGGCCAACTGGCGAACGGACGGCAGAGGATCTCCGCTGACCAGCGCGCCAGCGGCCATGCCACGCCGCACCTCGTCCACGATCTGGACGTAGATGGGGCGACTGTCCGAAGGGTTGATGGAGAAATGCAAGGATGGGCGTCCAATTGGTGTACTAATTCACTAGTACACCAATTGGGTGCGGTCAACACCACTTTTGCGCAGCAAGATCCACGATCGCGGTCGAGGAAGCCGATCTCCGTGGCCTTGGTGTACGCCTCCGGGCCGATCCGAATCCGGATCAGATCAGCGTCCGTGCTGACCGTCTTGATAAACTCCCCCCGCTCAGGCGTCGGCTCTTGTCGCCAACGTAGAAGTCGCGCTCGACCCAGCCGTTGTCTTCGATGGCGTCCACGAGGGCACCAAAAACGTCCTCGTTTTCGGTGATCTTGATATCCGACAGCACGTCGTAAGTATCTTCCCGGCGCGTTAGCGGCGAAAGCGAGCCCAGCCTGCTGATCCTAAGCTTCCAGGCCGCGCCAGGCTGGCTGACCGGCGGCGCCTTCGGACTGGAGCCAGTCTTCCAGGCTTGCTTGCCCTCCTGGCGCTTCTGACGGGAGTCAGCCGCTTCCGGCGTCCCGCTCCTCGTACACCCTAGGCTGCCGGGTCAGCGCAGACCTCCCGCACGCGGGCCCGCAGCCAGCGATGGGCGGGGTCAGCCTCCATACGCGGATGCCAGAGCAACGACACCGAGAACTCGGCTACTGGCATGGGCAGGGCGAAGCTGACCAGCCCCTCCCGCAGGCCTTCCGTGTGCCGCTCGGGGACGGTGGCGACCAAGCCTGAGGACCTGGCCAAGGAGATCGCCGTGGCGAACCCTCCCACGATCGTGACGACCTCGCGCACGACACCGTCGCGGGCCAGCGCATCGTCGATCAGGCCCTTGGCCAGCGCATCGCGCGACACGGCCACGTGGCGTTCGGACGCGTAACGCGCCGGCGTCATCGGGCCTGTCGCCAGAGCGTGCCCTAGGCGCACGACGCCGATGTAGCGATCGCGGAACAGCACCTGGGTGCGTAGCTCGGGCCCGGTGTCACCCTCCACCACTCCGGTCTCCAGATCGATCAGGCCGTCGCGGAGCGGCCTGCTGTCCTTGTCGGGCTTCTGGACGAAGCGCAGCTGCATCCCAGGGGCGTCGGTTGCGAGCCGCTCGATCAGCGCCGGTCCGAAAGTCTCCACGAACCCCTCGCTGGTGCGCAGGGTGAAGGCGCGTTTCACCTGCAGGAGATCGAGCGCCTCGACAGGCCGCAGAACGGCCTGGGCGTCCTGAACCAACTGGCCGACATGGTCGCGAAGTGCGATGGCCCGAGGCGTGGGCACGAGCTCGCGTCCGGCCCTCACCAGCAGCGGGTCGCCGGTGACCTCGCGCAAGCGCGCCAGCGCGCGGCTCATGGCGGAGGGGCTGAGCTGCAGGCGCTTGGCGGCCCGCGTGACGCTGCCCTCGGCTAACAGCACGTCCAGCGTCACCAGCAGGTTCAGATCGGGGATCTGCATTTGAGGAGCCTAGCATGCACATCGAGCATGGCGTCAAACGCAATGACTTAGTGAGAACAGTGCGCGTTCCGGCAGGTCAGGGGCGCGACTAGCTTTCCATCAACGCTTCCCAGCGCCTGAAAGGAAAGCCTATGACGCAGAACGCCCTCGAAACCTTCGTCGCTCGCGTCCGAACCTCATGGGGGCCCCTAACCACGGAGGTCGTCGCCGATTGCCACGCCCACCTGGAGGCCCTTCTCCAGGCCGCGCCCACCGAACCTTGGCTGGCATCCTTGATAGAGGACCGTCCCGCCCGGCGGGAGCTCTATCGCGATCCCGACCACGGGTTCGTGCTGCTGGCCCACGCCGAGGACGCCGGCCTCTATCGCAGCCCCCACGACCATGGCCGCAGCTGGGTGCTCTACGGCGTCCAGAGCGGCGATATGGAGATGTGTACCTACGCCCCGATTGAGGCTGAGGATCACGGGGTGCGCCTGGTCCGCCGGGATGCGGCCCAGGTGTTCGCGGGCAAGGCCATGGCTTACCTGCCTGGCGACGTCCACGACACCCGGTGCGTGGCGGGTCCCGCCTTGCTCTTCCGCTTCACCGAGCGCGACCTGACCAAGGAAGACAAGGAAGAGGGCCGGGTCACCCGCTTCGTCGAGCGGGACGGCGTCTGGACGATCCGCGCGTCATGATCTGGACGCTGGGCAAGAGACTGGCGATCGGCTCGGTGCTGGCGGCCCTTGTGCTGGTGGTGCTGGACGCGGCGATCGTCAATGTCGCGCTGCCGACCCTGTCGCGCTCGCTGCATGTGACTGCGGCCGCGTCGGTGCTCGTCGTGACGGCCTACCAGGCCGCCTTGGTGATGGCGCTGCTACCCTGCGCGGCCCTGGGCGAGAGTCTGGGCTATCGGCGGGTGTTCATCGGCGGCTTGGCCCTGTTCACGCTGGCCTCCGGGCTCTGTGCGACCGCGCCGACCTTGAGCTGGCTGGTCGCCGCGCGCTTCGCCCAAGGCCTTGGCGCATCCGCGGTCATGGCCCTGGGCGTGGCCCTGCTGCGGACGGTCGTGCCGCCCGAGAAGCTGGGCGACGCCATCGGCTGGAACGCCCTGGTCATCGCCCTGACTTCGGCCGCCGGCCCTTCAGTCGGGGCGCTAGTCCTTTCCTATACCAGCTGGCCCTGGCTGTTCGCGTTGAACCTGCCGATCGGCGTGCTGGTCCTGGGCGCGGCGTGCGCCCTTCCGGCCAAGCCGGGCTCGTCGCGCGGTTTGGACCTCGTCAGTATCGCGTTGAACATGACCGCCTTCGCGCTACTGATCGCGGGCGCGGAGGCTCTGTCTCGCCAACCGGTCATCGCCGCTATGCTCCTGACCGGTGGGGCGCTCAGCTTCAGGAGCCTGCTCCAGCGCGAGCGGCCCAAGGCCTCGCCGCTCATCCCGCTCGACCTGCTGCAGGCGCCGTCTTTCCGCCTGTCGGTGATCGCCTCGATCTGCTGCTTCACCGGCCAGGCCGCCGGCCTCGTCGCCCTGCCGTTCTACCTGCAGCACGTACTGGGCCTGACGCCCCTAGCGACCGGCCTCTATATCACGCCCTGGTCGCTGATGGTGGCGGTGTCGGCGACCTTCGCTGGCCGGTTGGCGAGCCCGGGCTCGACGGCCTGGCTCTGCGCGGCGGGCTGCGCCCTTCTCTCGGCGGGCTTGTTTGCGGCCTCGGCCTGGCCGCTGGCCGGCGCCCCCGTCACCGTCATGCCGATGGTCATGCTGTGCGGGCTGGGCTTCGGCCTCTTCCAAGTCACCAACAACCGCAACATGTTCCTGTCCGCCCCGCAGGCCCGCAGCGGCGCCGCCGGCGGACTGCAGGGCATGGCCCGCCTGACCGGCCAGACGACCGGCGTGCTCGTCATGACCCTGCTGTTCAACGCCGCGCCGGTCGAGATCGCGCCAAGGATCGGCCTGGCCGTCGGTGCGGTCCTGACCCTGGCCGCCGGCCTGCTCAGCACCCTGCATTCACCCAGATCGCGCCCGCGCCCGGCCTGAAGGAGACGACCATGAACAATGTTCTCGTCATCGCCGTCCTCCTGGCCTCGGCCATGCTCAGCGGCTGCGCGACTCACGCCGGTCCCCAGGCGGTCAATGAGGTCAGTCGGTTCCAGCGCCTGGAGCCGGGCCACACCACCAAGCAACAGGTCTTCGAAAGCTTCGGCCAGCCCCACATGGCGGTGATCGCCGACCCGACGGGCGAAACCTTGTGGCGCTACTTCCAGGTCAATGCGCGCACGAACCCTTCGGGCCTCATCCCCTATGTCGGGCTGGCCATCGGCGGCAAGGACCTGACCTTCACCCAAGCCGACTTCCATTTCGACTGCGATGGCAAATTGAGTAAGATCGAACGGCTGGCGGGCGCCAAGTATCGCAACCAGTGGGTGGGGCTCGCGGACGCGGTCGTGCCGAACCCCTACGCGGCCTCGGTGGAGGTGGAGATGCGGGCTTCCGGCCTGGTCTTCGACAAGGTCGCCGCCCGCCGCGCCGCCGCGTGGGCCGACGCCGTGGACTAGCCGCCCGACCCGATCGCCGAACGTCTAGAGCTCACGACCTGACTGCGTCAGGCCGTGAGCTCTAATCTTTTGTTTGGCCCATTTTTCTTCACGCGAACCGGAACCACTTCGCTCGAAAAATGCTCTAGTTCTCGGAGGCATCCAGATGACCGCTATTGGCGCAGCGCCGTGGCCCCGGCTCCTACAGCCCCAGCTTCGCCGCGATCGCCGACCAGGGCACCAGCTTGAAGTTCTGGGTCTGGGGCGGAGAGATGTTGCGGCCGTCTTGGGCGACGAAGGCGCCGAACTCCAGGCCTGCGCCGAGCGAGGCGCTGGTGACGTCCAGGCCGTCGGTCTCCGAGATCCCGTCGATGCCGGTCTCTCCGTCGGCGCCGACCGTAAAGCTGCCGACATAGGCGTTGTCGCCCTCGCGGCGGAACACGGCGTAGGTGTTGTCGCCCTGGCTGGACAGGACCAGATAGCCCTTGCCCTTGGGCTGCTTGTAGAGGCCGATCCCTTCCAGGTCGGCCTTCAGCGCGGGCATGTCGGCGATGCGGGCGATCGCCTTGCGGGCGGTTCCGGCGCTGGCGTCGGCGCCCAGCTTCCAGAGCGCTGCGTCCTCTTCGGCGACATAGAGCGCGCCGGTCTCGTCGTCGGCGACGCAGCCCTCGGTCTGGGTGCCGAACTTGACGTCGCGCACCGGCCTGGCGGCGACCTTGCCGGACTTGGTGGCGGTCAGGCTGTACTGCCGCACCAGACCGTCGGGATCGCTGACGAACACCGAGACCCGGCCCTTGCGGTCTTTGTAGAGGCACAGGCCGTAGGGATCGGAAAGGCCGCTGGCCTGGACGCCGTCGGCGACATTGGTCAGCAGGCGGTTCTTGGGATCCAGCGTGTAGAGCGCGATCGCGCGGCGGGTGCGATCGCTGGCGGCGACAAGGGTCACCGTCTCGCCGCCCAGCTTGAAGCCGTCGCGCAGGTCGACATTGTTCATCTTGCCGTCGGGCAGGTACTGTAGCGGCTTGCCGGCAAGGTCATAGACCAGAAGGCCGCCCTTCTTGTCGGTGGCGATAATGACGCTCTGGGCCGGGTCGGTGGGGTGAACCCAGATCGCCGGATCGTCGGCGGCGTCGCCGTCGTTGCTGACCGGCTGGGTCTCCATGGTCGGGCGCACGAGCGCCAGCTGCTTCGGGGGATGAGCTCCGCCAGCCTGGCCTAGCGGCAAGTTCAGGGCCTTGGCGACCTCAGCCCAGCTGACGACCTTGACGTCAGGGTCCTTGTTGGCGTCGTCGGCGAGCAGCAGGACGCCGCCGGCGAACGCGGTCCCGATCGGCGCGCGGGTCGCGAACAGGCCGGCGGCCTCCTCGATCGCGGGACCGTCGCCGCCGAGCCGGAACGCGCCAATCCAGCGATCCTGCGCGTTGCGGTCATAGACATTGTAGTCGCCTGCGCCGGTATTGGCGGCGATCAGGAAGCTGGCGGACGGGCCGCCGTCGACCAGGGCGAGGCCGCCGACCTCGCTGGCGATGCGGCCCAGGCGATTGATGTCGACAATGACCGGGATCGGCTCGGCCTCGGGATCGGCGTCGTAGCGCCAGACGCCGACGTCCTGCTGGGCGACGTACAGCGCGCCCGTCTTGTCGTCGGCGACGCAGAACTTGGCTTCCGACGACAGGCGGAGGCGGCGCACGACGCGGCCGTCCAGCTTTCCATCCGCCAGGGGGTAGAGCAGCCACTGATCGAGCTCACCGCTGCGGCCCATCGCATAGGCGTAGAGCGCGTTATCGCGCGCGCTGCGATAGAGGCACAGGCCCTCGCCCGAGAAGCCGAGCTTGATCTCGCGGGCGTCGACCGGCGTCACGGCGCCGCTGGCGTTGTCGCGGGCGAACAGGCGCAAGCGGCCAGCCTGGCTGTCGAGGGCGGCGATCAGCGTGCGCTGCTGGTCGGCGCGCGCGTCGACCGCCTGGATCTCGCCGCCCGGAACCGCCATCAGCGCTTGGCCGTCGAGGCCGAAGAACTGAAGACCGCCCAGCTCGCCGCTGGCGACGATCACACCGCCGTCAGGACGCTTGGCGTCGGGAATGAAGACCACGCCATTCGCGCCGCCCTGCGCCAACGGGGCCGTGGCGCGGCTGATGGGCGCCGAGGGGGGTGGAGCGGGGCTTTGGGCGGCGGCGGCGGACGCCAGGTTCAGGGCCAGCAGGCTGCCGGCCAGCATAAGTCGGTGCATCACGTCCTCGCCGCGCGCCGTCCCGTAGGGACGAATGACAGGTCTCGCGGCTTTAGACGCAGTGCATGTCGTTTCTGTAACAGCCCGCTGTATTCAAACTGCCATTAAAGTGCGGTCGCTCCGTCACGTGACTGTCGTCTCACCGTGATCCCCCGCCGCTAACACGCCCCCTCAAGGAGCGTCGCCATGACGCCAAACGGGGGTACCCATGTTCAACCGCTCGAAAGTGGCGCTTATGCGTCGCGCTAGTCTTCTGGCGATCTCGGTCGTTGCGATCTCGGGCGTCGCTCAGGCGGCGGACAACACGACCGGCGCGACCGAAGAAGCGAACGCCGTCAGCAACGTGGTCGTCACCGCCCGTCGCCCGCTGGCCGAGAGCCAGGCTGCGGCGATGCAGATCCAGAAGGCTTCGGACTCCCTGATCAGCGTCCTGTCGGCCGACGCCATCGGCGACCTGCCGGACCAGAACATCGCCTTCGCGGTGGGCCGTCTGCCGGGCGTGGCGATCGAGCGCGACCAGGGGCAGGCCCGTTACGTGAACCTGCGCGGCGCGCCGGTCTACTGGACCACGCTGTCGTTCGACGGCCTGAGCGTCGTCAGCCCCGAAGGCCGCGCGTCCCGCTTCGACAACATCCCCTCGGCGATCGCCAGCCTGATCACGGTCGAGAAGGCCATCGTCCCGTCGATGCCGGGCGACACGGTCGCGGGCAATGTCGACATCCGCACCCGTCGCGCCTTTGACTACAAGGGCCAGAAGATCACCGGCAAGCTGGGCGTTGGCCGCGTGAAGCTGGGCGGCGGCGACGAGCTGGACAGCAATCTCGTCTATTCGAACGTGTTCGGCGACAAGCTGGGGATCGTGGCCCAAGCCTCGTACTATTCGCGCGAAATGGCGACCGACAACTGGGAAACGGATCCCTATCTGTCGAACACGGTCGATCCGAACAAGCACTTCGCGCGCGAGCATGAGAACAAGCACTACCGCCTGACCCGTCGCAACATGTCGGCCTCGGTCCGCGCCGACTACAAGTTCGACGACAACAACTCGATCTTCGTCAGCACGATCAACACCTATTACAATGACGACGAGCTGCGCGATAACTTCATTTTCCGCCTGGATCAGGGCACGGACGCGGCCGGTAACGGCTACACCAGCGCCGCCTATATCAACGGCAATGACCCAACCTCCGGCACGGTCTACGGCGCGCGCATCAACGCCCGCATCGACTACCGCAACACCAAGGAAGGCATGTCCACAAACACGGTGGGCGGCGAGCACAAGTGGGGCAAGCTGGGTGCGTCTTGGCGCCTGAACTACACCTACACTCAGGACGGCCGTGACACCCCGGTGACGATGGCCTTCCAGAGCCCGTCGACCTTCTCGCTACGTCCGACCGTCGAGTACGACTTCCGCAACGGCGACGTGAACACCGTGCGCCTGTTCCAGACGGGCGGCACGACGACGGCGCGCACCAAGGGCGCTCAGGTCACCAATATCGAGGACTTCCAGTTTCCGCTGACCAGCGCCGGCATGCTCAAGGGCGGCGACTTCACCGGCGCCTACACGGCCAAGGCGGACTTCGACTACGAGAGCGAACTGTTCGGTCGCGAGACCAAGTTCGAGTTCGGCGGTCTGTGGACCTCGCGCACCAAGAAGTCGCGTGAAAGCAGCTTCACCCGCGCCTATTCGGGCTCGGGCGTGCCGACCTGGGGGCAATACGCCACCAACATCGACTATCTGGGCAGCCAGAACCTGAACTACAGCTTCCGCTACACCAACAAGGAGGGGACGACGCAGTTCGTCGACCAGTTGGTGAAGTCGGGTCAGGCGAGCAAGAACGACACCCGGGCTAACTACTGGCGCGTGGGCGAGACGATCACCGCCGGCTATGCGATGGCCACCACGCGTTTCGATTGGGGTAGCCTCGTCTACGGCGCGCGCGTCGAGCACATCGAAAACGAAGGCCAAGCCTTTGTCGGTTCAAGCCTGATCAAGGTGTCGAGCGACGACACGCTGTATTATCCGAGCGCGCACCTGAACTGGAACCTGCGCGAAGACCTGAAGCTGCGTGTCGGCCTGACGACCTCGGCCTCGCGCGCCGACTTCGACGATCTGCGCCCGAACTACACCTTCAGCGACTCCAACCAGACGGTTTCGGGCGGCAACCCCTACGCCAAGCCCGAGCGCCAGGTCGGTCTGGACACCTACCTGGAATGGTACGCCGGTCGCGAGACGTTCCTCTCGGCGGGCGTGTTCTACAAGGACCTGAAGGACGTCCTGGTGCAGACCTCGCGCGTGTTTGGCGAAACCACCCTGAACAGCGGCGGCGTCGACCGTTCGGGCTATGCCTACACGGGCATTGGCAACGCCGGCGAAGGTCACATCAAGGGCTTTGAAGTCTTCTTCTCGGGCACGGCGGAAACGTTCGTCCAGTCGCGCGACCTGCCGGCCTGGCTGGGCGGCTTCGGGACCCGTCTGTCGGGCGCCTGGACCTCGTCGGAAGTGACCCTGCCGTCGGTCGGCGGCGTGCCGGCCCGCACCATCTCGGTGCTAGGCGCCTCGGACGCCGTCTACAACGTCCAGGCCATCTACGAAAAGTACGGCCTGACCATGCGTCTGGCCTACCAGTACCGCACGCCGTGGGGGCAGTCGGTGGGCTCCTACCGCGTCGTCAACGGCGCTGTGGTTCCCTCGGACAACGGCGACATCTTCTGGGATAGCGACGAGGAGCTGGACTTCTCGGCCCGCTACCAGGTCAACAGCAACATCGAAGTGTTCTTCGACGCCAGCAACCTGACCAACGCCGGCGCCCGTCGCTACGGCGACCAGAGCCGCTACCCGATCGAGTACGAGAAGTTCGGCCCGCGCTACGTCGCCGGCGTGCGCTTCAACTTCTAGACCTTGCGACGCTCCCGCCCGCCCGTGGTCCACAGGGCGGGCGGGAGCAGTGCCGCCGACGCTGCGGCGCGGCCCGGCGATCCCGGATTTCGTGCCGGTTTCCCTGGCGTTCGGCGCTGGCGCGCGTTAGCAGGGCGCCCATGATCCGCCTCGACAACATCTCCAAGCAAAACGGCCACCAGATCCTGTTCATCGAAGCTTCGATGGGCGTTCAGAAGGGCGAGAAGGTCGGCCTGGTCGGCCCCAACGGCGCGGGCAAGACCACCCTGTTCCGCATGATCACCGGCCAGGAGCAGCCCGACGACGGCATCGTCTCGATCGATGCCGGGATGCGGATCGGCTATTTCAGCCAGGACGTCGGCGAGATGTCTGGTCAGAGCGCGGTCGCCGCCGTCATGGACGGCGTCGGCCCCGTCAGCGCGCTCGCCGCCGAGATGGCCACGCTGGAGGCGGCCATGGTCGATCCGGACCAGGTCGACCAGCTGGACACCGTCATGGAGCGCTATGGAGAGGTGCTGGAGCGGTTCCAGGAACTGGACGGCTATGCGCTGGAGGCCCGCGCCCGCGAGGTGCTGGCCGGCCTCAGCTTCAGCCAGGAGCGCATGGACGCCGACGTCGGCCTGTTGTCCGGCGGCTGGAAGATGCGCGTGGCTCTCGCCCGCATCCTCTTGATGCGGCCCGACGGCATGCTGCTGGACGAACCGTCCAACCACCTGGATCTGGAAAGCCTGATCTGGCTGGAGTCGTTCCTCAAGACCTATGACGGCGCGCTGCTGATGACCTCGCACGACCGCGCGTTCATGAACCGCATCATCGGCAAGGTGATCGAGATCGACGCTGGCCAGCTGATCACCTACTCGGGCGACCTTGATTTCTACGACCAGCAGCGGGCGCTGAGCGAGGCCCAGCGCCAGGCGCAGTACGAGCGCCAGCAGGCCATGCTGGCCAAGGAGATCAAGTTCATCGAGAAGTTCAAGGCGCGCGCCTCGCACGCCGCCCAGGTGCAGAGCCGGGTCAAGAAGCTCGACAAGATCGAGCGGGTCGAGGCCCCGCGTCGTCGCCAGACCGTGCAGTTCGAGTTCCAGACCCCGCCGCGCTCGGGCGAGGACGTGATCAGCCTGCGCGGCGTCCACAAGGGCTATGGCGAGCGGCCGATCTATCAGGATCTCGACTTCCTGGTCCGTCGCAAGGAGCGCTGGGCCGTGCTGGGCGCCAACGGCGCGGGCAAGTCGACCCTGCTGAAGCTGGTGGCCGGCGACACGAAGCCCGACCAGGGCGTCGTCAACATCGGGGCTAGCGTCAAGATGGGCTACTTCGCCCAGCACTCCATGGATCTTCTGGACGGCGAAGAAACCATCTTCGAGTCGCTGGAACGCTCTTTCCCGCAGGCGGGGCAGGGGGCTCTGCGGACCCTGGCCGGCTGTTTCGGCTTCTCGGGCGACGACGTCGAAAAGCCCTGCCGCGTGCTGTCGGGCGGCGAGAAGGCGCGTCTGGTCATGGCCAAGATGCTGTTCGATCCGCCGAACCTGCTCGTGCTCGACGAACCGACCAACCACCTCGACATGGTGACCAAGGAGATGCTGGTGGCGTCCTTGGCCGACTTCGAGGGGACCATGCTGTTCGTCTCGCACGACCGCCACTTCCTGGCCGCTCTGTCGAACCGGGTGCTGGAGCTGACGCCTGAGGGGATCCATCAGTATGGCGGCGGCTACACTGAGTATGTCGCGCGGACGGGGCAGGAAGCGCCTGGGCTGCACCCGGGCGGTTAGGCCGTTCCGTTCGGTCTAGTTCGCCGGAGGCCTCGGCTTCGCAGAATTGTGTTTGAGCGCGGGGGGCGAGGTGCGACCTCTCCGTGCCCTTTCGCACTCGACACCGCCGCCCACGCCAGGGGCGGGGTCCTGCTGCGTAACGCCCTGAGCAGTCGCGAAGCCGTCATGTAATCGGTTACGGATGAGAAATATGTCGCAATAGCGACGTTCTTCGTCGCCAGCCAAGCCGCGAAACGTTCGTCGAGTTCGCCGGCAGGTTGCCTCATTTATCATAAAAATATGCTCAAAAAGTCGCTTGAAAAAAGATTGCTAGCGCTGTCAATTGGCCATTGCAGCTATCCGAGACCAATGTTACCGCTAACTAGTGTTCTCTGCTTCGAGTCTGGACTCGGGTGGCGAAACGGGAAGAGCGCTCCGGAAATGCTTCCGGCTCGCAACAAAAACAGCGCCCCAGAGAGGGCTTAATTAGGGGGAATGGCTATGAAGCGGCTTCGTCGCTTGCATGCGTCTGCCTCGTGCGTCGCTATTACAGCGGCCATGTTCGCCAGCCCGGTGCTGGCCCAGCAGGCTCAAAACACCACCGTTGATGAAGTGATCGTCACGGGCATCCGCGCTTCGCTCGAGCGGTCGATCGAGATCAAGCGGACCAATTCGGGCGTCGTCGACGCCATCTCCGCCGAAGACATGGGCAAGTTCCCGGACACCAACCTCGCGGAATCCCTGCAGCGGATCACGGGCGTGTCGATCGACCGGACCAACGGCGAAGGCTCGCAGGTCACGGTTCGCGGCTTCGGCGGCGGCTTCAACCTCGTCACCCTGAACGGCCGCACCATGCCGACGGCCAACGTCGCCACGGTCGGTGGCGACCAGTCGTCGGACACCGCCGGCGGCACCAGCCGTTCGTTCGACTTCTCGAACCTCGCCTCGGAAGGCGTCACCACGCTGGAAGTCTACAAGACGGGCCGCGCGGCGGTTCCGTCGGGCGGCATCGGCGCGGCCATCAACGTCAAGACCCGCCGCCCGCTGGAAGGCAAGCCGGGCCTGACGGGCAGCATCGGCGTCAAGGCCGTCTACGACCAGAGCATGGACCAGAAGGTCGACGAGGGCGGCAGCAAGATCACGCCGGAAGTCTCGGGCCTGCTGAACTGGGCGGATGACAGCGACACCTTCGGTATCGCCCTGTTCGGCGCCTACCAGAAGCGTGACTTCACCAGCCGTAGCGTGACGTCGAACGACTGGAACATCCGGACCTATGCGGATTTCATCAATCCGGCCAACGGCTTCGTCCGCAACGGCGGGGCCACCCAGATCACCGGCGCGCCGTCCAGCGGTTCGACCCTGGTCGCCATCCCGAACGACAGCCGCTACCACTTCTCGCAAGGCGAGCGTGAGCGGATCAACGGTCAGCTGACGGCGCAGTACCGCCCGACCGAGAACCTGACGATCACGGCCGACGCCCTGTACGCCGTGAACAAGTCGTTCGAACGCCGCAACGACAGCACCAACTGGTTCAACCGTCCGTTCGACAAGGTCACGTTCGACAACAATCCCGTCGTTGCGACCGCCGTGCTGCTGCAAGAGCAGCTCAGCGGCACCAAGGACATGGGCTTCGAGCAGCAGTACCGCAGCAACGAAGACACCCTTGAGTCCTATGGTCTGAGCGCCGAATGGGATCTGTCCGACCGCCTGCGCGTCAAGCTGGACGGTCATATGTCGAAGGCCGACTCCGGTCCGCACTCGTCGAACGGCACCAGCTCGACGACGGTCTCGATCGGCGCGCCGATCGTCTCGTCGCACTCGGTCGACTACAGCGGCAAGGTTCCGGTCCAGTCGATCACGATCAACGACGCCGCTCCGCGTGGCAACGGCAACAACGCTCTGGACGCCGGTGACCTGGGCAGCCAGGTGGCCCGCACCTGGACGAACAGCCAGCAGCACGAGATCAAGGAAATCCGCGCCGACGTCACCTATGACCTCGACGACAACGGCAGCCGCTTCGACTTCGGTTTCAACTACCGCACGTCGAAGATGGTCCAGGCGGGCAGCTCGACCCAGCAGGACCTGGGCAGCTGGGGTATCTCGAACCCGCGCGACGTGGCGCAATACGCGCCGGGTCTGGTCAAGGCCTTCTGCATGGCCTGCCAGTTCAACGAGTTCGACCTGAAGCAAAGCGGCGCTGGTCTGGTGTCGTTCCGCGCTGACGCGATCGACCTCTACAACGCGATGTCCAAGGCGTATGTCGCCCGCGGCAACGCGGTGGGGATCACCGGTCAGGCCAACAACCGCGTCGACGAAGACATCCTGGCCGGTTACGCCCAGGTGACCTGGAAGTCGGAACTTGGCGGCATGCCGGCCACTCTGGTGACGGGCGTCC
Organism: Caulobacter sp. BE264; assembly: GCF_031457805.1. NCBI lineage: Bacteria > Pseudomonadati > Pseudomonadota > Alphaproteobacteria > Caulobacterales > Caulobacteraceae > Caulobacter > Caulobacter sp. BE264. The sequence continues at coordinate 372,992 of NZ_JAVDXI010000002.1, read as the reverse complement.
GCTATGAGGAAACCGAAGTCACCTCGACCTCGCTGGTGCGCACGCCCAGCGCGATCGTCTGGACGGCGGACAACGACTTCCGTCTCGACACTGCGGCCACCTACGCGCCGCTGGCCGGCGAGGGCAAGTACTCGAACCTGCTGCCGGCCCTGGATTTCAGCCTCGACCTGCGTGAAAACCTCGTTGGTCGCTTCTCGTTCAGCCGCACGATCGCGCGTCCGGACTACGGCAACCTGTTCGCCGCTCAGACGGCGGGCACGCCCAACCGTCCGGTGGCCAACGGCGCCATTCCGCTGGGCACCAGCGGCAACCCGGACCTCGAGCCGCTGATCTCGGACAACTTCGACGTCTCGCTCGAGTGGTACTATAAGCCCAGCAGCTACATCACGGCCGGCTTCTTCGAGAAGCGCGTGAACAACTTCGTGGGCACCGGCACCGTTTCGCAGAACCTGTTCGGCCTGCGTGACGTCAGCTCCGGCGCGGCGGGCACCCGTTCGGGCACCGCCAAGGCGATCCTGACGGCCATCGGCGCCGACCAGACCGACGTGAACCTGTTCACGATGACGGCGCTGCTGCAGACCACCGGTTCTTCGGCGGCGGCTCAGGCCCAGTTCCAGGCCAACCGTGGCGTCTCGGGCGACCTGAACCAGGCTTTCGTGGACCAGATCCTGGCGGCGGTCGATATCTCGCCCAACAGCACCGATCCGCTGTTCAACTTCCAGGTCTCCAAGCCGATCAACAACAAGACCGGCAAGATCCACGGCTTCGAAATCGCGGCGCAGCACTTCTTCGGCGACACCGGCTTTGGTGTGTCGGGGGCCTACACGATGGTGCGCGGCGATGTGAGCTTCGACAACGGCGCGAGCCCGTCGCAAGATCAGTTCGCTCTGCTGGGTCTGTCGGACACGGCCAACGCGACCCTGATCTACGACAAGAACGGGATCTCGGCGCGGATCGCCTACAACTGGCGTGACAAGTACCTGCACGCCACCAACCGTGGCGGCTCGCGGAACCCGGTCTACACCGCGCCGTTCGGTCAGCTGGACATCAGCGTCAGCTACGACGTGACGCCGAAGCTGGCGATCTCCCTGGAAGGCATCAACCTGACCAAGGAAAGCCTGCGGACCTACGCTCGCGATGAGAACCAGCTGTGGTTCGCTCAAGAGCTGGATCGCCGCATCCTACTGGGCGCGCGCTACCGCTTCTAGTCGGAAGTCCTAGAGGCAAGGATGGGGTCGCCGCTTGCGGCGGCCCCTTTCTTCCTTTGAAGTAAGCGTATCCAGGGTGGGTAGGCGTCCATGAAACGAGTGCTTCTCAACAACGTTGATCACGCCGATCTGCGGGTGATCGCCGGCCACGGCGTCGCTTATGGCGACGGCGTCAACCAGACCCTGCTGCTGCCAACCGAGTTCGAAGCGGCGCAGCGCGAATATCCCATTCTGATCCGCAAGGACGCCGCAGACGCCTATCAGGCCGTCGCGCTTCTTGGGCTTGATCGGGACGAGAACCTTTTCCTCGACGAGGCTGGCTGGAACGCGCGCTACATTCCCGCCGTACAGCGCCGTGGCCCCTTCTCGATCGCCCTGCAGCGGGACGAGCGGGGCGGCGAGCCCCGTCCCATGATCCATGTCGATCTCGACCATCCGCGCATCAGCGCCCAGGGCGAGCCACTGTTCCTGTCGGCCGGGGGCAATTCGCCGTATCTGCAGTCGGTCAGCCAGACCTTGGGCCAGATCCACGACGGCCTGGAGATCGCCGGCCCGATGTTCGCAGCCTTCGAGCAGTACGGGCTGATCGAGCCCATCGATATCGAGATCAAGCTGGACGACAATACCAGCTACGCCGTTCCGGACGTCTATTCCATCGCGCCGGATCGATTGAGCGCCCTGAGCGGCGAGGCCCTCGAGCGCCTGCATCAGTCCGGACTCTTGCGCGCCGCGCAGTGGATCGTCTCTTCGATGGGCAATATCGAGGATCTGATCGCGCGAAAGAACCGTCGCCGGGCCAGCCTGGCATGACCGCGCTGACGGCGCGACGGACGCTCGAAGCCACGGTGGCGACGCCGGGCGAGATCCCGTTCGACGCCGTTCTCGCAGGGCAAACGCCGATGCTGTTCAAGGGCCTCGTGCGCGACTGGCCCATTGTCCAGGCCGGGCTTCGGTCGCCCCAGGTCGCTCGGGACTACATCAGAGGCCATGATCGTGGCGTCGGCGTCGTCGGCTACACCGGGGCCCCGGCGATCCAGGGCCGGTTCTTCTATGACGAGACACTGACCGGCTTGAACTTCCGGGCCGAACGCGCGCCGCTGGACGACTTCCTGCGCCGGATTGAAGCGGTCGAGGGTCAGGCGGACGCGCCGTCGATCTACATCGGCTCCACCGATCTGGACGCCTATTTCCCAAGCCTGAAGGCCGAGAACGACCTGGGCCTGGGGGCGGAGGTTTACGGCCCGCAGCCGCCCATGGCGGGCATTTGGCTGGGCAACCGTACGGTGGCGTCAGCCCACTACGACATGTCCAACAACATCGCCGTCTGCGCGGTGGGACGCCGGCGGTTCACGCTGTTTCCGCCGGACCAGGTGGCCAACCTCTATCCCGGCCCGCTGGAGCCGACGCCGGGCGGCCAGGTCGTCAGCATGGTCGACTTCGAGAACCCGGACTTCGATCGTCATCCCCTGTTTCGTGAGGCGTTGGCCAGCGCGCAGGTCGCCGAGATGGAGCCAGGCGATGTGCTCGTCTACCCCGCGCTATGGTGGCACCAGGTCGAGGCCCTGGCCGAGTTCAACGTGCTGATGAACTACTGGTGGAACACCACGCCTGCCTATGTGGACACGCCGATGACCACGCTGATGCACGGCCTGCTCAGCCTGCGCGACAGGCCAGATTTCGAGAAGCAGGGCTGGAAGGCCCTGTTCGACTACTACGTGTTCGGCCCCAGTGAGCGGGCCGGCGCACATCTGCCCGAGACGGCGCGCGGACCGCTGGGACCGCTCGACGACCTCAAGGCCCGACGCCTGCGCGCCTGGCTGCTCGACAGACTGAACCGATAGACTAGCCAAGGGGAGGGGAGACCATGCAACCCCAGACAATCCGCAAGGTGGTGATCGCCGGCGGCGGCACGGCTGGTTGGATGGCCGCCGCCGCCTTGGCGCGGCAATTGGGCCCGCTGCTGGACATCACCCTGGTGGAGTCCGAGGACATCGGCACCGTCGGGGTCGGCGAGTCGACCATCCCGACCGCCCGCACCTTCAACGCGCTGCTGGGCATCGACGAAGCCGAGTTCATGCGGGCCACCCAGGCGACCTTCAAGCTCGGGATTTCGTTCGAGAACTGGGGCGAGATCGGCGATCGCTACATCCACTCGTTCGGCCAGGTCGGTAAATCCACCTGGATGGGCGGCTTCCATCACTTCTGGCTGCAGGCCGTCGCACAGGGCTTTGGCGGCGACCTCGGCGACTACTGCTTCGAGCTGAAGGCGGCCGAGGCCCAGCGGTTCTATACCGGCGAGGAGAGCCCGCTGAACTACGCCTACCATCTGGACGCCGGTCTCTACGGCCAGTTCCTCCGCAAGATGGCGGAAGCGGACGGCGTCCGCCGCGTCGAGGGCAAGATCGCCAGCGTCCGCCAGCGCGGTAAGGACGGCTTCGTCGAAGCGCTGGTCATGGAGTCCGGCCAGCTGGTCGAGGGCGACCTCTTCATCGACTGCACCGGCTTCCGCGGCCTGCTGATCGAGCAGACCCTGAAGGCCGGCTATGAAGACTGGAGCCACTGGCTGCCGACCAACAGCGCGCTGGCGGTCCAGACCCGCTCCACCGAGCCGGCGGTTCCCTACACCCGCGCCATCGCCCACCGGGCGGGCTGGCGCTGGAAGATTCCGCTGCAGCATCGCGTGGGCAACGGTCTGGTCTACTGCAGCGACCACATCTCGGACGACGAGGCGATGGCCATGCTGACCAGCGAGATCGAGGGCGAGACCCTGATCTCGCCGCGTCTGATCCGCTATCGCACCGGCCGCCGCCGGAAGACCTGGGACAAGAACGTCGTGGCGCTGGGTCTTTCCAGCGGTTTCGTCGAGCCGCTGGAGTCGACCTCGATCCACCTGATCATGATCGGGGTCACGCGCCTGATGCAGCTGTTCCCGTTCGGCGGGATCAGCCAGGCGGCGATCGATCGCTACAACCGCCAGGCCGATGACGAGCTGGAGAAGATCCGCGACTTCATCATCCTGCACTACAAGGTGACCGAGCGAACCGACAGCACGTTCTGGGACCAGGTGCGAACCATGGACATCCCCGACAGCCTGGCGCATCGCATCGCCCTGTTCCAGGAAAGCGCCCAGGTCTTCCAAGCGCCGGGCGAGCTGTTCCAGGTCGACTCGTGGCTGCAGGTGATGCTGGGCCAGCGGATCATGCCCAAGACCTATCACCACATGGGCCGGTTGATGCCGCCGCAGCAGTTGAAACAGGCGCTGGACGACCTCAAGCGCAACATCGCCGGGGCGGTGTCGCGTCTGCCGCAGCACCAGGCGTTTCTGGACCACTACTGCGCGCCGCCGGTCAGCAAGAGCGCCTGAGCCGGGCTGGCTCCGCTACTGGGGCAGCGGGGCGAACAGCTTCTGCAGGGTGGCGCCGATCCGCGTGGCGGCGGCGTCGCCTTCGGCCAAACCCATGGCGCTCAGCTCGCCGCCGATCCGCCGACCGACCGCCAGCAGGGGGCGGCTGGTGACCTGGGCCTGCGCTAGCGCCTCCACCGCTTCGGCGTAACGCGCGGCGTTGAGGTTTTCGAGCGCCCAGGCGCGGGCGGCCTGGCCGGTCTCGCGCCGCAGGGTCTCGTCGGCTACCAGACGCTCCAGCGTCGACCGCAGCTCCTCGACCACGATCTCGCCGTCGATCTTGAAGACGAGGTCGTCGGGCAGTTCACCGTAGAAGCCGGCGCGCGCCACGACCGTGGGCCGCCCGCTCAGCATGCCCTCGCAGGCGGAACCCGACGCGCCCTCCAGCACCGGCTTGCGCAGCGCCACCATGATGTCGGCTTCGTCGAGCCGGCGGTCCAGGGTTTCGTCGTCCACGGCGCCGTCGATGATCAGGTTCTCGAAGCCGACCTCGGCGGCCAGCGCCTCCAGCCGGGCGCGCTCCTCATCGGAGATCGGCCCCACGAGACGGTAGACGCAAGCCCTCAACGCTTCGGAGCCACCCAGCGCCTGGATGACGTCGGCGACGCGCTTGTTGGGGTTCATCACCCCGACGGTTGTGATGGTCAGCTGTGACTTGGCTTTCGGCGTGCCCGGCGGCGTCGCGCGGTCTGGACAGCACAAGGGCGTCACCGCCACGGGACCCACGCACGCGGCCTCCAGCTTCGGGGCATAGAAGCGCGCGTGGGCGAGCGCGGCCTCGCAGCGGCGGGCCAGCCATTCGGTCATGGGCAGGTGCGCGGCGATCTCGCCCATGTCCAGCATCTGGCCGGAGCGGACAGCCACGGCGTGGGGAAGCGCAGCCTCGCGATAGGTCGCCACGATCTCGGCGTCGTGGCGGTGATAGTCGAGGCCGTTGTAGTGCAGCCAGCCCGAGAACAGGTTGTAGATATAGAAGTCGTGGAAGATCCCTAGGCACGGCGCGGCGTCCAGGATCGCGAACACGCCAGCGTGGAAGGGGTAGTTGTCGCCGATATTGACGACGACCACGTCAAACTCCGCCCTCAGCCGCGCCAGGTCATAGGCGCGCCAATGGTGGACGGGCAGGGCGGTCGGGTGCAGTGGCTCGGCCGGATCGTTCTGGTCCTCGCAGCGCAGGATCTCGATCTGGTGGCCCCGCGCGGCGAGTTGCTTGGCGACCTCGGCGCTGACCCGGCCGATCGACGAGCGCAGGACGAAGGGCGTCACCCAGCAGATCTTCATCAGACTGTCCTAGCGGCCCAGCAGACGCTTCTCGGCGTCACCGCCGCTGCGTACGAAGGCGATATTGGCCGAGACGACCTTAGCGGCGGCCTTGGCGTTGGTCTTCACGCAGTCGCCGTGGGTCTCGTCGATCATGTAGGGCGTAAAGCCCGCATCGCCGAACGCCTTGAACCACTGCGTCGGGGTCTGCCCGACGCGCGCCAGATGCTCGGGCCCGAACTCGGCCAGGATGGCCAGGTCCGGGTTCTTGGCGATGACGCCCTTCATGCCGGCCAGCACGTCCAGTTCGGCGCCCTCAACGTCGATCTTGACCACATCCAGGCGCTTGGCGGGCGCCACGTCGTCCAGCCGCACGACCTCGACCTCGACCGTTCTGGCCTCTTCGGTCTCGGGCAGGGCGTAGAGCGAGCTGTGGCCGATGATGTCGCTGACGTGGAAGGTCAGGCGACCCGGCTTTTCGCCGACGGCCTGGTCACGCACCTCAACCCAGGACAGGCCGTTGAGATGCTTCATCTTTTCCAGGTTCGCGCGCGGGACGGCCTCGGGTTCGAAGGCGATGACGCGGCCGCTGGGGCCCGTCGCCCAGGCCATGACCAGGGTCAGGAGGCCGATATTGGCGCCGACATCGGCCACCGCCATGCCGGGCTGGATCAGGCGACGCAGGACATCGCCCGTCCCCGGCTCGAGGCCCCGGCTGGTGGCGTTGGCCAGCATGGTGACGAAGGTCGGCAGGTTGCGCGGCGCCAGGACGTAGCCGTCGCGCATGCGGATCGCCATCGACTCGTCGTCATAGGCGATCAGCGGCCGCTGCTTGATCTCCAGCTCGTCGAAGCGGGGACCGAACACGCCCGGCAGGCCGGCGATGTCGCCGTCCAGCTTGCGGCTGAGGCCTTCGATGCGGATGCCATGATCCTCGGCCCGCGCGCTGTGGCCCTCAATGCGGTTCAACTGCGCAGCCATCGCCTGCAGCACCACGGCCGCGCTCTGCTGCTGTTGCAGGGCCAGGTGAAGCAGTCCCTGCGTGTGGGCCAGGTCCGCCGACAGGGCCTGAATCTGGCCCTGGGCCTGGCGCAGCTCATGCTCGACGCTGGCCTGCAGGTAGCGGCGCGCATAGCCCGCCACGGGCGCCACAACGGGGGCCAGCAGACGGCGCGCCAGGGCGAAGCGACGGCGCGGCGGCGGGCCTTGCGGCGCGGGAGGCTCGGAGACGGGGTCCGGCGCGGGCGTGGCGGCGGGGCGCATGGCGGAGCTAATCGCCAGATCCAGGCGTGCGGGCCTCAAGTCGTTCCTTCCCGAACGCGATCCCGATGCGGGACGACGTTCTCCGATCTCGCAACACAGGGAGCCGCAGCTCCCGATGTCCGGTCTAGACCAGATTCACGAGATGCAGAAACGACGAATGCTCGCCCACTAGGCTGATCGAACTGCCGTCGGCGAAATCGTAGGTCACGCTTTCCAGCTGCGAGATCTGGCCCACATCATGCAGGACGCGCGCGTCGAACATCACGATATGGGCGTCCTTCTTCATGACTTCGATCTGGCCCGTGTGGGCCACGAAGTAGTCGATGAAGGCCTTGACCATGTCGATCGACGCGTAGGGCGGAGCCGGCGCAGTCGGCGTCGGCGGCGTCGGCTCAAGCGGCTTGGGCGGCGTGATCACGCCGGTCACAGGTTCGCCCGAGGTTCCACCGTCCACGGACGGCGGCGGCGGGGTCGGCGCCACCACCACCGGCTCGACCACGGCCGCCGTGTCGTCGGTCGGCGTCGGAACGACGGTGTAGTGCTCGCCCTTGGCGATGATCTCGGCCAGGACGTCGGGAAGCTTGCTGACCTCGATCACCGAGATCCGCTGCGCCGAGCCATCCCCGACCAGGCCACGCACCAGCTGGACGGCGTCCACCGTCGGCAGCCCCGCGAGGTTGAAGCCCAGCTGGACGTCCAGCGACCAGTCGCCGGCCGTATGAGTCACTTGGAGCGGAGAGGCCTGCACTGATTCCGCCCGAACCGCTGGCAGGCTGTTCGGGACCGCGTCGGCCGCCTGGGCCTCGTGCGCCGGCATGGTCGATAGCAGCGCCACCAGCGACAGCACCGAGCTCACCGCCTGGACGGGGCTGTTGTCCACGGTCGGCGCCTGCGCGGGCAGTAGCGAGGGACCGCCGACGTCCGTGTTGGTCGGCACAGCGGCCGCGCCACCGAAATCCAGGGCCGCAGCGGCCGCAGCCAGACCCGAGCGCACGGCCGGGTCCAGGGTCGAGGCGTCGACGCGGAAGTCCGAGGCCAGCAGCGCCGCGGCCAGAACCAGCACCGCCTCGTTGGCGGGCAGCTGCACCGACGCATAGGCCGGCTGCTGGACGCCCGCGGGCGCGGCGCCGTTCGTCAGGCCGGCGTTGGAGCTGGTCGTCAGCAGAACCGGGCGGCTATGGCCGGAGTTGGCGTTGCTCTGACCGGTCTCGGCGGCGCGCGCCTCGCCGGTCTTGAAGAAGGCGGTGCCGACGACGGCCACCAGCAGGGCGGCGGGGTGGACCGAGAGGTTGCTGCCGTTCTCCGAGCGACGGATCAGCGGGTGGCGCGCCACCAGGTTGCGAACCAGGGCGGTGAAGTCGAAGCCGCGCGCGATCTCTTCATAGGCGGGACCGGCGATCAGGTACTCGCCGTCGATGCGCGCGAAGTGGATCACCACCTCGCCGTCGTCCGAGCGGTAGAACACGAACCACGGCTCGTTCTCGTCGCTGAGGCCGCGATCGGTGCCGACGCGGATGCCCGCGCGGATCAGGGCGCTCTCGACACGGTAGAACTCGGCCAGCTCCTGCTGGGTCCAGTCCGCCGGTTGCGGCGCATAGCGCGGCGAGCGCTGAAAGAACGATAGGACCTGAGCGGCCATACGGTGGAAGCTTCCCCACGCCTAATTATAAAGCCGAACCCCCTTCGGCCGATGCACAGTAACCGAACTAGTCCTCGCTGAACAGGATCTCGAACGTGATCGGATCGTAGAAGCGCAGCAGTTCGCGCACGAACGTCTTTTCCGACACCTCCAGAGCCTTGGCCCAGTCGCGGTAGCGGTCCGGCGGGATGCGGCCGCGGCCGGTCTCCAGCTGGGAGATGAAGGTGTAGTAGTCGGCGCCGACCTTGGCGGCCAGCTGTCGCTGCGAGAGGCCCGCGGCCTCGCGCATCTCTTTCAGCCAGCGGCCACCTTCGCGGCGGAGGTCTTGCACCTCCGAGGCGCTGCGGCGTTGCGGATTACCATACATAACAAAGGCCTCGCGTGTTCCCGGGCGCAAGGAGCGCGGGCGCGCGCTCACTCATCCGCCAAGCGAACAGGCTTTCTATATAGCCGCTTTCGGAGGGGGGTACAAGAAACGCTATATAGGAATTTGCTGTACCGGTTAGAAAAATGCTGTACCCCTGAATTTCGGCTATTGTCGACGTATGACGTTTGCTCTATAGCCATCGCTGCTCCCATGCGCGCCATTCGGTCGCAGGGGGTGTGGGATTTTTTTGGGAGACATTCCTCATGGCCTATACGACGGCCCAGTTGGTGACTGCGTACACCAACGCAAACCTCGGTAAGGCGCCCGACGCCGCCACCACCCTGACGCTCGACGCGTACGCGACCCAGTCGCAAACCGGCGGCATCTCGGACGCCACCGCTCTGGCCAACACCCTGAAGCTGGTCAACAGCACGACGGCTGTCGCCATCCAGACCTACCAGTTCTTCACGGGCGCTGCCCCGTCGGCCGCTGGCCTGGAGTATCTGGTCGACTCTGACACCAACACGACCGACCTGAACGACGCTTACTACGCGAAGTTCGCTCAGGAAAACCGCTTCATCAACTTCTCGATCAACCTGGCCACGGGTTCGGGCGCTGGCGCTTCGGCTTTCGCCGCGTCGTACGGCTCGGTTTCGTACGCCCAGACGGTCGCCACCGCCTATGACAAGATCATCGGCAACGCCGCCGCGGCCGCCGCTGGCGTCGACGTCGCCGCCGCCGTGGCTTACCTGAGCCGCCAGGCCAACATCGACTACCTGACCGCGTTCGTGAAGGCCAACACCGGCCTGACCGCCGCTGCCGACATCGACCTGGCTGTCAAGGCCGCCCTGATCGGCACGATCCTGAACGCCGCCACGGTGTCGGGCATCGGTGGTTACGCCAAGTCGACCACCGCGATGATCAACGACCTGTCGGACGGCACGCTGTCGACCGACAACGCTGCTGGCGTGAACATCCTGACCTCCTACCCGACCGTCATCGCCGTGAACTCGGCTCTGACCACGGGCGTGGACACCGTTGTCGGCACCTCGGCTGACGACACCATCACCGGCACCTATGCTGGCGGCGCCACCGACACGCTGACCGTCCTCGACTCGATCGACGGCGGCGCGGGCACCGACACCCTGAAGATCACGGCTACGGCTGCTCTGGACATCAGCACGATCACCGGTCTCTCGGTGAAGAACGTTGAAAACGTCTCGATCACCTCGGCCGGCGCTCTGACCGCGAACACCACCGGCTTCACCGGCGTGACCTCGGTTTCGGGCACCGCCATCGGCAACGCCGCTGTGACCGCTTCGTCGACCACGGCTGTTTCGGTCACCCAAGCCGCCACGAACGCTTCGACCGTCACCGTCAATGGCGGTTCGTCGGTCAACGTCACGTCGGCCGCCACGGGCCTGATCTCGGTTGGCGTCACCACCCAGCAAACCGGCGCGACCACGGTCACGGCGTCGAAGGGCGCTGCTGTCACCGTTGACGGCGGCACCTCGGTCACCGTCACCGAAACCGGCAACGGCGCTGTCACCATCGGTGGTGGTAAGGCTGTTTCGGGCGCTGTTTCGGTCACCTCGACCGGTACGGGTAACGTGGCCATCGACGGCGGCACCACGGTGACCGTCGCCTCGTCGGGTCAAGGCACGGGCACGATCAACATCGGCGCCACGACGCAAGCGACCGGCGCGATCTCGGTGACGAACGGTGGCGGTTACGCCGACGCCGACATCACCCTGGGCAACGTCACCGTGAAGGGCGGCTCGACCGTGACCGTCTCGGAAACCGCTGGTTTCACCACCAAGATGGTTTCGGACGCTGTCAAGGACACGACCAACAACACCGTGACCCTGAGCGCCGTGTCCGTCACGGGCACGACCGACACGACCTCCGTGTCCGTCTCGCAAGCCGCGACGGTCGCCAAGGTTGATGGCGTTGTCGCCGTCGCCGAAACCGGCAAGGTCACCGAGTCGGCCGCTGTCACGTTCGGCACTGTCGCCGCCGCCGACACGCTGATCTTCGGTGGTCTGACCTTCACGGCCACCTCGGCGATGACCGCTGCGCAAGCTGCGACCATCTTCGCGGACCTGAAGGCTGGCGCGACCACCGGTTACGCCACCGCGTTCGGCACCTACTCGGGCACCCTGGCCGGTTACAACACCGGTTCGGTCGCCACGGGCAACAAGGTGACCTTCACCAGCACCACCGCCAACACCAACGTTGCGGACCTGGCGAACACCGGCACCAACGCCAACGCCACCGTCGTTGTGACCCAAGGCGCCGCCTCGACCGCCGTTGACGCTGTCGAAGGTATCCTGGGCGTCACCAACAACACCGTGTCGATCACCGACGTGAACTCGGCTTCGAGCACGAAGGCCGGCACCATCACGACCGTGACCCTGGCGAACGCCTCGGCCGCCACGATCGCTGACAACTCGCTGTCGACCCTGAACCTCTCGGGCGATAACGGCAACGTGACGATCACGGCCGCCGCCGGCGCCATCTCGGGCGGCATCGCTGCGACGACCCTGACGGTCAACTCGGCTGGCACCGTCGGCACCCTGACGGGTAACCAGTACAAGACGCTGAACGTCGCGGCTTCGGCTTCGACGACCTTCACCGGCGTCAGCAGCTCGGCCGCGACCTCGATCGCCGTGTCGGGTACGGGTACGGTGAACCTCGGCACCCTGACGACCGCCGCCCTGACCAAGGTCACGGCTTCGGGTTCGGTCAACCTGACCGCCAACGTCTCGGGCGTCGCGACCGTCACGTCGGTTGACACCTCGGCTTCGTCGGGCAACGCCACGATCACGATCGATGCGACCGCTGCTTCCTTCACGGGCGGCGCTGGCAACGACCGCGTGACGATCTCGGCTTCGCCGACCAAGGCGATCTCGGCCGGCAACGGCACCGACACCCTGGTGGCCAACATCGCTGGCGGCTTCAACGCCTCGGCCAACGCCAACATCACGGGCTTCGAAACCCTGGGTCTGGGCGCGGCTTCGACCGGCGCGTTCAACGCCACGGGCTTCACCGGCCTGACCATGGGCGCCGTTGGCGGCGCTGTGAGCTTCACCAACGTCGCTGCTGGCGTTGGCCTGTCGATCACGGCGACCACCGGTGCCGCCACCACCGTCACGCTGGCTGACGCCACGGGCACGAGCGACACGTTCGCCCTGACCCTGTCGTCGTCGGCTGCGATCGCTGCCAACACGGTCACCGTGGCTGGCGTCGAGTCGATCACGATCAACGCTGTCGACACCAACTCGACCGCCCACGTCGACACCCTGACGCTGGTCGCCACCTCGGCGAAGTCGCTGACGGTGACGGGTTCGGCGGGTCTGAACCTGACCAACACGGGTAACACCGCGCTGGCCACGTTCGACGCCTCGGCTTCGACCGGCGCCATCACCTTCGCGACGGCTGTCACGACCGGCACCACCACGATCACGGGTTCGGCCACCAAGGCCAACGCCCTGACGGGCGGTACGGCTGCTGACACCATCGTCGGTGGTTCGGCCGCTGACACCCTGACGAGCGGCACGGGCCTCGACATCCTGACGGGTGGCGCTGGCAACGACACGTTCGTGCTGTCGGCGAACGCCAACGGCAACACCTACGCGACGATCACCGACTTCGCTAAGGGCGACACCATCACGGTGACGGCTCTGGCTCAGAACGGCACGGCGAACTTCTCGCTGGGCTCGAAGGTGACGCTGGCCGACACCGCCGCGTTCGCTGACTACCTGAACGCCGCGGCTTCGGGTGACGGCAGCACCAACACGATCGCGAAGTGGTTCGTCTTCGGTGGCAACACGTACATCGTGTTCGACAACGAATCGCAGAACACCTTCCAAAATGGCACCGGCGCTGACCAAGTGGTCAAGCTGACGGGCGTGCTCGACCTGAGCACCGCCGTGACGCAAGTCGGTGGCACCGCCGCGATCTCGCTCATCTAAGATGAGCGCGACCTGGGCGGGCTCGTCCCGCCCAGAACGTGGTTTGAGTTAAGGACGACGCCGTCCCGGTTCTCCGGGGCGGCGTTTTTCTTTGCGCCGCAGCCCGAGGAGGCGAAGGGCCTTGCCGTCGAGGTCTCGCTGTGCTCTAGCGCGGAAGCGTAGGCTGCTCACTTTCCGCCACAATTTCGTGGTCGAGACGGCGCCTTAGTTGTTACTGTACATGGCCGCGTGGGTAGGCGCGGCGTCCTGAAGGCTCACAATGTTCAAGCCCAGCGGCGCGAAGCCGACGATCCTCGACCAGGCCGTGCTGGTCGCCCGCCCGGCGGTGATCACCGCCATGGTCTTCAGTTTCTTCATCAACATCCTGGCGCTGGTCAGCCCGCTGTACATGCTGCAGGTCTATGACCGCGTGCTGTCCAGCCGCAATGTCGCGACCCTGGTCGTGCTGACCGTGATCTGCGTCTTCCTGTTTCTGGTGTACGGGCTGCTGGAAGCGCTGCGCACCCAGGTGCTGGTGCGCGGCGGTCTCAAGTTTGACGGCGTTGCGCGCGATCCGATCTTCAAGTCGGTGCTGGATTCCACGCTGAACCGGCGCGGCGCGGGCGGTCAGGCCTTCCGCGACATGGACCAGGTCCGCGAGTTCATGACCGGCGGGCTGATCGCCTTCTGCGACGCGCCGTGGACGCCGGTGTTCGTCATCGTCTCGTGGATGCTGCACCCGTTCTTCGGCATCCTGGCGATCATTTCGTGCTTCATCATCTTCGGCCTGGCCGTGATGAACGACAACGCCACCAAGAACCCGATCCAGATGGCCACCATGGCCTCGATCGCCGCCCAGAATGACGCCGGCTCGACCCTGCGCAACGCCGAGGTCATGAAGGCCATGGGCATGTGGGGCGGGCTGCAGGCGCGCTGGCGCCTGCGTCGCGACGAGCAGGTGGCCTGGCAGGCCGCCGCCAGCGACGCCGGCGGCGCGGTGATGTCGGGCATCAAGGTGTTCCGCAACATTGTCCAGACCCTGATCCTGGGCGGCGGCGCCTATCTGGCCATCGACGGCAAGATCTCGCCCGGCGCGATGATCGCCGGCTCGATCCTGGTCGGCCGCGCCCTGGCCCCCATCGAGGGCGCCGTGGGTCAGTGGAAGGGCTATATCGGCGCGCGCGGCGCGTGGGACCGCCTGCAGACCATGCTGCGCGAAGAAAAGAGCACGGACGATCACATGCCGCTGCCCGAGCCGCGCGGCGTGCTGTCGGCCGAGGCCGCCTCGATCCTGCCGCCCGGCGCCCAGGCGCCGACCATGCGCCAGGCCAGCTTCCGCATCGACGCGGGCACGGCCGTGGCCATCGTCGGCCCCAGCGCGGCGGGCAAGTCCTCGCTGCTGCGCGGCATTGTCGGCGTCTGGCCCTGCGCGGCCGGCGTCATCCGCCTCGACGGCTACGACATCAAGCAATGGGATCCCGAGAAGCTGGGTCGCCACATCGGCTATCTGCCGCAGGACATCGAGCTGTTCTCCGGCACCGTCGCCCAGAACATCGCCCGCTTCACCGAGTTCGAGTCCGATGAGGTGATCGCCGCAGCCACCCTGGCGGGCGTGCACGAGATGATCCAGGGCCTGCCGATGGGCTATGACACGCCGATCGGCGAGGGCGGCGCCTCGCTGTCCGGCGGCCAGCGCCAGCGCCTGGCCCTGGCCCGCGCGGTGTTCCGCATGCCGGCCCTGCTGGTGCTGGACGAGCCGAACGCCAGCCTGGACCAGACGGGCGAAGTCGCCCTGATGGAGGCGATGAACCGCCTCAAGGCCGCCAAGCGCACGGTGATCTTCGCCACCCACAAGGTGAACCTGCTGGCCCAGGCCGACTACATCATGGTCATCAACCAGGGTGTGATCAGCGACTTTGGCGAGCGCGACGTGATGCTGGCCAAGCTGACGGGCGCAGCGCCGCCGCAATCCCCGCCGCCGACGCCGCCCCCCGCGCCCCTGCAGCGCGTCCAATAGGCGCTCTTCGTCTGTCCGCCTCTCCCTTCCTGGCCGTTGCAAACGCGCCCATCAGGCTTGAATCACAATGAAGCCCCCTAAGCTCCAGCGTCCGACGGACAACTTCCAAGGCGTGGCCCGTATCGGCTACGGCATCATCGCTCTGACCTTCGTCGGCCTGCTGGGCTGGGCGGCCTTCGCGCCGCTCGACAGCGCCGTGATCGCCAACGGCGTCGTCTCGGCCGAGGGCAATCGCAAGACCGTCCAGCACCTGGAGGGCGGCCTGCTGAGCAAGATCCTCGTGCGCGAGGGCGACAAGGTGAAGGCGGGCCAGCTGCTGTTCGAACTGGACCCCACCCAAGCCAACGCCGCCGCCGGCATCACCCGCAACCAATATGTGGCCCTGAAGGCGATGGAAGCGCGCTTGCTGGCCGAGCGCGATCAGCGCGCGTCGATCAGCTTCCCGGCCGACCTGCTCAGCCAGCGCGCCGATCCGATGGTCGCCCGCGCCATCGCCGACGAGCAGGCCCAGTTCAGCGAGCGTCGTCAGACGATCCAGGGGCAGGTCGACCTGATGAACGCCCAGCGCGCTCAGTACCAGAGCGAGATCGAGGGCATCGATCGTCAGACCCAGGGCCTTAAGGACCAGCTCGGCTTCATCGAGGACGAACTGACCGACCTGCGCAAGCTCTACGACAAGGGCCTGGTGCCGCGTCCGCGCCTGCTGGCCCTGGAACGCGAGCAGGCCTCGCTGTCCGGCTCGATCGGCCGCCTGACCGCCGACCGCTCCAAGGCGGTGCAAGGCGCTGGCGAAACCCAGCTCAAGATCCGCCAGATCAAGCAGCAGTTTTTCGAGGAAGTCAGCCAGAGCATCACCGAGACGCGCGTGCGCCTGGCCGAAGTGACCGAGAAGGAAGTCGTGGCCTCCGACGCCCAGAAGCGCATCCGCGTGCTGTCACCGGTCAGCGGCACCGCGCAGAACCTGCGCTTCTTCACCGAAGGCGCCGTAGTCCGGGCCGCCGAGCCGCTGGTCGACATCGCGCCCGACGACGAAACCTTCGTGATCCAGGCGCACTTCCAGCCGACCGACGTGGACAATGTCCATCCCGGCATGGTCACCGAGGTTCGTCTGCCCGCCTTCCACTCGCGGGAGGTCCCGATCCTGAACGGCAAGATCCAGTCGATCTCGCAGGACCGCATCTCGGATCCGCAGGCCAAGGTCGACTACTTCCTCGGGATCGTGCGCGTGGACATCAAGCAATTGCCGCCGCAGCTGCGAGGCCGGGTCACGGCCGGCATGCCGGCTCAGGTGATCGTCCCGACCGGCGAGCGCACCGTGCTGCAGTATCTGTTCTCGCCGCTACGGGACACCCTGCGCACCACGATGCGCGAGGAATAGGGCTAGGATTTCAAGAGCCTGATTTGCAACGCTTTTCGGACGGCGGCGCGGGCGATGTAAAATCGCCGGCGCTGCTTTCCATTCGCGGGCAATAGTGTAGTCAGGACCCTTCGTTGTTACTGGAGTCGGCGGATACGCATGGCGAAGACGGCTTTGATCACCGGGGTCACCGGTCAGGACGGGGCGTACCTCGCCAAGCTGCTGCTCGAGAAGGGCTACACGGTCCACGGCATGCTGCGCCGCTCGGCCTCGGCCGACGTGATCGGCGATCGTCTGCGCTGGATCGGCGTGTATGACGACGTCCAGTTCGAGCTGGGCGATCTGCTGGACGCCGGCGGTCTGTCGCGCCTGATGCGCCGCCTGCAGCCGGACGAGGTCTATAACCTCGCGGCCCAGAGCTTCGTCGGCGCGTCGTGGGACCAGCCGCACCTGACTGGGTCGGTGACGGGGCTGGGCGCGACCAACATGCTCGAAGCCGTCCGCCTGGAATGCCCGCAGGCGCGATTCTACCAGGCCTCATCGTCCGAGATGTACGGCCTGGTGCAGCACCCGATCCAGTCGGAGACGACGCCGTTCTATCCGCGCTCGCCCTACGCCGTGGCCAAGCTCTACGCGCACTGGATGACCGTGAACTACCGCGAGAGCTTTGGCCTGCACGCCTCGGCCGGCATCCTGTTCAATCACGAGAGCCCGCTGCGCGGCATCGAGTTCGTGACCCGCAAGGTCACCGACGCGGTGGCGGCCATCAAGCTTGGGCAGCAGAAGACCGTCGACCTTGGCAACCTCGACGCCCAGCGCGACTGGGGGCACGCCAAGGACTATGTCGAGGCGATGTGGCTGATGCTGCAGCAGGAGACGCCGGACGACTACGTTGTCGCCACCGGCAAGACCTGGACCGTGCGCCAGATGTGCGAGGTGGCCTTCGCCCACGTCGGCCTGAACTATCAGGACCACGTGACGATCAATCCGAAGTTCCTGCGACCGGCGGAAGTCGATCTCTTGCTCGGTGATCCGGCCAAGGCCAAGGCCAAGCTCGGCTGGGAGCCGAAGACGACCATGCAGGAGATGATCGCCGAAATGGTCGACGCCGACATCGCCCGGCGCTCGCGCAACTGATGAGCGGCGGCGTCGTCATCATCGGCGGCGGCGGCCACGCCAAGGTGGTCATCGAAAGCCTGCGGGCCGGCGGTGAGACGGTGGCGGCCATCATCGACGCCGATCCGACTCCACGCGCGGTTCTGGGCGTGCCGGTGGTCGGCGACGATCTGGCGCTGCCGACGCTGCGCGGGCAGGGGCTTTCCAAACTGTTCGTGGCGATCGGCGACAACCGGCTTCGCCAGACGTTGGGCCGCAAGGCGCGCGACCACGGCTTCGCCCTGGTCAACGCGATCCACCCTTCGGCGGTCGTTTCGCCCAGCGCCCGCCTGGGCGAGGGGATCGCGCTGATGGCAGGCGTGGCGATCAACGCCGAAAGCTGGATCGACGACCTTGTGATCGTCAACACCGGCGCGGTCGTCGATCATGACTGCCGCCTCGGAGCAGCCTGCCATCTGGGGCCGGCTTCGGCTCTGGCCGGGGGCGTGTCGGTGGGGGAGCGGGCTTTCCTCGGTGTCGGCGCCCGGGCCATACCCAGCGTGTCGATCGGCGCCGATACGATCGTCGGCGCGGGCGGCGTCGTCGTGCGTGACCTCCCGGACGCGGTTCTCGCGATCGGCGTGCCGGCCAAGATCAAAGGAGACCGTTCGTGAGTGATCTGCCGCGTATTTCCGTCGCCGCGCCGCGTCTCGACGGCAACGAGCGGGACTACGTCCTGGAGTGCCTGGACTCGACGTGGATCTCGTCGGCCGGCCGCTTCATCACTGATTTCGAACGCGCCTTCGCGGACTATTGCGGCGTCAAGCACGCGATCACCTGCAACAACGGCACCACGGCCCTGCACCTGGCGCTGGTGGCCATGGGGATCGGGCCCGGCGACGAGGTGATCGTTCCGAGCCTGACCTACATCGCCTCCTGCAACGCCGTGACCTATTGCGGCGGCACGGTGGTGCTGGTCGACAATGACCCCCGGACCTTCAACATCGATCCAGCACTGATCGAAGCCAAGATCACGCCCCGCACCAAGGCGATCATGCCGGTCCACCTGTATGGCCAGGTCGCCGACATGGACCCGATCCTGGAGATCGCCAAGAAGCACGGCCTGATGGTGATCGAGGACGCCGCGGAAGCCGTCGGCGCGTCCTACAAGGGCAAGATGTCGGGTTCGCTGGGCGACTGCGCGACCTTCAGCTTCTTCGGCAACAAGATCATCACCACCGGCGAGGGCGGGATGATCACGACGAACAACGATGAACTGGCCGCGACGATGCGCCTGTACCGCAGCCAGGGCATGGATCCTAACCGCCGCTACTGGTTCCCGGTCGTCGGCTTCAACTATCGCATGACCAACATCCAGGCCGCGATCGGCCTAGCGCAGCTGGAGCGGGTCGACGAGCACCTCGCGGCTCGCGAGAAGGTTGTCGGCTGGTACGAGGAAAAGCTGGCGCGCCTGGGCAACCGGGTGATCAAGCCCTATGTCGAACCGACCGGACGCCACGTGTTCTGGATGTACACGGTGCGGCTGGGCGAGGGGCTGTCGACCTCGCGCGACCAGGTGATCAAGGATCTCGACGCCCTGGGTGTCGAGAGCCGCCCGGTCTTCCACCCCATGCATGTGATGCCCCCCTACGCCCATCTGGCCACGGATGACCTGAAGGTCGCCGAGGCCTGTGGGGCGGATGGCCTGAACCTGCCGACCCACGCCGGTCTCACCGAGGCGGACATCGATCGCGTGATCGCCGCGCTCGACCAGGTGCTGGTCTAGCCGATGCGCATCGTCCTGCTGTCTTCGATCGTGCCGTTCATCAACGGCGGGGCGCGCTTCATCGTCGAGTGGCTCGAGGAGAAGCTGATCGAGGCCGGCCACGAGGTCGAGCGTTTCTATCTCCCGTTCGTCGACGACCCGAACGAGATCCTGCACCAGATCGCCGCCTGGCGGCTGATGGACCTGACGCAGTGGTGCGACCGGGTGATCTGTTTCCGACCGCCGGCCTATGTTGTGGACCATCCAAACAAGGTGCTGTGGTTCATCCATCACATCCGCACCTTCTACGATCTGTGGGACACCCCTTATCGCGGCATGCCCGACGACGCCCACCACCGGGCGATCCGCGACAATCTCCGCGCGCTCGACACCCAGGCGATTTCGGAGGCCCGGGCGGTGTTCACCAACTCCCAGGTGGTGGCAGACCGGTTGAAAGCCTTCAACGGCCTGGACGCCACGCCGCTGTATCCGCCGATTTACCAGCCCGAGCGCTTCACCCATACCGGCTACGGCGATGAGATCGTCGCCATCTCGCGGCTGGAGCCCCACAAGCGGCAGGCCCTGATGATCGAGGCCATGCAGTACGTGAAGACCGGCGTGAAGCTGCGCCTGGCGGGCACGGCGTCCAGCGCCGAATACGGGCGCCAACTCGTCAAGATGACCCACGACCTGGGCGTGGCCGACCGGGTCATTCTCGAGGACCGCTGGATCAGCGAGGACGAGAAGGCCGACATGCTCAAGCAGGCCCTCGCCGTGGCCTACCTGCCGAAGGACGAGGACAGCTACGGCTATCCGTCGCTGGAGGGCGCCCACGCCCGCAAGCCGGTCATCACGACCACCGACTCCGGCGGGGTGCTGGAACTGGTCGAGCATGGCCGCAACGGCCTGATCAGCGCGCCGGACCCGCGCGCCCTCGCCGAACAGTTCGACCGCCTGCACGCGGACAAGTCCGCGACAGGCAAGATGGGGACCGCCTCATTGAACCGTCTGGCCGAGATGAAGATCGACTGGAGCACCGTGGTGGAGCGGCTGACCTCATGAGGACGCTCGCATGAAGGTTCTGGTCGTCAACAACGCCGCGCCGTTCCAGCGCGGCGGCGCCGAGGAGCTGGCCGACCATCTGGTGCGCCGCCTGAACGCCACGCCCGGCGTCCAGTCCGAACTGGTGCGCGTGCCCTTCACCTGGGAGCCCGCCGAGCGCCTGATCGAGGAGATGCTGATCTCCAAGGGCATGCGGCTCTACAATGTCGATCGCGTGATCGGCCTGAAGTTCCCGGCCTATCTGATCCCGCATCACCAGAAGGTGCTCTGGCTGCTGCATCAGTTCCGCCAGGCCTACGACCTGTCCGAAGCCGGCCAAAGCCATCTGGATTTCGACGACACGGGTCGGGCGGTGAAGGCGGCGATTCACGCCGCCGACAACGCCTGTTTCGCCGAGTGTCAGAAGATCTACTGCAACTCGCCCGTCACCCAGAACCGTCTGATGAAGTTCAACGGTGTGAGTAGCGACGTTCTCTATCCGCCGCTGAACGACGGCGAGCTGTTCACGGGCGGCGAGCATGGCGACTACGTCTTCGCGGGCGGCCGGGTCGCGGCCGGCAAGCGCCAGCATCTGCTGATCGAGGCCCTCGCCCTGCTGCCGGGCAGCCTGCGCCTGGTGATCGCCGGTCCGCCGGAGAACCAGGCCTATGCCGATCGCCTGACCAAGCTGGTCGAGGACCTGGGGCTGAAGGACCGGGTCGATCTGCGGTTTGGCTTCCATCCGCGCGAGGACATCGCCCGGTGGGCCAACGGCGCGCTGATCTGCGCCTATTTGCCCTTCGACGAGGACAGCGTCGGCTATGTGACGATGGAGGCCTTTGCGGCCGGCAAGGCGGTTCTGACCGTCACCGACTCCGGCGGCTTGCTCGAGATCGTCAGCGGAGACACTGGCGCCGTCGCCGAGCCGTCGCCGCAGGCTCTCGCGGACGCGCTTGACCGTTTGACCTCGGACCGGGCGCGCGCCATATCGCTGGGCGACGCGGCGCGCAGGCTATGGCGCGACAAGAATGTCACTTGGGAAGAGACGGTCCGCCGTCTTCTTGATTAAGCCACAAATATTGGGTTGAAGGCCACGTTAAGACGGGGTCCGCTACAGTCTAGGGAATGCGAGTGCTGTCGAAAGTTCTGTCCGTGCGAACGTCTGTGATCGCCTTGGTTGTGGCCATGGCCGTCGTCGGTCGCGCCGATCTCGCCCAAGCCGAGACCCTGGCTGACGCGATCACCGCAGCCTATCAAACCAATCCGAACATTCAGGCCCAGCGCGCCGCCATGCGCGCGCTTGACGAGAACTACACCCAGGCGCGCTCGGCTTATGGCCTCCAGGCCAGCGCGTCTGTGGCCGAGGTCTACGGCTGGTCGAAGGGCGTGAACGCCAAGAATGGCGTCGAGGCCGCCAGCCAGACGTCGACGCTGTCCCTTAGTCAGACCCTCTACACCAGCGGTCGTTTCTCGGCCCGTCTGGCCGGCGTCGAGGCGCAGATCAAGGCTGCGCGGGAGAACCTGCGCCGGATCGAGATGGACCTGCTGGTCCGCGTGACCAACGCCTACATCTCGGTTCGTCGCGATCGGGAAATCCTTCGGATCAGCCAGGGCGGCGAAGCCTGGCTGCAGAAGCAGCTGAAGGATACGGAAGACAAGTACAGCGTCCGCCAGGTCACCCTCACCGACGTGCAACAGGCCAAGGCGCGCCTGGCCTCGGCCACGACGCAGGTCGCCAACGCCCAAGCGCAGCTCAATGTCAGCGTCGCGTTCTACGCCTCCCTGGTGGGCCACCAGCCGGAGACGCTTGAGCCGGAACCGGACATCGACGACCTGCCCGCCAACCTGGATGAAGCTTTCAATCAGGCGGAGCAGGCCAATCCGACCTTGTTGGCGGCGGGCTACACCGAGAAAGCCTCCCGCGCCGGCGTCATGGAGGCCCGCGCGCAACGCCTGTTCACGGTGGGCGCGCGCGCCGACTATCGCAATGGCTCAAGCACGCCCTACTACGCGCGCGGCGGCCTTCGCGAAGACACCGTCAACGCCTCTGTGACGCTGACGCAACCGCTCTTCACCAGCGGTCAGCTGAACTCTTCCGTCCGGCAGTCGATCGAGGAAAACAACCGCGACAAGCTGCTGATCGAGGATGCGCGGCGTAGCGTCGTGCTGGGCGTCTCGCAGTACTGGGACAGCCTCGTCGCTGCGCGCAAGTCGCTGGTGAGCCTGGAAGAGGAAATGAAGGCCGATACGATCGCCTTCTATGGCGTGCGCGAGGAGGAGCGTTTCGCGCTCCGCAGCACGATCGAAGTGCTGAACGCCCAGGCCGAATTGCAGAACGCCCAGATCAACTTCGTTCGGGGTCGCGCGAATGAGTATGTTGGTCGGCTGCAGCTGCTCGCGCAGGTCGGCACGCTTGAAGTCGGCAACCTGGCTCCGGGCGTTCAGCCTTACGACCCCGAGCGTCACTTCAAGAAGGTTCGCTACAAGGGCGCGTTGCCCACCGAGCTGATCATCGGCGTGTTCGACCGGATCGCTCTGCCGCTGGAGCCCAAGAAGCCGACGGCGGGCGACACCTCACCCGTGCGGCCGGTGTCGAGCGACCTGCCGGCGAAGCCGGTTTCCGCCGACAAGGTCACGCCGCCCGCCTCGATCAACGACCTCCCGGCCCTGAGCGATGACGCGCCACTGCGGACCGCGCCGAAGAACTAGAGCATTTCACGACCTGACTGCGTCAGGCCGTGAGCTCTAATCTTTTGTTTTGGCGCATTTTTCTTCACGCGAACCGGAACCACTACGCTCGAAAAATGCTCTAGAGCGCTTGCCAATTTGATTGGGGCTCCAGCTTTTCCCGGGGCGGCGACCGTCGTTCGCTGAGCGCGCGTTTATCTAGTTCAGCGGCGCCAAGGTCCGGATCATTGTCGTCCAGGCGTCGCGATTGAACGAGACGTGATCGTTCCGTTCGGTCGCGTCCGCGAGGCTCCGACGCCAGGCGTCGTCGGAAATCAGCCGCGCAAGCTTTTCGGCGGCGTCGTCGACGTTCGCGTCGGCCCACTCTCCGGAGCGATAGATCACGCCGTCGCCTTCCACTGGAATGAGCCGGTAGTCGACCAGCACGCCGGACGCGGGGTCGGTGAACTCGACATTGGACGACCAGCCTGTCGCGACGGTGGGCTTGCCGAGCCAGATCGCTTCGGCCAGCAGCAGGCCATAGCCTTCGGATCTGTGGAGCGACAGGACGATGTCGCTGCTCGCGGTCAGGACGGCCATGTCGTGCGCCGACAGATTATCGGTCAGCAGCCGGATGGACGGATCGTGCGCCACCTCTGACGCCAAGGCGTCAAGGATCTCGGGGTAGAGATCCGCGCCGACGATCTTGCAGACCAGCGTCGCGGGACGGGATGCGCGCGAGGCGGCTTCCTGAAAGGCGCGCAGCGCGGCGCGCGGGTTCTTCCGCTCAGCTGTCGAGCGTAGATCGAAGGCCACAAGCACCACGACCCGATCGTCGGGAAGCCCGAAGCGCTTCCGATCCGGGGCTGGCCGCGGGTTCAGGTAAAGCGGGTAGGGGACGGGTGTGACTTTCACGCGCTTCGGCGCCACACGGCGGATCGCATCGGCGGCGAAAGCGGAAGGCGTCCAGACCTCGTCGACGAAATCGAAAGCGGGGCGCCAGTCCGAAGGTGTCTCCTGCAGCTCCCAGGCCCAGTAGCCGATGTGCCGGCGCCCCTGCAGGAGGCGGCCTTCGGTGGCGCTGGCCCACCGCAAGAGTTCAGGCGGGTTGATGTGAGAGATCACGACGCCCCGTTCGTGGGCCTCCGGCGGGGGGAAGGCGGGCGCGATCTCGGCAGCGAAGCCTACGGACGCCGAGAGATCCAGGGCGCGAACGGGCACGCCGGCATCCGCAAAACCCCGCGCCAGCATTCGAGCGCCTTCGCCCAGGCCGTGGACCGCGCCATGAAAGCCGATGATCGTCACCGGGGCGGTGGGAAGCCGCCCTTTTGGCCGTGCGTTTCTCAGGGCGCGACGGAGCGCGGCGTTGGCGGCCTCGCGGCGCTGGTGTTCGGCAACGGCCTCGCCTAGCCGGTCGAGGCCTGCGCGGGGCAGGCCGATGGTGACGTGGGCCCAACGGCGCATCGGCGTCGGCAGGCGCCGCCATATCTGCAGCAGGCGAGATTTCACGTGAGTGGCCGTAGGGCGAAACGCATGCGCGATCGTATAGCGGCACAATCGCTGGCCGCGCCAGTAAAGCTGCTCTGGACGATATTCGCCGCTCTTGTCATGAGACAGGTTGCATGCAGCAATGGCGCGTCATTGGAGTTGGGGGAAGCCTAAGTGTCGACTGAGTGGAGCGCCGGCTATGTCACGGACGTCAACTATACGTTTGGCTATTACAACGAGCTGAACCCGCTCCGCTGCCGTCTTCCGCTTCTCATGGTCGGGCGTCACGCGCCGAAGATCGAGAACGCCTGCGAACTTGGATTTGGCCAAGGCCTTTCCGTCTCGATCCACGCCGCCGCCCAGCCCGGAATCAACTGGTATGGCACCGACTTCAACCCGTCGCAGGCGGCCTTCGCCGCCGAGATGGTGCGGCTGTCAGGCGCGGACGCCAAGCTTTACGACGAGGCGTTCGCCGAGTTCTGCAACCGAAAGGATCTGCCAGACTTCGACTTCATAGGGCTGCACGGCATCTGGACGTGGATCTCCGATGAGAACCGCCACGTGCTGGTGGATTTCATCCGCCGCAAGCTACGTCCGGGCGGCGTGCTCTACATCTCCTACAACACCTTGCCGGGCTGGTCGGCGTCGGCGCCGATCCGTCACCTTATGAAGCGGCACGCCGACGTCATGGGCGCGCCTGGGCAGGGCATCATTGGCCAGACCGATGCGGCCTTGGGCTTCATCGATCAATTCCTCGCCTTGGAGCCCCTGTACGCCAAGGCCAATCCGGGCGCCGTCGAGCGGCTGAAGCAGGTGAAGGGTCAGGACCGGAAGTATCTCGCGCACGAGTACATGAACCGCGACTGGCACCCCATGTACTTCGCGGACCTCGAGCGATGGCTTGGCGACGCCAAGGTCGGGTTCGCCAGCTCGGCCTTTGTGCTCGACAATCTGTATGAGCTGAACATGACCCCGCAGCAGTCGGAGTTCATGCGTGCGGTGCCCGACGTCTCTCTTCGCGAAACGATCCGCGACTTCTGCATGAACCAGCAATTCCGGCGTGACTACTGGGTGCGCGGCGTCCGGGCGCTAGTCGGACACGAACAGGTCGCGGCGATGCGGGAAGAGCGTATCGTCCTGACAGTCACCGAGGCCGACCTGCCCAAGACGGTGCGCGGTGTCCTGGGCGAGGCCAACCTGCTGGATGCGATCTACCAGCCGATCTTCGAGCTGCTGCTCGACAACAAGCCCCACTCCGTCCTGGAGCTGGAAACCCACGTCGCCGCCAAGAACGTGAACTTCGCCCAACTGACGTCGGCCATGTCGATCCTGATGGGGCTGGGCGTCATCACGCCCGCGGCTGCGGCTCAGGACGTTAGCAAGGCCGAGGGGCGGACTCTGGCGCTCAACAAGGCGATCGCCCGGCGCTCGCTGTCCGTAGGCGATGTCGCCTACTTCGCCTCGCCTGTGACGGGCGGCGGCGTCACGGCCGGTCGCTTCAACCAGCTGTTCTGGTTAGCGCGCCAGAATGGCGGCCAGACCTCGGAGGACTGGGCGACCTTCGCCTACCAGGTTCTTCAGGGCCAAGGGCAGGCCATCATCAAGGATGGCGCGACCCTGCAGGGCGAGGACAATCTAACCGAGCTGAAGGTCCAGGCCGAGGAATGGGCGAAAAAGATTCTGCCCGTCTGGACCGCGCTGGGGATCTAGGAGGGCGTGGCCCGCGCGCTTAGCGATAGCTGAGCGCCGGGTGACGACCGTCGCTCCGGCGACGCGTGGGCTCAGTTCGCTTTTTCGGAGAGTGATGCTTCGAACGTCAGGCGAAGTTTCACGTAGTCTGGATTTACGGAAGCGTATTTTTCTGGACGCCAGGCGTTAATGCGGGCCTGTAATGTTTAGAACGTGTGGAGGGATGTTATTTTTCGACCCTAAGCCCGGGTTCGAGAACTCCACAAATTGATGAGTACGCTTCTTTTTGTTTGGATGGCGCTCCCTCATCGCTGATATTTTGACCACAGCGTCAGGAATCTGGAGGCGGCTGCGCAATAGCGGAAGTTGTGCTCCGAATTCACAGCTAAGTGTCGGATTCTCGCCGCAGAAAGGTTGCGAACCGGCGCCGGTTAAGATATGTAGAGAGGGTCTACCCACAAGACTTCCCATTAGCCCCGCCGGAGACCGCGTCACCGGCGGGGCTTATTGTATCTGGGGAGCGTCGGCTCGCGATGATGACAACGCGAGCGATCGACCGCTGTTCCTGTGGTCCAGCTTAAAACCTGACGTCAGATGCGGTCTTCGGGCGGGGTCGAGGCGCTGCGGCTGAGATGAGGCCCATGCACGACGGGTTGCCGCTCCAGGATCTGCCGGACCTTGCGCACCGCCGTCGAAGCGCGGCTGCGGCGTTGTCGCCACAGCAGCAGCAGCATCGCGCCGAGCGTGGCGATTAGGAAGGGCAGGGGGCCCAGCAGCCAGACCGCCGCGGCGAGGGCGAAATAGTAGGCGCGGACGCCTGCGTTGAAGGCCGAGAGCGCCGGGTTCAAGATCCCCCCGGCGGCCTCGGCGTATTCCGCCAGGACGGCGTGGGGCGCCCACATCGGCGTGGCGCCGATGGCGGCCAGACAGTAGTTCATCTGGCGGATCGACCAGATGAAGTCCAGAAGTCCCCGGGCCAGCGCGATCAGCACAAGGCCCAGCTTGATCTGGAACATCAGCGGCGTGGTCTTGGCCAAGACCGCCAGCCCCTCGACGCTCTTCAAGGCGTTGTCGCCGCCGAACAGAACGCCGGCCGCCGCCGCGATCAGGATCAGGTTCGAGGACGCGAAAAAGCTCGCCGAGTTGATCGCGTGGCCCAGCAGCTGCCCGTCCAGCAGCGCGACCTCGCGGACGGCCATTTCCTGCATCCACCGTCGGCGGATCACCGTCATGTCCGTGTTGAGCACGCCGCCCGCTTCTCCCAGGCGCTTGAGCATCGGCTCATACAGCAGCCAGCAGCAGGCGAAGACGGTCAGGACGAGGATGTCGAGCAACGGCATGGCGAAAGTCTAGACCCGGGCGGAGAGTCGGAAAACCGGCTTAGAGCCTCGCGCGTCGAAACGGAGTCGCTTTGACGCGATAACGAGGCTCTAAATCAAATACTTAGAGCGTGACTTGCGCCGAAACCGGTTCTCACTCTCGGCGTCACGCCCTAGTCTTCGTGGATGAGACTGTGCCGGCTGGTGTCTTTCAGGATGATCGAGCAGATCAGCCCGATGGTCATCACCGCCGCGACATAGACATAGAAGGTGCTCTCCAGGTTCTCGTGCTTGAACGCCAGCGCGACCATCTCGGCCGTCCCGCCGAACAGGACATTGGCCAGAGCATAGGGCAGGGCCACACCCAGGGCGCGGATCTCGGCCGGGAACATCTCGGCCTTCACCACGGCGCTGATCGAGGTGTAGCAGGACTGGAAGGCGACGCCGGCCAGGATCAGGGCCAGGGCCACGCCGACGGAGTTCGTCTGGCTGATGGCGCTCATGATCGGCCAGACGGTCAGGGCGCCGCCGCCGAAGGCGATGATCAGCATCGGCTTGCGACCAAACCGGTCCGACAGCCATCCTGCCAGCGGCTGCATCAGCATGAAGGCGATCAAGCTGAGCGCGCTGATCTCCGAGGCCTGGGCCTTGCTGAAGCCCGCCGTGTTGACCAGGAACTTCTGCATGTAGGTGGTGTAGACATAGAAGGTCAGCGAGCCGCCTGCGGTCAGGCCCATGATCAACAGGCTCTCGCGCGGATGCCGTCGGATCAGCGGCACGATCAGCGACACGAAGAACAGCACCAGGAACGCCGCCCCCGCATACTGGCCGGTCTTGGCCAGCGGGCCGCCCATCAGGCCGACGACGCCGCAGGCGATGGTCAGGGACAGGAAGACGCCCGCGCTGGCGACCTGGCCGCGCGAGAGCGTTTCGCTCTGGGCGGGCCGCTTGAACGAGACGCTCTCTTCCAGGCCGCGGCGGATCCAGAACACCACGACCGCCAGTAGGGCGCCGATCAAGAACGGCACGCGCCACGCCCAGGCCTTGAGCGCCTCTTCGCCCAGCGTGCGCTGCAGGACGATCAGCACGCCCAGCGCCAGCAGCTGCCCGGCGATCAGGGTCACATAGTGGAAGCTCGACCAGAACCCGCGCCGCGCCTTGCCCGCCATTTCGCTCATGTAGGTGGCGCTGGCCCCGTACTCGCCGCCGACCGACAGGCCTTGCAGCACGCGGGCGAACAGCAGGATCGCCGGGGCCCACAGGCCAATGGTCTTGAAGTCGGGCGTGACGGCGATAATGAAGGCGCCGGCGCACATCAGCGACACCGAGACCGACAGGGCCGCGCGACGGCCGGCATGGTCGGCGTAAAGCCCCATCAGCCACGCGCCGATCGGCCGCGCGACAAAGCCGAGGAAGAAGACCGCCGCCGCCTGCAGCAGCTGAACGGTCTGGTCGCCCTTGGGGAAGAAGGCGGGCGCGAAATAGAGGGTGAAGGCGGCGTAGGCGAACCAGTCGTACCATTCGACCAGGTTCCCGGCCGACCCGCCCAGGATCGCCCGGGCTCTGGCCATGGGCGTAAGGCGCGTGGCCTCGGCAGTCGCCGTCATGAAATCTCCCCCTCAGGTCGAGGGGGAGATTAGAGCGTGATAGCCGAAGGTGTGAGCGGTTTCGGCGGCTATCACGCTCTAAATGTTTGAAATAGAGCCTTTAGCCGAACGCCGGCCCAGGGCAAGCTGGGGTTAAAGCCGGCCCATCAGCACCAGGATGATGATGATCACCAGGATCAGGCCAAGGCCGCCGCTGGGGAAATAGCCCCACGAGCGGCTGTGACCCCACGTGGGCAGCGCGCCGATCAGGGCCAGGATCAGGAGAATGATGAGAATCGTGCCGAGCATGGTGCGAAGGTTCCCTCCGAGCCCGCGTCAGCCACCGTGGCGACGCGGGGTCATGGGGGCGGAATTCGCGGCGCCGCTTGTCGGTTCCGAGAAGAAAGGTTCCAAGATTTTTCGAGCGGCGAACGCTTTTTGGTCGTTCGGCTGCGCGTGCTTGGCCAGCTAGAGCGTGAAGCCGAAAGTGGGAACCGGTTTCGGCGCGGGTCACGCTCTAAGTGTTTGATTTAGAGCCTCGTTATCGCGTCAAAACGATTTCGCTTTGACGCGCGACGCTCCAGTCCTAGGACGGCGCGTCTTCGGCCTTGCGGATCTTGATGGCCCAGAGCGTGCCGATCACAGCGCCCTTCACGCGCGGCAGGGTCAGCAGCGTCAGCGCCGCCAGCGGGATCAGCACCACCGGCGCCACGATCCAGGGCGAGGCCTCCCAGATCCAGGGGAAGAACAGCAT
Source organism: Caulobacter sp. BE264 (assembly GCF_031457805.1). Classification (NCBI taxonomy): domain Bacteria; kingdom Pseudomonadati; phylum Pseudomonadota; class Alphaproteobacteria; order Caulobacterales; family Caulobacteraceae; genus Caulobacter; species Caulobacter sp. BE264. Next base: position 343,121 of record NZ_JAVDXI010000002.1, on the reverse strand, counting down.
CGGGGCGATGATGACATGGCCGACAAGGAAGATCGTGAAGTAGGCCGGGCCGTCATCGGCCGGATAAAGGCCCAGTTCGTGACCGCAGGCCTCGCAGATCGGTGAGACCTTCAGATAACGGCGGTAGAGGTGGCCGTCGCCGCAGTTGGGGCAACGATGACTCAGGCCGCGCTTCAGGCCGGTAAGCACGGAGGTGGTGGGCTGGGGTTCGGACATGGCGTCCATATGCGCTCGCGGCGACGGCCAGAAAAGGGCGACCAGCCGTCGCATGAGGAGGGCGAAGCTAGTGCTTGGCGTCGCGGGCGGCGCCGCTGACAGCCTTGCCGGCCGCTGAAACGTCGCGACCCACGCCCTCGATCGTGTTGCACGCCGAGACGAGCAGCGCCGAGGCGGCGATGGCGAGGACGACGAACTTACGCATGTTGTGAACTCCACTCGTTCGCGAGGCGGCGAACCTTAGCCGTACGCCGCCCCCAGCTTCAAGGGCCGGGCGCGGCGTTTGGCTTTGCGCGATTCAGCGAACCCGGCGGACCGAGCTGAAGCGGTCGTTCTGCCGGTTGGGCAGCACGCCGACATCATAGTCGTAGACCCAGCAACGCCCCTGGAAATAGGCGTGTTCGCAGAACTGCCACGCCCCGCGCGAAATGCGCATGGAGGAGGTGCGGTCATTGAAGCCGATGCGCGCCAGGTCCGGCATGTCGCCGCGGATCGGACGGGCGTCACCGTAGAAGTCGCGGTGCTCGAACAGCACGATCCCGCCGCCGCCCCAGCGGTCGCGCCGATCGTCGCGCCGATCATCCCGGCGATCATCGCGACGGTCATAGCGGTCATCACGCTGCTCGTAACGCTGATCGCGACGGTCCCAGTCGCGGTCCTGGGCGACGGCTTGGGTGGTCAGTAGCGCCATGGCGCCGCAGGCGATGAAGAAGGCTGTCTTGCGCATGGAAGGTCCTCCCTAGAGCCTCGCGCGTCAAAACGGCATCGTTTTGATGCGATAACGAGGCGCTAAATCAAATACTTAGAGCGTGACGCGCGCCGAAACCGGTTCCCACTTTCGGCGTCACGCTCTAGCGAACGCGACGGATCGAGCTGATGGCGTCGTTCCACTCGCGCGGCAGCGTGAACTGGTCGGCGTCCAGGCGGCTGCAGCGGCCCTGGTAGTTGGCGTGCTCGCAGATTTCCCACTTGCCGCGGACGATGCGGATCGACGAGGCCTTGTCATTGAAACGCGCGACGCCGAGATCGGGCGTGTCGCCCATCACCTCGTATACACGCCCCTGGTAGCCGGTGTCCTCGAACATCAGGATGTCGCCGCGATACCCGCCGCCACCATTGCCGTAGGGCGGGCGGCCGCCGCCGCCATTCCAGCCGCCGCCGCCTTGGCCGGGGCCGACGAAGCCGGCGCATTGCAGGCGGCCGTCGTAGTTCTCCAGGCCTTGGGCGCCGCAGTCGCGGACGCGGGCGCTGCTCCATTCCCAGCCGCCGCGATCGGTCTGGCAGCGCGCCCAGACCTGGCCGTTGAAGGCCGTGATCTCGCGGCACGAGCGGGTGTAGGAGCCGCGCGGCGGGTCGTCGTAGCGACCGTTCCAGTAAGGGGCCTGGGCCATGGCCGAACCGGCCATGGCCATAACGGACAGGGCGGCGAGCGCGAAGGTCTTACGCATGATGTTCCCCCAACTGAGGCTTGGTCGTTGATGTCAGCTAACCGCTCGGCAACTGAACGGCGGCTGAACGGCTCAGCTCAATCGTTCAGCGTTCGCCGGGTCGATAGTCGACCTTGATGTGGCCCTTCAGCTGATCCTCCGTGAAGCGGACGGGCTTGGTCTTCATGGCCACGAAAAGCGGCGTCTGGTCGGCGTAGTGCGGCGAGGCCGCATCCAGAGTCGCCGAGCCGAACTGGTGGATGCTCTCAGACCGCAGCGCGCCCGCCTTGTCCCAGGTCACAAACATCACGAACGTGTCGCCGCCGTCGGCGGTAGTGGTTCCGTCCTTCTGCGCCTTGCCCCAGACCGACCGGAAGGTGTCGGCGGCCCCGTCGATCGGCAAATCAACCGTGCCGCGCCGTATCCGGTTCACCTGACCCCATTCCGGATCCAGGCGGCCAAAGTGGGTCTTCAGGGTCGTGATGGCCGCGCGCAGGCTCTCGATCGGCCTGGGCGCCGGGTCACCGTTGGAGTGGGCGAAAAGGATCGGCTGGCTCATCAGGGCGGCGAGGGCCGCGCCGCGATTGGCGCGGTCGGCCTGCTTGTCCCAGGCGCGCAGGATCCGCTGCGCCTCCGCGAGGTCCGCGTCGCCCTTGGGGTCGACCGCCAGCACCTCGCGCACCATCGCCATGACGCTGGAGCGGTCGCTGAAGGCGACGTCATACTTGTGGGCGCGGAAGCTCGCGTCGGTGATCGCCCGGTCGGCGCCGAACGTCTCCAGCGCCCGCCACGCGCGGTTGGTCATGTTGTCCTGCAGGCCCATCGAGGCGGGGAAGTCGGCAGGCTTGAGGTTGTCGGCCGCCTCGCTGGCCTGGAACGGGGTGTTGTTGGAGTTGAACACCAGGCCCGACTTGGGATTCCACAGCTGCGGGCTTTGCTCGACCGGCCGATAGCCTTGCCAGATCAGGTCGGAGCGATCGCCCGGCAGCACGCCGCTCCACTCGGCCGCGGCCTTTCGGTTCGGATACTGGCCGTTGTGCACGAAGCCGATATTCCCGGCCGCGTCGGCATAGACGTAGTTCAGGCTGGGAATGGCGTGGGTCGCAATCGCGGCGCGCCACTCCTCCACGGTCCGCGCCCGGTTGAGGCGCCAGTACTGCAACGGCTGGCGCCACTCGCCCATGCCCGCATAGCGGATGGCGAAGACGCCGTGGTCGGTCTCCAGCACCGGCCCGTGCGCCGAGCGCAGCACCGCCTTGCGCACCGGCAGGACGATCGGCCCGAGCAGCTTCACGCGCAGGGTGACATAGCGCTTCTCGAAGTCCCTCCAATGGCCGTCCAGCTTGTACTGGTTCTTGTTCGCCGGGTTAATCGTCAGGCGATAGACGTCGACGAGGTCGGGCTTGGACACGGTGTTGGCCCAGCCGAGCGTGGCGTTGTGGCCGTGCAGCATGAACGGCGAGCCGGGGAAGAAGCCGCCGGCCACATGCCAGCCTTGGCCGCTTTGGACCACGGCCTCGTACCAGGCGACGGGCCCCGTATAGGGCTGGTGGGAGTTGACGAGCAGTCGCGTGGCGCCATCGGCGCTGCGTGAGGGCGCGGTGGCCACGCCGTTAGAGCCCTTGGGCGGTGGTCCCTTTGTGGCCGGGGCCGTGATCCGGCGCAGCTCGCCGTCCAGGCCGTAGAAGAAGGGCTGCTTGAAGATGAAGCCCGCCGCGACGTCCTTGCCCGTGACCGGCAGCAGGCCTGCCCTGGCCTTCTCCGGATGCTTGGCGACGTAGAGGCTCACCCCGTCGGCGTAGGCCTCCATGATCGCGCGAAGGTCCGCCGGCAACGCGTCATAGTGCTTGTCGACGGTGGGCCAGACTTCCAGCAGGGACACCACGTAGTCGGTGGGGGCGGCGCCGGCGCCCTTGCTGCGGGCCAGGACGCCACGCGTGGCCAGCACCACGTCCTGCAGGGTGTCGAAGTCATCCTCGCTCTGGGCGTAGCCCAGGCCGAAGGCGGCGTCGGCGTTGGTGGTCCCGAGAATGTGCGGCACGCCCCATTCGTCGCGCCGGATGCGCACGTCATAGGCCTTTACCTTGTCGAGCAACGCTTGCCGGCTAGGCGCCTTGGGCAGACTGGCGCGGTCGATGGCGATCAGGGCCAGCGCTGCGACCACCACAAGCGCCAGCAACCCGCCGATCCCGCGCAGGATCCACTTCATCCCCGTCTCCCCGTCCCTTGTTCGTTGGCCGCGATCATGGGGGGAGGGCCGGGCGGTGGAAAGGGCCGGGTCCGACGAAACCTTGCTGAAACTTCATGATAACGCTGTTCGCTGACGCGCCGGCGCCTGCTACCAAAGGGCCAACATCAGGGGAGGCGCGCAATGGCTCGCAAGTTCATGGTTCCAGCCTTGGCCGTTCTGGCGTTCGCGGTGGTCGCCCCGGCGATGGCGCAGGTTCCAGCCCACATCGCCAAGGCGGTCGCCGAACCCTCACGTCCCACCGCCGAGACGGCGCGTGACGCCGCCCGCCATCCCGGCGAGATTCTGGCCATGGCGGAGCTGAAGCCCGGCGACGCCGTCGTCGATTTCGTCATGGGCGGGGGATACTTCACCCGCATCATCTCCGGCGCCGTCGGCCCGCAAGGCGTGGTCTACGCCTACCAGCCCGCCGAGTTCATCAAGTTCGCGGCCCGCTACGGCGAGAGCCTCAAAGCCGTGACCGCCGCCTTGCCCAACAGCAAGCCGCTTGACGGGCCCATCACCGCCCTGGACCTACCCGACAATGTCGATGCGGTGATCACCGTCCAGAACTATCACGACATGCACCTCAAGCCGTTCCCGACCGACACGGCGGCCAAGGCAAACGCCGGAATCTTCAAGTCGCTGAAGCCGGGCGGCGTGTTCCTCGTGGTGGACCATTCTGCGGTCGCCGGCTCGGGGATCACCGCCGCCGACACCCTGCACCGGATCGACATCGCCGCGGTCAAGCAGGAGGTCGAGGCGGCCGGCTTCAAGCTGGAGGCTGAAAGCGCGCTGCTGGCCGATCCGGCGGACGCGCGCACGATCAACGTCTTCGACCCGGCCATTCGGGGCAAGACCGATCAGTTCATCCTGAAGTTCCGCAAACCGAACTGACGGGCGCTGGAGCGTGACGCCGAAAGTCGGAACCGGTTCCGACGCGATAACGAAGCTCTAGAGCATTTTTCGAGCGAAGTGGTTCCGGTTCGCGTGAAGAAAAATGCGTCAAAACAAAAGATTAGAGCTCACGGCCTGACGCAGTCAGGTCGTGAAATGCTCTAGGCCGCGCGAGTCTCCTGGCCCATGAAGATGACGCGGGCGCCCTTCGCCACCGCCGCGCCCAGTTCGGCCACGTCCCAGTTGGTCAGCCGCACGCAACCGTGCGAGGCGCGCTTATTGACCAGATGGGGATCCGGCGTGCCGTGGATGCCATAGGTGTCCTTGGTCAGGTCGATCCAGGTCGAGCCGACCGGATTGTTGGGCCCGGCCTTGATGGTCAGCTTGGTCTTCGCCTTGCCGAACGTCAGGCGCGAAGGATCGTAGGTGTAGGTCGGGCGCGGGGCCAGCGTTCGAACGGCCCACTCGCCCTGGGGGGCGGGGCGCTCGGCGCTGCCGACGGTCGCGGGATAGACGGCGAGCTGCGTCCCGGCGGCGTCGAACACCCGGACCTGGCCCAGGGTCTTGTCGATTTCGATCCGCTCGACCTTGCGATCCAGGGTGTCGCTGCCGACGGCGGCGACGACGATGGTCGTTCCCGCGACGCCGAAGTCCACGCCGGGGTTCAGCGCCTGCAGCAACGCCTCATCCATGTGAAACCGCTCCGCCAGCATCTCCAGCGGGGTCGCGTAGTTGAGGGCGGGCAGGGCCGCCATGGCCTCGTAGTCGTCCTTGGGGAGGGCGGGGGTGAACGGGCCGGCCACGTCCTCTGCGGTGATGCTGTAGTCGACCAGGACGGGTCCGCTGTCGGCCGTGGTGAGGGCGTCCAGCAGCGCCTGGCTGACCTGTCCGTCCGGCGTGATCCTCTGCGCGGTTTGGAACGCCTTGATCGCCAGGGTCAGGTTGGTCCCCTCCCGGCCGTCGATCACGCCGGGGGAGAAATGCGCACGGTCGAGAAGCGTCTGGATCCTCACCAGGACGTCGCGTCGTGCTTCGGGCGTCGCGGCGTTCGGATCAAACCGCGCGGCATTGAGCGCCTGCGCGAGGGGCGACTGCGAGGCCAGGGCGGCAGGAGCGGGAGGCTTGGGGGTCTCGACCTTCTGCACCGTGCGTCCGGCTGGCGGCTTGGCAGGGCGGGGATCGTCACATGCGCTAAGGACCAGAACAGCCAGAAGGGCGATACGGGAAGCCAGACCAGTCATACGCTCTCCAGGCGGAACACTCCGCCGTCTCAAACCTTGAGCGATGACGAAGTTCCATCAGGCGGGAGATCGACGTGAGAGCGCTGCGCCGGCTGATGCTGGGATTAGTCCTGCTGATCGGCGCGGCCGGCGGCCTCTGGCTGTGGTGGCCGTCGACGCCGGACAGCGACGCGCCTCAGCGGGCCGAGGGGCCGCAAAGCGCCTACATCCCGTCCATCGATCCGCCGGCGGGATCCCCGATGCGCGTCGGGGATCCGGGCGCTTGCGATCAGGGGGCTGCGCCGGTGGGGGCCGCCGCCGCCAACGCGCTGTCGCTCTCCGCCCTGGCCTGGTCGCCCTTCGGAAAGCCCGAGCAGGGCTGGGAGATCTACGCGCCGCGGATCGCCGCCGAGATCGGCGCGACCTGCGGACCGCAGACCCAGGCCTTCGCCGCCGCCCTGGCGCGATGGCAAGGCGCGCGCGGCTTGCGCCCGAGCGGCGTGCTCGATCCGGAAACCTTCGCTGCGATGGCGCCGGGCTGGCATCTGGCGCGGCCCTTCGTGCGGGTGAACCGGCAAGGCCTGTGTCCCGGCGCGCCGCCCGAGGCGATGCTGGTCTCAGCGACGCCCGCCGAGACCTATGGCGGCAAGGCCGTGCGCCTGCGCCCCGCCGCTATGGCGGCCTACCGGCGCATGGTCGAGGCGGCCAGGGCCGACGGCGTGTCGACCCGCACCGGCCAGTTGGCGATCTTCTCGGGCTTTCGCGCGCCGGACGCCGATGCGGCGCGTTGCGCCCGCGAGCGCAACTGCCAGGGCCTTGTGCGGACGATCTGCTCGGCGCACCGGACGGGGCTGGCGGTCGACCTGGTGCTCGAGCGCGCGCCCGGCTTCGGGCCGGCCTCGGCCGACGACGCCAACCGCCTGGCGATGGCGCGCTCGCCGGCCTATCGCTGGATGGTGGCCCACGCGGGCCGCTTCGGGTTCGTGAACTATGTCTACGAGCCCTGGCACTGGGAGTGGACCGGCGAGCCGCTGCTGCCCGAGCGGCCGATCTCCAGCCTGCCGCAAGCCGGCTCGGAGCCGGTCACGGACCCTCCGCCCGAGCCCTGACCGTCAAGCGCCCTCAGGCGGTCAACGCGTCATCCAGGGCTTGGACTTGCCCGTCGGCGCGGCGGCGCTGGCGCGTTCGACCTTGCCGCTGGAGGCCTTGGGGCCGTGGCCGTGGCGGCCCTGGGCGGCCTTCTTCAGGCGCAGGGCGCGCTGCATCGGCGTCTCGCCGTCGGGGGCGGTGTCGGTCTTGTCGGTCATCCCTGCGATGTAGGCCCGCAAAGGCGCCTTGAGAAGGCCGCGCTTGCCCTTCAGTCTGGAAAGATGTCGCTGCGTCACCCGCTTTCCGCCCTGATCCTGCTGACCGCCCTTGGCGGGGCGAGCGCCCACGCGCAAGTCAAGACCCCGCCGCCCGAGGAGCCCAACGCGGTCTCGCCGGTGCTGATCCTGCCGCCGACCCTGCCGCCGAAGCTCGTGTCCAGCTACCCCGCCCAGGACCAGATGGTGGCCCCCGGCGTGCTGATCCTGAAGGTCGCCTTCGACCAGCAGATGTCCCCGACCGCCTGGAACTACGCCCCCGCCGACGGCGTCGAGCCGATGGACTGCGTCAAGACCCCGCGCCTGCTGGCCGACCAGAAGACCTTTGTCCTGCTGTGCCGGGTCCAGGCCAATCGGACCTATGGCGTTACCCTCAACGCCGAGCGGACGGGCGGTTTCGCCAACCTCGGCGACAACCCCGCCCAGACCGCCGTGCTGACCTTCAAGGTCGGCGCCGAGGCGCCCGTCACCACGCTGCGCCGGGCCATGACCGCGGCGGGCCTCAAGGACGACCAGACCCCCGTCCAGGACGCCCCGCCCGTGGCCCCGCCGGTATCCGCCCCCACCCCCGCCGGCCGCTAAGCTTCGCCGCTGGCGCAGCGCGCGCGGCTAACGCATCATCGCCCCATGACGGGGGAATCGAGCGGACGCGATTGGACGGGGGCGGACCTCGCGGTGGTGGTGGGTGACTACATCGCCCAGCTGGAGAAGACGCTCGCCGGCAAGCCCGTCGACCGCGCCGCCCACGACCGCACCGTCCGCTTCGTCACCGGCAAGGCCGACGGCCCGATCAGCTGGAAGCAGGGCGAGATCTCGGCGGTGCTGTCGCTGATCGGCGTGCCGATCCTCAAGGACCAGCCGCCCCGCTGGGCCTATGACAACGACCTGCTCGACGCGGTCGAGGAGCAGCTGGCCGCCAAGCCCGCCCTGCTGGCCGCCGCCGTCCGCCCCGCCGCCCTGTTCGCCGCTCCCAGCGCCATCCCGCTGATCGAGGCCGCGCCGCCCAGGCCCATGCCGATGACCGAGCGCCTGGTCCGGGCCATCCAGCGCTTCGACATGGGAAGCCGCGAGGCCGACGACCGCTTCCTCAAGGGCCTGGGCGTGGCCAGCATCGTCGCCCACGAGGCCCGCCGCCTGTCGGATCGCGGCCGCCCGGACCTGGCCGGCCGCATCCGACCCGCGCGCGGCGGCGACCCCGAGGGCTGCGACGTCATCAGCTTTGGCCTTGATGAGATCCCGCGCCTGATCGTGGTCAAGGCCACCCTGGCCGGCGAAGTCGCTCCCTTCGGCCTCACCCAGGCCGAGTACGACCTCTCCAGAGCCCAGCCCCACGCCTTCCGCATCCGCCGCGTCTACGACCTCTTGGGCGAGGGGCGGTTCTACCGGCTCAAGCCGCCGTTCGGGTGAGGCGAGGGCGGGGCGGCCGGCGTCAGGATGGGACTTGCTCATGGGCCGTAAAATACGGCCGCTCCGGATACCGAGGACGCAGCGGGGCGTAGAGCGGGATCGGGATGAGGGATTTCAGCGGGTTAGGGGCGGGAGGGGGCGACTTTGGACCAGGACTGGGGTTTGCGGACGGCTACGGGCCGGCGTCGAGAAGATCGCTTGCGACCCGCACTTGCCCCTAGGTCGGCTACGCGGACTCCTCCCCCGCAAGGGGGAGGATTGAGAAGCTTGACGACGAACTGTCGCCTAAGCCGTGCCCCGCCGCGCGAGACCCGCCGTTGATCACTCCGGGTGGCTGCCACTGCTTGCCGTATCGTCGGCCGGAGGCGCATTGGGATCGGTCACGGTGAAGGTGATTGAGCCGGCGGCGGTGGAGGTCGTCTTACCGATCGTCGCGGAGGCGGCATAGTTCACGTAGTACTTTCCCGGCAGGGTCACCGCGGTCTTCAGATCGTCGGTGAAATTGCTGGCCTGGCGCGGGCTGTCCGGGGTTTTGAAGAGGTCGTAGATGACGGTGACCGTGCCGTCCTCCGCCTCGATCTCAAGGCTCATGAGATCGACCACCTGATTGAACGCGAGACTGACGCGTTCGACGGGGGCGACGACCTCAGCCTCGTTGCGCGGGTGCGAGGCGACTAGGCGGATCTCGCTCTGGGCCTTCGCAGGCGCCGCACTGGTCAACGCGGCGCCGACAGCAGCGGCGATGACGATCGCTCGAAAAGGGTTCTGCATGATGATGTCCCGATGAGATGAGCGGGCGGGCACAGCGGATGTCCCCAGCCTGCTCGATTGAAGGTGTTGTGGTTTCAGCAGCCTTCCGGCTTCTTCTTGCTCTTGGCGAGACCGCCCAGCATCCCGCCGATCTGGGCCCCCTGGCTTCCGCCGACCGCGCCGCCAAGCGCAGCGCCGGTCGCGGCCCCCACAACCGACGAGCAGGAATTGGGTTGGGTGGGAGCCGCAGTCGTGGCGGTAGCGGGCGCCGCCTTGCCGGACGGCGCCGCACCACCGGCGCCGCCGCGGCTGGCGAAATAGGCCTCCGCCGCCGGGGAGAACGTATCGCCCACCGACTTGGTGTCGCCGCGATTGCGCAGCGTCCAGGCATAGACTTCGTTGAAATCCTTGGCCCCGGCGTTGTCGGCGCGGGCGCGGTCGATGCCCTCATAGCCGCTGGTGCACCAAATCCCCCACTCGGCCAACTCGCCGGGCTTGCAGGCCTTGCCATTGCTGAGGCGCGCCACGGTGGGCTGTTCAAAGGTGGTGTAACAGGCCGCAAGATCGCGGGTGGAGGCCCAGCCGAGCGGGCAGCGCGCATTGGGGGCGGGCTTGGTCAGCCGGTTCGCTTGCGACGAACGGGTTTCGGCGGAGACGGCCACGCTCTTGTGCGTGGTGCAGTAGCGGCTGCCCTCCGGATAGTAGCCGGTGGGACAGGCTTCGCTGCTGCTGCTGCGCACCATGACGCGGGGCGCGGTATCGCTGATCGGGTAGCAGTTGCCAACTAATCCAGGGACGCGGTTGGGGCCTGTTCCGCCTTCGCGCCAGTTGAACGGGCAGATGCTGATCTTGGGCACTGAGTCGGTCCTCTGGGCGAGCGCGGGGACCGGTGTCCCGAGCGTTGCAACGAGCGAAGGGGCGGCAAGAGCGATCGCGGCAAGGAGGGCCGGGCTGCGGCCGGCTCGGGTACGGGCGATCATGGCGGGGGGATCCTCATTGCTGTTGGCGGCAAGGCCGATATCAGTGCGGATCCGCAACTAAGCTGGCCTCAGGCGCCGGGCCATGCCATGCGGGTGGCTGCCATGACATGGCATGGGGCATCGCTGGAACGGAGCGGCGGGGTGAAGAGCGGGGTGAACTGGCGCCAGATTCTGGCGCTGGCTGGGGCGATTGCAGCCGTCCAACTGATCTACTGGCAACTGATCGACAAGCCGCTGTTCAATGCGCCACTGGCGCAGGCGCCCGCCTTTATCGAGGTGAGCGACGTAGCAGTCGCGCGGCTTGAACGGGCGACGCTGCGCGACGCCGCCAGCGCACGCTATGAGCCCATCCAGCTGCCCTGGACCCATTGCTGCGACCCTGCGGTGCATTCGGTGCGCGCGCATTTCCGACTGGATAAGGTTCCGGAGACGGGACTCGGGCTGATTTCGACACTCCAGGTGGACAACTATCTGCTGGCCATCAACGGAACGCTGCTGGTTGGCGAGGGGCGGATGCAACCGGGCAACGGGACGTTCCATGGGCAGAAGATGTTTCTGACCCGCATCCCCGCAGGGCTGCTCAAGCGCGGCGACAATCAGCTGACCTATGTGACGCTACGTGACGGCTTCCCCTACGCCGACATTTCCCCGCCTCTGATCGCAGAATACGAAGCGATGCGAGCGTTCTCTGCGAACCGGTTGTGGAGCACCAACGAATTCTACCGCTATGCCGCCGGCCTGATGGCGCTTCTCGGGATGTTGTCGCTGATCATGGTAGCGCGGGCCGAGGACTGGCGGCTTCCCGCATGGCTGTCGGCCCTCTGCTTCGCGTTTGTTGGCAATTATCTCTATGCGATCCAACTCGACCCTGGAGTCGACGGCTGGGCGCGGATGGCGGGGTTCTTCCTGCTCAACATGGCGGTTCCGGTCGCGCTGCTATGCTTCATCGACGAATGGACCGGGCGCCCCGTTCGCTATCTCAAACGGGTAGCGCTCAGCCTCTTTGCGGTAGCCGGCGTTTATGTCGTCTGGTCGGTCTATCGCGTGCCGATGCCGGACGGGTTCGACCGCCCGGCGGAACTCTGGTCCTGGTTTCTGGTCGTCATGGGAGCCGCGATTGCGCTGCGCATCGGCTGGCACTTCGCGCGCTTGGACGAGACCCGGATCGCTGAAAGCGCCTTGCTGACGGTGTGCGTGGTCGCAATCCTGTTCGACGGCGCGAGCCGATGGTTTCCCGATCTGGGCGAAGCGAACCTCCACAACTCCGCGCCGTTCCTGATGCTGGCCATGCTCGCGGCGTTTCTTGCGCGCAATTTCCGGCTCTTCCGGTCACAGGCGACGCTCACCGCCGACCTGCGCGCCAAGGTCGCTGAGCGCGAGGCGGAACTGGCGCTCGCCCATGCCCGCGAGAGGGAATTGGTGCGCCAGCAGGCGCACGATTCTGAGCGTCGCAGGATCATGCAGGACATTCATGACGGGCTGGGCAGTCAGCTGATGTCGATGATGCTCGCCGCGCGGCTGGGCGAGGCGGAGCCGGCGGCGGTCGCCGATGGCCTACAGGCCGTCATCGACGAAATGCGACTGATGGTCGACTCAATGGACTCGGTGGGAGAATCGCTTGGCGCAGCGCTGGCGACCTTCCGTGCGCGCATCCAGCCGCGCATCGCCGCGGCCGGCGTCGTCTGCCATTGGCAGCAGGCCGAGCTTGCGGAGAGCCTCGACCATCGCTTTGGCCCGCGCGAGGTTCTGCAGATCTTTCGTATCATGCAGGAGGCGGTGACCAACGCCCTGCGCCACGCGGGCGCCGACAGCATCGAGATTGCGGTCGGTGTCGGTCCGGACGGCGCTTTGCTGGTCAGCGTCAGCGACAATGGTCGCGGCGGCGCCGGCCTGGGTAGCGATGCGGGCCGAGGTCTAGCCAACATGCAACGCCGCGCCGCTGCGGTCGGGGGAGCACTTGCGATATCGTCCCCGCCTGGGCGCGGAACACGGATCGCGCTGCACGTTCCGGGCGAGAACAGCGTGGCTGCGGACGATGCGTCCTTGCCATGAACGCGTGGGCGCCATGGCATGGTGCGACTGATCGTGAACTGGTAGCGATACGCCATGTCCGATCAGGCTTCCCCTGTCGCCACGGCGCGTATCGCGATCATCGAAGACGATCCGGTGGTGCGGCAATATTTTATGCGGATCGTGGCGATGGAGCCCGCCTATGACATTGTGGGCGTCGCCCCTGACCTCGCCACCGGCCGGGCGCTGATCCGGCTCAACCCGGATCTGTTCCTTATGGACATCGGCCTGCCCGACGGGAGCGGATGCGATCTGGTCCCTGAGATCAAGGCGGGATGCGCAGCGCGCGCGCTGGTCATCAGCGCCTTTGGTGATCGTGATACGGTCGTGCAGGCCCTGTCGGCGGGCGCTGATGGCTATCTGCTGAAAGACAGCTCGCCGCAGCAGGTTCTGGACGGTATCGCCGTTACGTTGGCCGGCGGCGCGCCGGTCAGCCCGGCTGCGGCGGTCTATCTGCTCGATTTGTTGCGCTCACCCACAGCGCCGCCCCCCCCTCGCCCGGCTTCGAGCGAAGAGATCTGCGATGATCGCCTCACTCCCCGCGAAACAGATCTGCTTCGCGCTTTTGCTGCGGGCAAAAGCTACAAGGAGGCAGCGCGGCTTCTGAACATCTCGCCCCACACCGTTGGCAATCATGTGAAGTCGATTTATCGCAAGCTGGAAGTGAACTCCCGCAGCGAAGCGTTGCGCTCGGTGAAGCCCAGATCCGGGGCTCACTGACGCAACGGAAGCGGCCGTCGTGCTGGCCTTGGTTCATAGCGCAGGCCTCATGTGGGGCCTTAGCACCTGAACCGGACGTCGTGGGCGCATTGGATCCAGGTTCCAGCGCACGCGCCCCGGACCGCGCCTTCCCAACTTCGTAGATGAGTCAAAAACACCCCCGCCAGTCTCCCGGCGGGGGCGCTTCAAACTCAGCAATCCGGCGCTAACCGCCCCGATCAATCCTCGTCCATCTTCAGGGCGGCGATGAAGGCTTCCTGCGGGATCTCGACCTTGCCGAACTGGCGCATCCGCTTCTTGCCTTCCTTCTGTTTCTCCAGAAGCTTCTTCTTGCGGGTGGCGTCGCCGCCGTAGCACTTGGCGGTCACGTCCTTGCGGAGAGCGCGGACGGTTTCGCGGGCGATGATGCGGCCGCCGATGGCGGCCTGGATCGGGATGACGAACATGTGCTGGGGGATGAGGTCCTTCATCTTCTCGCACATGCCCCGGCCGCGGCTTTCGGCGCGGCTGCGGTGGACCAGCATCGACAGGGCGTCGACGGGCTCGCTGTTGACCAGGATCGACATCTTGACGAGGTCGCCGGCGCGGTAGTCCTCCAGCTGGTAGTCGAAGCTGGCGTAGCCCTTCGAGATCGACTTCAGGCGGTCATAGAAGTCGAACACCACCTCGTTCAGCGGCAGGTCGTAGACGACCATGGCGCGGCTGCCGACATAGGAGAGCTCGCGCTGCATGCCGCGGCGGTCCTGGCACAGCTTGATGACGCCGCCGAGATATTCGTCGGGGGTGAAGATTGTGGCCTTGATCCAGGGCTCGGCGATCTCCTCGATCTGCATGACGTCGGGCAGGTCGGCCGGGTTGTGCAGCTCGATCTCTTCGCCGTTGCGCAGCTTGATCTTGTAGACCACCGAGGGGGCGGTCGCGATCAGGTCAAGGTCGAATTCGCGGGACAGGCGCTCCTGGATGATCTCCAGGTGGAGCAACCCTAAGAACCCGCAGCGGAAGCCAAAGCCGAGGGCGGCGCTCGACTCCATCTCGTAGGTGAAGCTGGCGTCGTTGAGGCGCAGCTTGCCGACGGCGGCGCGCAGGTCCTCGAAGTCGGCGGCGTCGACCGGGAAGAGGCCGCAGAACACCACCGGAACCACTTCCTTGAAGCCCTTGAGGGCTTCGGCGGTGGGTTTCTTCTCGTCGGTGATGGTGTCGCCGACGGCGGCGTCGGCCACTTCCTTGATCGAGGCGGTGAAGAAGCCGACCTCGCCGGGGCCAAGCTCGGCCACGTCGGTGGCCTTGGGCGTGAAGACGCCGACCTTGTCGATGCGGTGGGTGGCGCCCGTTTGCATCATGCGGACCTGCTGGCCGGCTTTCAGCGTGCCGTTGAAGATACGCACCAGGACGACGACGCCGAGATAGGCGTCGTACCAGGCGTCGACCAGCAGGGCCTTCAGCGGGGCGTCGCGCTCGCCCTTGGGCGGGGGCAGGCGGGTGACGATGGCTTCCAGCACGTCGGGGATGCCGACGCCCGTCTTGGCCGAGCACTCGACGGCGTCGGAGGCGTCCAGGCCGATGACGTCCTCGATCTGCGCCTTGACGCGGTCGACGTCGGCGGCGGGGAGGTCGACCTTGTTGAGGACCGGGACGATCTCGTGATTGTTGTCGATGGCCTGGTAGACATTGGCCAGGGTTTGGGCTTCCACGCCCTGACTGGCGTCGACGACCAGGATCGAGCCTTCGCAGGCGGCCAGGCTGCGGCTGACCTCGTAGGCGAAGTCGACGTGCCCGGGGGTGTCCATCAGGTTGAGGATATAGGTCTCGCCGTCGGCGGCCTTGTAGGACAGGCGCACGGTCTGCGCCTTGATGGTGATGCCGCGCTCCTTCTCGATGTCCATGTTGTCCAGGACCTGGGCGCTCATCTCGCGCGCGGTCAGGCCGCCGGTCGTCTGGATCAGCCGATCCGAGAGCGTGGATTTGCCGTGGTCGATGTGAGCCACGATCGAAAAGTTACGGATCTTGTCCAGAGGCGTCGAAGTCATGCGCGTGCGCATAGCACATTTGCGCCGCTTCGCGAGGGGCGTTGCGGTCGCGGTGGGGGCGTGGCGGGGGTTATGCTTAACCGCGCGTTAAGTTTGGAGCCCCAAACCGGACGCAATGGCTTGCAACAGTGTTGCAAACAATTCGATCCGGAGGCCCTGACATGGACCGTCGCAAGCTGATCCTCTCGAGCGCCGCCCTGGGCCTGTCGGCCGTCGGCTCGCAGGCTCTGGCCCGTCAACGGATCACCTCCGAGCAATTGCCGCCGGCCCAGCCGATCACCGATCCGAACGCGCCGCCGCCGGCGCCTCAGGAAACCTATGCGCCGCCACCGCCGCCTACCGCCGCGCCGGCTTCTACGGGCGCCACGCCGACCTACGACACCGGGCGGGTCCAGACCTATTCGGCCGACGAGATGATCCGCGCCACGTCGGACTTCCTCGGCGTCACGGCCGAAAGCGCGGGCGCGGCGATCGAGAAGGTGTTCAAGGACAAGGGCCAACCCACCGCCTACATCGCCGGCGAGGAGGGCTCGGGCGCCTTCATCGCGGGCCTGCGTTATGGTCGTGGTCTGCTGTACATGAAGGGCCGCCCGACGATGGAGGTCTTCTGGCAGGGGCCGACCATCGGTTGGGACTGGGGCGGCAACGCCAGCCGCGTCTTCACCCTGTGCTATGACCTTCAATATCCGGACGCCATCTTCCGCCGCTTCCCGGGCGTGGAGGGCAGCGCCTATCTCGTCGGCGGCTTGGGTGTGAACTATCAGAAGGCGGACGAGATCACCCTGGCCCCGATCCGGGCGGGCGTGGGCCTGCGCCTGGGGGCTAATGTCGGCTATCTCGGCTACAGCCGCCAACGTCGCAAGTTGCCGTTCTAGCGCCTTTAGCCTGAAATCGGAATCGATTTCCGACGTTAAAAAGAGATATAAATCAGATACTTAGAGCGCGAGGGTGGCCGAAGTCGGTTCCCGCTTTCGGCCTCACGCTCTAGGTGGCGCAGGCTCTCCCGCCGTGCGGGAGCGCCTGAGGACCTTAGTGCTTGGCCACCTTGCTGTTCAGCCAGTCCATCACGGCGAGCAGGACGCCGGAGACCACGAAGGACAGGTGGACCATGACCAGCCAGAACAGGCGGGCTTGATCTAGCGTCGCGCCAGGTTTGCTCAGCTCCAGGAACGCCTTCAGCAGGGCGATCGCTGAGATCGCCACGATCGAGGCGATGAGCTTCATCTTCAGACCCGAGAAGTCGACCGCGCCCATCCATTCTGGACGGTCCTCATGGCCGGCGGTGTCGATCTTGGAGACGAAATTCTCGTAGCCAGACAGGATGACGATGAGCAACAGATTGGCGGCCAACGACAGGTCGATCAGGGTGAGGGCCATGAGGATCGCGTCCTCCGCTGTCATCGACAGGGTGCTGGGCAGATCGCGGAACAGTTCCTGGAAGAACACCACCAGGAGCGCGCCCAAGGCGACGACAAGGCCGACATAGAACGGCGCCATCAGCCAACGCGACGCAAACAGACCGCGCTCCAGCCAAGTTTCCACCGCAGGTTTCTTCATGCCGCCCTCCGATGCCCCCTGCATCTAGAGCAGCAGCATGACGCTATCTATCCGCCGAAAGCTACTGCGTAACGGAATGTCCGCCGTTCGCCCGCCGGGAGCGTGACCCGCCAAGCCACCTGACCTTGCCGGATGTCGTGCTTTTGGGGTTCGGCCACGACCTTGAACTGCGGCGCGCTGGGATCGTGACGGATCTCCACCGTGATCGGCGCGGTCTTGGCGTTGGCGAGGTCGATCTCAAAGGTGCGGCGCATACGGGTCTTGGACAGCGACCGTTCCTCGACCAGGCGCGGCCGGGCGTGGACGTCCATGGCGCGGCCGATGACCAGGTCCAGGGGCTCTCCCACCGCCACGTCGCGCACCGCCTGCTCGCCGGCGAAGGTCGGGCGGCCCGCAGCGGTCTCGATCGCCGACAGGGCGCCGGAGGGCAGGGGCTTGCCCAGGCCGTTGGCGGTCTTGTTCTCCAGCCGCAGCACGACATCGGGCACGATCAGCGGCCAGTCAGTGTTGTCATAGTCGTCGTAGCTATTCATCGCGACCACATAGAGCCGCTGGAAGGCGACGTTCTTCTGGTCGAGGAAAGCCACCTGCTTGGTTTGCCGCGCGTTCAGCGTGACCGGCTCGGGCAGGGTGTAGAGCTTGTAGTCGCCTAGGTTCGATTGCTCGGCCAACTTGGCGCGGGCGCCCGTGACCATGATTTCCTCAGCGGCGAATCGGGCCATCGGCGCGGCCGCCATGACCGGGGGGATGGGCAGAGGCGGCGCAGGCGGCGGCGGTGGCGGCGGGGCCTGACCGTGATGGGTGGTGTCCATCGGCCAGCAGGCGCGACGAACCGCCTTGGCTTGGCCTCTGTCCACGCGGACAGGCGTGCGCGACAGCTTTCCCGCCACCGCTTGGGTCTTGGCGTCGGCGAACCGGCTGCCGCCGCTGTTGACCAGGGTCAGCCAGCCGATCAGGTCCAGGCGTCGACCGTCGGGATGGATCCGCGCCACATAGTCGGCCTGCCAGTTCACGCCGAGCGCGAGGTAGGAAAGCGTCAGCTTGGCGCGCGTGGGCGAGGGGACGTCGACGACGGTCGACAGGCTCGGCTTGTCTGTCAGACCCTCGGGCGCGCGGTCCAGCACCAGCCGCTCGGGTCCGCCGGAGCAGCCCAGGGCTTCTACGCCCTCGGCGGTGCGGACCATCAGGCCATAGGGGCCCTGGAGCAGCGTGGCGTCGACGGTCTGCTGACGACCGGTGCGGCGGTTGGTGCGCACCACCTTGATCGGTTGACCCAGCGAGCGCTCGACGAGGGTTCCGGGACTCAGGAGGGCGTAGTCATAGTTCCGCTCAATCGCCTTGCCCGGCAGCCCTTCGACGGCGGCGCTTTGCGGAATCAGGCCTTCGGCGACCCCGTCGAAGCGAAGCGTATGCCGTCCTGCCGGCAGGTCCACCGTGCGGGTTTCGGTGACCAGGATCAGACCCTTTTCGCGCGCCTGTTGGCGAACCCAGGGGCTCATAGCCTGAAACGGCCCGTCGCCGTCGCGATAGAGGGTGATCGCCACCGTCTCCGGCGCGCGGGAGGCGAGGGTTTCGGCGTGGGCCGGAAGCGCGGCGGCGAGGGCGAGGGCCAAAATCCTCCCCCCAAGGGGGAGGTGTCCGCGAAGCGGACGGAGGGGGAAGTGGCCGGGGCGGAGAGGGTTTCCCCCTCCGTCGCCTGCGGCGACACCTCCCCCTTGGGGGGAGGATCTGCTCATTACCACCCCGTCTCGACCGTGAAGGTCAGAACGGTTTCGCCATTCGCCGGGACCGGGACGCTCCAGCCGAGCGTTCCGGCGTCGATCCGGCGGCCTTTCAGGCTCTCGGCCTTGACCGCCGCGTCGCGCCCAAGGCCGCCCTGGCGCAGCTCCACGGTCACGGGCTGGTCCTTGGCGTTGCGCAGCAGGTATTTCATCTCGTAGCGGGTCAGCCGCTTGGAGACCCGGCTCTCGGCGACCAACGTCGCCTGGCTGGAGACATCAAAGGCTTCCCCGGTCTTGATGGAGAGCTCGGAACCGGCGGGGGTATGGCCGATCGCGTTCTCGCCGACGAACTTTGGATCGCCAGCGGCGTCGCGCATATAGACCCGCATCGTGCCCATCGGCAGTTGGGACCCGAGACCCGCAAGTTTGGCGTTGCTGAACTGGATGGCGACCGTGGCCTTCACGGGCTCGGCCTGGCTGGTGAACCAGCCTTCGCGGACCTCGTAGACCTTCTTGGCGGAGACGCCCTGGGCCGACAGGAAGCCGACCTGCTTGTTCTGGTTGGAGGCGATCGTCGTCCGTTCGGCCAGCGGGTAGACGTAGTAGTCTGCGACCCGTTCGCCTACGCCGCTTTCGGTCCCGGCGCTGATCATGCCGGGCGATCGGCGCGGACGGTAGCCGCCGCCGTCGTTCAGCTGGTTGACATCCCCGGCCACCAGCTGGGTGCGGGCGTTCTCAAAGGGCGTGCCCGAGTTGTTCGACAGGGTGATCCAGCCCTGCAAATCCAGAGCGGCCTTGGCCTCGTCGAACAGGGCCACATAGTCGGCCTTCCACGACAGGCCCGAGGTCAGGTAGCTGAGCTTGGCCTGCCGCGCGCCGGCGCTGGCGGCCTCGACATTGACCGACAGGGTCGGCCGGGCGCGCAGGGTCTCGGGCACCTTGTCGAAGATCACCCGGGTGGGAACGCCATCGTCGCGCAGCACCTCGATGCGGTCGCCGATCTTCAGCACCACGCCCTCATTGGCGGCCAGGACGGTGGCGACCTCGGTGGTCTCCTTGCCATCGCCCGGATTGGTGCGGACGATCTTCACCTGCTGGCCGACCGCCTTCTCCATCAGCTTGTCGGGGGTCAGCAGGTCGTAGTCGAAGTTCTGCTCCAGGATCGTCACCCCGGGGGCCGAAAGGCTGACCGTCTCGGGGCGGATCGCGGCGGAGACGTCCTTGAACTCCAGCCTCTGGCGTCCAGCCTTGAGGTCCAGGCTGCGGGAGTCCTCCACCAGGGCGAGGCTGGAATTGTAGATGGTGACCGAGACCTCGCGGCCCTGAGCGTGGGCGGTGAGCGGGGCCAGTAGCAGCGCGGCCGAGGCCAGCAGCATGCGGCGGTTCATCGACGTCCTCCCGTGTATTTACAGAGGTAAGCTACACGGGATTGAGGCGGAGTCGAGGCGGTTGAGCGCTTCCCAATCCGAACTTCCCGGCGAATGCCGGGACCCAGCCTCAGGCAGAGCGAAGAACCTCTAGAGCGCCTGCGCCTTACGATCTGGGCCCCGGCGTTCGCCGGGGAAATCGGTGGAAGGCTAGCCGCCCCAGACCTGCTTGAGGCGTGCGTCGCGACCACAGCCGGTGCGATAGGCGAAGTAGTTCAGCTTGTTCCGCTTGGCGTAGTCGCGGTGGTATTCCTCGGCGAGATAGAAGGTCTGCGCCGGCAGGATCTGGGTCTTCATGGTTCCCGTTCTCAGGCGCTTGGCGGCCTCGGCGCGGGATTTCTCCGCGATCGGGCGCTGGGCGGGCGTCACGAACACCGCCGGGCGGTAGGACGGACCGCGATCGCAGAACTGGCCGCCGTCGTCAGTCGGGTCGACCAGTTTCCAGTACCGGTAGAGCAGGAAGCCGTAGTCGAGCTTGGCGGGGTCATAGGTGACGCGGACGGCCTCGTAGTGGCCGCTCGTCTCGCTGGTGACGTCGCGATAGGTCGGGTTCTTCAGGTGGCCGCCGGTGTAGCCGCTCTCGACCTTGAGCACGCCGGGCACGCCTTGCATGTCATGCTCCATGCACCAGAAGCAGCCGCCGGCGAAGATGGCCGTTTCGGTCCTGGGCGCGGCGAAGGCGGGGGCCGCGAGCATGGCGAGGGCGGCGGCGAAAAGGACGATCAGGCGGCGCATCGGGAACTCCGGAGGTCTGTCTTCTACAGATCCGCACGCCGGCGCCGATCGGTTACTGCCGCCAGCCAAATCCGACGCCGCGCACCGACGGACAGGCCGCCAGCCGCGAGGCCAGCACCTGGGCGCGGTCGTCGCCCTGGTCGTCGATCTCGAGACGAATGGCCATGTGGAGCCCCTCGGGAACGGCGGACAGGGCGCGCAGGCGGGCCTGCTGCACCGAGGCCACGCCCAGCACGCGCATCAGGGCGTCGGGGGTGTCCTCGGCGGTGACCAGGAAGAGGCGGCGACGCAGGGGCGCAAGGTCGCCGCCTTCCGGTTTGAGCGGGTCTACGCGGTCGCTCACGGACGGAACCACTGGTGCTCGACCGAGGCCGAATTGACGCCGGGCCAGGCGGCCAGATCACGGGCCAGCAGGCGGGCGGCCTGATCGCCCAGGTGGCGCACCTTCAGCGAGGCTTCGACGATCTGGCCCACCGGCTTCATCGTCAGGCCGCACAGTTCGGCGCCGCTGTCGGCCAGGCCCTGACGGACGGCTTCCAGCGCGCTGGGCGCGTCCTGGGCGGCCAGCAGCAACTGATGGACCGTGACGCCGTCATGGTCGCTGTGGAAGGCGGGTGGGGAGGGCAGGTAGCTCATGGGTGTCGATCCTTGGCTTTGAGAGGCTTGGAGGACCGAGGAACCGCGCAACAAAAAACCCCGCTCGTGGGAGCGGGGCTTTTTGGAGATCTTGCGATCCTTCGGCTTTGGGTTTGGTAGGGTTCCTACCGCTGCTTGCGCCGATTTTGCCCCGTTCGAACTCGCACGGTTTTAATCTGATTAATCATGTTCCACATCGCCACGGCGCACGACATCACGGCCACGGCGGCAAGGCCGGTGGTCATGAAGGCGGCGAAGGCGAAGGTCGATTGCATGTGGAAGCGATGATTTCCGATTAGCGCATCTTAGAGGTAGCGCGGGGTTTTCGGTTGCGCAAGGTCTTGCCGGCGAAAGAGGCGATCGGTCGCGGCAAGGAACGGTTTTGCCCTCGGTGAGGCGGGGCGCCTGGAAGTTAGGCAATCCTCCCCCTGATGGGGGAGGCGGCCGAAGGCCGGAGGGGGAAGCAACAGGGCCTCAGGACTTCCCCCTCCGTCCGCTTCGCGGACACCTCCCCCGCTAGGGGGAGGATTTGAAGTTTACCCTCGCAGCTTGCCGCCGGCCTTTTCCGCCGCCGCGACGACCTTGGCCGAGAGGGCCTCGATGTCGGCGTCGGTGAGGGTGGCGTCTCGGGGCTGGACCACGATCTCGATCGCCACCGACTTGAAGCCCTCCGGCACGCCGGGGCCCTCATAGACGTCGAACACGCGCGCGGCGGTGATCAGCGCCTTGTCGGCGCCGGCCACGGCCTTGACCAGATCGCCGGCGGCCTTGGGCTTGTCGACCAGGAACGCAAAGTCGCGGGTCAACGGCATCAGGGCCGAGGGCGAGAAGGCGGGGCGGGTCTTGATCGACTTCTTCTTCGGCTCGGGGATCGCCTCCAGGGTGATCTCGAAGCCATAGACCGGACCGGCCACGTCCAGGGCCTTGAGCACCGCCGGGTGGATCTCGCCAAACTCGGCCATCACCGCCTTGGGGCCCAGTTGCAGGCGCGCCGAGCGGCCTGGGTGCCACCAGGACGAAGCGGTCCCTTGCGCCGTCTGCAGCGAGGCGACGGGCGCGCCCAGCTCTTCCAGCAGGGCCAGCAGGTCGGCCTTCACGGTGAAGACGTCGCCTTGCGGGGCCTTGTCCCAGCCGCGCGGGGCCTTGGGGGCCAGGATCGCCGAGACGACGGTGCGCTGGTCGGCCGGCTTGTCGCCGTGGAAGGTCGGACCGATCTCGAACAGGGCCGCGTCCGGGAAGCCCTGGCGGGCGTTGCGGCCGGCCGCCTCGATCAGGTTGGGCAGAAGCGACGGGCGCATGCAGTCCAGTTCCGAGGCGATCGGATTGGCCAGCACCAGCACGTCCTGGCCGCCGCCGAACAGCTCTGCGGTCTTGCGGTTGGTGAAGCTGAAGGTCACAGCCTCGGCGTAGCCGGCGGCCGCCAGGGCGCGACGGGCGGCGCGGGCGCGGGCCTGCTTGGCGGTCAGCACGCCGCCGACGGCGCGCGGAACCTCGGGCAGCGGCGTCGAGGGCAGGGCGCCGTAGCCGGCGATGCGCGCGACTTCTTCCACAAGGTCGGCCTTGCCTTCGACATCGCGGCGGAAGGTCGGCGGCGTCACGGTCCAGGGCGAGCCCAGCACGACGTCAAAGCCCAGCGCCGCCAGGATCTGGTGGGTCTTCTCCGGCGTCACCGACAGGCCCGACAACTGGCCGACATAGTCGGGGTCGAAGGCGAAGCCCTTCGGCGCGGGCGGAACCTCGCCGACATACAGAACCTCCGACGGCTCGCCGCCGCACAGCTCCAGGATCAGCTTGGTGGCCAGCTCGACGCCATCCACCAGCGAGCCGGTGTCGACGGTGCGGGCGAAGCGGTACTGGGCGTCGCTGGCGATGCCGGTCGTGCGGCCGGTCTGGGCGATGCGGATCGGCTCGAACCAGGCGCTCTCGATGAAGACGTCCACGGTGTCGTCCGAGCAGCCGGTGCTCTCGCCGCCCATGACGCCGCCCAGGCCGATCGGGCGCTCGCCACCCGCGTCGGCGATCACGCACATCTCCGGCGTCAGCTCGTAGGTCTTGCCGTCCAGGGCGATCAGATGCTCGTCGCCGTTGACGCCATGACGGCCGAGGCGCGTGGAGATCTCCGTCCCCGACAGCTTGGCGACGTCATAGACGTGCAGCGGGCGGGCGCGGTCGTAGGCGATCAGGTTGGTGACGTCGACGAGGGCGCTGATCGGGCGCAGGCCGATGGCGGTCAGGCGGTCCTGCAGCCACTTGGGCGAGGGGCCGTTCTTGACGCCGCGGATGTAGCGACCGGCGAAGGCCGGGCAGGCCTCGCCGTCGACCTTGACGCTGATCGGGCTCGGATAAGTCCCCGGGATCGGCGCGATCGACAGGTCCTTCAGCGCGCCGACGCCGGCGGCGGCCAGATCGCGGGCGATGCCGGCGACGCCCAGCCAGTCGGGGCGGTTCGGGGTGACTTCAAAGTCGATGACGGCTTCCAGGCCCAGGGCGTCGACGGCGGGCGTGCCGACGGCGAGGCTGTCGGGTAGCTCCATGATGCCGTCGCTCTCGGTGGCGTATTCCAGCTCGGCGGCCGAGCAGAGCATGCCGTTCGAGACGACGCCGCGGACGGGCTTCTCGACCAGGGTCACGCCCAGGCCGGGCACATAGGCGCCGATCGGAGCGTAGATGGTGGTCAGGCCCGCACGCGCGTTCGGCGCGCCGCAGACGATCTCCTTGCGGCCGTCGACGGTGTCGACCTGGCAGACCTGCAGGCGGTCGGCGTTGGGGTGACGCGCGGCCTCGACGATCTTGCAGACCGTGAACGGGGCCAGCTTGGTCGCTGGATCAGTCACGTGCTCGACCTCGAGCCCGGCCATGGTCATGGCCGCGACGATCTCGGGGACGGTGGCGGTGGTCTCAAGGTGGTCCTTGAGCCAGGACAGGGTGAATTTCATGTGGCGGTCCGCCAGTTCTGGGGTCCGCCCTCGTCCTTCGACAGGCTCAGGATGAGGGCTACTATGATGTCGTTTGAAATCCTCATCCTGAGCGTGTCGAAGGACGAGGATTTCACGGCAGTGATGGTCAGCTCAATCCCGAGGCCGGGTTCGGCGCGGCGAAGGCGCTGAAGCCGTAGTGCGACAGCCAGCGGACGTCCGACGACCACATGTCGCGCAGGTCCGGCATGCCGTACTTCAGCATGCCCAGGCGGTCGACGCCCATGCCGAAGGCGAAGCCCTGGTACTCGTCCGGATCGATGCCGCAGGCGCGCAGCACGTTCGGGTGAACCATGCCGCAGCCCAGGATCTCGAGCCAGCTCGTGCCCTGGCCGATCTTGATCTCGCCGCCCGAGCGGTCGCACTGCACGTCCATCTCGGCCGACGGCTCGGTGAACGGGAAGTGGTGCGGGCGGAACTGGGTGGTGACCGCGTCGGTCTCGAAGAACCGCGCCAGGAAGGTCTCCAGGGTCCACTTCAGGTGGCCCATGTGGATGCCCTTGTCGATGACGAGACCCTCGACCTGGTGGAACACCGGCGTATGGGTGGCGTCGTTGTCGCACCGATAGGTGCGGCCCGGCGCGATGATCCGGATCGGGGGCTTTTGGCTGACCATGGTCCGCACCTGCACGGGGCTGGTGTGGGTGCGCAGCAGCATCCGCTCGCCATCTTCTTTCGGGTTGAAGAAGAAGGTGTCGTGCATCTCGCGGGCCGGGTGCTTCTCGGGGAAGTTCAGGGCCGTGAAGTTGTGGAAGTCGTCCTCGATGTCCGGGCCCTCGGCCACGGCGAAGCCCATCTCGGCGAAGATGGCGACCATCTCGTCCATGGTCTGCATGGTCGGGTGCACCGAGCCCTTGCGGCGGTAGGGCGCGGGCAGGGACAGGTCCAGCGTCTCGCTGGCCAGGCGCGCATCCAGCTCGGCGGCTTCCAGCGCGGCCTTCTTCTGGGTGATCGCGTCCTGGACCTTGTCGCGCAGGGCGTTAATCGCCGCGCCCTGGGTCTTGCGCTCCTCGGGGCTCATCGCGCCCAGGGTTTTCAGCAGGCCCGAGATCGAGCCGGTCTTGCCGACGGCGGCCACGCGGACCGCGTCGAGCGCTTGGAGATCCGAGGCGGCGGCCACCTGGGCCAGCACGTCGGCTTCGAGAGTGTTGAGATCGGTCATGACGGGCATCCGTCTAGGCGGTTTTGGTGACTGTTGGAACTTCCATTGTCATCCCGGCCGCAGCGGAGCGGAGAGCCGGGACCACCGGAAGCGCCAGCGCTTGCTGCGGTCCCGGCTCGGCGCGCTGCGCGCTTGGCCGGGATGACAGCATTTGGGACAGCAAAAAGCCCCCTGGCTCGCGCCAGAGGGCTTTGCAAGATCGGTTGGATCAAAGACCCAAAAAGACCTTAGGCCAGGGCGGCGCGAACCTTGTCGGCGATGGCCTTGAACGCAGCCGGGTCGTTGCCCGCGATATCGGCCAGGACCTTACGGTCCATGACGATACCCGCCACGTCCAGGCCGTGGATAAACTGCGAGTAGGTGAAGCCTTCCAGACGGGCGCCAGCGTTGATGCGCTGGATCCACAGCGAACGGAAGGCGCGCTTGCGCACCTTGCGGTCGCGGTAGGCGTACTGGCCGGCCTTGTCGACCGCGGCCTTCGCCGTACGGATGGTGTTCTTGCGGCGCCCGTAGAAGCCCTTGGCTTGCTCGAGAACCTTCTTGTGCTTGGCGTGAGCAACCACGCCACGTTTAACGCGAGCCATGTGTCAGCGCTCCTCTTACAGGCCGTAGGGCAGGTAGGTCTTGATGATCTTGGCGTCGGCCTCGCTCATCACCTTCGTGCCGCGCTGTTGGCGGATGTACTTGCCATTGTGGCCGATCAGGCGGTGGCGCTTACCAGCGACGCCGGCCTTCAGCTTGCCCGTGGCGGTCAGTTTGAAGCGCTTTTTAGCGCCCGACTTGGTCTTCAACTTCGGCATTTCGCGTCGGAGCTTGCGCCCCGTCCTCTAGAAGCATGACGAACCGCCATGGCATGCCAATGGCCAGGCGGTTCCGGAAAGGCGGCGTAGCTACAGGAAAGACTCGGCTCTGGCAAGCACTTAGGCGGCCGTCTTGGTCCGGCGGACGATGACCAGAGCAAAGCCGATGGCCGGAACCATCAGGGCCGCGCCGAACCAGTAGGGACCGCCGATGGCCATCCCGAACAGTGGTCCGGCCAGCAGCGGGCCGCCGATCCGGGCCAGCGAGCCGGCGGCCATGTTCAGGCCCAGCATCTGGCCCTGGCGATCGGGCGGGGTGGCGCGCGAGATCAGGGCGCCGACGCAGGGAAACACCAGCGACTGGCCGAACGCCGTGCACGCCACCGCCACGACGGCCAAGGCGGGCTTGGAGATGAACGGCGTGATCAACAGCGACGTCCCGATGATCGTCAGGCCGGCGGTCAGCACCCGCGCCTCGCCGAAGCGCCGGGCCAGGCGGCCGGTCAGCACCCCTTGGCCGATCGAGGCGATCACTCCGATCAGCGCGAAGCACGCGGCGACCTGGCTGGCCGTCCAGCCAAAGCGCGTGTCGGCGTAGAGGCCAAACACCGCCTCCATGCCGGCGAAGGCGGCGGTGGAGATCAGGGTGACCAGCAGTACGCGCGACAGGATGGGATGACTGGCGGCCTGGCTCAAGGCCTCCAGCCGGTGGGCCTGCGGCGCGCCGGGGGCGGAGGGCGCGCGGCTTTCCTTGACGAACAGGATGACGCCCAGCGCCGCCGTCGCGGCCATGGCGGCCGCCAGGAACAGCGGCAGCTGGTAGCCCAGGGCGCCGGCGCCGGGGCGCATGACCATCACCAGGCCTGGGCCGATGACAAAGCCCGCCCCGAACGCCGCGCCCAGCAGGCCCATCCGTCCGGCGCGCTTCTCCGGCGGAGTGACGTCGGCCATGTAGCCCTGGATCGTCGAGATATTGCCGCTGCCAAAGCCGCCGAACAGACGGATAAGCATCGCGACCCAGATATTGGGCGCGAAGGCCAGGGCCAGATAGGCCAGGGTGTTGGCGATGATGGTGACGATCAGCACCGGCCGCCGGCCGATCCGGTCGGACAGCCGCCCCCAGAACGGTTCGCCGAAGAACTGTCCCAGGCTGTAGGCGGCGAACATCGTCGTCACCTGCCATGGCGCGGCGTCCATCGACCGCGCGTAGAACGGCAGCAGCGGAATGATCACGCCAAAGCCCACCAGGTTGATGAAGACAACCAGGAGCAGGACAGCCAGGGCGCGGTTGCTGTGGGCGGGCTCGGACATCAGGCGGGGGGATTTACGCCCGATCCGCCAGCTTGGCGACCATGTTCGAGGCGGATCAATCCGGCGGATTGTGTTTTTCGACGAAGGCGACCGTCTCGCTCAGCATCTTCAACCGCGTCGCGCCGCGCGAAAGCCAGTGGTCCTCACCGTCCAGCGTGATGAGCTCGACCGGCTTTCCAGCCTTGCGCAGGGCGTCGGCCATCACGACGCTCTGGTCGTAGCGGACGACGGTGTCGTCCTTGCCATGGATCAGCATGATCGGGATATCGACCTGGTCGGCCAACCTGGCCGGAGAGATAGCCTGCAGGTCGGGGTCTGTCAGGCCGTCGGCGCCCATGAAGCGCAGCCAGTAGCGCTGAGCCGCTGACGTCATGCCGTTGTTGGCGTTGCGGACGGCCTGAAGCATACGGCGCAGGTCCGAAGGACCGGCGACAGACACCGCGCAGCGGTAGACCCCCCGATCCAGGGTCGCGCCAGCCAGCGCGGCGTAACCGCCGTACGACGCGCCGACG
Organism: Caulobacter sp. BE264; assembly: GCF_031457805.1. Taxonomy (NCBI): domain Bacteria; kingdom Pseudomonadati; phylum Pseudomonadota; class Alphaproteobacteria; order Caulobacterales; family Caulobacteraceae; genus Caulobacter; species Caulobacter sp. BE264. The sequence continues at coordinate 314,980 of NZ_JAVDXI010000002.1, read as the reverse complement.
ATGCAGACGCGCTTGGGATCGACGATCCCCTGCTTGACGAGGTCTCGAACGCCATCCGATAGGTCGGTCTGCATCTTCTTGCCCCACTCGCCAAAGCCCGCCCTGACGAAGTCCCAGCCGAAACCCTCGGACCCGCGGAAATTGGGCTGCAGGACGGCGTAGCCTCGCGACGCCAGCGCCTGGCTCCACCAGTCGAACCCCGGTGTGTCGCGCCCCTCGGGGCCGCCATGCGGCAGGACGATCAGCGGCAGGTTCCTGGGATTCCGCCCCTTGGGCAGGGTCAGATAACCGCTGATCCCAAGACCGTCGGCGGCCTTGTACCGGATGGCGCGGACGGGTGAGACATGAGCGCTGTCGAGATCGCTGTAGACTGACCCCAGCCAGTCGGCCTTGCCGGTGTTCAGATCGACCAGCGCATAGGCCGGACCCAGGTCTGCGGAGTCGACCTTGACGACGACGCGCTTGCGGTCGTTGGACCAGGAGGCCAGTTGCACCCGGTCGCCGGCGAAGGCCTTGGTCACCGCCGCCCAGGTCTTCTGCGCCTTAGGATCGAAGAAGGTGTAGACGAGCTCGTCGCCGTTCAGCCGATAACCGCCCAACAGGGCCAGGGTGGCGGGATCGTGAAGCAGCCCGCCCAGGTCCGAACTCTCGGGCAGATCCTCGCGCTTGTCCGCGCCAACATACTCCCGCAGGACGCTGCGCCCTCTTTCATCCGCCCGTCGCACCAGGACGGACCGCCCATCGCGACCAAAGCCGCTGATGCGGTAGGAGCCCATCGGCGAGTTGGCTTCATCGATGGTCTTCCAGGCTCCGTTGATCGGGATCCTCAGTGACCACTTGCCGCGCTGGCCGTCATAGAGGGACTGCGCGACGGGCTCGCCTTTTGCGTCGACCAGCCAGTCGTTGGCGTCCTCGTGCGCGCCGCGTTCCAGCGCGCGGGTCGCCCCGGTGCGCAGATTCACCTGGAACAGCGCGCTGGCGCCCCGCTGATTGATAAAGCGGATCCCCTCCAGCAGCACGCCGGGATCGCCATTCAGGGACCTGACCATCGGCGGTCCGACGATCACATTCATGGCGTTGGGCTGGTTTTGCAGCAGGCGCGTCTGCTTCTTGGTTCGCCAGTTGAAGTGGGTCGCCATGTAGTATTCGCGAGCGGGACCGGTGAGGCCCATGACGTCCGCAGTCCGCGACGCCACCAGGATCAGGTGATCTTCACCCGCCCAGACCACGCCGCGCAGCTTGGTCGCGCCGGCGTTGACGCCCGCAAGCAGCCCGCCGCCCACCTCTCTCACGGCCAGCAGGCGCTGGTCTCCGTTGGTGACAATGACCGCCAGCTTCGAGCCATCGGGTGAAATCTCCACCTGCTCGATGTTGGGCAGGCGCCCATAGACGCCAAGATCCGGCGGCGGCGCGGCCGATACGGGCGTAACCAACAGGAGACTGGCCGCGCAGAGCGCGAGAAACCGAACAAACACCGACGCACTCCGCATGACCGTCGGAATGCTACCCAAGGATGATAAAATGTCGAGGGCGCGCCCAGGCTGAAACGCAAAACGCCCCGGCCGTGAGGCCGGGGCGTTTCGATGTCTACCCGGGGATCAGAGCCTAGCGCGGAGCCAGGATCATGATCATCTGCCGGCCTTCCATGCGCGGCTCGTACTCGACCTTGGCGACTTCGTCGAAGTCGGCCTTGACCTTCTGCAGCAGCTTCATGCCGAGTTCGGGGTGGGCCATTTCGCGACCGCGGAAGCGGAGCGTCACCTTGACCTTGTCGCCTTCCTCGAAGAAGCGATGCATCGCCTTGGCCTTCACGTCGTAGTCGTGACTGTCGATGTTCGGCCGGAGCTTGATCTCCTTGAGCTCGACCACCTTCTGCCGCTTGCGCGCCTCGTTCTTCTTCTTCTGCTCCTGGAACTTGAACTTGCCGTAGTCCAGGATCTTGCAGACGGGAGGATTGGCGTTCGGAACGATTTCCACCAGGTCCAGGCCGGCTTCCTCTGCCGCTTCCATAGCGGACGCGGTCGGCATCTCGCCTTGCTTTTCGCCGTGTTGGTCGATCAGCAGGACGCGGGGGACACGGATTTCATCGTTGATACGCGGTCCGTCTTTAACGGGCGGCGTTTGCATAGGACGGCGAATAGGGGCGGCTCCGAGGCTGTTGGTATGAAGAGCGGTAACTACGAATATAGCTGAACGCGTACGCGCCGCGCTGGGCGCGCCGCGAGAACCTGATATATGACGCGCTCGCTGCGCTGTATCAAGCGAAGGCGACCAAACAGACGCCAGCGGGTCCAGTTTTTTTGGCCCTTTGGCGAAGCTCGACGACTATTCGGGCCAATCGGGACGGAAACGGCGAGGCGGGGACGCGCTTTCCCTGAACAGAACACCCGCCCGACTCATGCCCGAACACCGTCATTCCGCGCTGGAGGACATCCATGCGCTCCTCATCGGCTCCAGCTTCATCGCCGTGGGGCTGACCCTGCTGAAGGCGGCCGGCCTGGTGACCGGCGGGGTCGCGGGCGTGGCGCTGATCATCTCCTACCTGAGCGACTGGCCGGTGGGGGTGGTGTTCTTCGTGCTCAACCTGCCGTTCTACGTCCTGGCGCAGCGAACGCTGGGCTGGGCTTTCACGTTCAAGACCCTGGCGACCAACCTGCTGCTGGCCGGGCTGGCCTGGGGCATGCCGCAGTGGCTCAAGGTCGGTGGGATCGATCCGATCTTCTCGGCCGTCTTTGGCGGCACGATCATCGGCATGGGCATCCTGGCCCTGGCCCGCCACCGCTCCAGTGTCGGTGGTGTGGGGGTGTTGGCGCTCTATCTGCAGGAGCGCCGGGGGATCAGCGCCGGCAAGGTGCAGATGGCGGCCGATTGCGTGGTGGTGGCCGCAGCTTTCTTCACGATCAGCTTCGACAAGCTTTTGCTGTCGATCGCCAGCGCGGTGGCTCTGAGCGCGGTGATCATCGCCAACCACAAGCCGGGGCGTTACGCGGGGTATTGAGCCGCTTCAACCTTCGATGTCATCCCGGCCGAAGCGAAGCGTAGAGCCGGGACCGCCAAACCCTGGAACGGCAGGAGGCTCGTGCCAGGGGTAATCGATCTCCCCTATCAGGGCGGGGTAGAGATCTATCCACTCGGGGTTGCGGGCTTCGACCAGTTCGAATTTCCACTGCCGCCGCCATCGCCTGATCAACTTTTCGCGTTGGATGGCGCTTTCGATGTCGGTGTGAATCTCGAACCAAACGAGGCGTGTGCAGCCGTGGCGACGCGTGAAGCCCGGTAGTAGATGCTCACGATGTTGTTGAGCGCGCGACGATAGGTTTGACGTGACGCCAACGTATAGAACGCCGCGTCGCGTATTGGTCATCAGGTAGACGGCGTAGGAATGATCTCGCATTGCGAGAGTATAAAATCTACACGCGCAATGCGAGAGGGCTCTTCCTGCGGTCCCGGGTCTTCGCTGCGCTTCGCCCGGGATGACAATTGGGGTCGAGTGGCGACCCTTAATGCGGCAGCAGAGCCATCGCCGCGCTGGCCACCGTGCTGACCGGCAGCGCCTTCAGGTCCGGCGAGCGGATCACCGCCACGTGGCCGCGCGGGCCGCACAGTTCAGGATCCGAAGCGTCGGAGAACAACGCAATGGTCGGTGCGCCGGCGGCCGCCAGAAGGTGGGTCGGGCCGGTGTCGTTACCGACGGTCAGCGCCGCCTTGGCGCCCAGAACGGCCAGCTGCGCGAAGTCGGTGCGGCCGGTCAGGTCGCGCGCGCCGCCGACGGCCTTCTGGATGTGGCGCGCCATGGCGCTTTCCTGCGGACCGCCGATGATGACGATATCCAGGCCCTTGGCCTTCAGCAGAGAGCCGAGCTGGGCATAGCACTCGACCGGCCAGCGCTTCTCGAGGCGATGGGCCGAACCGCCCGGCACGAACAGCACATAGGGACGCGGCGCGGCGGCGCCGGCGACGGGGCGCGGCTCCTTGTGCTTGCGCAGGATCCAGGACAGGTCCGGCGGCGGCGCGCTGCCCGGTTCCGTCGGCGCGTCGGGCCAGATTCCCGCCGCACGGAGCTGATCAGCCTGACGCTCCAGCGTATGCATGCGCAGACGGGCCGAACCCTTCTGCGGCAGGGAGCACCCGACCGCGATCCCGCTCCATTGCGGCGGGAAGGGGCGCAGCAGCTGGAAATACCAGTTGGTCCGGCTGTTGGTCTGCAGGTCATAGACGCGGTCATAGCGCGCCTTGCGAAGGCGGCTGATCATGGCCAGGGTCTGGCCGAAGTCCTCGGGCCGTCCGTCGGTTTCGACGGTGTTGACGTAGGGGCTGAGCTTGGCCAGGGCCTCGAAGGGCGGGGTGGTCAGCAGGGTGATCTTGGCCTTGGGGTGGGCTTCACGGATCTTGCGCATCGCGGCCAGGGCCAGCACGAAATCGCCCAGCGCCCCCAGCTTGATGACCAGGACCTTCTTGATCTCCTTGCTCAAGACGAACGCTCCAAACCCAACACCCGCGCATAGACCTTGAGGGTCGCTTCGCACATCGCGTCCACTGAATACAACCGCCGAGCACGCAGACGAGCGGCTTGTCCCATGGATTGACGCCCCGACGCGCCGATCTCGACGGCTTCGAGCAGCGCCGCGGCCCAGGCCTCGGCGTCGCCGGGCGCGACCAACCAGCCGGTTTCGCCTGGGATGACTGTCTCGCGCGTGGCCCCGTGATCGGCCGCCATGACCGGTCGCCCCATGACCTGGGGCTCCACCGCCGTACGCCCGAAAGCTTCGGGCTCCAGGGAGGGAGCAATAGCAAGGTCGGCCAGCAGATAGGCCGCCGGCATGTCGTCGCAGTGACCGACCAGCTTGACGGCGTCCTGCAGCCCCGCCTGCGCGATCGCGGCTTCGAGCTCGGCGCGATAGCCCTTGCGACCCTGGTCGTCGCCGGCAAGCAGCAGCAGCACCTTGTCCTCGCCGCGCGCCTTCAGCAGGGCCATGGCCTGCACGAGGAGCCCCTGGCCCTTCCAGCGGGTCAGGCGGCCAGCCAGCAGCACCGTCAGCCTGCGCTCGTCGGCCGCCACGCCCCAGGCCCGGCGCAGGGACTCGATCCGTTCGGCGCACACGACGCCCGGTTCGAAGCGCGACAGATCGACCCCGCGCGGGATGGCCACCACCTTGTCGGCGGAAACGCCATGCTCGCGAATGACGTGCTCGCGCGTGTATTCGGAATTGGCGATCACGACCGCGCCCTTGGTCATCACCGCATTGTACCAGCGCTTGAGGCCGGACTTGGCGTTGTAGACGCCGTGATAGGTGGCGACGAATGGCACCTTGGTGGCGTGAGCGGCCCACAGGGCGCTGAACGCCGGCGCGCGGGAGCGGGCGTGAACCAGGCTGACCTTCTCGCGTCGGATCAGGTCGATCAGTCGGGCGGCGTTGCCCAGCATGACCAGCGGGTTCTTGGACTGGGCCGGCATCTGGGCCAGGCGACCGCCGTCGGCTTCCAGGCGCGCGGCCATCCGCCCGCCGCGGGTGGCGACCAGCGCCTTGCCGCCTTGCGCGACCACGGCGTGGGCGACATCAATCGTCGTCTGTTCAGCGCCGCCGGTTTCCAGTTCCGGCGTCACTTGCAGCAGGGTGAAGTTGGCGGGTAGGTCGGGCACGCGAGTCTCGACGAGATAACGGCCCGTAGTTAGCGAAAGGATCAAGGCGACGCCATGACCGAATCCCGGGGCGCCCTGGCGCGCGAAGACGGATCGACCCTTGCGTGGCGGCGCGTGGAGGGCGAGGGACCCACGGTCGTATGGCTGGGCGGCTTCCACTCCGACATGACCGGCACGAAGGCCGAGGTGCTGGCCGAGCAGGCCAAGGCGACGGGCGGCAGCTATCTGCGCTTCGACTATTTCGGCCATGGCGAGTCGGGCGGGGCCTTCCAGGACGGCACGATCAGCCGCTGGCGGGGCGACGCCCTGGCGGTGATCGACGAATTGACTGACGGGCCGCTGGTGCTGGTCGGCTCGTCGATGGGCGGCTGGCTGTCATGCCTGGCGACGATTGCACGGCCCGACCGGGTGAAGGCCATGGTGCTGATCGCGCCTGCGCCGGACTTCACCGAAAAGCTGATGGGGCCCGAACTGTCCGCCGAAGCCAAGGCGGCGATCGCCCGCGACGGCTTCTGGATCCGCCCGTCCGAGTACGATGACGGCGGCTATCCGATCACCCGCGACCTTCTGGAGGACGGGGCGCGGTGGTCGATCCTGCCTGGCCCCGTTCCGATCGATGTTCCGGTGCGCATCCTGCAGGGCGGGGCGGACCCCGACGTGCCTTGGACCCACGCCCTGGAACTGGCCAACGCCCTGACCTCGGACAATGTCGTATTCAGCCTGATCAAGGACGGCGATCACCGGCTGTCGCGCCCGCAAGACCTCGAGCGCCTGGTCGCCGCCGTGTCCGAAGCCAAGGGCCTGGCTGAGCCGGAAGAGGGCGATCTCGTGTCCCGTCGCCTGGCGCGGGCGGCGCGGCTGCGCAACGCAGCAGGGCTGGAAGCAACCGGAATCGCGCCGCGCCCGCTGCCGATCGACGACGAGTAGCTGGACATAACCGCCATCAAGCGTATGGTTTGTTCTTGGCCTGTTCCGGATTTTCGTGATGGCGAAGCCCGCTTCCTTGAGCATTGAGCTAGACAGCGACCTGGACCGGCGCCTCTCAGAGATCGCCGAAGGGATGGACCAGCCTAAGACAGCGATCATCGAGCGGGCTTTGCGCGACTTTGTCGAATTGCGTGACTGGCAGGATGCGGCGATCGATGAAGGACTGCGCGCCGCAGAGGAAGGCCGTGTCTTCGATCATGACAAGGTCGGCGAATGGATAGACTCGTGGGGGACGCCCAACGAGCGCCTGACTCCAAGTCGTGATTGACGCGTGCGCGTCACTTGGACCGATAGCGCCTCGCGCGATCTGAGGTTTGCGTACGCCTGGATCGCCCAGGATCGGCCTACGGCGGCGGTGAAGCAGGTTCGCAGAATTTGGGAGTTCGTGGCGAAGTTGTCCGCCTTTCCCAATCTTGGGCGGCCAGGACGGCGCAAGGGGACGCGTGAACTGGTCGTGCCGGGCGGCCCTTTCATCGTCGCCTACAGGGCGCGCGACGACTTGATTGAAATCTTGAGGGTTTTTCACGCCTCTCGTCGTTGGCCAGACAGCCCCTAACCGCCCGCCTTCAGGATCGCCGCCAGACCTTCGCGGTAGGTCGGATGCTTTGGCCGCCAGCCCAGCTCCGCCTTGATCAGGGCGTTCGAGACCCGCTTGTTCTCGGCGTAGAACCGCCGCGTCGCCGGCGACATGCCCAGTTCGTTGAACGGCAGGTCCGGCGGGACGGGAACGCCGAGCAGCCTGGCGGCGTGCTCCATGACATCCTGGGGCGGGGCGGGCGCATCATCGACGAGGTTGTAGATCCCGCCCGCGCGGGGTCGATCCAGCGAGGCCAGCAGGCCCGAGACGATGTCGTCGAGGTGGATGCGGCTGAACACCTGTCCTGGCTTGACGATCCGGCGGCCTTCGCCGGCGCGCAGGCGGTCCAGCGCGCTGCGGCCGGGGCCGTAGATTCCCGGCAGGCGGAAAGTCGTCACCGTCAGGCCCATCCCGCGCCCGACCTGGCGCCAGTCGCGCTCGGCGCCGACCCGGCGCGCGCCTTCGACCGACTGGGCCTTGAGCGGCGAGGTCTCGAAAACCCACCGGCCCTCGAAATCGCCATAGACGCCGGTCGTCGACAGATAGCCGATCCAGTCGGGATAGGCCTTGGCCTGAGCCAGGGCCGGAACGATCGACTCCAGCGCCGGACAGCCGTCGGGGGCCGGGGGCGCGGTCACCAGGATCGCGTTCACGCCGGACAGCGCAGCGATCATGCCGTCGCGGTCAGCCGGGTCGGCTGGCGTGATTCCGCGGTCGCGAAGCGCCTGGGCCTGACCAGGGTTGCGTGCGGAGGCGGCGATGTCCCAGCCGCGTTCCTGCAACGCGTCGGCGAACGCCGCGCCCACATAGCCCAAGCCGAAAACGAACAGACGCAAACCAGAACTCCGCCCCAACAAATCCAGGCGTCAAACCCGCCCGAAACCCGCTGCGATCAAGCCTTGGAAAAAAGCCGCGACGCAACCCCTCAAAGGGCGCTTGCAAACCGCGAAGCGCTCTGCCATAAGCCGCCTCCTCGTCGCGGGGCGCTCTTCTGGGCCTCGCCGATGCGGGCGTAGCTCAGTGGTAGAGCGCCACCTTGCCAAGGTGGATGTCGAGAGTTCGAATCTCTTCGCCCGCTCCATTCTCCCGGTTTTCCGGGTAGGCTGGATGAGATCATATCTCGCGAATAGCGCGGGCGTAGCTCAGTGGTAGAGCGCCACCTTGCCAAGGTGGATGTCGAGAGTTCGAATCTCTTCGCCCGCTCCATTCTCGGTTCTTCTCCGACAATTGGATCTCATCGATTTGTTCCCTCGGGACGGTCGATTCGCGTGTGGACGCAGCGCGGCCTTGGCCTAATCTTGGCCGCATGACTCAGCATCGCACTTGGCGCGCCGCCCTGGCCGGCGTCTGTTTCTCCGCCCTGGTCGCTTCGTCCGCCTGGGCCGGCCCTGCCGAAACGCTGACCGGCCTGGTGGCGCGGTACGAGGCGCTGGGCAATGCGGATGGCGATCCTGACGACGGCGGCGGCGATGCGGCGCGCTGGCGTCTGCCCGATGTCTCGCCGGCTGCTGACGCCGCGAAGCTGACCAAGCTCAAGACGATCGCCGCCGACCTCTCGGCCATGGACGTGACGGGCCTCTCCGACGACGAGAAGCTGACGCGGGACCTGCTGCTTTGGGCGGTCAAGGACCGCGTCGAGGCCGGAAGCTTTGATGAGTCGCGCATGCCGTTCAGCAGCGACGGCGGTTTTGACGTCATGATGCTGTATCGCGCCAGCGGCCTGCGCCTGAAGACCGAGGCCGAGGCGCGGCGCTGGATCGCGCTGCTCAATCGCATGCCCGCGTGGTACGCCTCCAACATCGTCAACGCCCGGCGCGGCGTGAGCACCGGCTTCGTCCACGCCGTCTCGACCGCCCAGGCTGTCCAGGACCGCGCCCAGCGCGCCGCCGCCACGCCGCTGGCCGAGGATCCGCTGCTGGCCCCTCTGCGCGCTCTGCCCGCCAGCGTTCCAGAAGCCACCCGCGCGGCGCTGCTGGCCGAGGGCGAGAAAGCGATTACGGACAGCGTCGCGCCCGCCCGCGCCAGTTTCGTCAAGTTCATGGCCGAGGAGTATACGCCGCGCGCGGCCAAGAGCCTGGCGGCGTCCGACCTGCCCGACGGCAAGCGTTACTACGCGTTCCTGGCGCGTCGGCACACGACCATGACGCTGACGCCTGACCAGATCCACGACGTCGGTCAGGCTGAGGTCAAACGTATCCGGGCGCGCATGGAAGAGACCATGAAGGCCGCCGGCTTCCAGGGCGATCTGCCGGCCTTTCTGGCCATGCTGCGCAAGGAGCCGCGCTTCTACGCCACCAGCCGCCAGCAACTGCTGGAGAAGTCCAGCGAGATCGCCAAGCGCGCCGACGACCAGCTGCCGGCCCATTTCGGCGTGCTGCCGCGTCTGCCCTACGGCGTGCGGGCCGTGCCGGCCAGCATCGAGAAGGGCTACACCACTGGCCGCTATTTCGGCGGCGACGCCAAGGTCGGCCGTGCGGGCGGCCTGATGATCAACACCTCCGAGCTGGACCAGCGTCCGCTCTACGAGCTGCCGGCGCTGGTGCTGCATGAAGGCGCGCCGGGCCACCACATCCAGACCGCGCTCGCCGCCGAGCAGGTCAATGTGCCGGAGTTCCGCAAGAACCTCTATTTCACCGCCTTCGGCGAGGGCTGGGGGCTCTATTCCGAGTGGCTGGGCGAGGAGATGGGCATCTATCGCGACCCCTACGAGCTGTTTGGCCGCCTTTCCTATGAGATGTGGCGCGCCTGCCGTCTGGTCGCCGACACCGGCATGCACTGGAAGGGCTGGAGCATCGAGCAGGCGCGCGCCTGCTTCACCGACAACACCGCCCTGTCGCCGACCAATATCGAGGTCGAGCTCAAGCGCTATGTCTCCTGGCCGGGCCAAGCCCTGGCCTACAAGATGGGCGAGCTGAAGATCCTGGAGCTGCGCAAGCGGGCTGAGGCCAGACTGGGCGACAAGTTCGACGAGCGCGGCTTCCACGACGCCGTGCTGCTGCGCGGTTCGTTGCCGTTGGCGGTGCTGGAAACCCGGATCGACGCCTGGACCGCGCAAGAGCTGGCCAAGCCCGCGGCGGCCGCCAAGAAGAAGGACTGACCTTGGCCAGGATCACGGTTCTGGGCGAGTGCATGGTCGAGCTGTCGCCCGAGGCCGGCGACGGCGGCGCGCCGCTCTACCGGATGGGCTTTGCGGGCGACACCTTCAACACGGCGATCTACATGGCGCGACTGGGCGATCAGGTCGCCTACTGCACCGCGCTGGGCCGAGGGGATCCCTTCAGCGAAGGCGTGCTGGCGGCGATGCGCCGCGAAGGCATGGACACCCAGCTGGTGCGCCAGGTGGAGAAACGCCTGCCAGGGCTCTACGCCATCGTGCTGGACGATCACGGTGAGCGGAAGTTCCACTACTGGCGCGAGCGCGCTCCGATCCGTGACCTGTTCTCGGCCCATACCGCCGACCAGTTGATCGAGGCCGCCAAGGCCAGCGATCTGGTCTATCTCTCGGGTGTCACCCTGGCGGTGATCGGCGACATCGGCCGCGCGCGGTTGCGCGACATTCTAGGTTACATCCACTCGCACGGCGTGGCCGTAGCGCTGGACTTCAACTACCGCCCGGCCTTGTGGCCCAGCGCCGAGACCGCCCGCGCCGCCTTGGACGGCGTGGTTCCCGCGTGTCGCTATATCTCGCTGAGCAGCGAGGACAGCCGTCCCCTCTATGGCCGCGAGGCAGAGGACCTCGCCGCTGAATGGGCGGGCGCCGGGGCCGAGGTCGTCGCGCGCGACGAGAGCCATGCGGTGGCGGTCCACCGGCCAGAGGGGCGTACGACGACGCCTGCGCCGGCGCGGGTCAAGGCGGTGGATACGACCGGAGCCGGAGACAGCTTCAACGCCGCCTATCTGTCTTCGCGGCTTGCGGGGGGCGCCATCGCCGACGCCGTCGTCCGCGCCCACGCCCTGGCGGGAATCGTGGTGTCCCATCGTGGTGCGATCGTCCCGCCGGAGATAAGCTTGCCGCCTTTCGTTTGAGTACCCCGGATTATGTCCTTTTTGATCCCGCCGCCTCCGCTGCGGGTCAGCCGCGAACAGTCGGCGCTGACCAAAAGATTTCTCACGCCGGCCCTGGACAGCCTCAGCGCCCTGCTTCTCAAGCTTCGCCAGGATGTTGACGTCAGCCTGACCGCCGAGATGGCGGGGCGGTACGCGCGGCCCTATCCCTACGGCTGCTGCCTGGAGATCACCAACGCCATGGCCGAGCAGTTGCAGGCGCTGGCGGCGCGGCGGACCGGGCCGCCCGAGGAGCGCGCGCTGCGGACGTTCTTTCGTCACGGCGGCGAGGTGAGAATTCTCTGGGGCGTGCTCCGCGAGCAGTACTTCCAGAACGCGCTTCAGATTGGCGGGCTTTATGTCGACGTGTCCAATGACACCGTCGACGTTCGCAAACCAAAGATCGAGATCCTGCCGCTGGAGGAATCGGGCTTCGCGCTCGTGCGCGATGCGTTCGACTTCGCGAGGATCGCCGGGCGCTACTGGCAGGCGCGCATCTATGCGAACGGCGTCCTGCCTGAGTTGGCGCCGCTGTACCCGATGATCGCCGTGGACCCTCAGGGCGTGATCCATATCCAGTCCAACGCCGCCTACATGCTCCGGCTGCTCGGCGGAGACGGGTTTCGCCTGGCCGAGGCCTGGCTCGCCGAAGGGCCGGCGGCTCCCGATGTGGTCGCTGAGGCCTTGCGAGAGCATGCGCCTGTCGAGCTCCGGCGCGCGGCCTTATCGGGGACTGCGGAGGCGCTTGAAGAGTGCCGCCGCCTTCGCGCTGGCGCTCCGCTGGATGAGGCGCGCGTGATGAGCATGCGGGGCGCCTTCCAGAAGGTCCCGCTGATCCGTTTGACGTCGACGCAGGGTGAGGCACCTCAGCAGACCGTCGTTCATCCCCAGGCTCTGATGAGCGTAGCTGCGGCCTAGGCTTCGTAAAAACAAGCACTTAATGCTAGATCGCATGAGTGAAATAGGAATATCTTCCTCTCTTCGGAATATATACCTATAGTCGTATCCGCCGGTCGCGCTCGCGGCCTGGAGGAGAGGACGCCATGCTGGTTCAAGCCCTTGAGGACATCTGGGCGATCACGCCTGATCCCCGACGCGACCGCCTGACGGTCGGCTTCGTGACCCATCTTGTTTCCCTGGCCACCGGCGTGCCGGCGGTGGAGATCGCAACCCCCAAGCGCGTGTCGCATACAGCGGTGCGCGCCCGGCAACTGGCCATCTATCTGACCCACATCACGCTGAACTGGCCGTTGGCGCGGGTGGCCTTCGCTTTTGGCCGGGATCGCACCACCTGCGGACATGCCTGCCGTAAGATCGAAGACCTGCGCGAGGACGAGGCTTTTGATCGGCGGCTCTGCGAACTGGAAGCCTGTCTGCGTCAGGCGCCCTCCCATGCTCAGGATCTGCCGTGATGACCGGCGTGGTTCAGGCCCGCTTCGACGCGGCTTTGGAGGCTGAGCGGCGCGCTGAGCGCGCCATGCGGCTGCTGTCCAGGCCCGGGGCGGTGGTCGAGCCGCATGGCGCCGGCTATGGCGTGAGGCTGGGCGCCAGTCGTCGGCGCTGCGTGATGCTGACCCTTGATGAGGCCGCATTCGCGGCCCTGGCTCACTTGGCGACGTTGAAGCCGCGCCGGGAGGGCGGTTGGACCATGCTGCCTCGGCCCGAAGTCGTCGCGCCGCCGCCTGGTCGCCCGGGCGTGATCGAGACGTCGGTCGAGACCACCGAGGGAACGGTTCGACGAAACTTGGGCGAGTCGCCGATCACCTGGCTGGCCCGTCGTCGCGACAGACAGGGACGTCCTTGGCTGGATGCTGTCGAGATCGCAGCCGCCGAACGGCTTCGCGAAGAGTTCGAGAGCCTGGGATCGCTGGGACGCATGACCATGCGCTGGGACGCCATGCGCGTCGACGGCGGTTCCCCAGGGCTGGCGTCCGCTGAGCGTGATCACGCAGCACGTCAGAGGATCGCTCGCGCGCTCGACGCCGTGGGACCGGAGCTGCGCGAAATTCTGGAGCGCGTCTGCATGATGGGCTCGGCGCTCGAGGCGGCGGAGGCTTCGCTCAAGCTCCCGCGGCGTGCGGGCAAGACGGTGCTGAAACTGGCCCTGCAGGCGCTGGCGAGACACTATCGGATGGCGTGAGGGTGGCCCTTTGAACATGGAAAAGGGCGGGACCCGTCGATCCCGCCCACCATCCATGTTCTGTCCGGCTTAGTGCTTGAGCATGTGCTTGATGTCGCGCATCTGGTCATGGCCGGACTTCACCGAGACCCAGGCTTTTTCGATCACACGGCGGGTCTGTGGGTCGACATCCGTGTCCTGCAGGGCCTTCTCGTACTTGCCCTTGATGTAGTCCTCGCCGGCCTCGACCTCGTTGATCACGGCCTCGTCGCCTTTCGTCACGGCGTCCTTCAGGTTCAGGAACGCGCGGTGGGCGGCGGCCAGGATCGTGCCGTCATCCTTGGGCTCGCCGCCCAGGCGCCGCACCTCGTCCTGCAGTTCAGAGGCGATCGAGCGGCGCTCTTCGGCGCGGCGCTGGAAGAGCTCGGTGTAGCGGGCCCCGTCGGCGTCCTTGGCGGCCTCGGCGTAGCCGTCGGCGCTGTCGATGGTGGTCTCCACCAGGCTGTTCACGAGCTTGATGTGGTCGTCATTGGTGTGCATCGCAGGGCTCCGCATTGGGGAAGGGGAGCCGTGTCAACGCGGGGAAAGGCGGAAGGGTTCAGTCCGTCTTGGCCGGCAGGGTCGCGCCGACATGGTCGACGCCCAGCGCCTCGCAATGCAGCACCTGACGATGACGCTCGGCCGCGCGGGCTTTCTGAGCCTCGCTGCGCTGGTCATGACAGGCGGGGCACGCCACGCCTTCGACATAGAGCGGCGAGGCCTGGTCCTGCGGGCTGACGGGCATGCGGCAGCCGCGGCACAGGACGTGGTCGCCCTTGACGAGGCCATGGCCGACCGAGACGCGCTCGTCGAACACGAAGCACTCGCCGCGCCAGAGGCTTTCCGGCTGCGGGACCTGTTCCAGATAGTCCAGAACGCCGCCCTTCAGGTGGAAGACCTGTTCGACGCCTTCGGCCTTCAGGAAGGCGGTCGACTTTTCGCAGCGGATGCCGCCGGTGCAGTACATCGCCACCTTCAGCGGCGCGTCGGAGCCCCGCTGCGCCTCCACCGCCTTGCGCCAGTCGCGGAACCAAGCGGGGAAGTCGGCGAAGCTGGCGGTCTGCGGGTCGATCGCGCCCTCGAAGCGGCCGACGGCCACCTCGTAGGCGTTGCGGGTGTCGATCACCAGGACGTCAGGATCGCGGATCAGGGCGTTCCAGTCAGCGGGCTCGACATAGGTCCCGGTGTCGGTGGGGTCGAGGTCCGGCTCGCCCAGGGTGACGATCTCCTTCTTCAGTCGGACCTTCATCCGGTAGAAGGGCATGCGCTCGGCCCAGGCGGTCTTGGGCGTCAGATCGGCGCAGCCGGGCAGGGTGCGGATATGGGCCAGCACAGCCTCGATGGCGGCGTCCTCGCCGGCGATCGTGCCGTTGATCCCCTCGCGCGCCAGCAACAGGGTGCCCTTGACGCCCAACCCACAGCACAGCGCCGCGAGCGGGCCCTGGATCGCCGCCGGATCCGGAAAGCGCGTGAAGCGATAAAGCGCGGCGACGCGATAGCTAGCCAAGAGCGGCCTGCGCGTCGCGCTGGATGCGGGCGACCATCGACTTGAGACCGTTGGAGCGTTGCGACGACAGCGCCTCGGACAGGCCCAGGCGATCAAAGGCGGCCTTGGCGTCGAAGCCGGCGATGTCGGCGGCCGCTCGGCCGGAATAGAGCCGCAGCAGGATGGCGATCAGCCCGCTGACGATGTGGGCGTCGCTGTCGCCGCGGAAGACGATCGAGCCATCGGCTTGCGGCTCGGTCACCAGCCAGACCTGGCTGGCGCAGCCGCGCACCTTGTTCGCCTCGGAGCGCTCGGCGTCGGTCAGCGGCGCGAGCTCCTTGCCAAGCTCGATCACGTAGCGATAGCGCTCTTCCCAGTCGCCCAGCAACTCGAACTCGTCGGCGAGGTCGGTCAGGGCGGCGTCGATGGGGCTGGTCATGCGCGGCGTTTAGGCGCCTCGCCGCGCCAAGGCAAGCGGCAGCTAGGCGGCTCTGAGGATCAGGCGGGCCAGGAACCCCGCGCCAAGGCTGGAGGAGAGCTTCAACTGCCCGCCCATGGCGCGCGACAGAAGGTCCACGATCGGCAAACCAAGACCGGCGCCTTCGTTGGTCCGCGTGAGCGCGCAACCGCCTTGCTCGAAGGGCTGGAGCAGGCGCGGCAACTCGGCGCTTTCCACGCCCGGACCCTGGTCGCGGATGGCGATCTCGATCTCGCCGTCCACGCGGGCGGCGGTCACGTGGATGACCCCGCCGGCAGGCGAGTGGGTGACCGCGTTCTGAAGCAGGTTGGTCAGCATGGTCCGCAGACCCCGGCTGTCGGCCTGGACGGAGGGCAGGGCGCCTGCGCCGACGACGTGGACGATGACGTCGCGGCGCGCGATCTCGGCCCGCAGGCTCTCGACGACATCCTCGATGGCCTCGTCGAGGGGCTCAGGCGTCATCTCGATATCGCTGGCCTGGCCTTCGAGCCGCGCGAGTTCGACGATCTGGTTGACCAGCTTCAGCAGCTTCAGGCCGCTGTCGTGCACGATCGCGGCGTATTCCCGGTATTGGTCATTGCCCAGGGGGCCGTAGAGCTCTTGCGACAGGATCTCCGAGAAGCCGATCACGGCGTTCAGAGGCGTGCGCAGTTCGTGGCTGACCATCCGAAGGAACGAACGTTTGCGCTCGTCCAGCGCCAATTGGCGTCGCGCCTGCGCCGCCGCGTGGCGGTCGGCCGGCGGGTTCGCGAAGGCGCTGTGTTGCGACGCGTCCTGTATCGCCGGCTTTGCCATGAGGTCTCCCGGACCTTCTGTCCGTGATGAATCGGATGGCTAGAATGCAAGCGAGGCGCTTACGATTCCGTTTCCGTCCACAGCGCTTCCACCGCCAAAGATCGCCCCGAGATTGTGCGGGGTTGGAGGTAAGGCCTGCGCCGCGTTAAGGTTTGACGACGGTGATCCTCCCCGCCGTGGAAAAAGTCGACCGGCCTTGGAATTCGAAACGCTTCCAGACCCGATCAGACGTCCTGCCGCTCGTGCGGCGGGGCTAGATCCTGCGCACGCCTGGCGGCTCGGGTGGCTGGCGGCGATCTGCCTGGCGGCTGCGGCGGCCCTCTTCGCGGCCGACTCCGGCGGCTGGCCTGTGTGGGCGGCGTTGGGCGCCGGCGCGTTCCCCGCCTTGGCGTCGATCTTGTTCACGCGCGAGGATGAGCGCACCCAATCTTTGCTGCTGGTGCTGTGGGCCGTCGGCGGCTCGCTGGCCGCCGTGCTGACCGGCGGCGTGGGCGGGGCCATGGCGGCCTGGTGCCTCGCGCCCGTGGCGGCGGCCTCGACCCTGGATCAGCCCAAGCGCCTCGCCGAAGGCGCAGCCCTGGCTTTGATCGGCGCCTGCGTCGCAGCGCTGACTCAGCTGTCCGGCCTGGCCCCTCCGGCGCCCACAGGCCCCCTGGCCTTTGTGCTGGGTTTCCTGGCGCTGGTGACGACCGGTCTTGGCCTCGCCGCCGGATTGCTGATCGGCCGCCGTCGGCAGGGCGCGCGGGACGACCGCTACGCCACCGAGATCATCGGTCTGGAGACCCTGCTCGACGGCTTGCCGCACTTGGCCATCGCCGTGCGGGGGCAAGGTCAGGTGACCGCCGTGCGCGGCGCCCCGCCGCCTGGCGTCACCCGCGCGGACCTGGTGAACCGGGGTTTGACCGGCGCCGCTGCGCCAGGCGACCGCCAGCGTCTGACCGCCGCCATCGCCCAGGCCCATCGCGAGGGATCCGCCAGCCTGACCTTCAATCCCGCGCTTGGCGTCGAACGCGTGGTCGCCCTGGACATGCACCGCGTGGCGCCGAACCAGCTGGTCGGCGTGCTGCGCGACATCACGGTGGAGCGCCATCGCGAGCACGCGCTCGATCAGGCGCGCATCGACGCCGAGGCTCTCGCCGCCGGCCGCGCGCGGTTCCTGGCCAATATGAGCCATGAGCTTCGCACGCCCCTGAACGCGATCATGGGCTTCTCCGATATCATGCGGGCCCGAATGTTCGGCCCGCTGAGCGATCGCTACGCGGAGTACGCCGAACTGATCCACGAGAGCGGCGGACACCTGCTGGACCTGATCAACGACGTGCTCGACATGTCCAAGATCGAGGCCGAGCGGTTCGAGCTGCAGCGCGGCGTCTTCGACGCCCGCGAGGCAGTGCAGGCGGCGATGCGGCTGCTGCGCGTTCAGTCCGACACCGCCGGCGTGCAACTGCGCGGGGTCCTGCCGCCGGGCGAGCTGGAAGTCGACGCCGATCGCCGCGCGCTCAAGCAGATCGTGCTCAACCTGGTGTCCAACGCCTTGAAGTTCACCCCGCGTGGCGGGCAGGTGACGGTTACGGCGCATGGCTATGACGGCGTGCTCGAGATCGTGGTCGCCGATACGGGCGTCGGGATCAGCCCGGAGGACCTGGAGCGCCTGGGACGCCCCTACGAGCAGGCTGGCGGCGCGGAGCAACGCTCGCGCGGGACAGGACTTGGCCTTTCACTTGTCCGCGCCTTCGCCAAGCTGCATGGCGGCGAGATGATGATCGAAAGCCGTCTTGGCGCGGGTACTACCGTGTCGGTGCGGCTTCCCGTGCTCCTGGCGCCGATGGTCGCTGCGTCTTCCGTCGAGACGGCGGAGCCGCCGTCCGAGCCGGCTCCGTCTGTCGAGGAGCCGCCCCCGAACAGCCTTGGCGACAACGTCATCGCTTTCGCGCCGCGCTGAGGTCCCTTCGGCCTTATCGCAGGAACGCGCGGCCGGCGGCGAAGTCTCCCACCTCGATATAGGCCTTACGGGTGGTTTCCTCGCCACGACCAGCGAAGGCGAACTCCACCGTGACGGCCTCGCGCGGATCAAGCTGCGACATCGCCTCCGCGACGGCGTCTGGGAACCGGAACGCCAGGCCGGTCTTGGCCCCGTTGGGCAGCAGGGTGACTGGGGCCTCCTCGCGGCGCTCGGCCGTGAAGACCAAGCTGGCGTTGCGGGGCGGGATCTTGCCCGAAAGGTTCCTGCCAGACCGCGCATCGAGATAGGGCCCGAGCGTGCGCTTGGTGTCGCGCAGGATGATCCGCGCCACATAGGGGCGTTGGCCGTTCTCGAAGGTGGAGACGGCCAGGACGGCTTTGGCGCGGCCCGCCAGCCCGAACATCAGGCGGTCGGAGCCGAAGCTCGAGGGCTGCGACAGGCGCCAGACCGGAATGGTGGCCGACACCGAACGCTCCGCCTTCCAGGACGAGACATCGCCCGGATAGGTCATGCTCAGCAGCTGGGAGTAGCCCTCGAAAGCCTTCTTCACCCGGGCGGCGGCCACGGTGAGGTCCTTGGAGTCGCAGGCCGCGCTGTTGGCCTTGGCCCGGGCGCGCTGTTCAAGCGCGGCGACCTGCAGCTCGGTGGCGCCCGAGCGCAACGTCGCCCCCCGCGCCTGGGCGCGGGCGGCGTCGAGCGCGGAGGAAATGGTGGGCGGGAACAGTCGGCAGCGGCCGTCGGCGGCCGTCATCAGCGTCCGCTCATAAAGCTGATCGCCCGCATTGGCCGCCAGGACGCCGCCCGGCAGGATCCACGCCGCCACGCTGATCGCCATGGCGATTCCCCCTCGGGCGTGACCTTTGTGGTGCTCTGCGAACGTCATTGGCCTATGGGAGTGACGAAACTTGAAGGACGGGTTCTAGACGCGCCCGGGTTGCGGTTCGGTTAGCGATGCTTCTTTCGACGGATATCTGGGTCGCGGCGCTGATCCGCCGCGCGGAACTGGGCGGGGCCTTCGCTACGGTCGGACGCAAGGGCGACGCGCGCGCCGGGGCGGTGCTGGTCAAGGTGGTCGACCGCCGCGAAGGGACCGCGCGCCTTTTCAGTGAAGCCACGCGCGGGGACGGCGAGCGCTTCTGGATGCAGCCCGTTCGCTCGACCTTCGAGCCGGATCTCGACGCCTATGCCGAGCGCGCCGCGCGCATCGATCCCGATATCTGGGTGGTCGAGATCGAGGATCGCGACGGGCGTCACTTTCTGACCGAACCGGTGGAGATCTGAACCGGCGTTCGGCTGTGGACGGGTGATCGCGCCGCTGCGTTAACCCTGCTCCTAAACCGGAGCGAAAGCGTGCGTCGGCTAGGGTGAAGGCGTTCTTCGTCTCCCCAGATGGTCTCGCGTACCCGCCATGCTTTTCCTCATGAACGATGTGGTCCTGAGCTTCGACCCGGCGGAACTGACGCCGCCGGTGACGCGCGACCGCTTCGCCAAGCTCTCGCTGAGCTATGTGGGCGAATTGGGCAAGGAGCTGTTCTCGGAAGAGCCCCTGTTGCACCACAAGGATCGTGAACGCGCTGAGCGCCTAGCCGCCCTGATCGTTTGCAAGGCTCCGGAGATCAATGCGGCGTTATTCATTGCGCCGGGCCGCGGTTGCCGCGTCGCCGACGTGCAGGTGCGCTATGTTCAACTCGGGGTCGAAGTGATGGCGACCCTGCTGGAGCGGCAAAACAGCGGCGCGCTCACCAACGTCGAAGCCGATCGCCAGGTCTGGCGTCGTCTGGCCGCTTAACGCCCCATAGACCGCTAGACGAAGGTCATCATCCAACTCAGCACCACCGCCGCCGCCGCCAAACCGGCGATCGTGAGGCTGAGGCACAACGCGCTGCCAACCGGGTGCTGGCGAGGCGAGACACGATGATGGTCGAGCAGGGCCATCTTTCGATTTCCTCCATACGCCCGGCGATCTGACGCCTGCCGGTGCGATGAGCGTGAGCATGACTCCAAACCCACTGTTCGAATAGGGCCATTTTGCCGCGCCGCGCGCATGGGTCGGCTTCCTGGGGGGCATTTCGGCGCGGTCGCGCTCGCCACGCCCCGTTTGCCAGCGTTCGGCCCAGGCGTTTCATGGAACCAACATCGATGCGTCGCCGCACTGACAAGGGCGGTCGCTAACCCCGGCGAACCTAACACCAAGGATTCGTCATGAAGCTTCTGTCCACCGCCGCCTGGGGCGTGCTCGCCCTGGCGCTCGCCAGCCAAGCCCAAGCCCAGCAAACGCCTTCCCCATCGGCCGTCACCGAAGTCGAGACGGTGGTGGTGACCGGCACGCGTCGCGCTGATCGGACGGCTTTCGAGTCGGCCGCGCCGGTGGACGTGGTCGGCCAGGAGACGCTGAAGAGCATCGCCTCCGACGAGATCATGAACAAGCTGGCGGCGACGACGCCGTCGTTCAACGTCCAGCGCCTGCCGGCCGCCGACGGCCAGGCCTTCGTGCGCCCGGCCACCCTGCGCGGCCTCTCGCCCGACCAGACCCTGGTGCTGGTCAACGGCAAGCGCCGCCACCGCTCGGCGGTCCTGGGCGGTCGCGGCCAGCAGGGCGTCGATCTGGCCTCGATCGGGACCAGCGGTCTGGAGCGTATCGAAGTCCTGCGCGACGGCGCCTCGGCCCAGTACGGCTCGGACGCCATCGCCGGGGTGATCAATATCATCCTGTCCACCAAGACCGGTTTTGAGGGCTACGGCCAATACGGTCGCTACTATGCCGGCGACGGCGACAAGACCGAGATCGGCGCGCGCTACGGCTTCGCGCTCGGTCAGGGCGGCAGCCTGGTCGCCGCGCTGGACTACGCCAAGGCCGAGGCCACCTCGCGCACCCGCCAGCGCCCGGACGCGATCGCCTTCCAGGCCGCCAACCCCAACATCAAGGTGCCCAATCCCGTCCAGCGCTGGGGCCAGCCGGACCGCGAAGTGTGGCGCGGTTCGTTGAATCTGGTCCTGCCGATCAATGACGCGGTCGAGGCCTACGGTTTCGCGACCTACAGCGACATGACGGGCGTCACCGACTTCAACTGGCGCAACCCGTCGACCGACGGTTCGTATCGCACTTCGACGGCGTTTCCGGGCTGGTCGCTGAGCCAGATCTATCCGGCGGGGTTCGCGCCGAAGTTTGGCCAGGATGAGACCAACAGCTCGGTGAACGGCGGCCTGCGCGGCGACGCCATGGCGTGGTCGTGGGACGTCTCGGCCGGCTGGGGCCAGGACCGAGTCGACTACGTGCTGAGCAACAGCAGCAACGCCTCGTTCGGGCCGCAGTCGCCGACGCGCTTCGACGACGGCGCGCTGATCCAGAAGGAGACCACCCTGAACCTGGACGCCTCGCGTCCGCTGGCCTGGTCGTTCCTGGCCAAGCCGGCCAACCTGGCCCTGGGCCTGGAAGCGCGCGAGGAGACCTATGAGATCAAGGCCGGGGACCGCTTCTCGTGGGACGTGGGGCCCGGCGCGGCGGCGGGGCTGCCTAGCGGCTCGAACGGCTTCCCGGGGTATGCGCCCAGCCAGGCGGGCTCCTGGGATCAGTCCAGCTATGCCGGCTATGTCGACCTGGAGCTGCCGCTGACCGGGCGCTTCGATCTGAACCTGGCGCTCCGCCACGAGGACTTCTCGGAGTTTGGCCAAACCACCGACGGCAAGCTCGCCGCGCGCTTTGAGGTCACGCCGAACTTCGCCCTGCGCGGCGCGGTCTCGAGCGGCTTCCGGGCCCCGACAGCGGGCCAGATCAACAACACCCGCACCTCGCAGGGCCTGAACACCACGACCCTGCAGCTCTTCACCGCTGGACGCCTGTCGCCCGTCAATCCCATCGCCGTGGCTCTGGGCGGCAAGCCGCTGGAGCCCGAAGAATCGAAGAACCTCTCTCTGGGCGCGGTGTTCCGTGAGGGCGGCTTCACCGCCTCGGTGGACTACTACCGCATCGAGGTCGACAATCGTTTTGCGGTCTCGCCGAACTTCACGGTGACGCCGGCTCTGCGCGCTCAGCTTGTGGCGGCCGGCGTGCCCGGCGCCGACAGCCTGACGACCGTCAGCTACTTCACCAATTCGTTCGACACCCGCACCCAGGGCGTCGACGTCGTCGGCGCGTGGCGCGGGGGCCTGTGGGGCGGCCGGGCGGGTCTGACCGCCGCCTGGAACTGGAACGACACCAAGGTCACGCGCTCCAAGCTGACCGAGGTCTCGCGCCTGGCCAAGATCAACCTGGAAGACGGCCTGCCGCAGAACGCCGCCAATGTGTCGTTTGACTATGCGCGCGGCGTGTTCAGCGGCCTGATCCGGGCCCGTTGGTCGGGCGAGTGGACCGACGCCCAGGCCAACGGCGCGGCCGATCTGATCCAGACCTTCGCAGGCAAGACCCTGATCGACCTGTCGGTCAGCGCCCAGGTCACTCCGGCGATCAAGCTGACGGTCGGGGCCGAGAACCTGTTCGACACCTACCCGGACGAGGCGACGTTCCAGGCCTCGCGCGGGCTGATCTACTCGCGCAACGCGCCTTACGACACCGATGGCGGGCTCTGGTACGCGCGCTTGGCGGCGAAGTTCTAGGCTGCCGCGACCGCAAAGGTTGTGCGCTCGGGCGCGATCGTGTCAGATCGCGCCCGGGGTCGAGCAAGAGAGTGCGTCATGTTTGCAGGGGTGTCGCGGCGAGGTGTTTTCCTGGGCGTCGCAGCGCCGCTGCTTGCTGGGGCTCAATCAACCTGGGCTCAGCCCGGCGGCTCCTGGCTGCGAGTCACCACACCGTCCTTTGATATCCACGGCCGGGTCGACGCCAAGACGCTGCTGCGTCTGGCGCGTGAGGTCGAGGACTTCGATCAGCTGCTGCGCACCTTGCATGATGTGAGCGGTCAGGCGCCCGCGCGGCCCCTCTCGCTCTACATCACGCCTAGCGGCTCGGACGTCCGGCGGATGCGTCCCAATGGACCGCGCGTGACAGGTTTCTACAGCGCGGGCGTGGGCGAGGTGTTCGCGCTTCTGAGCATAGACGGCGGCGAGGATCGCGGTCGCCAGGTGCTGTTCCACGAGTACACCCACCACTTCATGCTGCGAAACGCGCCGGCAGCCTATCCGGCCTGGCTGGTCGAGGGCTATGCGGAGTACTTCGCACCGACCCGCTTCACGTCCGATGCGGTCGAGGTGGGCGTGACAAGCTTTCGGATCGCATGGCTGCGCGGCGCGATCTGGTCGCCCTTCCAGGAGATTCTGGGCCGCCGCGCCCTTACAGGTAAGCAGGAGGACATCACCGCCTTCTACAGCCAGGCTTGGCTGCTTACGCACTACATGATGTCGGACCCGACGCGTCAGACGCGGCTGGCCCGCTACGCCAGCGCTGTGGCTGCGGGCGGGGACCCCGTCGCGTTGATGGCCGAAGCGGTCGGCGTGCCCCTGACTGAGCTGGAGCGCGTGCTCAAACGCTACATGCAGGCCTTGCCGGGGCGGTGCCTGCCGCGTCCCGCCAACGTCGCGACGCACGATCTGAAGGTCACGCGCCTGTCGGCGGCGGCCGACGCCCTGATCCTGGAAAACCAGCGGCTGAAGATGGGCGTGCCGACGTCCGAGCGCCCCGCGCTTCTGGCGCTCATCCGGGAGCGCGCGGGGCGCTTTCCCGGTGATCGCCTCGCCGCGTTGACCCTGGCGCGCGCCGAGAATGATTTTGGCGACCGGTCCAAGGCCCAGGCGCTGTTGCGCGGACGGATCGCCGCCGATCCCACCGACGTCGAGGCGCTGCAGATGCTGGGCTGGTCCTGCATGCTGCAGGCCAGGGCCGAGCCCGCCGCCGCCAAGCGCTGGCTGGATGAAGCGCGCGACCATCTGGCGGCCGCCTTCAAGCTCGATCCTGACAACCCGCTGGTGCTCTACGACTACGCCCTGACGCGTCGCGGCGAGCCGTCGTATCCCAGCGACAACATCCTCAATATTCTGCTCAAGGCGCAGGCCATCGCCCCGCAGGTCTCGGCGTTCCGGATGGGCGCGGTGGACGGCCTGGTTAGGCGTGATCGCTTCGAGGAGGCCGCCGTCCTTTTGCAGCCCTTGATCAACGATCCGCACGCGCCACCCGAGCAGGTCCAGGCCTGGCGCCGGCAATTCGATCAGATTGTCGCACGCCGCAAGCCGACCGCGTCGTCCGGCGCAGGTGACAAGGACGCTTCGGACGGGTAGGTCCCCGCCCATGAGCACTGCACCCGCCGCTGAAGCCGCCCGTCGGCGCACCTTCGCCATCATCAGCCACCCTGACGCCGGCAAGACGACCCTGACGGAGAACATCCTGCTGGCCGGCGGGGCGATCCGGGCCGCCGGCGCCGTGCGCGCGCGCGGCGAGAACCGTCGCACCCGGTCGGACTGGATGAAGATCGAGCGCGAGCGCGGGATCTCGGTCAGCGCCTCGGTGATGACGTTCGATCACGACGGCAAGATGTTCAACCTCCTGGACACGCCGGGCCACGAGGATTTCTCGGAAGACACCTATCGCACCCTGACCGCCGCCGACGCGGCGATCATGGTGCTGGACGCCGCCAAGGGCATCGAGCCCCAGACCCTGAAGCTGTTCGAGGTGTGCCGCCTGCGCGACATCCCGATCATCACCTTCATCAACAAGATGGACCGCGAGGCCCAGGACCCGATCGAGCTGCTGGACGAGATCGCCTCCAAGCTGGCGCTGGATCCCGCGCCGCTCTATTGGCCGGCGGGCTCGGGCGGTCGCTTCAAGGGCATGCTGGACATGCGCGAGGGGATCTTCATCCCCTACGCCAAGCGCACCGGCGGTTCGGGCGACGACGAGGGCCACCCCGAGCCGGTCGCCTTTGACGGCAATTCGATCAACCAGTTCCTGGAAGACGCCGAGAAGGCCGAGCTGGAAGAGCAGGCCGAGCTGGTCGGCGGCGGCTATCCGGCGTTCGAGGTCCAGTCGTTCCTGGAAGGCCACATGACGCCGGTGTTCTTCGGCTCGGCCTTGCGCCACTTCGGCGTCAAGGAGCTCTTGGCCGGCATCGGCGCCTACGCTCCGTCGCCAAAGGCCATGAAGGCCGAAAAGAATGGTGAGCCCACCAGCGTCGAGCCCGGCGACAAGGAAGTCTCTGGCTTCGTCTTCAAGGTCCAGGCGAACATGGACCCCAACCACCGCGACCGCATCGCCATGCTGCGCCTGACCAGCGGCCGCTTCACGCGCGGCATGAAGCTGAAGGCCCAGAACACCGGCAAGGCGATGAGCGTCAACGCGCCGATCATGTTCTTCGCTTCCGACCGCGAACTGGCCGAGGACGCCTTCGCCGGCGACGTGATCGGCATTCCGAACCACGGCGTGCTGCGGGTGGGCGACAGCCTGTCCGAAAGCGGGACCCTGCGCTTCGCCGGCCTGCCCAACTTCGCCCCGGAAATCCTGCGCCGCGTGCGGGTCAAGGATCCGCTGAAGGCCAAGCACCTGAAGAAGGCGCTGGAAGGCCTGGCCGAAGAGGGTGTCACCCAGCTGTTCCGTCCGATGATCGGCAGCGACTTCATCGTCGGGGCCGTCGGCCAGCTGCAGTTCGAGGTCATGGCCGACCGCCTGTCCAACGAGTACCAGCTGGACGTGATCTTCGAGAACAGCCCGTTCGCCGAGGCCCGCTGGCTGGTCGGCGAACGCGCCGCCGTCGAGGACTTCGTCGACAAGCACAAGTCGGCCATGGGCCAGGACATCGACGAGGCGCCGGTCTTCCTGGGCAAGAGCGCCTGGGAGATCGGCTACGTCGCCGACAAGTATCCGAAGGTGCGGTTCGAGCGGACCAAGGAACGGGCGTAAGATCGCCAGTTCTAGACCTGGAGCGCCTCGCGCACGGCGGGCTGCCGCGCGCGGCTGACGGGCAGGGGCGCGCCCTCGCTCAGGTGCAGCCGCCAGCGATCGCCGTCCCGCTCCAGCCGCTGCACGTGGGCCAGGTTGGCGATCACCGACCGGTGCACGCGCATGAAATTCGCGGGCAGCTGGCTGGACAGGGCGTCCAGGCGCGCGGCGTGCAGCAGGCTGCGGCCGCCGACCAGCCGCAGCTCGACATAGTCGTCGGCGCCCACCACGGCGAGGATGTCCTGGATCGGCGCCAGCTCCACCCCGCGCGCCGAGGCGATCGTCAGGCGGTCGGGGCGGCTGACGGCCTCGGTGAGGGCGGCCTCGCGGCTGCGGTCCTCGCGGCCTAGGCGCACCACCTCGACCATCAGCAGCGGCAGGATCAGGCTGGCGGCGAGCAGGAAATAGGAGAAATCGGCCAGCCATTGCGGGAAGCCCAGGGCCACGACGAGGAACAGCGCTAGATAGGCCAGGGTCGGCCAGGCGCCGGGAGCCTTTCGGCGCACGCCCGCGACGGCCGGGGGAACCGCCAGCGCCACGCCCAGCATCAGCGCCCAGGCTGTCTTGTAGTCGAAGCCCGGCAGCAAGACGGTGGCGCCGATCACTCCCAAGGCCAGGCCGACCATCAGGCCGCGCGCCCGGGGCATGAACCGGCTGGTGACATAGACCACGAGCAGGATCGCAAAGGCGGCCGCCAGCGCCCAGATCGCGCTCATCCGCCAAGCGTGCAGGGGATAGGGATAGTTGAACAAGGTGCGCAGGCTCTCGACGATCGCCTGAAGGGCCGCGACCCCGGCCATGCCGGCCAGCACCAGGCTGGACCCCGTCCGTCTCAGGGCATGGATGACGCCAAAGCCGAACGCCGCCGCCAGTAGCGCGCCTGCCGCCAAAAAGGTCACCGCCAGCAGCGCGGTGCGCCGGGGATAGGGGGACGGCAAGACGGTGATCGCGGTCATCGGGCCGGCGAAGCGCAGCCCGCCGTGGAAGGACGACAGGCGCAGGACCAGGGTGTTGTCGCCGGGACGCCAGGCGATCTCGCGGATCGGAAAAGCCGCTTCGTATCGCCCTGGGACCTCGTCCAGCGCGGACGGTCCGGGGACCCCGTTGGCGCCCAACGGCCGGCCGTTGAGCCAGGCCTCAGACGAGGCGACGCCCGCCACATAGAGCGCGCGAGGCCGCGTGTCGCTGGGCGGTGCGATCGTCGTTCGGATCCAGAGTTCACGACCTTGTGGGTCGACGAAATCGCCGATCAGGCGGCAGTCGCTCAACGCCGGACCCGCAGGACCCGGCACGCCATGACAGCTCTCCCAGGCGAAGTCTTCGGCCCGCGCTAGGGTCGAAAGCCCGCTCATGACGACAATAAGGATCAGGACGCGCCACATGCCGTCACCTTAGGGCGCCGTTCGCCGACGCGCGCCACCGTTCACCGATGACAGACCGCCATTGACCGAAACGGCGTGGCGAGCAGCGGGCGGAGCGACTGAGCTGTCGCCATGACCCATGCCCCTCTCAATCGCCGCAACCTCCTCGCCGCCGCCGGCCTGGCCCTTCCTGGCCTGGCCCTCGCTCAGAGCCTCGCGCAGACCCCGCCGCCACAGGCCGGCCCCTTCCGCTTCAAGGGCTGGAAGGGCCAGGACACCGACGCCGAGCGCGGCTTCTTCGAGGTTCCGGAGGATCGCCGCGATCCCAAGTCCCGCAAGATCCGGCTGAGCTATGTGCGGTTCGCCTCGACCGCGGCCAAGCCTGGACCGCCGATCGTCTATCTGTCCGGCGGACCGGGCGGCGTGGCGACGCGAGCGGCCGCTGGCCCGCGTTTTCCGATCTTCATGGCCCTGCGCGAAGTGGCCGACGTCATCGTCTTCGAGCAGCGCGGCACGGGCCTGTCCAACCACATCCCCGAGCGGCCGCTCTCGAACCGGCCCTTGCCGGACTTCACCCAGGCGGGCCTGACCGCCTATTTCCGCGAAGACTTCAAGAGCGCCTGGGCCGACTGGACCAAGGCCGGCGTGGCCATGAGCGGCTACAACACCGAACAGAACGCCGACGACATCGACGACCTGCGGCGTCACCTGGGGGCGGAGCAGGTCTCTCTGTGGGGCATCAGCTACGGCACGCACCTGGCGCTGACCATGCTCAAGCGGCATGGCGCGCGGGTCAGCCGCGTGGCCCTGGCCAGCCTTGAGGGGCTGGACCAGACGGTGAAGCGTCCGGCGGCGGTCGACGCCCTTCTGCGACATGTCGACGGTCTCTTGGCCGCCGATCCCGCCGTGCGCGCGGCGATCCCCGACCTGCCGGCCCTGATGCGGCGGGTGCACGCCAAGATGGAGGCCGCGCCGGTCAAGATGCCCGCCACGCTGAACGGCGCGCCGGTCGAACTGAAGATCGGCGGCTTCGCCATCCAGCTGATGACCGGCGGCCTGATCGCCAATCCGCAGACCCTGGTCATGCTGCCGAGCCTCTATCTGGCGCTGGACGCGGGCCGCTACGAGGTGCTGGCGCCGTTCATGGGCGAGTTCGCCAATATTCCCGGCATCGCCGGCATGCCCGAGGCCACGGATCTGGCGTCGGGGATCTCACCCGCTCGCCTCGCCCTGGTGCGACGCGAGGCCAAGACCGCCGTGCTGGGCGAGGCGCTGAACTTCCCGATGCCGCAGCTGCTGGGCGTGGTTCCGGAGGCCGACCTGGGCGAGGCCTTCCGCGCGTCGTTCCGCATCGACCATCCCGCCCTGCTGATCGCCGGCACGCTGGACGGCCGCACGCCCGTATCCGAGCAGGACGAGGTGGCGGCCCAGTTCACGCGCAAGGCCCGGGTGACCGTCGAAAACGCCGGCCACAACGTCTTCGAGGCCCATCCGGACGTGCAGGGGCTGCTGGTTCGGTTCTTCCGGGGCGAGGCCGTGGCCGACACAAGACTGAGCCTGCCGCCGCCGAAGTTCCAGCTGGGGTGATCGGGAAAGGCGGCTCCTCAGCGCTTGTACGGACTCTGGAGCCGTGGCGCGGCACAACGGCTGCTCGGGTTGGCCGTGGTGGGTGGGCGGACCAAATCCTCCCCCTAGCGGGGGAGGTGTCGGCGAAGCCGACGGAGGGGGAAGAAGCCGGCTCAGCAGGACTTCCCCCTCCGGCCTTCGGCCTCCTCCCCCTCTGGGGGGAGGATTTTCCGAGCGTCCGCCGAGGGGCGTGGCCAGAAATCCGAGCACCGTCTCAGACAGGGCGCTGGCGTTCCGGCCCGCCTAGAGACGCTGGCCCGCTCTGCTGGGCGAAAAGCGTCTACACCGCCGTGTAACCGTCGAGCTGGGCGAGCTGAACGTGATCGGCCTGTGCGAGCGGCGGGCCGTCCATCACCGCTTTAAAGGCTGTCTTGAACGCCGCCATCTCCTCTGGCGTGCCCACCGAGACGCGCACGGCGTTGGGCCAGATCGGCCAGGTGCGGCCGATCAGGACGTTCCTGGCCTTCATGGCCGCCATCACGCTCCGGCCATTGCGGCCGGTGTCGATCATGAAGCAGTTGGTCTGCGGATCGCCGATGACCTTATAGCCATTGGACTTCAGCCAGGCGATCGTGTCGCGCCGCGTATCGCCGATGATCTTGCGCCGCTCGGGGATCAGGTTCGGATCCTCCAGCGAGGCGCGGGCGGCGGCCGAGCCGGTGATCGGCATGGCGTTCTGTCCGAACGGCTTGAGCTTGGCCAGGAGGTCCGGACGCCCCGCCGCAAAGCCGCAACGGATGCCGGCCATGCCGTAGATCTTCGAGAAGGTCCGCAGCACGATCAGGTCCTTGCCCTGGGCGACAAGGTCCAGCGTGTCGGGCTCGTCGGTCAGGTGGATATAGGCCTCGTCCACCAGCAGGATCGACCCCGCCGGCTTGTTCTCCAGCGCCCAGACGATGTCCTGCTTGGTCGTCACCGTGCCGGTCGGGTTGTTGGGGTTGCAGATATAGATGACGCCGGCCTGGGCGTCGGCGGCGACCATCGCCTTGACGTCGTGAGCGTAGTCCTTGGTCAGCGGCGTCTTGATGATCTTGGCCTGGCTGGTCCGGGCCGCGAACATGCCCGCCTCGTAGGACGGATCGGCGGTGACGAAGCTCTTGGTCGGCGAGGTGAAGGCCAGCACGCTGTAGTGCAACGGCTCGGACGAGCCGGCGTAGACGGCGATGTTCTCGGGCTTGAGGCCGCTCTGCGCCGCGATGGTTTTGGTCAACAGCTCTGTTTCGCCGGTCAGGTCATAGCGCCCGCCCAGCGGCGCCACGCGGGCGATGGCGTCGCAGGCGGCCTTGCTGGGGCCGAGCGGGTTTTCGTTGGCGTTGATCAACACCATGCTGGAGGGCGGCGCGGTAGGACCCTGGCCGTGGAGCGCCATGCCTGATGGCGGGGCGGCGGTCTGGGCCGCGTGCGCCAGACTGGCCTCGGTCATGATCGGGGCCGCCGTGGCCAGGAAGGCCGCGCTGCGCAGGAAGGCGCGGCGCCCCAGAGCGCGCTCGTCGGATGTGTCGTTGGCCATGGTCTTTCTCCCCCTGCAATTCGAGGAGGTTAAGACGCGCCGGGGCTGCGGGCCGCGCAAGGGCCTCACTGACGCGAAAGTATGCGGCGCCCAAGGCGAAGGCAGGCAAAGGCTCCGGCGGCTGCGATCGGCGCGAATTCAGAGCGCCGCCGTCGTCCGCCGATCCTGGTTCGTCGGCGAGCGAGAGCCTAACTCGGGAACTTCATCAGGTTGGGCTTGGGGATCGCGGCCTTGAAGCTGCCGCGCGACTTGGCCGTATCCAGCCCGAACTCCGCCCAGGCCGAGAGGAAGCCGCTGGCCGGCAGGCTGGCGGAGGAGGGGACGAGTTCCAGCGCGGGACGCGCGGCGACGGCGGCGCGCGCCTGCGCCCACAGCTCGGGCTCGGCGGTGGCGTAGCCGCCATCGGCGGCGACCAGTTGACCGGCCAACTGCGGGTCGAGGAACCGCAGGGTCACCGTGGTTTCGGCCGGCAGGTCGGCGAGACTCTCCAGCGCTTCGGTCAGGGCCGTCAGGCTCATCTTGGCGGCGCTGGTGCGGCGTTCGCCGCCGGCCGCGCCCTTGATGGCGCTAGCGCCGGTCTCGCCGTCCATCTTCCGGACATAGGCCCATCCGCCATAGCCCGGGTCAGGGCGGCAGAGGCTGGCGATCCAAACGGTGACGGCGGCCATGTCGGGCTCCGGAATCGACGGTTCTGAGCGCTTTCTAGCCTGCTTCGGGTCCCCAGGGGGAGGGGCGGTGAGAACGGAAGGTAAACCCAGGCTTAAAGCTTAGGGTTAACGTCATTTTTAGTTCGATGAACAAAGTTCTAAGAACTGGCGCGGCGGGGCTCGTACCGGCGTATTCGTCAAAGCAAGAAGTGTGCCAATTCAATACGTCATCAACCATAATGGGCGAAATTTCGGCGATGGTGTAAAAACAAAGAAAATATTTATGGTTAACGCGCTGTAAACACTTCTTAACCACTTGTTAAAATCTGCTGGCTCCGGTTTTGCTGCTCAGGCGTTGAACCTGCTCCGGGCTGTCCCGGGGTGGGACGATCCGTAAGCGGAGTGCGCGTGGCGATGTTCGAGTTCGGACGAGATCTGAAGCGGTTGTTCGGCGTCGACGCCGAGGGCGGTTTCAAAGGGGCGTGGCGCGAAGGTTTGACCGGCGGGGACACGTCCTTGCTGGAACTGCTGGATGTGCGGCTCCTGGCCAATGAAGCGCGATCGGCGGACGTCGTCGCGGGTCGGATCGGTGCCAAGGATCGTGGGGCGCGGCTGCTGGAAGCCGCCGTCGTCTGGCGCGAACTGGCCCGCCGGACCGGCGACGCCGCGGCGCTGCGCAAGGGCGCCGCCCAGGCCGAGGCCGCCGCGAAACTCTTTGAAACCGAGCGCCGGCAAGATGCGCTCGCCGCCGCCCGCTGCGAGCAAGCCGTGCTGGCGGTTCTCGGCGCGGATCTCTTTGGCGATGAGGGACTGGTCGCCGCGGCGTCCGCGACCCTGGCCCGGACGCCCGCCCATCAGCGCACGGCGCAATGCGGCGCGCTCGCCGCCGGTCTGGATGGGCGCGTGGCGCTCTCGGAGAACAATCTCGAGCGGGCCATGGCCGCGATCCGCGCCTTTGAGGCGCCGCTGCGGGCCCTGGCGGCCGTAAAGCGCGCCAAGGGCGGGCCTGCGCGCTTGCTGCTGGCGGATCAGCGCGCGGCGCGGATCGAGCTGATCCTGGCCTGCGCCGAGTGCCTGAAGGACCGCCTCCTGGCCGAACAAGCGGCCGCCGAGGCCAAGACCGCCGCTGCGGCCCTCGATCCGGATTTCGAGCCTCTGGCCTGGGCGCGACTTCAGGGTCTGCGCGGCGCGGCTCTGGTTCAGCTGGGCGAGCTGGATGGCGAGATCTCTCGTATCGCCGATGGTGTCGAAGCGCTGACCGAGGCTGTCGAAGCGGTCCCCGCCGATCATAGCCCGATGGACTGGGCCCGCGCCCAGGCCGGGCTGGGCGCGGCGCTGCAAGCGATGGGCGAGGCCTCGACCAGCGAGCGCGCCTTCGAACAGGCGGTCATGGCCTACGACCGGGCGACCCAGACGCTGAAAGCGCAGCCGGCCTTGGCCCTGCGCGCGATGGTCGCCAACAACCGGGCGCTGTGCCTGGCGCGTTGCGCCGAACTGACCGCCGATCTGGCGGTGCTGGACGCGGCCGAACTGGCCTTCAAGGCCGAGCTGGCCGCCGCGCCAGGCGCGCGCGATCCGGCCAGCTGGGCCGTCGCGCAGATGAACCTGGCCCGCCTCTATGAAGCGCGCGTCGAGATCACCGGCCGGGACGACGGACGTCTGGCCCGGGCCGGCGCGGCCCTGGCCTGCGCCTTCGATGTCTTCTCAGAGCTTGGCCTGCGCTCGCTGACCGACCTGGCGGCACAGGGCCTGCAACGTCTCAAGCAGGCCCAGGCCGTCTGATCCGAAACGGAACACCAGGCGGCGAAAGGCCCGCCGACAAAAAGACCAGTACAGGGATGAACACGTGATCGCTTCGCTCGCTCTCGCCGCCGCCGTCTTCGCCGCCGCCCCACAGGCCCAGGCCCAGGCGGACCTGCTGAAGCCCGTGTCGGAGCCGCGCATCGCGGTCGCGGTGTTGAACTGCCTGGTGAAGAACGACGGCTACCTGACCGCCTGCACCGTGCAGGACGAAACCCCCAGCGACCTGGGCGTCGGCCAGGCAGCCCTGTCGATGGTGTCGCAGGTCCAGGTCGACCTGCTGGGCCCCGACGGCAAGAGCCGCGCGGGCTCCTACATCCAGGTGCCGGTGCGCATCCGCATCCGCTAAACGCATCTTTCCGGCGGTCGGGACACAGCGTCGCGGCCGCCGACAGAAGGGCGTCTGCGGGCAACCCCTAACGCCCTGTTAACCATATTTCGCCCATCTTGGAGCCTCGATTCCAAGCGGCCTGTTCGGCCGATTCCGACGAGGCTTTTGATGACTGGCGCCGAGGTTCTTGATGTCGGCCGGGACGCGATCTGGCTGACGCTTCAGCTGTGCGCCCCGGTGCTGATCGTCGGCCTGATCGTCGGTGTCGCCATCGGTCTGTTCCAGGCCCTGACCCAGATCCAGGAAGCCACGCTGGTCTATGCGCCCAAGATCGTGGCGATCTTCATCTCGCTGCTGATCTTCCTGCCGCTGATGGGGTCGCTGATGAGCGGCTTCATGCGCCAGATCGCCGCCCGCATCGCTGGCATGTAGGAGGCGAGGGGCCCTTGAACGCCTTCGCCACGGCTTTTCAGGTCTATGTCGCCGCCCTCGTCTTCGCGCGGGTGGGCGCCATGGTCATGACCATGCCGGGCATCGGCGACCAGTCGGTCCCCGCCCGCATCCGCCTGGCGTTCGCGCTTCTGATGGCGCTGATCCTGGCGCCGCTGGTCCAGAACACGGTCGGGCCGATTCCGAGCACGCTGGGCGGTCTGGCCGGCGCTGTGATCCACGAGATCCTGATCGGCCTGATGGTCGGTTCGGTGCTGCGCCTGTTCATGACCTCGCTGACGACCGCCGGCGAAATCATTTCGATGCAGACCACGCTGTCGTTCGCCCAGAGCACTAATCCCTCGATGCAGGGCTCGAGCACAGCGGTGGCGACCTTCCTGTCGATGCTGGGACTGACCCTGGTGATGGCCACCGACCTGCATCACCTGTTCATCGGCGCCATCGTCAAGTCGTACACGATCTTCCCGTTCACCCGCGCTGTTCCCGTGAACGACGCCGCGGCCCTGGCGGTGCAGACGGTCGCCCAGTCGTTCAGCCTTGGCGTGCAGCTGGCCGCGCCGGTGATCGTGTTCTCTCTGGTCTTCAACCTCGCCACGGGCCTGGTGGGCCGGGTCATGCCCGCCTTCCAGATCTTCTTCGTGGCCTCGCCGCTCAGCGTGATCCTGGGCCTGTCTCTGCTGGCGCTGTCGCTGGGCGGCATCGCCATGGTCTGGACGGACCGCTACCGCGAACTCTTGGACATCTTCGTCTAGGGGGCGCGCATGGCGGACGACACAGATCCAGAATCGAAAACAGAAGAACCGTCAGCCAAGAAGCTGTCGGACGCCCGCGCCAAGGGCGATGTCATCAAGTCCGCCGACATTCCCCAGCTGGCGTCGCTGGCGGGGGCGGTGTCGGTGATCCTGTTGGCGGGCGGCTGGCTGACCCGAGATCTGATGGCGGCCCTGACGCCGTTCATAGCACACGCCGGCACGATCGACCTGACCAGCGGCGGCGCCATGGTGGTGCTCAAGCGGGCCCTCTGGGCGGCGCTTCCACCTCTGGTGCTGGTGATGGTGGTGACGGCCTTCGCCGGCGCCGCGGCTCATATCGCCCAGACCGGACTGCTGTTCACGCCCGAGAAGATCAAGCCGGACTTCAACAAGCTGGACCTGATCAAGGGCATGGGCCGCATCTTCGGCCCGGACGGCATCGTCCAGTTCCTGAAGTCGGCGGTGAAGTTCCTGGTCACCGGCGTGATCGCCTATTTCGTGCTCAAGCCCCATGTCGGCGAGGTCCGCAACCTTGTGGGCATGGACCCGGCGGCCTTGATCCCCGAGGCGATGAAGCTGTCGCGCAGCCTGCTGATCGCCGTGATCCTGCTGCTCGTGGTCACCTCGGCCTTTGACTACTTCTGGCAGCGCATGCGGTTCATGAACCGCATGCGGATGACCCTCCAGGAGGTCAAGGACGAGTTCAAGCAGTCGGACGGTGACCCGCATATCAAGGGCAAACGCCGGCAGATCCAAATGCAGCGCTCGCGTCAGCGGATGATGCAGGCGGTGCCCAAGGCCACGGTCGTGGTCATGAACCCGACCCACTACGCCGTGGCGCTCAAGTACGAACAGGGTGAGACGCCCGCGCCGCTCTGCGTGGCCAAGGGTGTTGACGAACTGGCCCTGAAGATCCGCGCCATCGCAGAAGAGCATGGGGTGCCCGTTCTGGAAGATCCGCCCCTGGCGCGGGCTCTCTACGCCAGTGTCGAGGTGGACGAGGAAATCCCGGTCGAACACTTCGAAGCCGTCGCCAAGGTGATCAGCTTCATCCTGAACGGAAAGAAGCCACAGCCCCGGGCGCGTCCGCTCTGAGACGGATTCTCCGGAAAACTGACCTAGCCTCCAGAAAAGGCTATTGTTTCTCCAATTGCGGGTGAGTCGCGGGCTCGCCGTAAGAAAGGTACAACTTCGCCGATGGTTGACACGCAGCTCCAGGACAAGGTTTCGACCGGCGCCCCGCGCCGGCGGTTTGATCCATGGCTGGTCGGCGCGGCGGTGTTTTTCGTGGCCGCCGCAGCCCTGTCGGCCGCCCCGGCGCTGAAGGCTGGCCCCACCACCTTGGCCGGCCTGCTGCTGCTTCTGGGCGTTGCGGGCGTGTCGGTGCTGGGGCTCGTGGCCATTCGCGGCTCGGCGCTTTCCGGCGGTGACGCCGACCAGGCCGAGGGCTTCATCGAAGCGCTCGGCGAACCTGCGGCCCTGGCCGCCGCCGACGGGCGCGTCCTGGCCGCCAATGCGCCCTGGCGCGAGGTGATGGGCGAGCAGCGCCGCCTGCCCAAGGGCGTGGCCGGCTCCAGCCTGTTCGCCGCCCTGGTCCAGGCCCGCAAGGGCGAGATGGCCGAAGGCGTGCTGAGCGCCGGCGGGATCGACTACACGGCCAAGGTCTCGCGCCTGGCCGGCGGCCGGCTGCTGATCCGGTTGGCGCCAATCGTCGTCGCCGCGCCAGTGATCGAAGACGCTTCGCCCGCGCCGGTCGCCGAGCGCGCCGCGCCGCCGCCCAGTTCGCTGGACGCTTTCGCCGGCGCCTCGCCGTTCGGCGCGGCTCTGCTGGAAGGCCTGGAGCCGTTCACCTCGCGTGTGCTGGAAACCAACCCGGCCCTGACCACGATGACCGGCGCCAAGGCCGGCGTGCTGTTCGGCGACCTGATCGACGCCGGCTCGCGCGCCGAGGCCGAGACGCGCCTGAACGAGGGCCGCGCGGGTCCCTACGAGGTCCGGCTGGCCCGCGATCCTGCCAGGATCGCCCACCTCTATCTCTATCGCGCCGAAGGCCGCCTCGTAGCCTACATGATCGACGTGTCGGAGCAGAAGCAGATCGAGCTTCAGCTGGCCCAGGCCCAGAAGATGCAGGCCATCGGTCAGCTGGCCGGCGGCGTGGCGCACGACTTCAACAACCTGCTTACCGCCATCCAGCTGCGCCTGGACGAGCTGTTGCATCGCCACCCCGTCGGTGATCCGTCCTATGAGGGTCTCAACGAGATCCGTCAGACGGGCGTGCGCGCCGCCGACCTTGTTCGCAAGCTGCTCGCGTTCTCGCGCAAGCAGACCGTCCAGCGCGAGGTGCTGGACCTGGGCGAACTGATCAGCGAGTTCGAGGTGTTGCTGCGCCGCCTGCTGCGCGAAGACGTCAAGCTGATCACGGACTACGGCCGAGACCTGCCGCAGGTGCGGGCCGACAAGAGCCAGCTTGAGACGGCGGTGATGAACCTGGCCGTCAACGCCCGCGATGCGGTGCGCGCGGCCAAGGGCGGCGGCGTCGTGCGCATCCGCACCGCGCGCCTGACCCGCGACGAGGCGATCCAGCTGGGCTTCCCGGCCGCTGATGGCGACACCGCCTTCATCGAGGTCAGCGACGACGGTCCCGGTATTCCGCCGGACGTCATGGGCAAGATCTTCGATCCGTTCTTCACCACCAAGCCGGTGGGCGAGGGGACGGGCCTGGGCCTGGCCACCGTGTATGGCATCGTCAAGCAGAGCGACGGCTGGATTCACGTCCACAGCCGGCCGAACGAAGGCGCGGCCTTCCGCATCTTCCTGCCGGTCTATGAAGCGCCGGCCGGCGCGGTGGCTGTCGCCGCCGCCGCCGAACCGGCCAAGCCGCGCGCCGCCCGCGACCTCTCGGGCGCCGGTCGCATCCTGTTCGTCGAGGACGAGGACGCTGTCCGCAGCGTCGCCGCCCGTCTGCTGCGCGCCCGCGGCTACGAGGTTCTGGAAGCCGCCGATGGCGAAGAGGCCCTGATCATCGCCGAGGAAAACGCCGGCACGATCGATCTCCTGATCAGTGACGTGATCATGCCCGGCATCGACGGCCCGACCCTGCTGAAGAAGGCGCGCGGCTATCTGGGAACCGCGCCGGTGATGTTCATCTCGGGCTACGCCGAGGCCGAGTTCAGCGATCTGCTCGAGGGCGAGACGGGCGTGACCTTCCTGCCCAAGCCGATCGACATCAAGACCCTGGCCGAACGCGTCAAGCAGCAGCTCCAGGCGGCCTGACGCTCTCTGCGTCCTTCGAGGCCCGCTGTGCGGGCGCCTCAGGATGAGGATTCAGTGCGATAGGTCCTCATCCTGCGGTGCGCGCTCCTGGGCGCGCCTCGAAGGACGCAACGCTTCAAGCTTTCGCCGGCAGGAATTTCGGATTTCGAACCAGCGCCGCGCTGACCAGAGCCACCAGCACCCCGACCGGGAAGATCTCGGCGAAGGTCATGGGCATGCGCAGCAGCGGGTTGGCGTAGCTGCGCTTCATCGCTTCGAGATCCGAGGCCAGCTTGGCGTACTCGGCGCCGCTGAGGCCGGCGGCCTTCTTCTGGGCCAGCGTGGCGGCGACATACTGCTCCATGAAGGTGTAGTCGGTGAGCGCCAGATAGGCCTCCCAGATCACAACATAGGCCAGGCCCGCCACCAGGGCGACGCCGAGGCCGACCAGCAGGGCGGGCCAGAACCTGATGACGCCGCCCAGCGCCTTGTCGCGGTGCGACTTGACCGCCATCAGGATCGCGGAGAGCCCGACCAGCATGATCAGATAGCCGAGCCAGACGTTGGAATGTGGCGCGCCGCCCCTCGAGAACACGATCGTGGCGATCATGCCCAGAATGATGATGGCGCCCGACGCCAGGCCGTGGATGAGAATGGTGCGTTGCATGGAGTCCTCCTCCGCGCCGCCCCCTGCGACGCGCCCCTCAGGCTGTCCTGTTTCCCCGGGGAAACTGTATCGCCCAAAAGGGTGAGAACGACAGTTTCGCCCGATCGGACGGCGGTCAACCCTACGGAATGAGCGACAGGTCCCGGGCCTTGCCGACCGCCTGGGTGCGACGGCCGACCTCCAGCTTGCTGTAGAGGTTGCCCACGTGGGTCTTGACGGTGTTGGGCGAGAGGCCAAGGTCGCGGGCGATCTCCTTGTTGGATCGACCGGCCGCCAGGCGCTCCAGCACCTTGATCTCCTGGCCTGTCAGACCAAGGCTCGCCAGGGCGGCGTCGTTGCGTTGGAACACCTCGGGCCGGGCGCGGGCGGCGAGCCGCCAGCCGACCCAGACGCCGCCGGCCGCGAACGCCGCGCCGATCAGCCCGACATAGACCTGCCAGGAGACGGCCCGCACAACGAAGCCGTACTCCAGCCATTGCAGGGTGAAGGCGCCCAGCGCCAGGACCAGCGCCCAGAGAACGACCGTGCGGCTCATGGGCGAAAGGTGCGCGAACCCAGCGGCGCGTCAAGGCTCTGGACCGAGCATTTTCCGACAAGTGTGAAGCGGTTATCGGATCGAAAATGCTCTAACTTTTGAAAGGGAGACGAGCCTTGGCCTCGGGCGGCGCCACCTGATCAAACAGGATCTGCAGGTGTTGGTCCTTGGCGTGGTCGTTGTGCAGTTCCCAGGACAAAGAGACCGGCAACCGCAGCCGGCCGCCGTCGGGCAGGCGGGCGATCAGCACCCGCCAGGAAAAGCCCTCGCCGGGATCGCCCAGCGGATCCTTGAACTCGACCGGCGCCGGATCGCGCAGGCGAAAGCGCCGCTCGGGATGGGCCTCGAACCAGGCGCGGTCGGCCTCGGCGGTCGGATCGGGAACGGCGACGAGCTTGGCGGTGACTTTGCGAACCATCGGGGTCCTAGAACGCGGAGGGGCTGTAGTGTTGGCGGTTATAGCGCCCCGGCGCGTCGTGGCTCCGACTTTTTCCGTTCAAACCGAGGAGCGCGGCGCGGCTACTTCGCGACCACCCGGGGCAGGGTCTTGATCGGCGTCAGCACCATGTCGCGGAAGAAGGTCTCGGCGCCTTCCGACTGCAGCTGGATCGCGCCGTGGGTCAGGGGCTTGCCGTCGGCGGTCATGGCCCGCACCTCCATGACCGGCTTGCCGTTGACGACGTGCACGGCGCGATCACCGACGACGTAGAGGTCGAGCGTGTTCCATTCGCCCGCCGGCTTTTCGACGTCGTTATAGGCCTCGACGTTCCAGTTCGCCGTGCCGCCCTTGGCGGTCAAAGGGCGACCGCCCGGGACATAGCGCAGCTTCGGCGCGATCAGGGTCGGGTCCTCG
Organism: Caulobacter sp. BE264; assembly: GCF_031457805.1. Taxonomy (NCBI): domain Bacteria; kingdom Pseudomonadati; phylum Pseudomonadota; class Alphaproteobacteria; order Caulobacterales; family Caulobacteraceae; genus Caulobacter; species Caulobacter sp. BE264. Next base: position 275,209 of record NZ_JAVDXI010000002.1, on the reverse strand, counting down.
ACGCCCTCGACCTCCACGGCGATGGTCTCGCCGACCGGCACCACCATGCCGACCGAGCCGGTCATGATCTCGAACTCGACCGACTGGCTCCAGGTGCCCCAGACGACGCCCGGCGCGCCGTGCGTGTGATAGAGCAGCCCGTTATTGGGCGCTTCCTTCTCGCGCGGGGCCCAGCGGCCCTTGCCCCACTTGTACTGCAGCCGCAGGTGATAGTTCTGGAAGTCGCCGCGATGCACGAGGCTGCCCCAGGTGGCGCCGTTCACATACAGCGCCGGGCGGCCGTCCTCGGTCACCACCTTGAACATCTCGGCGCTCTTGGCGCTGGCGCCCAGCGGGACGATCGGCGGGCGCTTGTAGGTCAGAGCAGGGTCGGCATAGCCGAGCCAAGCGTCCCAATCCTTCAGATCCTGACCGTTGAACAGCGCGACGGACGGACCAGTGGCCTCCGGGATTTCGGCCAGAACCAGGGGCGGGCGGCTCTGCGCCAGCGCCGGTGAGGCCACGGCGATCGCCACGGTCAGGGCCAGGGTCTTCAGCATATGTCCTCCCGCGCCCGGTCTTCGTCGGGCGTCGCCACCTTATGTGGCAGCGCTGTCATTTGAAAGACGGTTAGGCTTTCACCCACGCCGCTCCATCATCACCATCGGCGAGCCCTTGTAGGTGGTGTGGGTCTTCAGCGTGAACCCCACCTTCCGGGCCAGGGCGATGGAGGGCGCGTTCTCAACATTGATGATGCACGGCACCACCTCCGGCGCCAGGGTCTGATCGATCCAGGCCAGCCCGGCGCGCACCGCCTCGGTTCCAAAGCCCTGGCCATGCGACCAGGCCGACAGCACCCACCCCATCTCGGGCAGGCCGTAGAGGTTGGGTTCGAGGTCGCGTCGCAGGTCCGCAAAGCCGACCTCGCCGACATAGCGCCCCGTCGCGGTCTCCCGCACCGCCCAGTAGCCGAAGCCCAGCACGTCCCACAGGCCCCGGGCGCGCATGAGACGGGTCCAGCTTTCCTCCTCGGTGAACGGGCGTCCGCCGACATGCTTGACCACCAGCGGATCGCTCCACATCGCCAGGCTGTCTTCGAAGTCGGCGAGGGTGGGAGGGGCCAGGGTCAGGCGGTCGGTGGTCAGGGTCGGGGCGGGCATCGGTAGCTCGGCGGAACGCGGGTCTCTCCGGCTTACAACGGCGTGAGGCTTTGTCCATCCGCCGCATCGCGCCGGCGCCCCAGGATCAGGGCCAGACCCCGGTTCCAGAGCAGTCCTACGATGAACGCGCCAAAGCCCGCCGCCGGCCAGATGAGCGCCGCCAGACTCGGCAGAGGCAGCAGCGCGCCCGCGATCGTCAGCCAGGTGGGAAAGAGTCGCGCCTTCCGCGCCGCGATCGTGCAGATCAACGCCCAGATCCCGCTGGCCGCGACGCTGGCCAGCGCCACGGGATTGACGTAGGCCCCCAGAGCGCGAAAGTCCGGAAAGAGCAGCGCCGCTAAGCCGATCAGGCCTGCTGCGATCATCAGAATGGCGCTGATAAAGCCGACCAGGCGGGGCGTCAGGCCTGGGATCAGGCCGGAGAGGGCGCTGACCTGCACGGCGATGCACAGGCCAATCCCGAGCTTGAGCCCCTCGCTGAAAAGGAGCAGCGGAGCGCCGGCGACTATGGCGTCAGCCCCGCCGCCGCCGCCTTTGCCCACGATGGCGACGCCGACGGCGAACGCCGCGACGCTTAGGGCGATGTTCGCCCAACTGGCGGCGCCGCCAAATTTCGATCCCATGAAGACACCCCAAATGAAAGCCACGACGATGAGGCGAGCGCCACGATCCGTCCGGTGGCCAAGGCGTAGACCGCACCGCGCCGACAGGGGAATAATTTACGTGAGCCGACGTCTTTCTACGTGAATGGTCAGGTGTCCCGCTTCTGTATGGCGCGGCGAGCAGCGCGCGCTATACCCGGGGCGACCAGGGGAAGCGACCATGACCACGCCGCAAGACGCGATCGCCGCGCGTCGCAAGCTGACCAACAAGCTGATCGCCGCCAAGGACGCCGCGCGTCTACGCCCGTTCTTCGACCCGCGCGTCACCTTGATCGCCGGCGACGGCTCGCTGCTGCTCGGCGCCGAGGACGTTCTGGCCGCCTTCGCCGGTCAGTTCGCCGACAAGGGCTTCATGGCCTATGTCCGCACCACCGAGGACATCACCCTGGACGCCGAGGGCGCCCGCGCCGCCGAACGCGGCCGCTGGGTTGGATCGTGGAAGGACGCGCCCGAGCAGTCGGGGACCTATCTGGCGACCTGGAAGAAGGTCACCGGTCAGTGGGTGATCGAGAACGAGCTGTTCGTGACGCTCGCCTGAGCGGCGCCCCCTTCCCAGCGAAGATGACGCGGAATTAATTAAGCCCAAACAGGGGCGGGGCTTACGCCTTCGTCCTTCAATACGCCTCTGGGGAGGAAAACCTTGCTCAACCGTCGTCACATGATGTTCGCCACCGCCGCGGCCGGCTTCGCCGCCACCGGCGGTCTGCCGTCCCTGGCCCTGGCCAGCGACGGTGAGGTCGCCAAGCTGAACGCACTTTTCGATGCGGTCATGGCCAAACAGCTGCGCCAGTCGCCCGAGACCGCGACGAGCCTGGGCCTGGACAGCGGCGAGCTGGCCTGGACCAAGGGGCTGCTTACGGACCGCTCCGCCGCCGCCATCGAGGCCGGCAAGGTCGAAATCCGCACGCAGCTGGCCGCGTTGCGCGCCATCGACCGCCGCGCGCTCAAGGGCATGGACGCGGCCAACTATGACACCGTCGAGTTCATCCTGGCGGTGATGGATGAAGGCAACAGCAAGTTCAGCTATGGCGGCGGCGGCTCCGGCGCGCCCTATGTGCTGAGCCAGCTGACGGGCTCCTACCAGCAGATGCCGGATTTCCTGGACACCCAGCACAGCATCGAGTCCAAGGCCGACGCCGACGCCTATCTGTCGCGGATGGAAAGCTTCGCCCGCCTGATGGATCAGGAAACCGCCCTGGCCAAGCAGGACATGGCCGATGGCGTGATCCCGCCGGACTTTGTGATCGACAAGACGCTGGTCCAGATGAAGGCCTTCGCCGACACGCCGACGGCCGAGACGACGCTGGTCAAGTCGATCGCCCGTCGCACCAAGGAGAAGAACATCGCTGGCGACTGGGCGGGCGAGGCTTCGAAGATCTACGAGAACTCGGTGCTGCCGGCCCTCAAGCGCCAGATCGCGCTGATGGAGAGCGTGCGGAGCAAGGCCACCCATGACGCGGGCGTCTGGCGCCTGAAGAACGGCGCTGAGTATTACGCCACCTCGCTGAAGAACTACACGACGTCCAACCTGACGCCGGACGAGATCCACCAGCTGGGCCTGGATACGGTCAAGGCGATCGAGATCGAAGCCGACAAGCTGTTCAAGAAGATCGGCATGACCAAGGGCACGGTCGGCGATCGCATGCGCAAGCTGGGCGAGGACTTCTATCCCAACACGGATGAAGCCAAGGAACAGCTGATCAAGGATCTGAACGACAAGGCCAAGTGGATCGAAAAGCAGCTGCCGGCCTATTTCGGCCAGTTGCCCAAGGCCCCGCTGGAGATCCGTCGCGTGCCCAAGGCCATCGAGGCCGGCGCGCCGGGCGGCTACTACAACTCGCCTTCGCTGGATGGGAAGCGTCCGGGCATCTACTGGATCAACCTGCGCGACACCAAGGAGCAGGCCAAGTACACCCTGACCACGCTCACCGTGCACGAGGGCGTCCCGGGTCACCACCTGCAATTGTCGCTGTCGAACGAGGCCAAGGGCCTGCCGCTGATCCGCAAGATCATCGGTTTCTCGGGCTACACCGAAGGTTGGGCGCTGTACTCCGAGCAGCTGGCCGTCGAGATGGGCGTCTACAAGAATGACCCGCGTGGCCAGATCGGCATGCTGCACGACGCGCTGTTCCGCGCCGTGCGCCTGGTGGTCGATACCGGCATGCATCACAAGAAGTGGAGCCGCGAGCAGGCCATCAAGTACATGGCCGAGACCATGGGCGACGAGGAAAGCGGCGCGATCACCGAGATCGAGCGCTATGTCGTGTGGCCGGGTCAGGCCTGCAGCTACATGATCGGCAAGATCGTCTGGCTCCGCGCTCGCGCCAAGGCTCAGAAGGCGCTTGGCAAGAAATTCGACATCCGCGAGTTCCACGACGCAGGTCTGCTGTCGGGCATGACGCCGCTGACCGTCTTCGAGCGCGTGATCGACGACTACATCGTCAGCAAGGGCGGCAAGGCCTAGAGCCGCTTAACCGCGGTCCCTCCTCCGCTAACCCGGGGGAGGGATGCGTCCTTCTAGAGCATTTTTCGAGCGAAGTGGTTCCGGTTCGCGTGAAGAAAAATGCGCCAAAACAAAAGATTAGAGCTCACGGCCTGACGCAGTCAGGTCGTGAAATGCTCTAGCCCCAGCTATCCGCGGCGCCAGCGCGTCGCGCCACGGCCTTGACAGGGGCGGTTGGGCGCAGGGCGGGCATCGGCTTGTCCGACGGCTTGCCGTAGAGCCAGCCCTGGGCGAAGTCGACACCGACATTGCGGATGACGTCCTCGACCTCGGCGGTTTCCACCATCTCCGCGACCGTTCGGACCTTGAGGTCGCGGCATAGCTCCACCAAACGCCGGACAAGCGCGCCGTCGCGGCTGTTGTCGGCCAGTTCGCGCACATAGCGGCCATCGATCTTGACGATGTCCAGCGCCAGTTGCTGCAGGTACGAGAACGACGAAGAGCCGGCCCCAAAGTCGTCGAGACAGACCAGAGAGCCCATCGAGCGCAGGCTCTGGATATGCTGGTTGGCGGTCGCCAGATTGTCGATCGCCCGGGTCTCGGTGATCTCGAAGATCAGCCGTCCCTTGGCTTCGTCGAACTTGGCGAGCAGTCGGCCGACATGTTCGACGAAGGTCTCGTTGCCGATCGTCTGGCCTGACACATTGACCGCCAGCTTCAGCTTGCGCTCGGTGTCGTTGGCCAGCTTCTTCACCGCCTGCTCGACGATGGCGTGGTCGAGCTCCTCGATCAGATCGAACTCTTCGGCCATGCGGATCAGCGCGAACGGGCTGCCGCCGTCCTCGAACCGAACGAGCACCTCATGGTGATGGGCGAGGCCCGTGGCCAGCGACACAACAGGCTGGAAGGCCAGATTGAACCGGCGCTGGCTGACGGCCACGCCCAGCGCGCCGGCGCGCGCCAGCGTGCGCTTGACGGATCGGTTCATCGCCTCCGCCAGGGTCATCGGCGGGATGTCCTTGAGGCCTTCGCGAAGGAAGTCATCCAAGGCGTAACGCAGGGCGCGCATCGCTCGCGATGACCCGCCGCCGCCTTCCAGCGGCACCACGTGAGCGCTGGCTTCGGCGCTGACCATCCGGGTCAGGCGCTTGATCATGTTCTCGGGACGATCGTCGCGCTGGCGGAGCAGGGCGAACCGGTCGTCCGTCAGTTTCGTGGCGGCGCCGCCGCCATGGGCTTCGGCGCGAAGCGCGCTGGCCACCCGGACATCCAACGCTATGGCTTCGTCGGGAGACAGCGTCTCGCGCATGTCGCCCAGGCCGGCGAACTCCACCATGGCCAGTTCCAGCTCGATGCCCGTCACACGAGCGGCCTCGAACAGGCCTTGGGCGATGTCGTCGAACGACTCGCGGGGCTGCAAGGAGCTGGCCGTTAGCGGCGGACCAGCGGACTGCGCCGCTGTGATCGCCGCCGAGACGCGACCTTCGTTTTCGGGCAATGCGCGCAGGATGATGCGGACGTGTTTGTCCCCAGGTTCAGCCAGGCGCAACACGACCGGGCCACGCCGTACGCCGTCGTCGGCGCAGCTCAGCATGGCCTCCATCAACGGGCGATCATCGGCGTGGAACAGCTCCGCCCAAGCCTTGCCCATCAGGGCCGCCTCGCTCTTGCCCATCACCTTCTGGGCGGCGCCAAGGGCCAGACGCACGCGCCCGCTCTGCAGCTCGACCAAGAGGTCAGCGCTGGCGAAGGCAAGACCAAGAAGGCGACGCGGATCTAACGACAAGTCTGCAATCCCCCCGAGTGAGCCAGCGACCCTTGCACGCCAGGACTTAAGGAGCGGTTTCGGCGGCGGCTCCGGCGAAACCCAATTCCGGTTTCGGGGAGGCCTGGCGGGTGCGACAAAAACGGTCGTTTCTGCTGTGAGAACATCTTGCGAACATGGAACAAAGCATGTACCCATTCACCATGTTCCACAGGTTGCTGAGGCGGGGCGCGCGAAGCGCCAATCGGGCGGCCGGAATCATGGAATAGAAGGCGGATCAATCATGACTAGTCAGGCGGCTTTGAAACTCGTGGCCAAGGAAGAAGGCGATAAGCAACGCGCGCTAGAGGCGGCTCTCGCCCAGATCGACCGCGCGTTCGGCAAGGGCTCGGTGATGAAGCTGGGCGAGAAGGGCAAGGTCGAGATGGAGTCCGTCTCCACCGGCTCGCTCGGCCTGGACATCGCGCTCGGCATCGGCGGCCTGCCCAAGGGGCGGATCGTCGAGGTCTACGGCCCTGAGAGCTCGGGCAAGACCACCCTGGCGCTGCACGTGGTGGCTGAGGTGCAGAAGGCGGGCGGCACCGCCGCCTTCGTCGACGCCGAACACGCGCTGGACCCGTCCTACGCGTTCAAGCTGGGAGTCAATCTCGACAATCTCCTGGTCTCTCAGCCCGACAACGGTGAGCAGGCGCTTGAGATCACCGACACCTTGGTGCGCTCCGGCGCCGTGGACATCGTGGTCGTCGACTCGGTGGCGGCGCTGACGCCCAAGGCGGAAATCGAAGGCGAGATGGGCGACAGCCTGCCGGGTCTGCAGGCGCGTCTGATGAGCCAGGCGCTGCGCAAGCTGACGGCCTCGATCAACAAGGCCAACACCATCGTCATCTTCATCAACCAGATCCGCCACAAGATCGGGGTGATGTACGGCAGCCCCGAGACGACCACGGGCGGCAACGCGCTGAAGTTCTATGCGTCGGTGCGTCTCGATATCCGCCGCACCGGCTCGGTGAAGGCGCGTGACGAGATCATCGGCAACAATGTCCGCGTGAAGGTGGTCAAGAACAAGGTGGCCCCGCCGTTCCGCGAGGTCGAGTTCGACATCATGTACGGCGAGGGCATCTCCAAGCTGGGCGAAGTGATCGATCTGGGCGTCAAGGCCGGGATCATCGACAAGGCCGGCTCGTGGTTCTCGTACGGCAGCCAGCGCATCGGCCAGGGCCGCGACAATGTCCGCGAGTTCTTGAAGAACAATCCCGACATCGCCGCGTCCATCGAGGCCGCCGTCCGCAAGTCGTCGCAGAAGATTGAGGAAGAGCTGCTGGTCGGCGGCCCCGAGGAGGGCGACGAGGACTAGATCCTCCGCCCGAAGGTTTCGCGGCCTTCGCCCGCATTCGCGGGCGTTCCCCGCCTTCAACACGCCCGCGGCGGACCGCCGCGAAGGCCGCGATCAGGCCGCCTGGACCCCATGCCAGGCGGCCTACACTTCTGGGACGAGTAGGCTGGACGGTCGTCCTACGGCTCAAATGGAGGGGGCGGCGCGCTGCCTGAAGGTTGGGTTCCGACCCAGGTTTCGCTTCAGATAGTACGCGCGCCGAGGCGGAGCTAATCTCTACGCCAAGAGGAGGACGCTCATGCTTGAATACCGCGTTACCGCGCGCCGCGTGGACCAGCACGGCTCTGTGGCCCAGGCCAAGGCGGCCGAGGTGGTGCTGGACACAGACTTGGCCGGCCGTCCGGACGCTTTCAATCCCGCTGAACTCTTCCTGGCCGCGATCGCCGCCTGCATGATCAAGGGTATCGAGCGAGTCGCCCCAATGCTCGACTTTGATCTTCGCGGCGTGGAGGTCCGCCTGCACGCGGTTCGTCAGGACGTTCCCCCGTTGATCGTCTCGGTCGACTATGGGCTGATCATCGATACCGATGAGAGCGATCAGCGGCTGGAACTGCTGCACAAGAATGTTCGCAAGTACGGCACGATCTCCAATACGGTCGCGCTCGCGACCAGGCTTGAGGGGACGATCCAGCGTCGTGAAAGGGACACATCGGGGTGACGTGAACTGCGCGCGGACTGCGCGAAGGCCGGTCCCCGTTATCGATCTAAGTCGGTCGCGCCGAATTGCGGCGATCAAGGCTTGGGCAACGCCCGCCAACCGCCGACGTCCGGCTTCACCAATGCCGCCTGTCGCCCGCCGCCTGTCGCCCGTCGCCCGATGCCGCAACGCGGCGAGGCGGGTGAGGGCGATCGCGCCAAAAAGGTCCTTTTCCCCGGCAACCGGCGCCCCCACATCCAAGCCTGTTTCCCCTTGGCCGAAAACCGCGCTATGCAGCGGCCGACTTCCGGCCGCTCGCCGGACCGGTACGCAAGACTTGAGACGCTCATGCCCAGCTTGAACGAGATCCGCAGCACCTTCCTCCACTACTTCGGCAAGGCCGATCACGCCGTGACGCCGTCGGCGCCGCTGGTGCCGCAGAACGATCCGACCCTGCTGTTCGTCAACGCCGGCATGGTGCCGTTCAAGAACGTCTTCACGGGCGCCGAGACCCCGGCCCATCCGCGCGCGGCCAGCTCGCAAAAGTGCGTCCGCGCCGGTGGCAAGCACAACGACCTGGACAATGTCGGCTACACAGCCCGTCACCACACCTTCTTCGAGATGCTGGGCAACTTCTCGTTTGGCGACTACTTCAAGGAACAGGCGATCCACCACGCCTGGACCCTGCTGACCGGCGAGTTCAAGCTGCCCAAGGACAAACTCCTGGTCACGGTGTACCACACAGACGACGAGGCGGCCGACCTGTGGAAGAAGATCGCCGGCCTTGGCGATGACCGCATCATTCGCATCCCGACCAACGACAACTTCTGGTCCATGGGCGACACCGGCCCCTGCGGTCCGTGCTCGGAAATCTTCTTCGACCACGGGCCCCACATCGCCGGCGGCCCTCCCGGCAGCCCCGATGAGGACGGCGACCGCTTCATCGAGATCTGGAATCTGGTGTTCATGCAGTTCGAGCAGCTGGCCGGCGGCGAGCGCATCAGCCTGCCCAAGCCCTCGATCGACACCGGCATGGGCCTGGAGCGGATCGCGGCCGTGCTGCAGGGCCAGCATGACAACTACGACATCGATCTCTTCAAGGCCCTGATCGCCGCCAGCGTCGAGCTGACCGGCGTGAAGGCCGAAGGCGCCCAGGCGCCGTCGCACCGCGTGATCGCCGACCACCTGCGTTCGTCCTCGTTCCTGCTGGCCGATGGCGTCTCGCCCTCGAACGAAGGTCGCGGCTACGTCCTGCGCCGCATCATGCGCCGCGCCATGCGCCACGCCTATCTGCTGGGCGCGAACGAGCCCCTGATGCACCGCCTGGCCCCGACCCTGGTGGCCGAGATGGGCCAGGCCTATCCGGAGCTGCGCCGCGCCGAGGCCTCGATCGTCGAGACCCTGCGCCAGGAAGAAGAGCGCTTCCGCACCACGCTGGGCCGCGGCATGGGCCTTCTGGACGAGGCCACCGCCAAGCTGTTGGCCGGCGACGTGCTGGACGGCGAGACCGCCTTCAAGCTCTACGACACCTACGGATTCCCGCTGGACCTGACCCAGGACGCCGTCCGCGCCAAGGGCCTGACCGTCGACACCGACGGCTTCGACGCCGCCATGCAGAAGCAGCGCGAAATGGCGCGCGCCAACTGGGCCGGTTCGGGCCAGCAGGGCGCGGCGGCCGCCTGGTTCTCGATCAAGGAAAAGGCCGGCGCCACCGACTTCGTCGGCTATGAGACCACCGAAACGACCGGCGTCGTGAAGGCCATCGTCGTCGACGGCGCGGAGGTCGAGAGCGCCTCGGCCGGCCAAACCGTCGAGGTGCTGCTGGACCGCACCAGCTTCTACGCCGAAAGCGGCGGTCAGGCCGGCGACACCGGCGTCATCGAGGCCAATGGCCGCGAGAGCCGCGTCATCGACACCCAGAAGCAGGCCGGCGAACTGCACGTTCACCGCGTCGAGCTGTCGGGCGACCTGAAGGTCGGCGACAAGGTCGTGGCCAGCGTCGATGCGGATCGCCGCCACACCACGCGTTCGAACCACTCGGCTGCGCACCTTGTGCACGCCGCCCTGCACCATGTGCTGGGCCCGCACGTCGCCCAGAAGGGCCAGATGGTCGATGGCGAGCGCATGCGCTTCGACTTCAGCCACGGCGGTCCGCTGACGGCTGACGAGCTCGACAAGATCGAGGCCGAGGTCAACGAAGTCATCCGCCAGAACGTCCCGGCCGAAACCAAGGAAATGGCCCCGCAGGAGGCCATCGAGGCCGGCGCCGTGGCGCTGTTTGGCGAAAAGTACGGCGACAGCGTCCGCGTGCTGACCCTGGGCAAGTCTCTGAGCGACGAGGCCAAGGCCTATTCGGTCGAACTGTGCGGCGGCACCCACGTGGCCCGCACGGGCGACATCGCGCTGTTCAAGATCGTCTCCGAGCAAGGCGTCGCCGCCGGCGTGCGCCGCATCGAGGCCCTGACCGGCGAGGCGGCCCGTCGCTTCCTGCTGGACCAGGCGGGCGTGGCCAAGTCGCTGGCCGACCAGTTCAAGACGCCGGTGGCTGAAGTCGCCGCCCGCGTCGACGCGCTGATCGCCGACCGCAAGCGCCTGGAGAAGGAACTGGCCGAGGCCAAGAAGCAGCTGGCCCTGGGCGGCGGCGGCGCGGCCTCGGGTCCGGAAGACGTCAATGGCGTGGCCCTGATCGCCCGCGTCCTCGACGGCGTCGGCGGCAAGGAGCTGCGCGGCGTGGCCGAAGAGTTCAAGAAGCAGCTGACCAGCGGCGTCGTGGCCCTGGTCGGGACCTCGGACGGCAAGGCCGCCGTCACCGTGGCGGTCACCGCCGACCTGACGGGCAAGTTCAGCGCCGCTGACCTCGCCAAGGCCGCCGTGATCGCCATGGGCGGGCAGGGCGCCGGCGGCAAGGCCGACTTCGCCCAGGGCGGCGCGCCCGACGACAGCAAGGCTGAAGAGGGCCTGGCGGCCGTCAAGGCGGCGCTGGCTGGCTAAGAGGGTTCGCTTCCGACCCAACGATCAAGCCCACCCTCCGTCGCGGAGCGGTGGGCTTTTTTGTGGCCTGCTTTTGCGGGAGCGGTGATGGCGTCGCCGTCCTCGCCCTTCGACAAGCTCAGGGTGAGGACGACGTGTTGGCCCCGGCTCGTACAAAATCCTCATCCTGAGCTTGTCGAAGGACGAGGATTTCCATCCGGACCGGCGCCATTGGCGATGGAATGGCGGCGCGCAGAACCGCACGATCGGTCAGGCTCACGCGGCTGGGGAGCTTTAGGTCTGTCTCCGCCAAGGAGGTGCCGATGAACCGTGACGTCGCCGAAAACTACCACGCCCGGATGCGTCGAGTGCTCGATCATATCGACGCGCACCTGGACGAGGACCTGAGCGTCGATGTTCTGGCGGCGGTCGCGGCTTTTTCCCGGCACCATTTCCAGCGTCAGTTCTCGGGTCTCTACGGCCTCGGGGTCGCCGCCTATGTCCAGCTGGCGCGAATGAAGCGGGCGTCCTATCGCCTGGCCTTTCGCGACCAGGAAGGGGTGCTGGGGATCGCGCTCGACAGCGGCTACGCGGGACCCGAAGCGTTCAGCCGCGCTTTCCGGCGGCTGTTCGACCAGAGCCCCTCGGCGTTTCGTCGAGATCCACGCTGGGAGCCTTGGCAGGCGGCGCAGTCGCCGCTGGTTCAAGCCAGGAGACAGACCATGACCTTCACCGACGACGATGTCCGGATCGTCGACTTCCCCGAGACCCCCGTCGCCGTCCTGCGCCACCAGGGGGATCCAGCCTTGCTGGGCGACACCATCCGCCGGTTCATCGCCTGGCGTAAGGCCGCCGGCCTGCCGCCGCGCGTCAGCGCGACGTTCAACGTGTTCCACGATGACCCTGACGACACGCCGGTCGAGCAGTACCGGATGGACCTGTGCGTCGCGACCGCGCGCGTGCCGCCCAACCCTGAGGGCGTAACGGCGGGCGTGATCCCCGGCGGGCCGTGCGCCGTGCTCCGGCAGGTCGGGTCCAGCGATGATCTGCGCGCCGCGTCGCGGTTTCTCTATGGCGAGTGGCTGCCGCGCAGCGGACGCGAGCCCCGCGACGCGCCGTTTTTCGCCCAGCGGGTCAGCTTCTTTCCGGACGTTCCGGAACACGAGGCGGTGACGGATCTCTATCTGCCGCTCGCGCCGCAGATCTAGCGAAAGCGGGCGTCCGCCGCGACGCAGCGGACGCCTGTTCCTCAGCCCTTGAAGAACGCCGCCAGCTTGTTGCCGTCGGGATCACGCACATAGGCCAGGTAATAGCCTTCGCCGTAGGTGGGGCGCGGCCCTGGCGGACCCGCGCAGGCGCCGCCGTGGGCCAGGGCGGCGGCGTGGAAGGCGTCGACCTGCTGGGGCGAGTCGGCCTTGAGCCCGATCATGATCCCGTTGCCGGCCTTGGCGGGTTCGCCGTTTTCAGGCGTGCAGATCATCACCGTGGCGTGCTCTGGATCGGGTCCATAGCCGATCCAATCGCCTTGGCGCCAAAGGCGCTGACTACCGAGCGCGCCGAGGGCGGCGTCATAGAAGGCGCCGGCCCGGTCCGGGTCGCTCGCGCCGATCGTGATGTAGCTGATCATCAGGGTGTCCTCCTGCCGAGGACCCTATCGGCCTAGCTGACACCGGCTGTCAGCAGGATGGCCACCAGCGCGAGCGAGATGATCGAAAGGGCGGTCGTCAGCGCCACGGTCCGCGCTGCGCCGCGCGGCCAGACGCCGTAGGCGCGGGTCTGGATAAAGACGTTCACCGCCGTGGGCGCGGCGGCCACCAAGGTTGCGCCGGCCCGGAAGTCGGCGGGCGCCGGGGTCAGTCCGATCGCCCACCAGACCAGCAGCGGGAACACCGCCAGCTTGGCTATCGCCGCCAGCATAAGGGGCGCGTTCGCCGGCGCGGGCGCATCGTCGACCTGGCGAAGACCCAGCGCCGCGCCGAGCGCCACCAGGCCTACAGGACTGCCCGAGGCGGCCGCCATGCCGATGGCGCGGTCGAGGGGCTGGGGGAGCGCCAGATCCAGCAGCGCCAGGAGCAGGCCCAGAAGCGCCGCCGCGACGACGGGGTTCTGGAAGGCCTGCGCCGTCGAGCGCCACACGGATCGTCCGGCCGCCCAGCCCAGAAGGCCCACGCCCGCCGCCGCCAGCACCACGAAGTCAGCGGCCACCGCGCCCGCGACCAGGCGGGCGGTCTCGGCGCCGAGCACCGCGGCGGTGACGGGCAGGGCGAGGAAGGCGCTGTTGCCGACACCGGCGGCCATGGCGGCTCCGGCGCGTTCGTCTCGCGTCCATCCGAGCCAGCGGCCGGACACGAGGACGCCGCCCATCACCAACAGTCCGACGCCAGCATAGGCCAAAAGCCCTGACCAGAGTTCGGGCCCAGGGCGGCCAAGGCGCGAGAGGGAATGCACGAGGAGGGCGGGAAACCCCACCCAATAGACATAAGCCGACAGGCCTTGCGCCATCCGTGCATCCAGAAGCCGAAAGCGCGTCAATGCGACGCCGACGGCGATCAGCAGGAAGAACGGCCAGACGCGCGCGGCGACATCGAGAACGAGATTGATCAAGGGCGGCGAACTCGACGACGGCGAGCTCGCAGCCGTATCACCCCGCGCGGCCTTTCGACCAGCCCGGGATCGTGAGGCGATAGACCAGGATCAGGTTCTCATTGTCCCCGGCCGGCTTGCCCTCGGCGTCACGCACCCCGGCGTCGAACGTCAGGCCGCCGACGGTTCCGGAAGCCGTCTGGAAGTCGTTGTCCGAGCCGATCAGCAGGAACACATCGTCCGGCGCCTTGGGGTCAAGGGCGGGAACCAGAGCCATGGCCTCGAGCTTTTCGGGCAGGGTGAAGGCGTTGGTGGCGCGGTTGTCGAGGTTCAGGCCGAAGCGGGCCATGCCGGACGGGTCGTTGAAGTTGATCAGCTCGACCTGCCGGGCCGGGATGACGCCGGCGTCCAGAACGCCTGCGGGCGCGATCGGCTTGGTCGAGGTCTCGTAGGGCGTCCCGGCGAGGTTCGTCGCGCCGGAGGTGTCGATCAGCAGCACCGCACGATAGACCGCCGCGCGCGTCGCGCCACCGCCCCGGCCATTGCCGTCGCGGGCCAGGACGAGGAACTGGTGCTCGCTGAGGGCCAGTAGTTCGGATTGTGCGGCGGTCTTGTCCGGCGCGCCGCCGTCACCCTTGTTCCGAAACACCGGCAACTGCACGACATAGTGCGCCAGCGGCGTGGTCGGGGCGGCCTTGGTCGACACGTCGTAGATGAAGAGGCGGGTGTTCGCGCGCGTCTCATCCTTTCCCTCGACGGAGTCCTGCAGCGTGGCGCTTTGCAGCAGGGCGACGAGGCGCTTGCCGTCCGGCGTGAGCGACAGCCCTTCCAGACCCTGGTTCGCCCGCCGCCCCGTTTCCGCCGGCGAAGCCCCGGACGGATGCGGTTGGCCCGCCTTCATGGGCGCCACGGCCGCCACAGGCGGGATCATGCCGATCGCCTTGCCCGATGCGTCGAAGCGGTAGATGGCGGCGGCATATTCGTCCGAGACCCAGAAGCCGCCGTCCTTGGCCCGCGCCAGGCCCTCGCTGTCCAGGCTGATCCGCCCGGCCGCCGCCGGCTCGCTGGGGTCCAGCCCTGTAAAGCCCTGGCCCTTGGCGTCCTTGAGCAGCACACCGCCGCGAGGCGTGAGTGTCATCTGGTCGGGCGCGCCGGAGGCGGCAGGCGCGAAGCGAACCGAGAAGCGGTGCAGGCGATTGGCGTAGTCGCTGGTGCCCTTGATCTCACCGACCGCATTGGGTCCGCGATCCGGCAGGGTGAGGATTTCGCCCTCATACCGTCCGTCACCGCCGCGCCGCCAATCAACGACCGCCATCGCCGAGAAGGAGCCCAGGCTGTCGCCGTTGAAGTCGCGTGTCGCCGCGGGCAGGCGGCCAACGCCGACCAGACCGTGGTTGATGATCTTGAGACCGTCGAGAGTCGCCGTGACCGGAACGCTCGAGGCGAGATGCGGAACCCTGTGCTCGGTGGGCTGGGCCTGGGCCACGCCCGCCAGCAGGCTCAACGAGGCCAGAAGGCTGAGGCGAAGAAGAGCCGACATCGGTTGCGCTCCAGAATCTGAAGCTCAACCGCTACCAGCCGAGTTTGACGATGGTGCAACAGTTCCGTCCGAAGACGGCGCAATCAGCCCTGCCGCTCGTCGCCCGGCAGGCGGATGTGCACCAGTTTCCAGGTGAACAGCGCCTTGCGCTCGAACGTGAAGATCGTGACCTTGCGGCTGGCGTCCGGACGCTTGACCGAAATCCGCACGCGGTTGGGGTCCCAGTACGCGATGCCGGGGTAGGGGCCGCGCACCGTGTCGCGGATCTGGCCGCCCAAGGATTCGTCGCGACGAGAAGCTGGCGGCGCCTTCCCGGGGGCGTAGCCGCGCGTCAGGGCCGAGACGCCAGCGACGGTCAGGTAGCGGTCGACCTTAGGCTCGGGCGGCGCGATGGGTTCGATGGCTTTCTTGAAAACGCTCATCGGATCGCGCCACAGCGACGGGGCTTCAGGCTTGGCGGCCGGGGCGTCGGCGATCAATTGCCCGGTCAGGCTGCGGCGCACGGCCGGGAAGTCAACCAGTTCGCCGATAGCTTGGACATCTTCGTACTGCGCGGCGGCCTTGAGGGCGCGAAACGCGAACCAAGGCGCGCTGGCGAAGGCGGCGGCGAACGTGAAGATCGCCAGCACGATCAGATCCCAGATCCGCTTTTGCAGAGTCATGCCACCTCCGAAGGGTTAACGCCGATAGATCACAGGTGCGGCGCGCCTCGCAAGGCCGCTCGCGTGTGACGGGCGCCTCGAGGGACGCGCAAGAAAAACGCCCCGGAAGAGGTCCTCCGGGGCGCTTCGCTCTCGGGCTATAGGCCCAGAGTCTTTAGGCCATGGCCTTCTTCAGGTTCTCGTCGATCTTGTCGAGGAAGCCTTCGGTGGTCAGCCAGCCTTGCTTGTCGCCGACCAGCAGCGCCAGGTCCTTGGTCATGTAGCCGCTCTCGACGGTGTCGATGCAGACCTTTTCGAGGGTGGCGGCGAAGTTGGCCAGTTCCTGGTTGTCGTCCAGCTTGGCGCGGTGGGCCAGGCCACGGGTCCAGGCGAAGATCGAGGCGATCGAGTTGGTCGAGGTGCTCTCGCCCTTCTGGTGCTGGCGGTAGTGGCGGGTGACGGTGCCGTGGGCGGCTTCGGCTTCCACCGTCTTGCCGTCCGGCGTCATCAGCACCGAGGTCATCAGGCCCAGCGAGCCGAAGCCCTGGGCGACGATGTCCGACTGCACGTCGCCATCGTAGTTCTTGCAGGCCCAGACGTAGCCGCCCGACCACTTCAGCGCCGAGGCGACCATGTCGTCGATCAGGCGGTGCTCGTAGTGGATGCCCAGGGCCTTGAACTGCTCGGCGTAGTGGGCGTCGTAGATCTCCTGGAAGATGTCCTTGAAGCGACCGTCATAGGCCTTGAGGATCGTGTTCTTGGTCGACAGGTAGACCGGGTACTTGCGGTTCAGGCCGTAGGCGAACGAGGCGTGAGCGAAGTCGCGGATCGAGTCGTCGAGGTTGTACATCGCCATGGCGACGCCGGCGTCCGGAGCCTTGAACACTTCGTGCTCGATCGTCTGGCCGTCCTCGCCGACGAACTTGATCGACAGGGTGCCCTTGCCCGGGAACTTGAAGTCGGTCGCGCGGTACTGGTCGCCGAAGGCGTGGCGGCCGACGATGATCGGCTGGGTCCAGCCCGGCACCAGGCGCGGCACGTTCTGGCAGATGATCGGCTCACGGAAGATCACGCCGCCCAGGATGTTGCGGATCGTGCCGTTCGGCGACTTCCACATCTTCTTGAGCTTGAACTCTTCGACGCGCTGTTCGTCTGGCGTGATGGTCGCGCACTTGACGGCGACGCCGTGCTTCTTCGTCGCGTTGGCCGCGTCGATGGTCACCTGGTCGTCCGTGGCGTCGCGGTTCTCGACCGACAGGTCGTAGTAGTCGAGTTCCAGGTCCAGGTACGGGAAGATCAGCTTGTCCTTGATGAGCTTCCAGATGATGCGGGTCATTTCATCGCCGTCCATGTCGACGACGGGGTTGGCGACTTTGATCTTGGCCATTGCGGGGATGTTCCTCTGGCGGTGGCGCGCCTGCGGCGTTCTGGCGCACAGGGCCAGCACGCGGCGCGGACCGCGAGGCTATAGACTGTTGCGCCGCGGGGGAAAAGCCGAACGGTATGGCGCCGCCATCAACTTCAGCGTTTGAGTATCCGGTTTTGGGTGAAGAGCACCGGCGACGGGCTTAGAAGGCGGGCCAGGGAGCAGGCTTGGACAAAGGTTCGGGGGCGATTGCCGGGGTGACCGCGCCACTGGCGCGGCGGCTGCTGACGATGGTGGCGATCTTGTCGATCGCCGTGACCAGCGTCGCGACGGCCGCCGCTTTTATCTTCGTGCGCGAGAGCGCGGCGGACACCCAGACGCGGCACCTCGTCGAATATGTCGGTGAGCGGGTCAAGACCGAGGACCGGTTGTTCTCCGACCTTGTGAAGGTGCATGACGCGGCCGGCGAGGCGTTGACGCGGCGCCTGGATCACGAGACGAGCGGTCAAGTATCGGCGGAGTTCCCGAGGCTGTATCCGGACAAGGGCGATGGCACGCGCCGCTCCGCGCCGGGCTTGTTCGACGGCTCGCGCGTGGGCGGCCGCTACGTCTATGGCCTGGGCGCCAATCTGCGGAACGCCAAGGCGATGAGCCTGCCGGAACAGGCCCTTTTCGTGTCTGCGGCTGATGTCGTCGCGGCGACAGGCGAGGCGCAGATCCGGCACTATGACAACTTCTACTTCTTCACGCCCCAGACACGGCTGGTGATGTTCGGGCCGCTTCGCCAGGACAAGCTCCAGTACTACCGCCGCGACGCGCCCAATACGCTGGACATCTCCAAGGAGGAAATGACCACCCTGACCCTGCCGGAGAACAATCCCCGGCGGGTCATGAAATGCACCAAGCTGCGGCGGTTGATCTCTGACCCCAGCGGCCGAGGGCTGAACGCGGCCTGCATGACGCCCTTCTACTACAAGGGCCAGTTCATGGGGGCGTTTGGCACCAGTCTGTCGCTCGACTCCTATCTTCTCCGCGCCGTCGCCGACGCCTTGCCCGGCGGGTCGAACATGATCGTCGCCGACGACGGCGAGCTGGTCGCCGCGCAGGGGCTCTCGCGCAACGGTTTCGTCGACGCGGATCTTCTGCGCCGGTTCCAGACCGACAATGACCTCAAGAACCTGATGGGCCGCATCCGCGCTGAAGGACGCGATGTGGGCGTGGTGCTGTCTCCTGACGGCGACCGGCTGGTGGCCTATGGTCGTCTGCTGGAGCCAGGTTGGTGGTTCCTGATGAGCTTCCCCTCCAGCGACCTGGTTTGGTCGTCCCTGAAGACGGCCTCCTGGGTGTTGCTGTTCGGGTTCTTCGGCGTCCTGTTGCAGGTGCTGCTGCTCTACCGCCTGACCCATCAGATGGTGGCGGCCCCGCTCGAGGCCCTGGCCGAGGCGCAGCAGCAAGGCGATCCGGCGGCTGCGCGTCCGTTCGAGGCGAGGCCCGACGAGATTGGCTCCCTGGCGCGGGCTTTGCGTCGGCAGCGCGAACGCAATGAAGAGCTGCTTCGCTCGCTGGAGCAGCGGGTGGCTGTACGCACCGCCGAGCTTGAACGCGCCAACCAAGCCAAGTCAGTGTTCCTGGCCAACATGTCCCACGAGCTGCGCACGCCGCTGAACGGCGTCATCGCGATCGGCGACCGTCTGGCAGAGGAGGAAAACGCCGAGACCCGCCGCGAACTGGCCTCGCTGGTCACCTCGTCCGGTCGGCTTCTGGAGCAGGTGCTGGGCGACATCCTGGATGTCTCCAAGATCGAGGCCGGCCAGTTCCAGCTGAGCCCGGCGCCCTTTGATCTGGTCCAGCTGGTGCGCGGCATGGCCGAACTGCACGCGGCGTCGGCTGAGGCCAAGCATCTGACGTTCCGCTGGTCGGTGGCTCCCGACGCGGAGGGATCCTATGACGGCGATGCGGGGCGGATCAGTCAGATCCTCTCGAACCTACTGGCCAATGCGGTCAAGTTCACGGCCAAGGGGGAGGTCTCGCTGGAGGTCGATCGCCAGGGCGGGGCCCTGCGCTTCGTCGTCCGCGACACGGGCGTCGGCTTCGACGACGCCGTCCGTGACCGCCTGTTCAAGCGCTTTGTCCAGGCCGACCAGTCGATCACGCGGCAGTTCGGCGGAACGGGCCTTGGCCTCTCGATCTGCGCCGCCCTCGCCGAAATGATGCAGGGAACGATCAGCGCCGACGCGACGCCGGGGCGGGGCGCGCGCTTCGAAGTGATCCTCCCGCTGCCGCGTTGTGCGGAGATCGCCGACGTTCCAGTCGAGGAGAATCGCGAGATCTCGCTGGAGGGCATGCGGGTGCTGGTCGCCGAGGACCATCCCACCAACCGCAAGGTGGTTGAGATCGTCCTGCAGCCTTTCGGCGTGGAGCTGACCATGGTGGAAGACGGTCAGGCGGCGCTGGACGCTTTGGAGCAGGGCCGCTTCGACGCGGTCCTGATGGATATGCAAATGCCGGTGCTGGACGGCCTGTCGGCCACCCGCGCGATCCGGGCCCGGGAGAAGGCGTCGCGAGCCTCGCCGATCCTGGTGATCATGCTGACCGCCAACGCCATGGAGGAACACGTGGCCGCGGCGCGGGCGGCGGGGGCCGATCTGCATCTGGCCAAGCCCCTGCATCCCGCCCATCTGCTCGAGGCTCTGGCGCGGGTGCGGCGCTCGAGTCCTTTAGGTTTAGATGGAACCATCTAGAGCGTTTGAAAGGGCTCTAAATGTTTGATTCTAGAGCCTCGTTATCGCGTCAAAACGGCCCCGTTTTGACGCGCGAGGCTCTAGAAGCGCTTGCATCCGGCCGCCGGTCGGCGGCAAAGGACGCGGATGACTGACGCCGCCGCCTTCAAGCCCGTCCCCCCCTGCGTGATCCTCAATGAACCTCAGCTGGCCGAGAACATCGGCTCGGTGGCTCGGGTCATGGCCAATTTCGGCCTGTCAGATTTGCGCCTGGTGCGGCCGCGTGACGGCTGGCCGCAGGAGCGCGCCTGGGCCAGCGCCTCGGGCGCGCACTGGCCTCTGGACGACGCCAGGGTGTTCGACACTCTGGAAGCGGCGATCGCTGATCTGAAGCTGGTCTACGCCACCACCGCCCGGCCGCGCGAGACGCGCCTGCCGGTCTATACGCCGCGCGAGAGCGCCGGCCATCTGGCCGAGGAGGTCGCCCAAGGCCGCGCTGTCGGGCTGCTGTTCGGCGGCGAGCGTGCGGGTTTGGAGACCCACGACATCGCTCTGTGTCAGGCCATTGTCTCGATCCCGATCGACGAGCGCTTCCGCTCGCTGAACCTGGCGCAGGCGGTGTCGATCAACGCCTACGAATGGAAGATGACCCAGGACGACCGGCCCTGGAAGAAGTTCGAGCAGAACGTCGAGGAGCCCGCCGATCAGGCGACGCTGATGGGTCTCTACGAGCATCTCGAGGACGAGCTGGAGAAGGCGGGCTTCTACCATCCGCCCGAGAAGAAGCCGTCGATGGTGCGCAACCTGCGGGTCCCGCTGGCCCGCGCCCGTCTGTCGGACCAGGAGGTCCGCACCTTCCGGGGCGTGATCACCGCGCTCAGCAAGGGGCGCGGCCGCGTGCTGGCCAAGCTGGCTGAGAAGGCCAAGAAGGACGCTCCTTAAGGACGCGTTTCCTCGCGGATTTTTGACCTCGATCATCCTTGCACGCCGTCGCTAGGCGCATGGTCGGGGTCGTGATCCAGCAAGGAGCCTTCCATGAACCCCGACGCCATCACCCTGGTCGTTGTCGCCGACGGCCGCCGCGCCCGACTGCTGGAGCAGCGTCGGATCGACGGTCCGCTGCATGACCGTCCCGAGTGGCTCTCGGACGTCAAGGAGCACCACGACCACGGCGCCCCCAGCCACATCACCCACAGCGGCGACGCCCATGACCGCGCCGAAAAGGCGTTTCTGACGAACCTTGCCAAGCGCGTCGACGCGGTGCTGGCGCACAACACCATCGACCAGGTGATCCTGATCGCGCCGCCGCGCGCCCTGGGTCATTTGCGCGAGGCGCTGTCGTCCGCCGCCGCCAAGAAGGTGATCGGCTCGGACGCCCATGACCGGGTGGACGCGACGATCATCACCCTGGAAAGCGTTGTTCACGCCGCGCGTCACGCTCACGCCGCCTGAACCCAATCAGCGTCGCGCGGTGCTTGCGCCGCGCGGCGTCTCGCGTTCAACTGCCCTTAAACAAGTGTTGGGGGGGGCGGCATGAACCGTCGGGAATGGCTGGCCATGGCCGGCGCGCTGGGTTTGTCGCCCGCGTGGGTTTCGGCGGCCCAGGCCGCTGAAAGCGATCCCTTGGCGGCGCGGGACGCCTATCTCTACGCCCTGCCGCTCATTGAGATGGCCACCACGCGCGCGCGTCTGCTCAAGAGCCCCGGCGCGGCGATCAACACCCTGTCCCACACCCGCACCCTTTCGGACCACAAGGCCCGCTGGGTGACCACGCCCAATAACGACACCCTGTACTCGTCAGCCTTCCTGGACCTGACGACGGGGCCCGCGACCCTGACCATCCCGCCGCTCGGCAAGCGCTACTACTCGGTGGCGGTGATGGACATGTTCACCAACAACAATGTGGTCCTCGGTACGCGGACCGTCGGCGGAGAAGGCGGAACCTTCACCCTTGTCGGACCTGGCCAGGCGTCGAGCGGACCCAACCCCACCCGCATCGCCACGCCGCACGCCTGGCTGCTGATCCGCACCCTCACCGACGGCGGTGAAGATCTGGCGGCCGCCCACAAGGCGCAGGACGGCTTCAGCCTCAAGGGCGCGACGCCGGCGCCGGTCGCCGCCTACGCCGCGCGCGACGCCCAGCCCGCCGACTACTTCGCCACCGCACGCGCCCTGCTGGCCAGCGATCCGGCCCCGCCCACCGATCAGCGCATTCTCAAGCGCACGGCGGCGTTCCTCGGGACGGGGCCCTACGACGAGGTCGCTGCGGCGAAGGGCGTCCAGCAGGCGCGGATGATCACCCTGCTGGCCCAGGGACGACAGACCTTCGTCAATGGCTGGTCGTATCCGCGCCCCAACCTCGGTGACTACGGCCAGGACTACATCTACCGCGCCATCGTCGCGCTGCAGGGACTGGGCGCGCTGCCGGTGGCCGAGGCCCTGTACATGAAGGCGGCCGGCGACGACGGCGCAGGGACCTTCACCGGCGACGGTCCGTACCGCCTGAGCATGCCGGCGCAATTGCCGCTGGACGGGTTCTGGTCGCTGTCGATGTACGAGGCGACGGCGGACGGCCAGTTCTTCTTCACCGACAACCCGATCCACCGCTACACGATCGGCGACCGCACTCAGGGCCTGAAGCGCAACGCCGACGGGACGCTGGATATCTGGATCGGCCGCACGGATCCGGGCGGCGACAAGACCGCCAACTGGCTGCCGGCGCCCAAGTCCGGTCCGTTTGCATTGTTCCTGCGCGCCTATCTGCCGAAAGCGGAAATGCTGGACGGTCGCTTCCGCGTTCCAGCGGTGGCGAAGGCCTGATCAGGGCTCGACCCGGACCGCGCGCGGCGGCAAAGTCGCGCCGACTCGTTTCTGAGGAGACCGCTCGATGAAGACCCGCGCCGCCGTTGCTTTTGAGGCCAAGAAGCCGCTGGAGATCGTCGAGGTCGACCTGGAAGGGCCCAAGGCCGGCGAGGTGATGGTCGAGATCAAGGCCACCGGCGTCTGCCACACCGACGCCTACACCCTGGACGGCTTCGACAGCGAGGGCATCTTCCCCTCGATCCTGGGCCATGAGGGCGCTGGCGTGGTGGTCGAGGTCGGGGCGGGCGTGACCAGCGTGGCCGTTGGCGATCACGTGATCCCGCTCTACACGCCCGAATGCCGCCAGTGCAAAAGCTGCCTGTCGGGCAAGACCAACCTCTGCACGGCGATCCGCGCCACTCAGGGCAAGGGTCTGATGCCGGACGGCACCAGCCGCTTCTCCTACAAGGGTCAGCCGATCTATCACTACATGGGCTGCTCGACCTTCTCGAACTACACGGTCCTGCCCGAGATCGCGGTCGCCAAGATCCGCCGTGACGCGCCGTTCAAGACCGCCTGCTACTGTGGCTGCGGCGTGACGACCGGCGTCGGCGCGGTGACCAACACAGCCAAGGTCGAGCCGGGCGCCAACGCCATCGTCTTTGGCCTGGGCGGCATTGGTCTGAACGTCATCCAGGGCCTCAAGCTGGTCGGCGCCAACATGATCGTCGGCGTCGACATCAATCCCGACCGCGAGGAGTGGGGCCGCAAGTTCGGCATGACCCACTTCGTCAATCCGAAGGATGTGTCGGGCGATCTCGTCGCGCACCTGGTGGCCCTGACCGACGGCGGCGCGGACTACACCTTCGACGCCACCGGCAACACCGGCGTCATGCGCACAGCGCTGGAAGCTTGCCATCGCGGGTGGGGCGAAAGCATCATCATCGGCGTGGCCGAGGCGGGGAAGGAGATCTCGACCCGTCCGTTCCAGCTGGTCACCGGCCGGGTCTGGAAGGGCACCGCCTTCGGCGGCGCGCGCGGCCGCACCGACACGCCCAAGATCGTCGACTGGTACATGGACGGGAAGATCCAGATCGACCCGATGATCACCCACGTGCTGCCGCTGGAAGAGATCAACAAGGCGTTTGACCTCATGCACGCCGGTGAGAGCATCCGGACCGTGGTGACGTTCTAGGGAATCCCACCTTCTCCCCTTGCGGGAGAAGGAACGATCGAGCAAGCAAGCCCATGACCGTCGAAACCCTCAGCACCCACCGCGTCCATGGCGGAACCATCCGCTACTGCAAGCACGCCAGCACCAGCACCGGCACGCCGATGAAGTTCACGGTGTGGACGCCGGATGGCGAGGGACCGTTTCCGTATCTCGTCTGGCTTTCGGGGCTGACCTGCACCGAGGACAATTTCACGGTGAAGTCGGGCGTCTACGCTCACGCCGCCCAGCACGGGATCGCCATTGTCGCGCCGGACACGTCTCCGCGCGGGGAAGGTGTCGCCGACGATCCGGCCTATGATCTGGGGCAGGGCGCCGGGTTCTATGTCGACGCCACCCAGGCGCCCTGGGCGCCGCACTTCATGATGCACGCCTACGTCACCGGCGACCTGCTCATGGCCGTTGAGGGGGCGTTTCCGCTGGACGGCGCGCGCAAGGGGATCTTCGGTCACTCGATGGGCGGCCACGGCGCGCTGACGATCGCGCTGAAGCATCCTGAACTGTTCAAGTCGGTCAGCGCGTTCTCGCCGATCGTCTCGCCGCTGAACTGTCCCTGGGGCGACAAGGCGCTGAGCGCCTACCTCGGCCCGGATCGCGCCGCCTGGCGGTCCTACGACGCCTGCGCCCTGATCGAGGATGGCCATTGGGGCAAAGACGGGGGCGGGACCTTCGACGACATCCTGATCGACCAGGGCCTGGCCGACAGTTTCCTGGAAAGCCAGCTGAAGCCCGAACTGATCGAAGCCGCCGCCGCCAGAGCCGGCCGCAAGGTCACCGTCCGCCGTCAGGACGGCTACGACCACAGCTACTTCTTCATCTCGACCTTCATCGGCGACCACGTGGCCTGGCACGCGGAGCGGCTATAGCCCTCTGCTCTGACGCATTTTTCTTCACGCGAACCAGGACCACTTCGCTCGAAAAATACCCTAGATCTGGCCGCTGAAATCAAAGAGCTGGCTGTTCACCCAGCCCTTGCCGATCGCCAGGGCGCCCTTGCGGTTCATCACCACCCCGCGGGCCTTGCTGTTGCTGAGACCTGAGCGCAGGTAGCTGAGGGCGAAGAGTTCCAGCTGGGCGGGCGTGACCTTGTCGCGCCAGAGGCCGGCGTTCCTGATGCAGTCCAGGCGACCCCACCACGCCGCCGGCGCGGCCAGCAGCCAGTCGCAGACCACATCGTCGGCGCGGCCTGGCGTCGAGGTCTGGATGAAGGCGCGAACATCGGCCAGGGTCAGCCCTTTCAAGCCGCCGTTCTGGGTCACCAGGTCGAAGAACCAGACCAGTTCGCGCAGCGTCCGCGCGTTTCGGCCCGCAGCCTTGGCCCAGCTGTCGGCCAACACGTCCGCCCTTTCGGCGACAACGCGGATGCGGCTGGTCTGCTGGGCCTTCATCTCGGGGGAGCCCATCAGGCTCGCCAGCTCCCGGGCCGGGATCGCCTTCAGCTTGGTTCCCGTCTGCCAGCCCCGGACGATGGCGAGACCGGTCGCCACCCCGGCGTTGCAGGCCCTCCACAGATCCGCGCCGATGGTGGGCGCTTCGCGCAGCACCACGGCCTGCCCCACGGCCTTGACCATGGGCTGCAGCGAGGCCGAACCGATGTTCCACTGCAGCACGCCGCAGGAGATACCCATGCCGTCGAAATCGCCGGTCACCCCGCGCCAGGGATCGCCGGCGTTCTCGAACCGTCCGGTGATGGCGACCGCAGTATTGAGCTCTTGATCGGATACGGCCATGGCGCTCCCCTTCAATGGCGAGCGCCACTGTAATGCACGTCAGGGGCGAAGTCGCGGTTGAAATAACGCCGGTTTCCGATGGGCGAGTGGCATGTGCGGTCGTGACTTTTCCGTAATTCATCCTGGGTTCAGGCGATGGGCGCTCCCTTCACGGTCAAGCTGACCAAAAAGAGGGGACACCAGCATGAAACTCGCATCGCTCGCCGCCGTCATCACCCTGGGCTTGAGCACCTCGGCCTGCGTGATCATCGACGCCGACGACGTCCAGCACGAGCCGATCACGCCGCCGGCAAGCAGCCAGTCTCTGGAGCCATTGATGGCTGCGCGGGTCGACGGGGCTGACCTGGTGGTGCGCGTCACCTCCAACGGCTGCACCCGCCAGGAGGATTTTTCGGTCGAAACCCAGCGCCGCGACGGCCTGACCAGCTTCTCGTTCGTGCGCAAGCGCCCCGACAACTGCCGCGCCCTCATCGCCGAGGGGGTCGAGTTGCGCTATCCGCTGGATGCGTTCGGCGTGGAGCGCGGCGGCAAGATCCGTCTGCGCAACCCGCTGGTTCGGCCGTAAGCTAGGGGGCGGCGGAACATTGACTCTCCGCCGCCGCTCGCCCATAAACCGCGCCTTCACGCCGCCGGCTCGCCGCGCGGCGCGATGACCTTATGACGGATTGACCCGAAGCCGCCGTTGCGATCGCGCCCCGAAAGGGGAGCCGGCCCGGATCGTTTTGAAAGACTGACTATGTCGAAGCGCCATAGCGCCAAGTACAAGATCGACCGCCGCATGGGTGAAAACCTGTGGGGCCGTCCGAAGTCCCCGGTCAACTCGCGCTCGTACGGCCCGGGCCAGCACGGCCAGCGTCGCAAGAGCAAGGTTTCGGACTTCGGTCTGCAGCTGCGCGCCAAGCAAAAGCTGAAGGGCTACTACGGTAACCTGACCGAGAAGCAATTCTCGCGCACCTACGAGGAAGCCGCCCGTCGCAAGGGTAACACCTCGGAGAACCTGATCGCTCTGCTCGAGTCGCGCCTGGACGCCATCGTCTATCGCGCCAAGTTCGTGCCGACCGTGTTCGCCGCCCGCCAGTTCGTGAACCACGGCCACGTGACCGTGAACGGCAAGCGCGTGAACATCCCGTCGTACCGCTGCAAGGCCGGCGACGTGATCCAGGTCCGCGAAAAGTCGCGCAACATGGCTCTGGTCCTCGAAGCTGTCGCCTCGAACGAGCGTGACTTCGCCGAGTACGTCTCGGTCGACGCCAAGAGCCTGTCGGCCACCTTCGTCCGCGCTCCGGAACTGTCGGAAGTTCCGTATCCGGTGAAGATGGAACCGAACCTCGTCGTCGAATTCTACGCTTCGTAAGCGTCGGATCCGAAGAGATACGGAAAAGGCCCCGGAGCGATCCGGGGCCTTTTTTGTTGCGCACGAGGGCGCCGGTCCGGATGGAAATCCTCGCCCTTCGACAGGCCCAGGATGAGGATTTTGCGCGAACCGAGGCCGAAAGTCGTCTTCACCCTGAGCTTGTCGAAGGTCGAGGGCGGCTCCTGCGACGCCATCAATACCCACGGCCAGAACAGCTTTTTTGTTTCGCCAAGGCCTTGAACCCGATCGCGAGGGCGCCTAATTGCGGTTCAGCGGGACCGGGCCCCTCTGGCGAGCAATGCAAGTGCTCGTGATGTCGGACCGCATCGGGTGTTCTCGATGTCTTGGGTCCGGCCGCCTAGCCCCCCTCCCCAAAAGGCGCCGCCTCACATCGAGAACACCCGAGCATCCTTTTTTGGACCGGAGGTTCTGAATGCCGCTTCTGATGTGCCCCAACTGCGACGCCTCGATGCAGGCCGTGAAGCGCGCCAGCGTCGAGTTCGACATGTGCCCGCGTTGCCGGGGCGTCTGGTTGGATCGCGGCGAGCTTGAGAAGCTGATGGCCATGGAGCGCGACGAGACCCAGGCGGCCTACAGCCAGCCCAAGCCCTACAGCCGTCCGGACCACCACCACGATCACGGCCACAGCCCCGGCCACAAGCGCCACGATGACGACGACTATCGCCGTCACGGTTCCTACGGCCACCACAAGAAGAAGCGTTTCGACCTGTTCGACATCTTCGACTGACGAAAGACGATGAACCACTTCAAGACCTACATGCTGCTGGCGGGCCTGACCGCCCTGTTCATGGGCGCGGGCTTCCTGATCGGCGGCGCGACCGGCATGATGATCGCCTTGGTCTTCGCGCTGGCCATGAACGCGTTCTCGTACTGGAACGCCGACAAGATCGTCTTGCGGACCTATGGCGCGGTCGAGGTCGATGAGAGCCACCCCGAGCCGCTGATCCGCAACTATGTGATCGACACCGTCGAGCTGGCCCGCTCGGCCGGCCTGCCGCGTCCGCGCATCACGGTGATCGACAGCGCCCAGCCCAACGCGTTCGCCACCGGTCGGGACCCCGATCACGCCGCCGTGGCCGCCAGCACCGGCCTCTTGCAGCTTCTGACGCGCGAAGAGATCCGCGGCGTCATGGCTCACGAACTGGCCCACGTGAAGAACCGCGACACCCTGGTCATGACCGTGACGGCGACCATCGCCGGCGCGATCTCGGCCCTGGCCAACTTCGCCTTCTTCTTCGGCGGCTCGCGCGACGAAGAGGGTAATGGCGGCGGCTTGGGCGGCATGATCGGCGCGATCCTGATCGCCATCCTGGCCCCGATCGCGGCCATGCTGGTGCAGATGGCCATCAGCCGCGCCCGCGAATACGAGGCCGACCGCATCGGCGCGCAGATCGCCGGCGACTCCGAGTCGTTGGCCCGCGCGCTGCAGAAGATCGAGGCCTACGCCCGCGGCGGCTACGAGAACGTCCAGGCCGAACGCAATCCGGCCACCGCCCACATGTTCATCATCAACCCGCTGGCCGGGAAGGGCGCTGACAACCTGTTCTCGACCCACCCCGCGACCCACAACCGGGTCGAGGCCCTGATGCGCCTGGGGGTGGAGCGTGGCGCGCGTCGCCCGGCGTTGGCGGCGACGACGTCGTCCAGCGTGCCGCTGAGCGGCGGGTCGCGCGAGGCGGGTCCCTGGGGCTAAGGCCTCTGGTCAGCGGGCCA
This sequence comes from Caulobacter sp. BE264, assembly GCF_031457805.1. Classification (NCBI taxonomy): domain Bacteria; kingdom Pseudomonadati; phylum Pseudomonadota; class Alphaproteobacteria; order Caulobacterales; family Caulobacteraceae; genus Caulobacter; species Caulobacter sp. BE264. The sequence continues at coordinate 246,499 of NZ_JAVDXI010000002.1, read as the reverse complement.
TCCTGCTGCGATCTTCAAGGCGGATCATGTGCTTTGAGGATCGGTGAGCGGCGTGCCTTCACGCAGAGTTTTCATGGGGACGCTCGCCGCTCTTTCGTTGGCCGGCTGCGCGACCCTGCCGACCCTATCGACGCCCGAACCCGACGAGACCTGGCCAGAGCTTGAGCCTCTGTTGTCCGTCACGCCCGGCCGCGAGGCCTTGGCGATCCGCGTGCGGTCGCAAGGCTGCGCGGCGAAAGCCGATTTTGTATTCCGCGTCGATCGCAAGCGGGGGCGCGCGGTGGTCGCCTTCGCGCGCCGGCGGCTTGAGACGTGCCGAGGACCGAAGGGCGAAGCCACCTTGGCTTTCAGCTACGCTGAGTTGGGCCTTTCGGCGCGCGATCGGATCGTGGTGGCCAACCCCATCACGCCCTGAGCCGGAGCGAGCACTCCCCGGCGCCGTGATGCCGTGGCGCAGGAGGGAGAGCGTCTCAGTCCTTGGGCGTGAAGCGCTCGACCATCCAGGGCAGCACGCGGGCCGGGCGTTTGGCGGCGATGTCGATCAGCACCCAGTCGGTGCGGACCTGGGCGCACATCTCGCCGTCCGGCCCATCGATGCGAACATAGCGCTCGAAGCGCGGGCCCTTCAGCTCGCCCACCCAGGTGTAGCCGGTGGCGGTTTCGCCCGGCAGGAGCTCGCGGCGATAGTCGACCTCATGACAGCGGGCGACCCAGCTCCAGGGCGCGCGCTCCTCATGCGAGGTCCAGGCGTCCCAGTGCGTGGTCGCCAGATCCTGCGCCCAGCCCAGATAGACCACGTTGTTGACGTGGCCATTGGCGTCGATGTCCGACGCCTTGGGCGTGAAGGTCAGGGTGTAGGCGTCCGAGGGCGGGACAAACAGTCGGCTCATCGGCGCGCCTTAGGCGGCGATCACGCCCTGTTCGGTCAGGAAGGTCTTCAGCTCGCCCGACTGGAACATCTCGCGGACGATGTCGCTGCCGCCGATGAATTCACCCTTCACATAGAGCTGGGGAATGGTCGGCCAGTCGGTGAAGGTCTTGATCCCCTGGCGCAGATCGTCGTCCTGCAGCACGTCGACGCCGACGAACTCGACGCCCAGGTGATCCAGGATCTGCACCACCACCGACGAGAAGCCGCAGCGCGGCTGGTCCGGCACGCCCTTCATGAACACCACCACCGGATGGTCGGCGACGGTCTTGGCGATGAAGTCCAGGGCGGGGGAGGCGGCGGCGTCGGTCATGGCGGTATCCTAGAGAGCTCCTGTCAGCTAGGCGCCGCGCGCGCCGGGGTCAAGGGCGACGGGCCGCCTTCTCGCGTTCCTGGGCCGAGAAGCGGGCCATCTCGATCTGGGCGCAGACGCCGGTGGGCAGGTCGCGCTCGACCACGGCGGCCAGACGTTCGATCTCCTGGCGGTTGTCGGCCGTGATGCGCACCGTCGCCAGCGACGGCTCTGTCAGGGCGTAGCCAAGGCAGATGTCCTCGGCGCTCCAGCCGGGGGTGTTGCTCAGGAACTCATAGCCGCCCACGTCCGCCAGCGGGTCGGTGCGCCTTTGCCAGAACGAGGGTTTGGGCGGGGCCTTGTCGGCCACCTCGCGCAGGGCCTGAGGCCAGAAGTCCTCGCCGATGACCGCGAAATTGTGCTGCGAGGCCTGGCGGATGCGATGGCGCTCGGCCCATCCTGACGACAGGTTGTAAGGCGACGAGATCGCCGTGACCAGGTCATTGGCCAGCAGGCCCGGGTCAATGTCGCCGCGACTGGCGATCCCAAGACCCCGCAGCGCCCGCGCCTTCCGCAAATCCTGGAGTCCGGCCTCAAAGGCGACGGGCAGCGACGCCGACTGCGGGTCGTTGATCAGCACGAGGTCCAGGTAGTCCAGCGACAGGCCCTCAAAGGCCGATCGGCGCAGAAGGTCCAGCGTCTGTCGTCCGTGCTGCGTCGCGTCGCCGCGAATCCGCCAGGTCAGGAACAGCAGATGGCGCTCGACCGAGGCGAAAGCCTCGCCTGCGCCCTTGAGCATCTCCGGGGCGTCGCCGTCGATCTGGAAGCTGTTGACGCCGTTCTCCAGCGCCGTGAACACCAGGGCGCGCCAATCGTTGGCGCGGAGCCGCGGGCTATCGGCCAGGCGCAAGGTCAACGCCGAAACCGCGATGCCCGTAGGTCCGAAGGGGCGATAGCGCACGGTGCTAGGGCTCCTTAGTCGGCGGGGGCTGCGGTTTCGAGCGCCAGCGCGTGCAGGGTTCCGCCGAGCACGTCGGCCAGCGCCCGGTTGACCAGCTGGTGCTGGCGCACCCGCGGCAGCCCCTTGAACGCCGGGGAGACGATCCGCGCCTTCCAGTGGTCGTTGTCGCCGACCAGGTCCGTCAACACGATCTCTGAATCCGGGAACGCCGCGACCAGGCGGGCTTCGAGCTCGGCGTGAGACATGGGCACGGGACGACGACTCCGATCTTTCAGCCGCTTTTCTGGCTGAGAATCCTTAAGAACAACCATACCTGGCGCAGGGGCGTGGCGGCGCCAGGCATAGGGTGAACCGTCCTGATGACCGAGAATTAATTGAACCGGGCCCGCAGGGCGGGGCATGTAGCGGCCATGATCATCGCCCGACGCTCGCTGAGTCTCTTCGCCGCCGCCTTCCTGGCCCTCGCCTCGCCGGCTTTCGCCGCTCCCGGCGACAAGGCCATTGATGACGTTCGTATCCTGTCGGCCGACGACATGGAGGGACGCGGCGTCGGGACCCCAGGCTCCGAGAAGGCGCGGGCCTATATCCTCTCGCGGTTCCGTGAAATCGGGCTGGCGCCGGTGGGCGACCGGTTCGAGCATACGTTCGCCTTCACCAAGCGCGACGGCTCTGCGGCGCAGGGCGTGAACCTCATTGCGCGGGTGAAGGGGACCCAGCCGGGCAGGGCGATGGTCGTCACCGCCCACTATGACCATCTGGGCGTCCGCAATGGCGAGATCTTCAATGGCGCCGACGACAACGCCTCGGGCGTGGCGGGGCTGCTGGCTGTGGCCGAGGCCTTCAAAGCCAAGCCGCCGACGCACGACGTGATCCTGGCGGTGGTCGACGCCGAGGAAAGCGGACTGCGCGGCGCCCGGGCGTTTGCGGCCGCGCCGCCGATCCCGCTGGAGTCGATCGTGCTGAACATCAACTTCGACATGCTCAGCAAGAACCCCAAGAACGAGTTGTTCGCCGCCGGCGCGTCGGCGTTCCCTGTCCTTCGCCCGATCCTGCAGCAGGTGGCCGCGACGGCGCCGGTGACGCTGAAGCTGGGCCACGACACCGACGCTGACGGCGCCCAGAACAACTGGACCAACCAGTCCGACCACTACGCCTTCGTCGAGAAAGGCGTTCCGTGGATCTATTTCGGCGTTGAAGATCACCCCGAGTACCATCGCCCGAGCGACGATTTCGCGACGATCCCGCAGGACTTCTTCAAGCGCTCGGTGGCGACGGTCGTTCAAGCCAGCCTGGCCTTGGAGGCGTCGCTGGACGCGGTGGCCCAAAGCGCCGGGCGCTAAGGGCGCATATTTGGCCAAGAGCCAGGCGCGACCGATTGTCTCCGGTCTGGCTGGAGGGGCCATCTGTGCCTAGTCTGGGGTCTATCATCGTGATTCCAGCCACTCTAGGAGCTGCACGATCGTCCCGACCGCCATCAAAGCCCGAGTTATCAGAGCCGCGCCTGCGGTCTGCCTCATCGTGGGCGTGGCCATGGCGCTGGACTTCGTTGTCCACATCCTGCTGCTGAACGATCGCGCCGCCTACGCGCCTGTCACGACGCTCGTCCTGTTCACCATCATCGCCGGGCCGTTGGCCTACTGGCTGAGCAGCCAAAAGATCCGGCTTGAGGAGATGCACGCCGACTTGAGGGCCAGCCTCGACGCCAAGCAGGGCGCCGTCGAAGAGGCCGAGGCCGCCGTCGCCAAGTATCGCGAGGTTGATCGCCTCTACCGGCTTCTGGGCGACAACCTGACGGATCACGTCGCTCTCTGGTCCCCCCAGGGCGAGCGGCTTTACAGCTCGCCCAGCATCGAACGCATCAGCGGCTATACGCTCGAGGAGTTCATGGCCCTGCCGCCGCAGGCCATGGTCAGCGACGCTGACTTCAAGCGCGTGCAAGGCATCATTCGCAAGCTCGAGCCCGGCGGCGAACCTGTCAGCGCCGACTACCAGAGCATACGCAAGGACGGCGCGGTGATCTGGCTGGAGAGCACCTACTCGCTGCTCGGCGACGGATCGGGCATCCTGCTGGTCACCTCGCGCGACATCACCGAGCGCAAGCGCCTGGAGCTGGACATCGCCAAGGCCCTGGAGATGGCCAAGGCGGCCTCGGCGGCCAAGTCCGACTTTCTGGCCAACATGACCCACGAGCTGCGCACGCCGCTCACGGCGATCATCGGCTTCGCCGAGGTGCTGCGACGTTCGCGCAATCTAAACAAGACCGCCACGCGGCAGGTCGGCCATATCCTGGACGCCAGCAACACCCTGCTCAGCGTCGTCAATGACGTGCTGGACTTTTCCCGCCTCGAGGCCGGCGGGCTGGAATTGGACCCCGCGCCCTTCGATCCGGCGGCCATGGCCTCGTCCTGCGCCGGACTGGTAGCCGAGCGCGCAGAAGCCAAGGGGCTTGAGATCCATGTTCGCACGCCGCGCGGCGTGAGGCCCATGAATCTGGATGGGCCGCGGCTTAGCCAGGTGCTGCTGAACTTCCTGTCCAACGCGGTGAAGTTCACCGCGCACGGCGCGATCACCGTTGCTCTGAGCCAGACCGTGGACGGCGACGAGGCGGTCCTGCGCGGCGAGGTCATCGACACCGGCATCGGCATCGCGCTCCAGCACCGCGAGAACATCTTCGACCGCTTCTCCCAGGCCGATGCGGCCGTGTCACGACGCTTTGGAGGCACCGGTCTCGGGCTGGCGATCTCGCGCCGTATCATCGAGCGCATGGATGGCCGTATCGGGGTCGACAGCGTCGAGGGGCAGGGCTCGACCTTCTGGTTTGAAGTGCGCGGGCCGCTCGCCGAGCTGCCCACCCAGGAGACTCAGGAAACCTCGCCCCTGGACGCGGACGCCGATGTCCGGCTGCTGCTGGTGGAGGACAATGCGGTCAATCGCGAGCTGATCTGCGCGATGCTCGAGCCTTTCGGCGTCGCCGTCGAGACCGCCAATGACGGCGTGGCCGGGGTCGAGGCCATGCGCCAGGGGCAATACGATCTGGTGCTGATGGACGTGCAGATGCCAGTCATGGACGGCCTGACCGCCACCCGTGAAATTCGGGCGCTGGAAGGCGCGCGCGGAGCCTCCACCCCGATCATCGCCATGACGGCCAATGTGCTGCCCGAGCAGGTCGCCAACTGTCTGGCCGCCGGCATGGACGACCATCTGGGCAAGCCGATCAGCCCGGCCAAGTTGCTTGAGGCGGTGGCGCGCTGGTCGGGGCGGTCGCACGCGGCTTAAGATCGCCGCGTGCTTTGCGCTACCCTCAGGCCTTCGGTGCGTTCATGTAGCCTGGCAGCCAGGCCTCGTGCGCGGTGCGCAGGGCCTCCAGCGAGACGCTGAACAAACCGTCCGATGCGAACGCGTCGCCGCCCGCGACGCCGGCGATGTTGGCGTGAACGCCCGCATCCTTCGCCGCTTCCAGCACCGCATCCGGGTCGGGCGTGGCGATCAGGTAGCGGGCCTGGTCCTCGCCCAGCAGATAGGCGTGGGCGTGCGCCTGGCTGGTGGCGTTGAGGGTGATCCCGACCTTGCTGGCCAGGGCCACGTCGGCTGCGGCGACCAGCAGGCCGCCGTCCGACAGGTCGTGGACGCCGGCGACGAGGCCTGAGCTGATCAGGCCGCGCACGAAGTCGCCGGTCTTGCGCTCCAGCGCCAGATCGACCGGCGGCGGAGCGCCGTCCTCGCGGCCCAGGATTTCACGCAGATAGATCGAGGCGCCGAGCTCACCGCGCGTCTCGCCGATCAGCACCAGCGTGTCGCCTTCGGCCACGTTGCCGAAGCCCGTGCGCAGGTCGTAGTCCTCGAGCAGGCCCACCGCGCCCACGGTCGGGGTCGGCGGAATGGCGACGCCGTTGGTCTCGTTGTAGAGGCTGACATTCCCCGAGACGACCGGGAAGTCCAGCGCGCGGCAGGCCTCGGCCATACCGTCGGTGGCGCGGACGATCTGGCCCATGGTCTCGGGCTTTTCGGGGCTGCCGAAGTTCAGGTTGTCGGTGATGGCGATCGGCAGGGCGCCGGCGGCCGTCAGGTTGCGCCAGGCTTCGGCCACGGCCTGCTTGCCGCCTTCGTAGGGGTCGGCCTGGACATAGCGCGGGGTGCAGTCGCTGGTCACGGCGATCGCCTTGCCCGTGCCGTGGATCCGCACGATGCCGGCGTCACAGCCCGTGGCGCTGTCTTCCAGCGTGTCGGCCATGACGTGACGGTCGTACTGCTCCCACAGCCATCGCTTGGAGGCCATGTCCGGGCAGCCGATGATCTTCAGGACCGCTTCGTTCCAGTTGATCGGGGCGGGGACGGCGGCCGGGTCGAGACGCGGCTGCAGCGCCGGCTGCACCCACGGACGGTCATACAGCGGCGCGTCGTCGAACAGCGGGGCCAGCGGCACGTCGCAGACCGTTTCGCCGTGATGCTTCAGCACCAGGCGGCCGGTGTCGGTGGTGTAGCCGATGACGGCGGCGTCCAGGCCCCACTTCTCGAAGATGGCGTGGCCGTCTTTCTCGCGGCCGGGCTTCAGGACCGCCAGCATGCGCTCCTGGCTTTCCGACAGCATCATCTCGTAGGCGCTCATGCCGGTCTCGCGTTGCGGGACCATGTCCATGTTCAGCTCGATGCCGACGCCGCCCTTGCCGGCCATCTCGACCGACGAGGAGGTCAGGCCCGCTGCGCCCATGTCCTGGATGGCGGCCACCGCGCCGGTGGCCATCAGCTCGAGGGTGGCCTCGATCAGCAGCTTCTCGGCGAAGGGGTCGCCGACCTGGACGGTGGGGCGCTTCTCTTCGGAGTCTTCCGAGAACTCGGCCGAGGACATGGTCGCGCCGTGGATGCCGTCGCGGCCGGTCTTGGAGCCGAAATAGACGACCGCCAGGCCAGGGCCGGGGGCGGCCGAGTAGAAGATGCTGTCGGCCTTGGCCAGGCCCACGCACATGGCGTTGACCAGGATGTTGCCGTTGTAGCCCTTGTGGAAATTGGTCTCGCCCGCGACGGTGGGCACGCCCACGCAGTTGCCATAACCGGCGATGCCAGCGACCACGCCGTCGACGAGGCGCTTGGTCTTCGGATGGCTGGGATCACCGAAGCGGAGGGCGTTCAAGAGCGCGATCGGCCGCGCGCCCATCGTGAAGACGTCGCGCATGATCCCGCCCACGCCGGTCGCCGCGCCCTGATAGGGTTCGATGTACGAGGGGTGGTTGTGGCTTTCCATCTTGAAGATGATCGCGTCGCCGTCGCCGATGTCGATCACGCCGGCGTTTTCGCCCGGACCGCAGATCACGCGCGGGCCGTCGATCGGGAACTTCTTCAGCTGGTTCTTCGAGGACTTGTACGAGCAGTGCTCGGACCACATCACCGAGAAAACGCCCAGCTCGACAAGGTTGGGCTCGCGACCCAGACGCTTGAGGACGACGTCATATTCGGCGGGTTTCAGGCCGAACTCGGCGGCCATCTCGGCCATGGGCTTTTGGGGCGTGCTCATGGGCGCGCCTTCTAACCCGGTCGATCAGATTCCGCCACTGCCGTCAGGCGATTAGGGGTCTTAAGACTTCGGGGAAGCCTGGCTTTCCTTCACCTGGCCGGCGGCCTCGTGCCACATGGCCTTGCCTTGGGCGATCCAGCCATCGACGACCGCGCCGCCCTTTTCGACCGAGCCCATGCGCAGGGACACGCCGATCATCACCGCGCCAAACAGGGCGAGCAGCAGCACGAGCAGGCTGACGATCGGGTGCATGCCAGACCGCTTGCGGCGCTTCGCCCAGACAGGCACGCCGCTGACATAGGTTTCGGGAAACCGAACTTCGGGATCGGCCATGATGTTTTAACTCTGCGCGTCGGGGAAGGCTCCCGCCGCAGCCTTCTGTTTCTTCTTGGTGCGACAGATGTCACCGAGAGGAGGCGTTCGTTCCAGCCATCTCCCCCACGTGGTGAGGATTAACCTTAATCATCTCGTAACGAGCGAATGTTTTTCCCGCAAACGGCGCTGGGGCTGGATCAAATGCGCCTTGAATTCGTGAGCCCGCGCAGTCCTGATCGTCGCGACCCGCTGACCGCTTTGGTCGGCGCGACCGGTTTGTCGCCGACCGCGCAGGAATGACCTCTCCGCACGAAGTGGCGATTTGCCGAAAATCTGTGAAAATTCTAAAGCTTAGCCGCAGTTTGATAGCTTGTTGCGAGGAACGGGAAGAGTCCGGAGCCGTTACAACTTGGTGCGCGCCGACAGCGCGTGGTGAGCAATAAGGACAAGTCCGATGGCCGAACAGACCCGCACCCCGCAACAACAGTCGAACGACACGCAGCGCAAGACGCCGGACCAGCAACAAAAGACCGGCGAGCGCCAAGCCGCGCCGGCCGTGAGCCCCGCCGTCGAGGGCGCTCCCAGCAAGACGGCTCCTGCCCCGGACGCCGCGGGTAAGGACGCAGCCAAGCAAAGCGGCCGCTAACGCGCCGCAGGGCGCGTGGGAACAAGGCGCGCAGGCTTACCCGCCGAACACGCTCCGCACCTGACGCGCCTAGAGAAGGGCCGGCGGTTTGACCGCCGGCCCTTTTGGCTTGGGACGCTCGGGGTTACTTCGCGTCCACGACCGGCAGTTCGATGAAGCTGGCGGTCTCGCCCGCATGGAACACCCGCTGCGTGGCCTTCACATAGTCGCACGGCTTGGCGAAGAAGATGTTCGGCACGAAGGTCTGCGGGTTGCGGTCGTACAGCGGGAACCAGCTGGACTGCACCTGCACCATGACGCGGTGACCGGGTTTGAAGGTGTGGTTCGCCGTGGGCAGGATGAACTGGTACTTCAGCGGCGTGTTCGGCTTCAGGGCCTTGGGCTCGCTGAAGCTCTCGCGATAGCGGCCGCGGAAGATCGTCATGCCCACCGCCAGTTGGTAGCCGCCCAGCTCGGGTTGGCTGGGGACCTCGTCTGGATAGACGTCGATCAGCTTGACCACCCAGTCGCTGTCGGTGCCGCTGGTCGAGGCGAACAGGTTCACCTTCGGAACACCGGCGATCTTGAGCGGTTCGGTCAGGGGTTCGCTGACATAGGTCAGCACGTCCGGACGACCATCGACAGAGCGCTGATCGGTCACCAGCCACGGCGTCCAGCGGCTGCGGTCGGAAAACTGCAGCGGACGCGGGATGTAGGGCACGGGCTTGGCGGGATCGGAGACGTATTCGTCATAGGCGGCCGCGCTCTTGCCGCCGGCCGGGGCGCTGAAGCCCAGCCCGCCGTTGGCGCCGAGATAGAGGTTCTTCCTGATCTTGCCCGAACCCGCGCCGTCGGTCCCGCCCTGCGGCCAGCTGGCGTAGCGGTCCCATTTGTTCTGGCCCGGGTCGTAGATCAGCACCGGCGGGGTGTCGGCCTTGGGTCCGTCCTTCAGGTACTGATCGAAGAACGGCTTCATCACGTCGCGGCGGAACTGCAGGGCGGTGTCGCCATCCCATTTGAACGGGCCGAGGTTGTAGCCGTCATAGTTGACCTGGCTGTGCCGCCAGGGGCCGAGCACAAGGTAGTTCTTGTCGTTGCCCGTATCCTTGGCTTCCAGCGCCGGATACGAGTGGACCGCACCCCAGATGTCCTCCTGGTCCCACAGGCCCTGGATCCACATGGTCGGCACCTTCAGCGGCGTCTTTTCCATGGTCTTGTCGAGGGCCTGTTCGCTCCAGAAGCTGTCATAGGCCGGGTGGGCGAACAGCTTCTGCACCCAGGGCAACTTATCCAGGCCGTGGTTCTTGGCGTAGTCACCGGCCGAGCCTTCGCGCAGGAAGTTGGAATAGTCGTCATAGCCCTGGCGCTGGACGCCGGCGCCAGATCCACGGACGGCGGTCTGGCCGCTGAAGTAGTCGAAGTTGATCTGGCGGAACGCGCCGTACTGGAACCAGTCGTCGCCCATCCAGCCGTCGACCATCGGGCTCATCGGCGCGGCGACCTTCAGCGCCGGGTGCGGATTGACCAGGGCCATCACGACGGTGAAGCCTTCGTAGGAACTGCCCAGCATCCCGACCTTGCCGTTGGTCTCGGGCACGTTCTTCACCAGCCAGTCGATGGTGTCGTAGGCGTCGGTGGAGTGATCCACCTCAGACGCGTTCAGCGGTCCCTTGAGCGGGCGCGTCATCACATACTCGCCCTCCGAGCCGTACTTGCCCCGGATGTCCTGGAAGACGCGGATATAGCCGCCGTCGGCGACGAACGGCTCGTCGCCCTGCGGCATGGCGGCCACCATGCGCGGGCTGTCGGCGCGCGAGGCTCGGGCGGCGGCGTTGTAGGGGGTGCGCGTCAGCATGATCGGCAGGTTCTTGCCGCCCTTGGGGACCACGATCACGGTGTAGAGCTTGGTCCCGTCCCGCATCGGGATCATCACGACGCGCTTGTCGTAGTCGTAGTTGACCTGGGTCTGGACGTACTTGCCGTCGATGTCGGGGGTCATCGGCGTGACTTGAGCCGCGACCTGGGCTTGGGCGACAGCGCCGAAGGCGCAGAGCGCGGCGGCGGCCAGCAGCCCCCCGCGCAAGGTGGTGATGAAACTCATGTTTGCCCTCCTACAGCGGAGGAACCTTAAGCCCGCGATGGTCAGGGTGCTATATTGTAACGCAATCAGCTCGCCCACTTTCTGATGGGCGGGCGACGCCCTGCGTCAGGCGCTCTGGAAGATGCTGCGGAACAGCACCGCGCCGTCTTCCGAGCCCAGATCAGCGTCGAAGGCGCGGTCGGGGTGGGGCATCAGGCCCAGGACGTTGCCGCCCTTGTTGACGATACCGGCGATGTCGCGGGCCGAGCCGTTGAGGTTTTCCTTGTAGCGGAACACCACCTGGCCTTCGCCCTCGAGGCGGTCCAGCGTCTCTTCGTCGGCGAAGTAGTTGCCCTCGCCGTTGCCGACGGTCATCACCGCCTGGCGCTGTTCGCCATAGCCGGCGGTGAACCGGGTCTGGCCATTGACGATGTCCAGCTCGACGGGCTTGCAGACGTACTTCAGGCCGGCGTTGCGCAGCAGGGCGCCGGGCAGCAGCCCGACTTCGGTCAACACCTGGAAGCCGTTGCAGATCCCGACCACGGCGACGCCGTTGTTCGCGGCGGCGACGACTTCCTTCATCACGGGGCTCTGGGCGGCCATGGCGCCGCAGCGCAGATAGTCGCCGTACGAGAAGCCGCCGGGCAGGACGATCAGATCCAGGTCGTCCGGCAGCGCCGTGTCCTGGTGCCAGACCATGTCGACACGCGCCCCAGCGGAGCGCTCGATGGCGACCTTGCAGTCACGATCGCAGTTCGAACCCGGAAAAACGATGACGGCGGCTTTCATGGCGCGGGCGTGTAGCACCGTTCGGGCGGGATGTCAGGGGGCGAGCGCTTTAAAGCGCCCCCTCCGTCACGTCGCCGATCGGCGCCGCGCCACTTCCCCGCAAGCGGGGCAGGAGGAAGATCCCGTCCTGCTCACCCGGGAAACGGGGCAGGTGTCGCGATGCGGATAAGCATCGTGACGGAGGGGCAGGGGATGTTTCTACAGCTCGATCATGTCGAAGTCGGACTTCGGCGTGCCGCAGAGGGGACAGACCCACCCTGCCGGGATGTCGGCCCAGCGGGTTCCGGCCGCCAGGCCTTCGCCGGGGTCGCCCTGTTCCTCGTCATAGATGTAGCCGCAGGTGCGGCACTGCCAGACCTTGAAGGGTTCCGCGCTCATCGCCGCCGCCTCAGTGCATCTTGAAGCGGATCGGCACCGACTTCGGGCCGCAGACGAAGTTGGCGACCATGCGGGTCGGGGCGCCGTCGAGCTCGACATGATCGAGGCGGGCGAACAGTTCCTCCCACAGAACCCGCATCTCCATCCGCGCCAGGTGTTGGCCAAGGCAGATGTGGGCGCCGTAGCCGAAGGCGACGTGCTTGTTGGGCGTGCGGTCGACCTTGAAGCTGAACGGGTCCTCGAACACCGCCTCGTCGCGGTTGCCGGAGGGATAGGACAACATCATCCAGTCGCCCTTGGCGATCTTCTTGCCCGCCAGTTCGGCGTCGGCGGTGGCGGTGCGCATGAAGTGCTTCACCGGGGTGACCCAGCGGATCGATTCCTCGATCAGGCCCGGGATCAGCGACGGATCGGCCTTCACCTTGGCGAACTGATCGGGATTTTCGGCCAGAGCCCACAGCGCGCCGGCGGTGGTGGAGGAGGTGGTGTCGTGCCCGGCGGTGGCGGCGATGATGTAGTAGCTCATCGCTTCCAGATGCCCCATCGGCTCGCCGTTGATCTTGCCGTTGGCGATCAGGGTGGCCAGGTCGTTGCGCGGATTGGCCCGCCGATCCTCGGTGATGGCGTTGAAGTACATCATGAAGTCCATGACCACCGACTGGATGCTGTCGACGCCCTCGCCGACGTCGGTCACGGACTTGCCAGTGCGGTTCAGGTCGGGGTCGGCGTTGCCGAACAGCTCCTGGGTCAGTTTCAGCATGCGGGGCTCGTCGCTCTCGGGGACGCCCAGCACCTCCATGATGACGTGCAGCGGATAGAGGAACGCCACGTCGCGGGCGAAGTCGCAGCGGTCGCCTTGCTCGGCCATGCGGTCGACGAAGCCGCGCGCGATCTCGCGGATCCGGGCCTCCAACGCCCGCAGGTTCTGCGGCAGCAGCGCGCCTTGGGTGATCTTGCGGTAGGCGAAGTGGTCGGGGTTATCCATCTGCACCAGCGAGCGGACGAGGTGAGGGGACCCGCCCATCATCTCGCGCACCTTCTTGTCGGCCTCGATGGTGGTGACGACGGTAGCGCGGTCGCCGTTGTGGAACAGCTCGTTCTGCCGCTCGACCTCCAAGATGTCGGCATGGCGCGTGACCACCCAGAAGGGATCGAAGCCGTCAGGCTGAGCGACCTCGAGCGGCGCTTCGCGGCGCAGCTGGGCGAAGGCCTCGTCGATCCGGTCGCCGTCGGCATAGGCCTTGGGGTCGATAATGGTGTTAGCGATGTCGGTCGAGATCGTCATGCAGGCCTCCTGGTTCCTCCCGGACGGCTGCGGCCGTCACTTATTTGCTTGTTGTCCAACAAATAACTATGATCCGCAAGATGACGACCGCCCTTAAGGTTCCCGCCCGCCGCACCCAGACCGACCGGCGCCAGCAGTCCGAAGCCGAGCTTCTGCGCGCCGCCGCCGAGCTGATCGCCGAGCAGGGCGTGGCGGCGGCGACCTTCGAGAACATCGGGGCGCGGGCAGGCTACAGCCGGGGTCTGGCCACCCAGCGGTTCGGGTCCAAGCACGGGCTGATCGAGGCCTTGATCGCCCGGCTGCAGGCCAGGCTTCAGGCGCAGATGGACGACCGGCGGCTGGACCAGATGAACGGACTTGAGGCCGTGCTGGGCTTTGTCGACGCGTTCCTGACCACCCTGTCGCAGGACGGGGAGCTACGGGCCTATTTCGTGATGATGGCTGGCGCCGTCGGCGACATGTCCGACCTGCGCGCGCCGTTCGCCGCCGCCCACAAGGAGGCCGAGCAGCGTCTGGAGGCGATGGTTCTGCGAGGGCAGGCCGAAGGCGTGATCCGCCCGGGGCTCGACGCGGATGCGGCGGCGCTGATGGTGGGGTCGCTGCTGCTGGGCGTATCGACCCAGCTGCTGATCGACCCCGGCATGGACCTGGAGCCGATCCGGCGGACCAGCCTGGCGACCTTGAGGGTCAGCTTTGCACCGTAAAAACCCTCTCTCAAAAAGAGAGGGATCCTGGCGAGCGTCCCGTCTAGGCCACGTCGATGCGGTAGCTTTCGATGACCGTGTTGGCGAGCAGCTTCTCGCACATGGTCTTGACCTCGGCCTTGGCGGCGTCGGCGTCGGTGGCGTCCAGGTCGAACTCGATGACGCGGCCGACGCGGGCGTCCTTCACCGACGGCCAGCCCAGGCCGTGCAGGGCGTTTTCGACAGCCTTGCCCTGAACGTCGAGAACGCCGGGCTTCAGGAACACGTGGACGGTGGCTTTCATCATCTTACCTTTTCGCGACCCTCTCCCAGAGGGAGAGGGAGGGGCCCATGCGCAGCATGGGAGGGTGAGGGGTTACGGGGCTGTCCGGACGGGGTGAAACCCCTCATCCTCCCACGCGTCCCGGGACGCACGGGCCCCTCCTTCTCCCAATGGGAGAAGGGTTTTTCTAATGCACGCCGCCCTGAATGACGGTCGGCATTTCCTTCATGATCCCCAGGCGGCGGGCCACCTCGGTGTAGCTTTCGATGACATTGCCCAGATCCCGGCGGAACCGGTCCTTGTCCAGCTTCTCGTTGGTCACGGTGTCCCACAGGCGGCAGCTGTCAGGGCTGATCTCATCAGCCAGGATGACGCGGCTGAAGTCGCCTTCGTAGATGCGGCCGAACTCGACCTTGAAGTCCACCAGGGTGATGCCAACGCCGGCGAACAGGCCCGAGAGGTAGTCGTTCACCCGCAGAGCCATGGCCATCATGTCGTCGATCTCCTGGGTGGCGGCCCAGTTGAACGCGGTGATGTGCTCCTCGGTGACCATCGGATCGCCGAGCTTGTCGTCCTTGTAGTAGAACTCGATGATCGAGCGCGGCAGCGGCTGACCCTCGGTCAGACCCAGGCGCGTGGCGATCGAGCCGGCGGCGATGTTGCGCACCACGACCTCGAGCGGGACGATCTCGACTTCCTTGATCAGCTGCTCGCGCAGGTTCAGGCGGCGGATGAAGTGGTTCTGGACGCCGATCCCGTTCAGGCGAGTCATGATGTACTCGCTGATGCGGTTGTTGATGACGCCCTTGCCCTCGAGAATGGCCTTCTTCTGAGCGTTGAACGCCGTCGCATCGTCCTTGAAGTACTGGATCAGCGTGCCGGGCTCCGGCCCCTCGTAAAGGATCTTGGCCTTGCCTTCGTAGATCTTCTTGCGACGGGTCGTCATGGCTCTCGTCGAGGCCCTTTCCGGAATCGCGCGCCGCCCCAGTCCAGGATCTTCCCGGAAAACGAAAAGCGCGCGCGGCGGATAGCTGCGCGCGGCGTTCGACTCAAGGCCGCTCACTCAAAAATTCACGTCGAACCTACCCGAATGAGCGGGTGTTCGCAAACCAACGGCCAGAGTTTGGTCAATGATCACCACGAAACGTCGCCTGCGGCTTATCCGCCGATTGCAGCGACGAGCGCCACGATATATGCAGCCGGCGTAGGAGCATGATAGCCGAAAGTGGACGCCGGTTTTGGCGACCGTCATGCTCAAAATGATTTGGAATTAGAGCCTGTTGGGCCAGATCAGACCGACCTGATCCAACACGCTGGCGACTTTGGGGCTTCCATGACCACCTTCGACGAACGCGAACAGGGTTTCGAACGCAAGTTCGCGCACGACCAGGAACTGGAATTCAAGGCGACCGCGCGCCGCAACCGCCTTCTGGGCGAATGGGCCGCCGGCCTCATGGGCCTGGCGACCGTGGAAGAGTATGCGCGCGCCGTCGTGAAGTCCGACTTTGAACAGCCAGGCGACGAGGACGTGCTGCGCAAGGTCTTCGAGGACCTGAAGGGCGCCGGCGTCTCGACCACTGAGGGCGAAGTCCGCATGAAGATGGCCGAGCTGCTGGCCCAGGCCCGCGAGCAGATCAAGGGCGAGTAATCGCTCGGAGCGTTCGCGCGAGATGATTGAGAGGGCCGCTCCCAACCGGGGCGGCCCTTTTTCTATGGCTGAGGTTGCATTGCCTGTCGGCGAGGGCGCCTGTGCCTCAGGCTCCGCCCAGCACGTCACGTAGGGCGGCCCAGGCAGTCGCCTTCTCCGCGAACGTCCGCGCCGCATAGGCGGGGCTCGAGGAGGGCAGGGCCAGGGTGGCGACACGCTCGCCGATCAGACTGGCCCCAAGCTTGGCGGCGGTTCCGCCGTTGAAGGCCACCCGTCTCAGCGCGGGCAGGGCGTCGATGAGCGCGACAAGGTCGTTGGCGGCGGGATCGCGGATGGCCGCGTCCAGGCTGCCCGGTCGACGGGCTTCTGCGATCACGTCCCAGAGCCCGACGCCGTGGGCGAGCAGAGCGTTCAGACGCTGGGCGTAGGGGAGGGCGACGAGCGGCGCGTCGATAACCCCTTCCATCAAGCGCCAGAAGCTGTTGCGGGGATGGCCGTAGTACTGGCCCGCCGCCAGGGAGGCGTCACCGGGCAGGCTGCCGAGGATCAGCACGCGGGTGTGTGCGTCGACGACCGGTGGGAAGCCGCGCTTAGCCGCGTCCATCGGGCGGGTCGTTGCGCAGCCATCCCGTGACCGTCAGGCGCAGCGCCCCGGCGTAGGGCGCGACCGGGGCCACCGAATGTTGCTGGGGCACCTTGAACAGGGTCAGCACATTGAAAGCCGGCGCGAAGCCTCGGGTCACGTCGCCCCGATCGTCGTGGAACAACAGCTGGCCGCCCCAGTCGGGCCGCCACTGGCGCGTCAGGCCCAGGGTGTAGGCGGCCAGGCGCTCGCCAGCGCCAGTGTCGTCGTGCTGGGTGAGGAAGTCGCCGGGGCGATAGCAGGTCGCCTGGCCGTCGATCTTGGTGACGCCGGTCTCGCCGGTGACCGCCCCGACAAAGGCGATGAACGCGGGGCTGTTCAGGAACGCCGTCAGCGCGTGGATCGGATGACCGGGGTCGCGTCCCGCCACGAAGGCGTCGATCATCGGATAGCCGAGATAGACATAGGCAAAGCCGCTGCGGGCCCGCAGGGTGGCCGCATGCAGGTGCTCGGCCACGGCCTGATCGCCCAATTCGCTGCGCCGCGCCCGGCTGATCACCTCGGCGCCGCCGCGTTCATTCGAGCAGATGATGTCCCAGTCGATCGTCTGTTCGAGAATGCCGGCCAGGCGCTCGACGACCGCGGGCTCGAACACCTCGGGGATGCGCACCATGCCGTCGCTGGCATAGATGTCCGCGAACGCCGCCGGATCCAGCGCGGGATTGAGGCGCAGGACCGGCGGTTCGCTCATGGTCAGCCTTGCTCGCCGAAGACGCGCTGGAAGATCACGTCGACGTTCTTGGTGTGGTAGCCAAGGTCGAACAGCTCTTCGAGTTCGGTCTCGGTCAGCGCCTTGGACACGACCGGATCGGCCTTCAGGAAGTCGAGGAAGCGACCTTCGCCGCGCCAGACCTTCATGGCGTTGCCCTGGACCGCCGCGTAGGCGTCCTCGCGGCTCACGTCCTTGTGGGTCAGGGCCAGCATGACGCGCTGCGAGAAGACCAGGCCGCCCAGCTTGTCCAGGTTCTTGGCCATGTTGTCGGGATAGATGTTGAAGCGCTCGATGACGCCCGCCAGGCGGCGCAGGGCGAAGTCGAGGTGGATGGTGGCGTCCGGGCCGATGCCGCGCTCGACCGACGAGTGGCTGATGTCGCGCTCGTGCCAGAGGGCGACGTTCTCCATGGCCGGCACCACGGCCGAGCGGACGAGACGGGCGAGGCCGGTCAGGTTCTCGGTCAGGATCGGGTTGCGCTTGTGCGGCATGGCCGACGAACCCTTCTGGCCCGGATCGAAGGGCTCTTCGGCTTCCAGCACCTCGGTGCGCTGCAGGTGGCGGATTTCGGTGGCCAGGCGCTCGACCGACGAGGCGACGACGCCGAGGGCCGCGAAATAGGCCGCGTGACGGTCGCGCGGGATGACCTGGGTCGAGACCGGCTCGACGGCCAGACCCATCTTGTCAGCGACGTGCTGCTCCACGCGCGGGTCGACATTGGCGAACGTGCCGACAGCGCCCGAGATCGCGCAGGTGGCGATCTCGAACTTGGCCATCGCCAGGCGCTCCTTGGCGCGCTGGAACTCGGCGTAGTAGCCGGCCAGCTTCAGGCCGAAGGTGATCGGCTCGGCGTGGATGCCGTGGCTGCGGCCCACGCAGACGGTCATCTTGTGCTCAAGCGCCCGGCGCTTCAGCGCGGCGAGCACTAGGTCGACGTCTTCGAGCAAGAGGTCGGTGGCGCGCGACAGCTGCACGGCAAAGCAGGTGTCCAGCACGTCGCTGCTGGTCATGCCCTGGTGCAGGAAGCGGGCTTCGGGACCGACGATCTCGGAGACGTGGGTCAGGAAGGCGATCACGTCGTGCTTGGTGACGCGTTCGATCTCGTCGATGCGGTCGCTGTCCCAGACCGCGTCGCGGCCCTTTTCCCAGATCGTCTCGGCGGCGAGCTTGGGGATAACCCCGAGCTCGGCCATGGCGTCGGCGGCATGGGCCTCGATCTCGAACCAGATCTTGTACTTGGTCTGGCTGGACCAGATGGCGGCGGCTTCGGGGCGGGCGTAGCGGCTGATCATGGGGCGGCCGTTTCGGCCCGACCGCCCCGCGAGTCAAGGGAAGAGGCTTATTACTTACGCCGCCTTGCGCGCCTCGAAGTGCTTGACCATCCCGATGGCGGCCAAGGCGTAGTGCAGACCGGCCCAGGCGTAGAAGCACAGCGAGACGATGATGCCCTGCTGGCTGGCCACCGACAGGGTGGTCTTGCACTGGGCGACGAGGTCGGCCGAGGCGCCCTTGGGCGCGATACCGCCCGGGCAGGCGCTGGCGAAGCTTTGCGCCGCCTCGGCGCCGAACGATCCGAACAGGCTGGCGATCACGCCGCCGCCGGGGTGGTTGAAGTGGAACTGGGCCAGGTGGTCGATCAGCCAGCCGGTGAAGACCGGCCCGCCACCCAGGGCGATCAGGTTCAGGAAGAAGAACAGGATCGCCGTCGCCGTCGCGCGACGGCGCGGCTCGACCGAGTTCTGCACCACGCCGAAGGTCGGGGCCAGGTAGACGTAGTGGAAGATGCCCGGGACCAGCAGGATCAGAGCCGTGGTCTGCCAGTCGGTCTGCAGATAGGCGGCGATGTAGATCGGCGTGCAGAGGATCAGGCCGATGGCCGGGGTCAGAGCGTACCACTTGGCGCTGCGCTTTCCGGCCCAGTCGCTCAGGAAGCCGCCGACCAGGGTGCCGACGCCGGCCGAGAAACCGCCGATCAGGCCGGTGATCAGGCCCACCTGCGCCAGCCCCAGATCAAAGGCGCGAACGAAGTACGACGGCACGAAGGCGCCCGAACCGTACGAGCCGAACGAGGCGATGGTCACGCCCAGCACCATGTGCAGCACCGGCCACTTGCCAAACAGGATCTTGGTGACGGCCCACAGTTCCTTGAACTCGTTGGCCAGGGAGAAGGCCGGCTTGGCCGGCTCGACCACGACGTCCTCGGCTTCCAGCGGGCGTTCGACGATTTCGGAATGGCCGCGCGGCGGCTCCTTGACCACCAGCTTGACGATCACCGCCAGCAGGATACCCGGCAGGCCGACGATGACGAAGGCGACGCGCCAGCTGAACTCCTGGGCCAGCCAGCCGCCGGCCACCGCGCCGAACATCGTGCCCAGCGGAATGCCGAAGGAATAGATCGACAGCGCCGTGGCCCGCTTCTTGGGCTCGTAATAGTCGCTGATCAGCGAGTGGCTGGGCGGCGAGCAGCCGGCCTCGCCGACGCCGACGCCGAAGCGGAACAGGGCCAGTTGGGTGAAGTTGACGGCGGCGCCGCACAGGGCGGTGAAGCCCGACCAGATCACCAGCGAGGCCGAGATGATCGTCACGCGATTGAAGCGCTCGGCCAGGCGGGCGATCGGGATGCCGAGGATCGTGTAGAGGAGGGCGAAGTAGAGCCCGCCCAAGAGGCCCAACTGCGTATCGGTGAGCTTCAGGTCGACCTTGATGGCCTGACCGATGGTGGCGATGATCGTCCGGTCGATGAAGTTGAAGGTGTAGGTGGCTAGCAGCAGCCCCAGCACCGCAGCCTTGTAGCCGTTCGAGTAAAGCGGCCGATCGCCGCCGGACGCACGCGCGTCGGCCATACTGACTCTCTCCCTTCAAACATTTGTTCTAATTTGTTTGAGGGACTGTGACCGAGCGGAAGGCAAAGCGCCAGAGGCGATTTTCGGCGTGGCGATCCTCCCCCGAGCGGGGGAGGTGGTCGCGAAGCGACCGGATGGGGAAGAGCTTTCTGAGCCGGGACCTTCCCCCTCCGTCGCCTCTTCGAGCCGACACCTCCCCCGCTTGGGGGAGGATTTTCTATCAGCTGACCATCTCGTCGCGGATGGTCTTGCGGGCGGCCCAGAACAGCGCGAACGCCACCAGGCCCAGGGTGGCCGAGATGATCAGGGCCCAGCGCACGCCCTGCGCCTCGCCCAGCCCCACCGGCCCGGCCAGGATGTCGCTCAGCAGGCCGACAACCAACGGGCCCAGGCCCAGGCCGATCAGATTGATGATCAGCAGGAGAACGGCCGACGCCGTGGCGCGCAGGGCCGGATCGACGATGCTCTGCGCCGTCGCGTACACGGGGCCGTACCACAAGGTGCCCAGAAGGGCGTTGATGGCCAGCAGGCTGATCGCGGCCATCGGCGCGTCGAGGCTCATGGCGACAACAAAGATGGGGATCGTGATCACCGAGGCGATGGCTGGCACGGTGACATAGGCCCGCAGGTCCTTGGCCCCCAGGCGGTCGGCGAAGACGCCGCCCAGCCAGGCGCCGATCACACCGGCCGTCCCGCCGATCAGGCCAAGGGCCAGGCCCAGGAACCCGGCCGACTTCAGGCCGAACATCCCGGCGAGTTCGGCGATCTCGGCGCCATGGACGCGGAAGAAGAACGAGGCGGTGAAGGGCGCGTGGCCGTACCCGATGAAGGCTTTGATCGAGGCGGCCAGCGCCACCAGCCAGAAGGTCTTCTTGGTGGCCAGCACGGCCAGGGCGGCGGCGAAGCTGATCTGCGAGCTGGCGCGGGCGGCCATTTCGGCGGCCAGTTTCTTGCGCGGCTCGACCAGGGTGAAGGCCGCGACCAGCGCGAAGAGCAGGCCTGGGGCGCCGGCGACCATGAAGGCGACTCTCCAGCCGTAGGCGTCGGCGACCAGGCCGCCCATCGCCATGCCGGCCAAGGTGCCCAGCGGCGTGCCGATCGAATAGAAGGCGATAGCGCTGGCCCGCTTCTCCTTGGGTACGTAGTCGGTGATCAGCGAGTGCGCGGGCGGCGTGCAGCCGGCCTCGCCGACACCGACCCCGATGCGGGCCAGGATCAACTGCCAGAAGTTCTGCGTGAAGCCGCACAGCACCGTGAAGGCGCTCCAGGCGGCGACCGAGATCCCGATGATGTGCGGCCGGTTCTTGGTCTCGGCGATGCGGGCGATCGGGATTCCCAGCACGGTGTAGAAGATTGCAAAGGCCAGACCGGTCATCATGCCCAGCTGCCAGTCGGCCAGGCCTAAGTCGCGCTTGATTGGCTCGGCCAGGATGTTGACCACCTGCCGATCCAGGAAATTCAGGGTGTAGATGATCAGCAGCACCCACAGGGCGTAGCGACGATAGGCCGTCGACACCGGGGCGATGACGGGCGACGGCGTGGCGGCTTGCGCCATGGACTCTCTCTCCCTCGAACATTTGTTCTAATCGTTGAGGGCAACTTAGACGCAGGCTAAGCGAAAACGCCATCCGGCATTTTCGAAACGGCTTGAGGAGCGCGCGGCATGGAACTCGTGATCGGCACCAAGCGGTGGTCCACCTGGTCGCTGCGCCCATGGCTCGCGCTCAAGCGGGCGGGCGTTGACTTCAAGGAAATCGAGATCGAGCTGCGCCGTGGCGAAGCCACCGGCGACGAGATCGGCCGCATCTCGCCCAGCCGCCTCGCCCCGGCGCTGCGGGACGGCGATCTGGTGATCTGGGACTCCCTGGCGATCTGCGAGTACCTGGCCGAGAAATTCCCGCACGCGAAGCTGTGGCCCGACGATCCGGCCCTGCGGGCCCTGGGACGTTCGGCGTGCGCGGAGATGCACTCAGGCTTTCAGGCGCTGCGCAGCGAATGCCCGATGGCGCTCGACGAACCGCCCCGTGTGCTTGAACTTTCCGAAGCGGCGCAGAAGAACGTCCGCCGCATCGTGGCGCTGTGGACCGGCCTGCTGGCCCGCTCGCACGGCCCGTTCCTACTGGGCGAATGGTCGATCGCCGACGCGTTCTACACGCCCGTGGCGACGCGGTTCAGAACCTATGGAGTCAGGCTGGCCGACTACGGGGACGCCGGCGCGGCCCAGGCCTATGCTGAGCGCCTGCTGGAGACGCCGGAGTTCCTGGCGTGGGAGCGCGCGGCGCAGGTGGCGTAAGGGCCCCATCGAGACTCCCTCTCCCAGCGGGAGAGGGCTGGGGAGTGAGAGTAGGGCCTTGGCCGGCGCGCCGGCAGAGCGGCGGCTTTGAAACCCCTCGCCCGACCGCTTCGCGGCCACCCTCTCCCTCTGGGAGAGGGGATTGGCGGGCGTGAACGCTCGGAATTGGCGGGGGTGATCCCAACGAAATCAACGCCTTGTCACTTTTACGCGCCAACTTATCCCCGGCGTCAAAACCCGCCCCATACTCAATGCATCCCCGTCGCGGGGGAGGGCGTATGGATCCGGCCCAATGCGGCGGCGGGGCTAGGTTGAGCGGGGCCGCGTTCGGCGCCCGGGAGGTTTGGTCTGGTCGTGCGGCTTACTCTTTAGGAGCGCGCACGAGAGGCAGGGCCGCTTGGGATCACGTCGGAGGCGGAGCGACAGGGCGGTGATCGTACAAGCCGCCTATCGTGGATCGTCGGGCTGGACACGGATGTAGCCGCTCCAGTTGGTCCGCGCCCGTCCGGGGGCTCCTGGGGTCCCGAGCTGAAAGACGCTCACGCCCCCCATCCTCACGGGCAAGAACAACCTGGCGGAGCGGACAGTCGAGCCGAAACGCAAACACAAACTCACGGTCTCCGGGTTCGCCCGGCCGCTCCGTCGCCTCCCCATGAGCCTTCAGCGGCGAGCCGCGTGAAGCTGATGCAACGCGCGCCCTCCCCATCAAGGGGAAGGGCGCTTGCAAAGATCGTTCACAACCCGAACGCGGCCAACAACCGGTCGGCCGCCGCTGACGCAGGAACCTCGCCCTGACGCACCGCCGCCTCCAGGTCCGGAACCAGCGCCGCCACGGCCGGCGCGGTCTTGAAGGCGTCTTCCAGGCGGTCGCGGACCATGGCCCACATCCAGCGGGCGTCCTGGTCGGCGCGGCGCGCGGCGCGGGCGCCGTTGGCGCTCATGACCGAGCGATGGCGCTGGATCTGTGTCCACAGGACGTCCAGCCCCTGGCCCGTCAGACCCGACGCCGTCAGCACGGGCGGCGTCCAGTCCGGGTGCGCCGGGGTGAGGATATGGAGGGCGTTGCGATAGTCGCGGGCCGAGCGCTCGGCCTTGGCGGGATCGGCGTCGGCCTTGTTGATGACCAAGAGGTCGGCCAGCTCGATCAAACCCTTCTTGATGCCCTGCAACTCATCGCCGCCGCCTGGGATCAGCAGGGCCAGGAAGATGTCGACCATGTCGGCGACCACCGTCTCGGACTGGCCCACGCCCACCGTCTCGATGATCACCACGTCGAAACCGGCGGCCTCGCACAGCAGCATGGCCTCGCGGGTCTTGCGCGCCACCCCGCCCAGGGCGCCGCCGGAGGGGGAGGGGCGGATGAAGGCGTTGGGCTGGATGCTGAGCTGCTCCATCCGGGTCTTGTCGCCCAGGATCGATCCGCCGTGGCGGCCCGAGGAGGGATCGACGGCCAGCACAGCCACCTTGTGACCGGCCTCGACGAGATTGCAGCCGAACCGCTCGATCGTCGTCGACTTGCCCGCGCCCGGCACGCCGGTGATCCCGATCCTTTGCGCCTGACCCGTCCTGGGCATCAGCCGCGACAGCAGGGCCCGGGCGGCCGCCTGATGATCGGCGCGGCGGCTCTCGACCAGGGTGATGGCGCGCGCCAAGGCGGCGCGGTCGCCGGCGACCAGGCGTTGCTCCAGGGCGTCGATGTCGAGTGCGGGGATCACGTCCCCCGATTAGAGGACGACGGCGGTCCCGGAAACCGAAACCATCATCATCGAGCCCTGCGGGCCGACGGTGTTGTAGTCGAGGTCCACGGCCAGGATGGCGTTGGCGCCCAGCTTCTCGGCCTCTTTCATGAGGTTCTTCATCGCGTCCTCGCGGGCGCGGGCCAGGACGCGCTCATACGACTTGGAATGACCGCCAATGAAGTCGCGGATCGCGGCCAGCAGATCGAGCACGACATTGGCGCCCAGAATCGACTGGGCGTAGATCGCGCCCTTGTACTCCTGGACAGGGCGGCCTTCGATAAAGGGCGTCGTGGTGATCAGCATCCGAGAATCCTGGCGGACCGTAGGGTTAACTTAGGCGCAAACGCCGCCTTTCGCGAGGGGCTCCCTCCGCGCGCGAGACTTTCGATCACGACGTTCGCTCAATGCGGGAATCTGGACGTCCAGCCCTTCCTGCGGGGGCGGGCTTAAGGCAGATTGACCGCGTTTACCGTGTCCCGGAGCCCCTGCGTGATCTTCGCGAAATCGCATATCGAGCTGCACAACATCCGCAACAATGTCGAGCGGGTGAAGAAGCTCTCCGACAATGTCGTCGGCGTGGGGCCGCTGGGCGTGGGTCTGGATGGTCTGCTGACCTGGATTCCGGGGGCGGGTGAGCTCTACAGCCTGGGCGCGGGCGGTCTGATCGTGCTGGACGCGATCCGCGCGCGGGCGGCGCCGATGATCATCATCCAGATTTGCGCGATCATCCTGATCGATACGGTGGCGGGATCGGTTCCGGTGGCCGGCAAGGTGGCGGACGTCCTTTTTACGGGCCACAAGTGGTCGGCGGACATGTTGACCAAGCACATGGACGACACGATCTATTTCGAAGGGACCCGCAAGGAGGTCCAGGCGACGCAAGAGTATCGCGACCTTCTGGCCCGCATCCAGGCCGGCAAGGAAAAGCGGCGGGTCGTCTTCCTGGGCTAGAGGCAACAACCAAAGGGACGGAGCGTTGAGCCAAGCATGACTGACGATATCTCCGTCTCCGCCTATTCTGATCGTCACGCGGATCGCCGCGCCAAGGCCCACCGGGCGTGGCGATCGGCCGAAACCATCAAGGGTCTGTCCGATCGTCTGATCGGCCTTGGACCGTTCGGCCTGGGCCTCGACGGCGTGCTCTCGTGGGTGCCGGGCGTGGGCCCGCTTTACAGCGTGGGCGCGGGCGCCTTGCTGGTCTTCAACGCCATCAACGCCGGGGCGTCGTTGTCGACGGTCGCGCGGATGCTGGCCTATGTCCTGGCCGACACCGCCA
This sequence comes from Caulobacter sp. BE264, assembly GCF_031457805.1. Classification (NCBI taxonomy): domain Bacteria; kingdom Pseudomonadati; phylum Pseudomonadota; class Alphaproteobacteria; order Caulobacterales; family Caulobacteraceae; genus Caulobacter; species Caulobacter sp. BE264. The sequence continues at coordinate 221,217 of NZ_JAVDXI010000002.1, read as the reverse complement.
CCGACGCGGTGCCCTTCGCGGGCTCGGTGGTCGACATGCTGTTCCCCGGCCACCTGATGGCGGCCAAGGCGCTGCAGAAGGACATCGAGGCTCGCCACGGTCTGCCCGACGACATCGCGTTGGAGCGCTCCAAGAAGAAGCGCGGGCTGTTCCGCAAGAAGGGCGGCTAGCGGATGGGCGGCAGGTCGGCCAGGCAGAGCGACACGCTTGGCAGGACAAGCGCTGAAACGGTCTCGCGCGCCGTGTGATGCGTCACATCGCGGTAGACGCCCCCCGCCAGACCGCGATGCACGATCAGCGTGTCGGTGTTCACGTCCACGACCCAGTAGTCGCGAACCCCATGCTGGGCGTAAATCTCGGCCTTCACCGCCAGATCGTTCCGAAGGGTGGAGTGGGCCACCTCGATAACGAGCCCGACATTGGTCCCCGTCACGTCGCCCAGCGGCAGAGCCGCATCGTAGAGATAGAGGTCCGGATCGGGTGCGTAGGTCGGCGCCAGCCGCAGCGTCGAGTCGACGATGACTTCGACGGTAGGGCCTGCGGTCGCCATGAAGCGCTTCGCCAATTGCATCTTGATCCGCGTATGCGGCGTGCCTTCCGGGGCCATCTCGACCAGCGCTCCGTCGATCAGCTCAACGCGAGCGCTCTCGTCCAGAATCCCCGCCTCCTGCATGCGCAGGACATCGTCCAGCGTGAAGCGGTGCTGTTGCGAGGTCTCCAGCGCTCGAGCCAGGGCGTTCATGACCCTAGTCTAGCATGCCCGAGGCTGGTCGCACACTCGCTGGTCAGGCCGCGCCCTGCGTGTACCCCAGCTGCCGGTTCAGCTGATCCAGCAACTCGATGGCCGCCTCGGCGATGACCGTTCCCGGGGGGAAGATCGCCGCCGCGCCGGCGTCGCGCAGGGCCTGGAAGTCCTGGGGCGGAATGACCCCCCCCACGACCATCAGGATGTCGTCGCGGCCCTGCTTGGCCAGCTCGGCCTTCAGCTCCGGCGCCAGGGTCAGGTGACCGGCGGCCAGAGAGCTGGCGCCCACGACGTGGACGTCGTTCTCCACCGCCTGGCGGGCGGCCTCGGCCGGGGTCTGGAACAGCGGGCCGATATCGACGTCGAAGCCGAGGTCAGCGAAGGCCGTGGCGATCACCTTCTGGCCGCGATCGTGACCGTCCTGACCCATCTTGGCGATCAGGATGCGGGGACGGCGGCCGTCGGCCTGCTCGAACGCCTCGACCATGGCCTTGGCGCGAGCGGTGGTCGGGTCGTTGCCGGCCTCCTTCATATAGACCCCCTGGATCGACTTGATCTCGGCGCGGTGACGACCGAACACCTTCTCCAGCGCATAGCTGATCTCGCCGACCGTGGCCTTGGCGCGGGCGGCGTCGACGGCCAGGGCCAGCAGGTTGCCGTTCGCTCGCGCCCCGTCCTCCAGCGCCTTCAGCGCGGCTTCGGTGGCGGCCGGATCGCGTTCGGCCTTCAGGCGGGCCAGCTTCTCCAGTTGGGCGGCGCGCACGGCGCTGTTGTCGACCTTCAGCACCGGAATGTCGTCGGCGACCTCGGGCTTGTAGCGATTGACGCCGACCACGCTCTGCTTGCCGCTGTCGATGCGGGCCTGGGTGCGGGCGGCGGCTTCCTCGATGCGGAGCTTGGGCAGGCCTTGCTCGATGGCCTTGGCCATCCCGCCCAGCGCCTCGACTTCCTCGATATGGGCCAGCGCCTTCTGGGCCAGCTCGTAGGTCAGGCGCTCGACATAGTAGCTGCCGCCCCAAGGGTCGGCGACACGGGTCGTGCCGCTCTCCATCTGCAGGAAGAGCTGGGTGTTGCGGCTGATCCGGGCTGAGAAGTCGGTCGGCAGGGCCAGGGCCTCGTCCAGGCTGTTGGTGTGCAGGCTCTGGGTCTGGCCGTTCACGGCGGCCATGGCCTCGACGCAGGTGCGGGCGACGTTGTTGAACACGTCCTGCGCCGCCAGCGACCAGCCGGAGGTCTGGCTGTGGGTGCGCAAGGACAGCGAGCGGTCGTCCTTGGGATCGAACTCGCGCTTCATCAGGCGGGCCCACAGCAGGCGCGCGGCGCGCATCTTGGCCACTTCCATGAAGTAGTTCATGCCGATGGCCCAGAAGAACGACAGGCGCGGCGCGAAGGCGTCGATGCTCATGCCGGCCGCGACGCCGGCGCGGGCGTACTCGACGCCGTCGGCCAGGGTGTAGGCCAGCTCCAGGTCGGCCGTCGCCCCGGCCTCCTGCATGTGATAGCCGCTGATCGAGATCGAGTTGAACTTCGGCATATGGCTCGAAGTGTATGAAAAGATGTCGGAAATGATCCGCATCGAGGGCGCGGGCGGATAGATGTAGGTGTTCCGCACCATGAACTCTTTGAGGATGTCGTTCTGGATCGTCCCCGAGAGCTTGTCGGGGCTGACGCCCTGTTCCTCGGCCGCGACGATGTAGAGCGCCAGGATCGGCAGCACCGCGCCGTTCATGGTCATCGACACGCTCATCTTGTCGAGCGGGATGCCGCTGAACAGCGTGCGCATGTCCAGGATCGAGTCGATGGCGACGCCCGCCATGCCGACGTCGCCCTTCACCCGCTCGTGGTCGCTGTCATAGCCGCGGTGGGTGGCCAGATCGAAGGCCACCGACAGGCCCATCTGACCGGCCGCCAGGTTGCGCCGGTAGAAGGCGTTGGAGTCCTCGGCGGTCGAGAAGCCCGCGTACTGACGCACCGTCCACGGGTTGGTCACGTACATGGTCGGGTAGGGGCCGCGCACGAACGGCGCGACACCTGGGAAGCCGCCGGTGAAGTCCAGACCGGCGACATCCTGGGCGTCGAAGGCCGGAGCCACGGCGACGCCCTCGGGCGTGTTCCAGGCCTCGCCCTTCGGCGCGGCCGGGGCGGTGACCTCGGCGAAGTCGATCTTGGTGAAGTCGGGGAACGTGCTCATGAGCTCAGGCTCCCTCGAAGGTGGCGGCGAAGCGCACCGGCGTCAGGGCCGGGCAATGGCTGTCGGGGCCTGGCAGGCGGGCGTCAGGGCCTTGGACGGCGAAGGCTGAAGGATCGGGCGTCTCGACCTCCGGCGGCTTGTCGTCGGCGTTGGGGAAGACGGTGACGCCAAGGATCTTGCGGCTCTTGTCGGCGTAGGCGGCTTCTTGTGCGGCGCGCGTCTTGGCGACGGCGTCAGCGACGAGGCCGCTCTCCAGCGCCTTGATGACCCCGCCGGCGGCTTCGATGGCCTGGAACGACGCCCAGGCCGAGCGGGCCAACTGGTCGGTCAGGCTGTCGAGGTACCAAGCGCCGCCGGCCGGATCGGCGACGCGGCCCAGATGGCTCTCCTCCATCAGGACGAGCTGGGTGTTGCGGGCCTGGCGGCGGGCGAAGGCGGTGGGCAGGCCGATCGCGTCGGTGAAGGCGTCCAGCACGATGGCGTCCGCGCCGCCGACTGCGCCGGCGAACCCGGCCGAGGTCAGGCGCAAGAGGTTGGTCCACGCGTCGGCCTTGGCCAGCATGCGCCGCGAGGAGCGGGCCTCGATGGTCGGAGCGACGGTGACGCCGCACGACTCGGTGAGCCGCGCCCAGATGGCCTTGGCGGCGCGCACCTTGGCGACGCCGGTGAAGTATTCGCCGTCCAGGCTGACGCCCAGGACGATGCGGCCGAACGCCTCCTCGATCGTCAGGCCCGAGCGGACCAGGGCCTTGGCGTAGGCGAGCGCGCTGGCCGTCATCAGGGCCAGTTCCTCGACGTTCGAACCGCCCGCCTCGTGCGCGGCGCGGCCCGTGGCCAGGAACAGACTGGCCTTGGCGTAGATGGTCGACAGCCGGCTGGCTACCGTCGCGGCGTTGAAGACATGGCTCTCGATCGGGCCCGGGCTGACGCCGGCCTGGGCGAAGGCCGTCAACGGATCGAGATGGAAAGCCAGAGGCGCGTTGGGCGCGGCCTTGGCCAGCGTCGCCAGCCAGTCCGCAGCTTTCGGGCCTAGGAAACCCGCATCCAGCGCGACGGGCGCAAGGTCCAGCAAGACGCCCGACAGGGCCTTGGCGAGATCATCGGCCGAGCCGACTGCGACGCCGTTCGCGCCGGTCGGATCGATCTGCAGAAGCAAAGAGGCCGCCCCGCCTTCGAGGTCGGTCAGCACGTCCTTGGCCGCACGAGTCGGATCGGGATGGGCCGAGCGCATCCGCAGATCCCAGGGGCGGTCGGTGTCCCGGGCGCGCAGGTCGCGCGCCACGGCCACGCCGTCCTCGGCGGTGTAGAGGGGTTGGATCGTCAGGCCGTCCGGCGTCTTGACGGTAAGCGCGTCGTCGAAGCTTTGACCCTTCAGGGTCTTCTCGACCAAGGCCATCCAGCGCGCGCGGGTCGCCGCGTCGCCTTGGGCGCCGAAGTCCTCGGCCAGGGGCGTCATCGCCTCGGTCAAAGCGTCTCTCTCCTGCACTGCAGCATTCTTCTATTTTTGATCGTGATGCGCCCCTGCCGCTACGGCCGTCAAGCCTTGCATCTGGGCCAAACAGTTGTTTAAGCTGATCGCTGATCAGATATTCGGCGTCTCAAGCCGAACTCCAAAGGGGAGCTTCTTCATGGCCCTGCCGCCGATCCTGCGCGACCGCCTGCGCCTTCCGGTCATCGCCTCGCCGCTGTTCATCATCAGCAACCCGGACCTGGTGATCGCCCAGTGCAAGGCCGGCATCGTCGGGTCGTTCCCGTCGCTGAACGCGCGCCCGCTGTCGCAGCTCGACGAATGGCTCGCCCGGATCACCGAGGAGCTGGCGGCCTGGGACAAGGCCAACCCCGACATGCCGTCGGCGCCGTTCGCGGTGAACCAGATCGTCCACAAGACGAACAACCGCCTCGAAGACGACATCGCCATGTGCGTGAAGTACAAGGTCCCGCTCGTCATCACCTCGCTGGGCGCCCGCGAGGACGTGAACCAGGCGATTCACTCGTATGGCGGCATCACTCTGCATGACGTGATCACCGACCGCTTCGCCCGCAAGGCGATCGAGAAGGGCGCCGATGGCCTGATCCCGGTCGCCGCCGGCGCCGGCGGCCACGCCGGCACGCTGTCGCCGTTCGCGCTGATCCAGGAGATCCGCCAGTGGTTCGACGGTCCAGTCGCCCTGTCCGGCTCGATCGCCTCGGGCCGCTCGATCCTGGCCGCCCAGGCCATGGGCGCGGACCTGGCCTATGTCGGCTCGGCCTTCATCGCCACGAAGGAAGCCAACGCGGTCGAGGGCTACAAGCAGATGATCGTCGACAGCAAGGCCGACGATATTCTCTACTCGAACCTCTTCACCGGCGTGCACGGCAACTATCTGCGGCCGTCGGTCATCAAGGCGGGCCTCGACCCGGACAACCTGCCGGAAAGCGATCCGTCGAAGATGAACTTCGGCTCGGGCGGCAACCAGGAGGCCAAGGCTTGGCGCGACATCTGGGGCTGCGGCCAGGGCATCGGCGCCATCGACAACGTGCTGACCGCCGGCGAACTCATCGCCAAGTTCGCGGCCGAGTATGAGCAAGCCAAGGCCGAACTGGCGGCCAAGACGGCGCTGACCTCCGGAAAACACTTGGCTTTCGCCGCCGAATAGGCGGGTGGATCACGGGGACGGACGGGCTTCCGTCCCCGCGCGTCGCGGCGGCCCGATGCTGGGAGCGGATTTCAACCCCGCTCCCGGAGCCGCCCATGTTCGACGACGTCACGCCCCGCCTTGGCCTGCCCTATGTGGTCGCCGCCCAGGCCCAGAAGCACATCCCCATCAATGAGAGCCTCGCCCGGCTGGACAGCCTCGTCCAACTGGCGGTCGAGAGCCGCGCTGTCGCGGCGCAGCCCGCCAGCCCGGTTGCGGGCGGCGTCTGGATCCTGCCCGCCGGGGCCACCGGCGCGGCGTGGGCGGGTCAGTCCGCCGGGACCCTGATGCGGTTCGAGGCCGGCGCCTGGGAGCCGCTGATCCCTGGCGAAGGCGTCCTGGCCTGGGTCAAGGACGAGAACCAGATGGTCGCCTACGATGGCGCGGCCTGGACGTCGCTGTCGGCGACGTTCCGAAGCCTGACCGCCGCCGCCTCGCCGGGTCTCGCCAACACCCGGCTGGAGATTCTCGAGCAGGAGGTGACGCTCTCGGGCGCCTCGACAGCGACCACCATCGTCATCCCCAGCCGCGCCATCGTGCTGGCGGTCTCGACCCGGACCACGGCCGCGATCACCGGCGCGACCGCCTACAACTGCGGCGTCGCGGGCGAGGCCAGCAAGTTCGGCGGCTCGCTGGGCGTGGCCAAGAACGCCAGCAATGTCGGTGTCGTGGGGCCGACGGCCTATTACGCCGACACGCCCGTGGTGCTGACGGCGGTCGGCGGGAGCTTCGTCGGCGGTAAGGTGCGGGTGGCGATCCACGTCCTGCGCTTCGACGCGCCGGCCTCTGTCTGAACCCTCCCCCTTGATGGGGGAGGGCAGGGTGGGGGTGATCTATGGCCTATGTGGCTGACCGGCCGCATCACCCCCATCCCCGACCCTTCCCCCATCAAGGGGGAAGGGAGATTGACCTGATCCTCTTCAACCGCTAAACGCCGCCCACCTTTGGGGAGTAGCCGCCCGCGCCTATCAGCGGGCCCCGCCGTCAACACACTTGGTCTTCTGGATCATGGCGCGGGGAAGGGAAGCGGACTTGCAGCTTCCTTGGCGAGACCAATGGCGCCGATCGTCATCCGGGCCGGGTGGGGTATCGACGCTATTGGCATGCGCCCGGCCCGAGGACTGTTTTTCATGGAAAGCCTGCTCGTCTCGACCCTCGTCGTGGCCATCGCCGAGATCGGCGACAAGACCCAGCTCCTGGCCATCATCCTGGCCACGCGGTTCAAGAAGCCGATCCCGATCATCATGGGCATCCTGGTGGCGACCCTGGCCAACCACGCCCTGGCGGCCACAGCCGGCTACTGGGTCGCCGACTTCCTGAGCGGCGCCTGGTTCCGGTGGGCGATCGCCATTTCGTTCATCGCCATGGCCGCCTGGGCCCTGATCCCGGACAAGGCTGACGACGAAGAGGGCGACGCGGCTGGGCGCTATGGCGTCTTCCTGACCACCACCATCGCCTTCTTCCTGGTCGAGATGGGCGACAAGACCCAGATCGCCACCGTCGCCCTGGGCGCCAAGTTCCAGTCGATCGCCTGGGTCGCCGCCGGCACCACCTTCGGCATGATGCTGGCCAACGTCCCGGCCGTGTATCTGGGCGAGGCGGCCACCAAGGTCGTGCCGCTGAAGTACGTCCGCATCGGCGCGGCGCTGATCTTCCTGTTGCTGGGCCTGTGGCAGGCGGCGGAGTTGCTCGGGGTCTTGAAGTAACCCCGCCAAAGCGCGTCATCCCGGCCGTAGCGCGGAGCGCGCAGAGCCGGGACCCAGGGGCGGCGCGCTCGGCGCTTCGTCACCCCTGGGTCCCGGATAGCCTCTGCGAGGCTTCCGGGATGACACGGGTGGTGGAGGCGTTATGACGGGGGTGCGAAGGGAGCGCCGCCACCTCATGACCGCCACCGACCAAACCGCTCGCGGCTGGGAGTTCTGGATCGACCGAGGCGGCACCTTCACCGACATCGTCGCCCGTCGGCCCGATGGTTCGCTGGTGACCCACAAGCTGCTGTCGGAGAATCCAGAGCACTACGCCGACGCCGCCGTGGCGGGCGTTCGGGCGCTGTTGCCTGCGGGCGCTGTGATCGACGCGGTGAAGATGGGCACCACCGTCGCCACCAACGCTCTGCTCGAACGCAAAGGCGAGCCGACGGTCCTGGCGATCACCAAGGGGCACGCCGATGCGCTGCGGATCGGCTACCAGGCGCGGCCCAAGCTATTCGAGCGCCACATCGTCAAGCCCGAGGCTTTGTATGACCGCGTCGTCGAGATCGACGAGCGGATGAGCGTCGAGGGCCAGGTGCTGCGTCCGTTGGACGAAGGCGCCGCGCGGCGAGGCCTGCAAGCCGCCTACGACGCCGGCTTCCGCGCCGTGGCGATCGTGCTGCTGCATGGCTTCCGATTCACCGATCACGAGGCGCGGGTCGCGGTGATCGCGCGGGAAATCGGCTTTTCCCAGGTCTCGGTCAGCCACGAGGTCAGCCCGCTGATGAAGCTGGTCGGCCGGGGCGATACGACGGTGGTCGACGCCTATCTCTCGCCGATCCTGCGTCGCTACGTCGACCAGGTGGCGGGCGCCTTGGGTCACGAAACGCGGCTGCTGTTCATGCAGTCGAACGGCGGCCTGACCGACGCCCGCGCCTTCCGGGGCAAGGACGCCATTCTTTCCGGCCCCGCCGGCGGCGTGGTCGGCATGGCGCGGACGGCGGCCGAGGCGGGGTTCGACCGGGTGATCGGCTTCGACATGGGCGGCACCTCGACCGATGTCTGCCACTATGCCGGTCAGTACGAGCGGGCCTTCGAGACCGTCGTGGCGGGCGTGCGGATGCGCGCGCCGATGATGAACATCCACACCGTGGCGGCCGGCGGCGGTTCGATCTGCAGCTTTGACGGCGCGCGGCTGCGGGTGGGACCGGCCTCGGCCGGGGCGGTTCCGGGTCCGGCGGCCTATCGCCGGGGCGGGCCGCTGACCGTCACCGACTGCAATGTGATGCTGGGCAAGCTGCGGCCCGAGTTCTTCCCGAAGGTGTTCGGCCCGGGCGCCGACCAGCCGCTCGACGTCGCGGCCGTCACGCGCGGCTTCGAGGCCATGGCCGCGCAGATCGCCACGGCGACGGGCCGCGCGATGACCCCGCAGGCGGTCGCCGAGGGCTTCGTCACCATCGCCGTCGAGAACATGGCCAAGGCCGTGCGGCAGATCTCGATCCAGCGCGGCTATGACGTCACCCGCTATGTGCTGGCCTGCTTCGGCGGAGCAGGGGGGCAGCACGCCTGTCTCGTGGCCGACGCCTTGGGCATGACTAAGGTGATGATCCACCCCTTCGCCGGCGTGCTTTCGGCCTATGGCATGGGCCTGGCGGACCTGCGCCTGATCCGCGAGGAGACGGTCGAGCGACCTCTGGACGAGGCCGATGATCTGGCCGAGCGCGCGCGACGTCTCGCCGCCGAGGCCGAAGCCGCGCTGCGTGCGCAGGACGTTCCGATGGCGTCGCTCGAGACCGTGGCGAGCTTGCGGGTCAAGTACGCCGGCACGGACACGCCGCTGGTCGTTCCGTTCGGGGAGCCCGCCAAGGTCCGGACAGTCTTCGAAGAGCTCCACCAGCGTCGCTTCGGTTTCACCTCGCCGACGACGCCGCTGGTCGTCGAGACCCTGTCGGTCGAGGCGATCGGCCATGCGGATGCGGGCGAGCGTCCGAGTTTCGGCGCCAGTGCTGAGGGGGGCGCCCCGACGCCGCTGGCCACCATCGAGGCGCGGATGGCGGGCGAGGTCCACGCCACGCCGGTGTTCGACCGGGAAGCGCTGGCGGTCGGCGCCGAGGTCCCAGGGCCTGCGATCATTCGCGAAGCCACGGGCACGACGGTGGTCGAGCCCGGCTGGCGCGCGCGCGTCGACGCGCAACTGAACCTCGTTCTGGAGCGGACCGTCGCTTTGCCCAGCCGCAAGGCCATCGGCACGGACGCCGATCCGGTGATGCTGGAGGTGTTCAACAACCTCTTCATGGCCGTGGCCGAGGAGATGGGGTTCGCGCTGCAGAACACCGCCTATTCGGTGAACATCAAGGAGCGGCTGGACTTCTCGTGCGCGCTGTTTGATCGCGACGGAAACCTGATCGCCAACGCCCCGCACATGCCCGTGCACCTGGGCTCGATGGGCGACAGCGTGCGCGCGATCCGTGAGGCGCGGCGTGACGACGGGCGCGGCATGCTGCCCGGCGACGTCTATATGCTGAACGCGCCTTATAACGGCGGCACGCACCTGCCGGACGTGACGGTGGTCATGCCGGTGTTTGACGCGGAGGGCGCGCTTCGCTTCTACGTCGCCGCGCGCGGTCACCAGGGCGACATCGGCGGGATCACGCCCGGCTCCATGCCGCCCAGCAGCCGCACGGTCGAGGAGGAGGGGGTTCTGATCGAGAACTTCCTGCTGGTCGAAGGCGGACGCTTCCGTGAGGCCGAGACGCGGGCCCTGCTGGCCTCGGGCGCATGGCCCGCCCGCAATCCCGACCAGAACATCGGCGACCTCAAGGCCCAGATCGCCGCCTGCGCGCGGGGCGCCGAGGCCCTGACCGGGATGGTCGCCGAGTTCGGCCTGGACGTCGTCGAGGCCTATATGGCTCACGTCCAGGACAACGCCGAAGAGGCCGTCCGCCGCGTGCTGGCGACGATGACGAGCGGCGCCTTCGCCTATGAACTGGATGACGGCTCGGTGGTGAAGGTCGCGATCACGGTCGATCAAGCCGCCCGCACTGCGCGTGTCGACTTCACCGGCACCAGCGATCAGGTCCCGACCAACTTCAACGCCCCGGCCTCGATCTGTCGGGCGGCGGCGCTGTATGTCTTCCGCACGTTGGTCGACGACGAGATCCCCATGAACGACGGCTGCCTGCGGCCGATCGAGCTGGTGATCCCCGAGGGCTCGATGCTGCGCCCGCGCTATCCGGCGGCGGTGGTGGCGGGCAATGTCGAGACCAGCCAGGTGGTGGTCGAGGCCCTGTACGGCGCTCTAGGCGTCATGGCGGCGGCGCAAGGGACGATGAACAACTTCACCTTCGGCGATGATCGTCGACAGTACTACGAGACCATCTGCGGCGGTTCCGGCGCGGGGCCGGACTTTGCGGGGACGGACGCGGTGCAGACGCACATGACCAACAGCCGCCTGACAGACCCCGAGGTGCTGGAAGCGCGCTATCCGGTGCTCGTCGAGGCCTTCTCGATCCGGCGCGGCTCGGGCGGCGCCGGCGCCAACCGGGGCGGCGATGGTGTCGTGCGCAGGATCGGCTTCCGCGAGCCGATGACCGCGACCCTGTTGTCCAATCGCCGCCGCGTCGCGCCGTTCGGCCTCGAAGGGGGCGGGTCCGGCGCCTCGGGATCGGCGCGAGTCGAGCGCGCCGACGGTCAGGTTCAAGCCTTGGGCGCGACCGACCTCGTCGAGGTGTCTTCAGGCGACGCGATCGTCATCGAAACGCCCGGCGGCGGCGGGTGGGGGAGACACTAATGGCCAAGGCTGCGGTTCTGTTCGTCTGCATGGGCAACATCTGTCGCTCACCTCTGGCCGAGGGGGCGTTTTGCGCCGAGGCGGAGCGGCTTGGCCTGGACATCCTGGCTGACAGCGCCGGCACAGGCGGCTGGCACGCCGGTGCGTCACCGGACGCGCGCGCCATCGCTGTGGCGGGACGAAATGGCGTCGATATCAGCGGCCAGCGCGCGCGCCAGGTGCAAGCCGAGGACTTCCGGACCTTCACCCACATCTACGCGCTGGATCATGACAACCTGCGCGGCCTTCTGAACGTCGCGCCGGCCGATGCGACCGCCGAGGTGGGCCTCTTGCTGGACCTGGTGGAAGGTCACGCTGGACGCGGGGTCATCGATCCCTACTACGGCAACGACGCCGGGTTCGAGGTCGTCTGGAACGATGTCGTCATGGCCGCGCGGGTGCTGGCTCAGCGTCTGGTCGCCGAAGGCTGGACCTGAGAGGAACCCGCATCAGCCGCCGAAGCCGCCCTTGAACCCGCCGCTGCTGGCGTAGCTGCGCCCGCCGCCGAAGCCGCCGCGTGAGACCACCGAGGTGCGGGTCTGCACCTTCGGCGGCGCGTTGCGGATGACGTCCGGCGGATCGATGCTGGTCTTGCTGATGACCGTCTTGCCGGTGCCGTAGTCGCGACCCAGACGTCCGCCCCAGGTCGAGTAATATCCGCCGCCGTCGCGGTCATCGCGGCGATACATGCCGGTGCCGCGATAGTAGCCGCCGCCGCCGTCCAGCATGCGGCCGATGACGAAACCGGCGAGCATGGGCCCAAAGAAGCTTTGCCCGTTCTCACTGCGGGGCACGCAATTGCCAGCCCCATAGACCTCTTCACAGGTGGCGCGCGCATCGTAGCGCGGCGCTTTATCGGCGTCGTCCTTCTGGGCGGCGGCCCAAGAGGTCGCGCACTGCTCGTCAGAGACCTCGTTGGCCACTTGGCATTCGGCGAGGCTCTTATAGCTGAACGCCTCGACCTGTTCGCCGCGGTTCGGATCCCAGCTGGCCTGGGGCGAGGGATCGTCGCAGCCGGCCAGGGTCAGCGAGGCCGCGCCGGCCAGCATGGTGCTGAGCTTCAGGGACTGGGAGCGCTTGCGAGGAGCGGTCATGGCGAGATCCTCAGGCCGTCATGCAGGCGGCGTTGAGCAGGCCGACCGCGATGGAGATGCCGGCGAGGTAGATGCCGATCGAGACCTCGCCGCTTTCGATGCGCGCCTTGACATCGGGCAGGGCGACGATGCGAACGCCGGTGAAGGCGGCGATCTGGATCACGCCGGCGAGCGTCGCCCAGGCGGCGAACTCAGGCAGGCTGACGGTGTGGCTGAGCGCCGAGGCCAGTGGCAACACATAGCCGATCAAGGCGCCGGCCAGAGCGATGGCGGCCGCTATGTTGCCTTGCCGGATCAAGGCCCGCTCGTTGTAAGGCGTCACCCATTGATAGACGTACTTGAAGGCGATCGTGAACAGGCCCGCGACCACGAAGGCCAGCAGGAAGGCCACCGCTCCCGCCTTGAAACCGATGAAGTCGAACATCTGGCAGGCTCCCTCAAGAAGACCGGTCGACCAGCGCGTGCGGATCGAACGCTTGGCCTTTCAAAACTTAGGCTCGGAACTCGCCCACCGATAGCGGCAGGCCGATCATGGTCTCGTGGCTGACGTCCTTGCTGTCCTCGGGCTCGAGGGTCAGCGCCAGCAAGAGCTCACGGCCGTCACCGCCGAGCAGGTCTCTGTGGAACAGCATCACCGTCTGGAACAGGCGCCGATCGGGCGTCTGGGCGTCTCGCGCGTAGTAGACGTCTTCCCACAGGGTCACGGGATCTTGGCGTTCCGCCTCGTCGCCGAACCAGAGGCGTGTGTAGGCCGGCAGGCCCTCGGGTTGGAACGTGCGAGACCGCAGGCGTTCGCTCCAGAGTTCATGATCCGTGCGATCCGCCGGGTACTCGCTGGCCCAGGGCGTGAAGACGGTGAAATCATTGGCCTTCTGCCCTTCGCGGTCGTCGGAAACGACCTGAAACAGGATCTCATCGTCCGTGTAGAAGCGATGCACGAAGGCGCCGTCATTTAGCTGGATCAGGCCCTGCGCGGTGATCTCCAGCGTATCGCGATCGAGGGCGAACTTGGTCTCCGCGCCCAGTCGCCGCCAAGCCAGCGGGTCCAGCACCACGGTCCGGCCGATCGTCACGTTGCGGATGATGGGTAGGGCGGGGCCGGAGGGCTGGTCTTTGCGGCCGAAGAGTTTTCCGAACATCGCGATCGGCGAGGCCTCGAATCCTGGGCCGGCTCGCTTATCTGAGGGGCGAGGCCGGTTTCCCGAAAGCGTGCTTGCCCTCGGGTGAAGTCGGTCGCAGGATGACGTCGAACGGTGACTTGTCAAGCATACATGTTATGCGTACATGTAACGCATGCCTGCCAAACTGAAGAGAAGCGCTCAGGCCGCTGAAAGAACGCGGGCGTGGCGCGAAGCGCGACGGAACGCCGGCTTCGTGAAAATCGAGGTCTGGGCGCCGGCGGCGTGCAAGCCCGACATTCTTTCGGCCGTGCAGGCCATCGTCGTCGAGTCGGTCCGCGGACCGGCGCTACAGACCAATCCCAATCCCCCCAAGGGCGTCAGACACATGGACTCCGTTATCGACACCGCCTGGACGATCCACACCCTGCGCGATGCGCTGGTGGAAAGCGCGCTCGTGCGCGAGGACGAGATGACCGTCACGGTCGTCGAGGGCGTCGAGCCCGTGCTGATGGTGGTCATGCACGAATTCGGCGACCTGCCGATCTATGTCAGCGGCGGCGCGCTGCAGCTGGTCGTCTCGACCCTGCTGTGGGCCTGCGACGAGCAGAACGATCGCGCGGCGTTCAACGAGTTCCTGCTCAAGGCCCAGAAGATCGTGCCGCTGTCGAACTTCGGCATCACCACGGTCGACGGTCGTGACTATTACGAGCTGATGGGCGAGATCTCGTCCAAGACCACGCTGCAGACGCTGATCATCGAGCTGCGAACCCTGGCCGACAACGCCATCGCCGCCGCCAGCGACCTGCGCGATTCCTTCGAAAAGAGCCGCGTCGCGGCCGCCTAAAGACAGAGACCGGAGAACTTCGAATGTCGATCTGGAGCAAGCTCTCGGCCCTGTTCCGTGGCGCGGCGCATGACGGCGCGCAGACGGTGGTGGACGCCAACGCCCTTCGCATCCTGGACCAGGAAATCCGCGACGCCGACACCGCTCAGGGCAAGGCCCGGGACGAGCTGGCCAAGCTGGTCGCGCGCCGTCGAGCGCTGGAGACCGAGGTCGCCCAGCTGACCGACCAGTCGCGCAAGTACGAGTCCTCGGCCCGCGCGGCGATGAACAAGGGCGACCAGGCCCTGGCGCTGGAAGTGGCGCAACGCATCGCCGACCTCGAAAAGGACGCGGGCCAGAAGGCGACGCAGATGAACGAACTGCGCGCCGCCGAGGAAAAGCTGCGCACGGTGATCGCCCAGACCGACACCAAGGTTGAGGCGCTGCGCCGCGAGATCGAGATCGTCAAGGTCAACGAGAGCGTTCAGAAGGCTCAGGCGGCGGTGATCTCGCGCTCGGGTTCGGCCAGCGGCGTGGTCGGCTCGGCCGCCGATAGCTTGAAGCGCATCAAGGAGCGCCAGGCGGTTCGCGAGGAGCAGTTCCGGCTGCACAGCGAGTCGGAAGACCGCAAGACCGGCGCGGATCTCGACGCCAAGCTGGCGGCGGCGGGCATCCTGCCGGGCGCGAGCGGCGCCGAGGACGTGCTGGCCCGCCTGATGGCCCCGAAGGACGAGGCCCTGCCGGCCCCGATGCTGGCCATCGAGGACAAGCAAAAGGTCGGTCGGGACGGCTCGAACGCCTGATGCGTCGTCTGACCCTCAAGCCTCGGCGGGACTGGAAGTCCAAGGCCGAGGCCGTCGGCTTCACCTGGCATCACGCCGATGGCCGCCGCTACTGGGATGAGCGAGCGGCCTACGCCTTTACGCTGGAGGAGGTCGAGGGTCACCTGGAACCCGCGACCGAGGCGCTGCACAAGCTCTGCCTGGACCTAGTCGACGACGCCGTCAAAAGCGACGCCCTGATGGCCCGGCTGCAGATCCCGGAAGACGCCCGCGACTTGGTCGCCGCCTCCTGGAAGGCCCGCGATCCGTCGCTCTATGGTCGGTTTGACTTCTTCTACGACGGGGCCGGGCCGCCCAAGCTCTATGAATACAATGCCGACACGCCGACCAGCATCTATGAAGCGGCGGTGTTTCAGTGGCTGTGGCTGGAGGACATGATCCAGCAGGGCGCGCTGCCCGACGCCACCGATCAGTTCAACAGCCTGCACGACCAGTTGGCCGAGCGCTTCAAGGCGATCTTCCCGAACGGCGGCTTCGTCCACTTCGCAAGCGACCCTGACTTCGTCGAGGACCGTCAGACGGTGCGGTTCCTGGAGGACATGGGGCGGCTGGCGGGCCTGGAGCCCAAGTTCGTACCGACCACAGCGATCGGCCTCGATGCGGACGGCCGCTTCGTCGACCAGGACAATTACATTATCGGCGCGCTGTTCAAGCTGTATCCTTGGGAGGACATGCTGCGCGAGCCCTACGCGGCCAGCATCGCGGGCTCCAAGACCCTGTTCCTCGAGCCGCCCTGGAAGGCGGTTCTGTCGAACAAGGCGATGCTGCCCCTGCTTTGGGAGCGGCATCCGGGGCACCCGAACCTGCTGGAGGCCTATTTCGACGACGATCCCAAGGTCGCGCGGCTGGGGTCCAGCTACGCCCGCAAGCCGCTGTTCAGCCGCGAGGGCGCGAACATTGAGCTCTGGAAGGACGGCCGCAAGGGCAGGGTGCTCGACCAGGGCTACGGCGGCGAAGGCTGGATCCGTCAGGAACTGAAGCCGCCGCCGCGATTTGGCGCGAACTATCCGGTGATCGGGTCCTGGGTCATCGGCGACCAGCCGGCAGGCGTAGGCGTGCGCGAGGATCGTGGCCGCGTGACGCGCGACCGCTCGCGGTTCATCCCGCACATCATCGAAAGCTAAAGCGCGCGGAGAATCCGCACGGCTTCCGCGACCGCCGCCTGATCGGTGTCGCGCAGTTCAGGCGGCACGAAGCCCATCGCGCCCAGCTTCGAACCTGGCGCGGCGCCAGGGATCGGGCCGCCGAATGAACCATGGACTTCGCGCACGCCGGTGCGACGGACCAGTTCGGCGATGTTTCCAGGCCTGACCCCCGCGCCGGCCAGGATGCCGATGCGTCCTGCGGCCTGCTCGACGAGGGCGGCGATCTGTTCCGCACCGGCCTCAGCGGTCAGGGCGCCGCCAGAAGTCAGGACCCGCTCGAACCCCAGCTCGACGGCGATCTCAAGCGCCTCGGCCTGATCCGGAACGAGGTCGAACGACCGATGCAAGCTCATGCCCAGGCCTTGGGCGTGGGCCACGAGCGCTTGCAGGACGGGGAGGTCCAGCGCACCGTCCGTGCGGTTGGCGCCGATCACGACGCCGGCCAGGCCGTAGGCGCGCACCGTGTCGATGTCGCGCTTGATGGCGTCCACATCGCGCTCGTCGTAGCAGAAGTCGCCGTTGCGGGGCCGGATCATCGGATAGATCGGGATCGGCGCGGAAGCCGCCTGCGCCATCAGTCCCGGCGCCGGGGTCAGGCCTTGAAGGGCGAGCGCCGCACATAGTTCGATCCGATCAGCGCCGCCGGCGATCGCCGCCGCCAGTCCTGCGGGCGTATCGACACAGACTTCCAGAAGGATGTGTTCGGGGCTCATGCTGGGCTCCAGGCGGTGCTACGGATTCGGCGCGGTCTTGTTGGAGCACACGGATGTTGAATCGTAGAGGCCTGATCGGCGCCTCCCTCGCGGGTTCGGCGATGCTGAGCGCGGGGCGGGCGACAGCGCAGGGGGGCAGCGTCAACCTCACAGGACCCGGCGTGATCTCGACCTGGGACTTCGGCGTCGCCGCCAACCAGGCGGCATGGACTGTCCTGTCCAGGGGCGGCCGGGCGCTGGACGCTGTCGAGGCGGGCGCGCGGGTTCCCGAGCAGGACCTGAAGAACCACAGCGTCGGCCGCGCCGGTTATCCGGATCGGGACGGGAATGTCTCGCTGGACGCCTGCATCATGGACGAGCTGGGCAACTGCGGCGCGGTGGCGGCGCTGGAACACATCGCCCATCCGATTTCAGTCGCCCGTCGGGTGATGGAGAAGACGCCGCACGTGATGCTGGTCGGGGCTGGGGCGCTGCAGTTCGCGCTAGAGCAGGGCTTCCCGCGCGAGGAGCTCCTCACGCCAGAGTCCCGCGCAGCCTGGGAGGCCTGGAAGAAGGAGGCCAATTACAATCCCAAGGCCAACAGCGAGGTCCTGGACT
This sequence comes from Caulobacter sp. BE264, assembly GCF_031457805.1. Taxonomy (NCBI): domain Bacteria; kingdom Pseudomonadati; phylum Pseudomonadota; class Alphaproteobacteria; order Caulobacterales; family Caulobacteraceae; genus Caulobacter; species Caulobacter sp. BE264. The sequence goes on along the minus strand of NZ_JAVDXI010000002.1, from coordinate 203,751 downwards.
ACGGCAAGACCACGGGGCAGCTGGGCACGCCGGGCGGCGCGGGCAATCATGACACGATCGGCATGCTGGCCATCGACGCGAAGGGCGACATCGCCGGCGCCTGCACGACCAGCGGCATGGCCTGGAAAATGCGCGGACGTGTCGGCGACAGCCCGATCATCGGCGCGGGCCTCTATGTCGACAACGAGGTCGGCGGCGCGACCTCAACCGGCGTCGGCGAAGAGGTGATCCGCAATGTCGGCAGCTTCCTGGTGGTCGAGCTGATGCGTCAGGGGCGCTCGCCCGAGGCGGCGTGCCGCGAGGCTGTCGAGCGGATTCTCAAGAAGAAGCCGCACGCCAAGGACATCCAGGTCGGCTTCCTGGCCGTAAACAAGGCGGGCGAGGTCGGAGCCTGGGCGATCCAGTCCGGGTTCAGCTACGCGGTGTGCGACGGTCGCAAGCAAGACCTGCTCGTCCCCGGCAAGGCGACCTATTCGGCAGCCCGGTAAAGTGGATAGGCGAACGGATAACGCGGTTATAGCGTGCCGGTCCCAAACCTCAGGAGGAGACCGCCATGTGCGATGATGAAATCCACCCCGGCCTCATTCAGGACCCGACGATCTCGCGGCGTCGGTTCGGTCTGCTGACCGCCGCCCTGACCGGCGTCGCCACGGTCGCACATGCCGACGACTCGGTCGTGGAGAAGGATGTCGAGGTCAAGACGCCCGATGGCACGGCCGATGCGGTGCTGTTCTATCCCAAGGGGAAGGGCAAGTGGCCGGCGGTGCTGGTGTGGCCCGATATCTGGAGCCTGCGCCCGGTGTTCCGTCAGATGGCCCGTCGCCTGGCGTCCTCGGGCTATGTGGTCCTGGTTCCCAACCTTTATTACCGCACCAAGAAGGCCCCGGTGATGGAGGGCGCTATGAGCTTCGCCAATCCGCAGGACCGGGAAACGATCTCGGCCCTGGCCCGGACGGTGACGCCGACGACCGCTGTCACCGACGCCGTCGCCTTCGTCGCCTATCTCGACGCCCAGCCGCAGACCAACAAGGCCAAGCGCGTCGGTGTTCAAGGCTATTGCATGGGCGGGCCGCTGGCTTTCCGCACCGCCGGCTCGAACGCCGCGCGGATCGGCGCGGTGGCCAGCTTCCATGGTGGCGGCCTGACCGCCGAAGGCCCGGATAGCCCGCAACTGCTGATCCCCAAGACCAAGGCGGACTATCTGGTCGCCGTCGCCGACAATGACGACAAGCGCGATCCTGCCTCGAAGGACAAGCTCAAGGCCGCCTTCGCCGAGGCCAAGATCAAGGCGACCGTCGAGGTCTATGTCGGCGCCAACCACGGTTGGACCGTGCCCGGCAGCCAGGCCTACAACGAGCCGGCGGCGGAGAAGGCCTGGACTGAGCTGCTGGCGCTCTACAAGTCGGCGCTGTAGCCACACTGAGGACGGCCGCGCCCGACGCGGCTGTCCTCTATTTATCGTACAAAATGATTGATAGCGCTATCATCGCCGTGTAGCCGTTGCTCCCAAGAGGGAGAGGAACGGGATGTCGCTATCGCGCAGAGCTGTCGTGGCTGGCCTGTCCAGTCTACCGGTTGCGGCTAACGCCGGATCCCGTAAGCGGATGATCAGCATCGATGCGCGCAAGATGGGCGCTTCCGTCGACCGCTTCTTCGATCTCTCGATCGGATCCGACTATCCCGGGACCCTGATCCGGGACGACAGTCAGGCCCAGCTGAAGACGACCGTCGACGAGCTGGGATTCCGCTACATCCGCTTTCACGCGATCTTCCACGACGTGCTGGGCACGGTGAAGGTCCAGGACGGCAAGATCGTCTACGACTGGACCAAGATCGACCAGCTCTACGACGCCCTGCTGGCCAAGGGGATCAAGCCTTTCGTCGAACTTGGTTTCACGCCCGGGGCGATGAAGACCTCGGACCTGACCATCTTCTATTGGAAGGGTAACACCTCACATCCGCAGCTTGGCCCCTGGCGCGACCTGATCGACGCCTTTGTCCGTCACCTGCGCGATCGCTATGGCGTCGAAGAGGTGCGTAGCTGGTTTTTCGAGGTCTGGAACGAGCCCAATCTCGACGGCTTCTGGGAAAAGGCGGACCAGGCGGCCTATTTCGAGCTCTATGACGTCACCGCCCGCGCCATCAAGGCGATCGATCCGGCCCTGCGGGTCGGCGGGCCATCGACAGCCGGCGCGGCGTGGGTTCCGGAATTCCTGGCTCATGTGAAGAAGCGCGGCTCGGCTGTCGACTTCGTCACCACCCACACCTACGGCGTCGATGGCGGCTTTCTGGATGAGAAGGGGGTGCAGGACACCAAGCTCTCGCCGTCGCCCGATGCTGTGGTGGGCGACGTGCGTCGTGTCCGCGAACAGATCGAGGCCTCGGCCTTCCCGGGGCTGCCGCTCTACTTCACCGAATGGAGCACAAGCTACACGCCGCGGGACAGCGTCCATGACAGCTATGTCAGCGCCGCCTACATCGTCGAGAAGCTGCGCCGGGTGAAGGGACTGGTCCAGGGTATGAGCTACTGGACCTACACCGATCTCTTCGAAGAGCCGGGGCCGCCGACCGCGCCATTCCAGGGCGGCTTTGGGCTGATGAATCCGCAAGGGATCCGAAAGCCGTCCTGGTTCGCCTACAAATACCTGAACGCTCTGAAAGGGCGAGAGTTGGCCTGCGATGACGACCAGGTCTTCGCCGCCCGGGACGGTGATCAGGTGACCGTGCTGGCCTATGCGTGGCGACAGCCCGAGCAGAAGGTCAGTAACCGGCCATTTTACACGCGCCCCCACCCCGCTGCGGATGTCGAGCCGCTGAGGGTCCAGCTAAGCGGCCTCAGGGAAGGGCGTTACCAACTGCGGGTGCGTCGTGTCGGCTATCAGCGCAACGACGCCTACAGCGCCTATATCGAGATGGGTATGCCCAGCACACTTACGGCGGCGCAGTTTCAAGCGCTGCAGGCGCTGGCCCAAGACCGGCCGGAGATTGACCGGGTGCTGCGCGTCTCGGACGACGCCGTCGTCGACCTGCCCATGCGGGCCAACGACGTGGTTCTGATCGAGCTTCGTCCGTCAGCCTGAGGCGTCGGCAACCACCAAGGGCTCGCCACTTGATTAGTTGCCTGCGCGTAGCGCCTGGATCGCGAGGGCCGCCTGGGTCCGATTATGGACATTGAGCTTGCGCATCAGCGCGGTCATATGCGCCTTCACCGTGGCCTCGGCGATGCCGAGATCGAAGGCGATCTGCTTGTTCAGCAGGCCTGAGTTTACGCCTTCCAGGACCTTCAACTGAGTGGGCGTCAGACCGCCGAGCGCCGAGCCCATTTCCCGATCAGTGGCGCGGACTTCCGTTGTCATTCCCGAACCCCTCTGTCTCAACCCCAAAGACGCCCGAAGGCGCGACGCCCGCTCATTTTGATCGCCGCGCTGTGCTGGCGAGTCCGGGTCGTATGGTTCGACCATTGCCTTATCTGTCGGACAAATTCAAGAGATTTTAGGAATGTGCACGTGAACATTCTCTCTTAGGTCGGAAAAATCTAAAAGCTGTCATACAGGTTTTGCCTTGAACCTGTCGGACATCGTGTGGGCGTGTCGAGCTGGGGGCGCTGGAACAGGCATCGGCGCTTTGCCTTGGCGCCGAACCGCCCGATGGTGATGGGGACTGGAGGTCGAGGCATGAACGAAGGGCGTCTGGCTGATCGGGCCTACACAGGCATCGTCGAGCTGATCAATCGCGAGGGTCTGGAGGCCGGAGATCGCCTGCCGTCGGAGTCGCGTCTGGCCGAAATGTTCGGCATGTCCCGCACCGTGGTTCGCGAAGCCCTGGTGCGCCTGGCCGCCGACAGCATCACCGAGGCGCGGCGCGGCGCGGGCTCTTATGTGAAGAACCGGCCGTCCGACAAGCTGGGCGCCTATATGCCGCTATCGGAGTTGCCGGCCACGCTCGGCAGCTACGAAGTGCGCTTCGTGCTTGAAGCCGAGGCGGCGCGGCTGGCGGCTGTCCGGCGCTCGGCTGAGGAGATGGGCTTGATCGAGGCGGCGCTGGAGGACCTTCGCGCGGCCCTCTTGTCCAGCGCCCCCGCCCACGCTGAGGACATGGAGCTGCACCGCCGCATCGTTCGGGCCACGGCCAATCCGGCGTTTCTCGTCGCTTTCGAGGCGCTGGAGGCTGATGTGGACAAGATCATGCGGGCCGGCGTGGATATCTCCCGCTCGCGGCCGCCTGAAGCGATCAGCGAGATGATGCGCGAGCACGAGATGATCGTCGAAGCGATCCGGGCCCAGGATGGCGACAGCGCGGCGCTGGCCATGCGCTGGCATCTGTCACGCGGGCGAAAGCGGCTGATGCCGTAAGCCGGAGGAAGGTTGCGGCGCTGAGCCAGCGTCCGCCAGCCACGCCTCGACGCGATCGCACAGTTGGTCCGGCGATGCGGTGGTTTCCGCTCGGAGAACAGGCTCGTCGGCTTCGGGACGCTCCAGAGTCGCCAACTGGCTGTCCAGCAGGCTGGGCGGCATGTAGTGCCCCGGCCGCCGGTTCAGTCTGCGCAGCAGCTCGTCATGGCTCGCTTCCAGCAGGACAAACCGTGTCGGCGCGCCGATGGCCGCCGTCAGCCGCGCGCGATAGCTTCGCTTCAGGGCTGAGCATGCGGCCACGGCTAGGCCGCCAGCGTCGACAGCCTCGCTGATGGCTTGGCCTAGCCGGTCCAGCCAGGGCCAGCGATCGTCATCGTCCAGCGGGCGCCCGGCTCGCATCTTGGCCACCGCCGCTGGCGCGTGGAAGGAGTCTCCCTCGAGGAAGGGACAAGCCAGCCGCTGTGCGAGCAGAGCGCCGAAGGTCGACTTGCCGCTGCCGCTGACGCCCATGGCGATGATGGCGAGGCCAGGCGGGGCAAGCAGGGGCGATGGTGTCGGCAAGCGGCGTCCCTGAGGCTGGGGCGACTGACGTATCGACCAGGCGACACGCAAGGATCAGGTAGCGTTTCTACCCACGCGTCAGCGCCCCGTAACTACGACCATGGTCGAGGATGGTGGGCGCCGCCCTGCGCTCTATCACTCGCACAGGCAGTTTTGGGGGTGCGAGATGAGAGCGATCCTGTTGGCGGCGATCCTGGCCACCGCCAGCCCGACGGCCCTGGCCTTCGCGGCCGACTCCGCCTTTCCCGTCGCGCCCGACGAGCCGCGTGCGATCACCGTCAAGGCGGTGGGCGATGGCCGGGCGGACGACACCGACGCGATCCAGAAGGCGCTCACCGCAGCCCGCGACGCGACGGGCCACGGCTTGGTGCTGCTGCCGTCCGGGCGCTATCGGCTGACCCGGAGCCTGTTGGTGCCGCCGGGCGTTCGCGTGTTCGGCGTCGGCCCAACCCGCCCGGTTCTGCTTCTCGGCGACAAGACGCCCGGCTTCCAGGACGGCGTGGGGACTATGGTCATTTTCACGGGGGGCGACCAGTACGCCGTGGGCGACATCCCCGTGCCGGTTCCGACCGCCCGCCCTGTGGGCGCCAAGGTTCGCGACGCCAATTCGGGGACCTTCTACTCGTCGATGAGCAACATCGACATCGAGATCGGCGAGGGCAATCCGGCCGCCGCCGGGGTGCGTTTCCGTATGGCTCAGCACGCTTTCCTGAGCCACATGGAGTTCCGGATCGGTTCGGGTTTCGCCGGTGTCTACCAGGCGGGGAACGTCATGCAGGACGTTCACTTCCGGGGCGGACGGTACGGCATCGTCACCGAGAAGACCTCGCCGGCCTGGCAGTTCACAGTCATGGACTCGACCTTCGACGGCCAGCGCGACGCGGCGATCCGCGAGCATGAGGTCGACCTGACCTTGATCAACGTCGCGATCAAGAACACGCCCGTCGGGATCGATATCGACCGGGGCTACAGCGACAGTCTCTGGGGCAAGAACGTCCGCTTCGAGAACGTCTCCAAGGCCGGCGTCGTGATCTCCAGCGAGGACAACGTCTTCACCCAGGTCGGCTTCGACAACGCCGTCGCCGCCAACACCCCGACCTTCGCCCGTTTCCGCGACAGCGGCCGCACCGTTGCGGGGAAGGGAAGGGCGTATCGGGTGGGATCCTTCACCTACGGCCTGACCCTGCCGGGCCTTGGCCAGATGGGAGAGTACAAGACCCTCGCCGACATCGCGCCGCTCAAGGCGCTGCCCCCGTCGCCAGCGGCCGCCTTGCGCGCGACGCCGCCGATGCGGGAGTGGACCAACGTCAAGACGCTAGGCGTCAAGGGCGACGGCGTCACCGACGACACCGCCGCGCTGCAGAAGGCGATCGACAGCCACCGGGTGCTCTATCTGCCGTTCGGCTTCTACATGGTGTCGGACACCCTGAAGCTGAAGGCGGATACCGTGCTGATCGGGCTGCACCCGGCGCTGGCCCAACTGGTCATTCCCGACAACAATCCGCGCCACGCGGGCGTCGGTGCGGTGCGCCCCATCCTGGAAAGCCCGAGGGGCGGCGACAACATTGTCTCGGGGGTCGGCCTGTTTACAGGGCGGATCAATCCGCGCGCCTCGGCCTTGCTTTGGCGTTCGGGGGAACACTCGCTGGTCACCGACGTCAAGATCATGGGCGGCGGCGGCACGCCTACCGTCGACGGCAAACCCTTGAGCGCGGCCCAGGCGCGCAGCGGCGACCCTGTGGCCGACGGACGCTGGGACGCCCAGTATCCCAGCATCTGGGTGACCGATGGCGGGGGCGGCACCTTCGCCAATGTCTGGAGCCCGAACACCTTCGCCTCGGCGGGCTTCTACATCAGCGACACCAAGACGCCGGGACGTGTCTATGAGGTGTCCGTCGAGCACCACGTTCGCAACGAGTTCGTGCTCGACAACGTGGAGAACTGGGAGTTCCTCGCGCCCCAGACCGAACAGGAGGTCGGCGATGGCCCGGATGCGGTGTCGCTGGAGGTGCGAAACTCGCGCAACATCCTGTTCGCCAACTATCACGGCTATCGGGTCACGCGGTCCTACCACCCGGCCGAGACGGCGGTGAAGCTGTTCAACTCGACGGATATCCGCTTCCGCAATGTCCACATCAACGCCGAGAGCGGCATTGCGCTGTGCGACGAGAAGGGTTGCGGCACCTACCTGAGGGCCAGCAAGTTCCCGTTCGAGAACGCCATCCAGGACAAGACCCGCAAGCTTGCGGTGCGCGAGCGCGAGTTTGCGGTCCTCGATGTGACCGGCGACCCCGTTCCCGGCGTCGCAGCCGCCGCCGATCCGCGCGTCAGGAAGCTGGAGACCGGCTTCTGGTCGATTTCCGGCGCCGCCACCGGGCCCGACGGGGCGCTCTATTTCATCGAGAAGCGCTTCCAGCGAATCTACCGCTGGACTGAGGCCAAGGGGCTGGAGATCGTGCGCGATCATTCGCTGGATCCGACCAACCTGGCGGTCGATCGCTCCGGCAATCTCCTGGTCGTCTCCTCCTACGGGCCCGAGGCCAGCGTCTATTCGATCGACCCGCGCGGCCCCAACGAACAGATCACGATGATTGCGTCGGCCCCCTGGAGCGCTGGGGCGGAGGCGCGAACCCTGTTGCCCGTGAACTGGTGGAACAACGGCGAGTTCCGGGATCAGTTCGATCCGGCCACGGGTCAGTTCACGACGCTGGCCGAGATGTTCGCGCGGGATGTCGGAACGGCGAAGGCCCGGGCCTATGTGTCGCCTGACGGCAGTCTGGCCCTGCCAGCGTTCCGGGTCTGGAAGCAGGGGCCGCTCGATCACGTCGGCTGGCGTTGGTCGGACTCGCTGCAGGCCCACGGCCTGATCGCCGGCGCCGTCGGCGAGCGGGTGTTCGTGACCAACGCCTCGGAGAACAAGACCTACAGCGGCACGGTCGCACCGGGAGGCGCGCTGGTCGACCTGCAGGCCTTCGCCAACCGGGGCGGCGAGAGCGTCGCCGTCGATGGAGCCGGCAACGTGTTCGTCGCCAACGGCCAGATCTTCCAGTACGCGCCAGACGGCCGGGAGGTCGGGCGAATTGATGTTCCCGAGCGGCCTTTACAACTGATCTTCGGCGGCAAGGACAAGCGCACCCTGTTCGTCCTTACCCACCACTCGCTCTACGCTGTCCGCTAGCGCCAAGCGGACTGAAAATGCTGCTACGCCTCTGGATTTCTTGGGAATCCGGAGGTTGTCGCGCGCCTGCGCCCCTGCCCGGAAGGCCTACGACCATGGTCGTATAGTTAGCGGTCACATCGTCTGACACAGTCCGCCTCAGATCATCGAACGATGGTCTCAACAAGAAATTGGGAGGTTTCAGGATGAGTGCTGTCGGTAGCACGCGAGTGGGTTCAGGCTTCATGAGCGCCTTGCTCGCGACCAGCGCGTTCGCGACGATCATGGCGGCGGGATCTGTCCAGGCTCAGCAGACGCAGGCGCCGGCGGACAGCGCCAGCTCGGTCTCCGAAGTCGTCGTGACGGGCACGCGGATCCGGTCGACCGGCTTCACCGCGCCGACGCCGACCCAGGTCATGGGTCAGGCGGATCTCGAACGCGCCGCTCAGCCCAACATCTTCACCGCCATCACCCAGCTTCCCTCGCTGCAAGGCTCGACGGGCGCCACGACGGGCACCTTCAGCACGTCGAGCGGCCAGCAGGGTCTGTCGTCCTTCTCGCTGCGCGGCCTTGGCACCATCCGCACCCTGACGCTGCTGGACGGCCAGCGCGTGGTGCCCGCCAACGTCACCGGCGTTCCCGATATCAGCCTGTTCCCGCAGCTCCTCGTCGAGCGCGTCGACGTGGTGACCGGCGGCGCCTCGGCCTCCTACGGCTCGGACGCCGTCGGCGGCGTGGTCAACTTCATCACCAACAAGCGCTTCGTCGGGTTCAAGGCCAACGTCATGGCGGGGGTCACCACCTACGGCGACAACCACCAGTGGCTCGCGCAGGTGGCGGCTGGCAAGGCGTTCATGGATGATCGCCTGCATGTGCAGGTCAGCGCCGAGTACGACTGGGAGGAGGGCGTTCCCGCCGGCGGCTTCGGGGAGGACGCACCAGGCAGCCGCGACTGGTACACCACCGCCACCCTGATCAACCGGGGCGTCACCAATGACGGCTCGCCTCAGTACCTCTACCGCGAACACGCCCAAGCCTATCAGTACACCAAGTACGGCCTGATCAGCGCCGGACCGCTGCAAGGCACCGCCTTCGACCAGGCGGGCAACCCGTTCACGTTTCAGTACGGCGGCGGCACGCCGTCCAAGGCCGCCAATGGCGCGGTGATCGGCTGCTTCTCGTCGGGCGGCTTCTGCATCGGCGGTGACCTGTCCGGCAACGTCGGCATCGGCACGTCGCTGCAATCGCGCCTGAAGCGGATGAACAGCTACGCTCGCATCGGCTACGACCTGGACGACAACAACCAGATCTACGCCACCTTCAACGCCGCGCGCGTCGAAAGCATGAACCAGCCCAATCCGGGCGCGGCCACCACCGGCCTGACGATGTCGTGCTCCAATCCCTACCTGCCGGCCTCGATCGTCGCAGCCTGCGCGGCCAACGGCATCACGACCTTCACCTTCGGCACCAGCAACGCCCTGCTGCCGCGCAACATCAACGTTCACCCGACCCGGACGCAGTATCGCGGCGTCATCGGCGCGGACGGCAAGTTCAACGCGCTGGGCAAGGAATGGCGCTACGACGCCTACTACCAGCACGGCGAGAACACCACGGACATCCGTGTCCGCGACATCATGCTGAACGCTCGCTACCGTCAGGCCATCCAGGCCACGACGATCGGCGGCCAGATTGTCTGCGCCGATCCGGTGGCTCGCGCCAACGGCTGCGCGCCGATCAACATCTTCGGCGGCAAAGCTCCCAGCGAAGCCGCGCTCGCCTACATCACGCCCAAGAACGGCCCCTACCAGCACTCGGTGCAGAAGCAGGACGTCGCCAGCATCAACTTCAGCGGCGAGGCGTTCCAGGGCTGGGCCGGGCCCATCTCGCTGGCCTTCGGCGCCGAGTGGCGGCAGGAGCAGTATCGCGTCAAGGGCGACCCCTACGGCGACGGCGCTGCGGACTCCCCCTACAACGCCGACTATCCGGCCGACCCGATCCTGAACGTCGCTGGAGCCAACTGGTACGCCGGCAACTATCACTCGGGCGCGGGCAAGTACTCGGTGAAGGAAGCCTACGCCGAGGTGAACATCCCGCTGGTCAATTCCGAAGCGGCGGGCAAGGCCAACCTGAACATGGCGGGGCGCTGGACCGACTACAGCACGTCCGGCACGGTCTACACCTGGAAGGTCGGCGGCACCTGGGACACGCCCATCGACGGCGTGCGCCTGCGGGCGGTCACCTCCCGCGACGTCCGGGCCCCGAACCTCTCGGAGCTGTACGCCGCGCCGGTCACGACCACGCTGCCCAACTTCACCAATCCGTTCACCGGCGGCGCCCTGCTCGTGCTGCAAAACGTGGTCGGCAATCCCAACCTGAAGCCCGAGATCGCCAAGAACTTCACGATCGGCGCGGTGCTCTCGAACCCGCAGTGGCTGCCGGGCTTCAGCGTCTCGGTCGACTGGTACAACATCGTCCTCAACGGCGGGATCTCGAGCCTGGGCGCGCAGCAGATCGTCAACTTCTGCTACTCGGGCCTGTCGCAGTTCTGCAGCGCCTTCAACTTCACGCCGGCGGCGGGGACGCCCTACGTCAATGCGCAGGTGTTCAACCTGTCCTCGATCAAGACCAGCGGCTTCGACATCGAGAGCAGCTACCGGTTCGAGCTGCCCAACGTTCCGGGCCGCTTCACGGTGCGGGGTCTGGCGACGAACACCCACAAGTTCGTGACCAACCCGGGCATCCCGGGCGCGATCGCGACCGACACGGCGGGCCAGAACTCCGGCGCCACGCCCGACTGGAAGTTCCTGGCGATCCAGTCCTGGGAAAACGACAAGTTCGCGCTCAGCGTCCAGGAGCGCTGGTTCAGCGACGGTACGTTCGGCAACCAGTATATCGAGTGTAAGGCCGGCAGCTGCCCGGTCTCGACCGTCAACCGTCCGACGATCGATTACAACCAGATGAGCGGCGCGACCTATGTCGACGTCAGCGCGTCCTATAAGTTTGGCAACGGGGTTCAGGCCTACTTCAAGGTCGACAACCTGCTGAACCGCGATCCGACGCCGTCTCCGCAGACCAACACGGGCCTGGACGCCAATCCTGCGCTCTATGACCTGCTGGGCCGCTTCTACCACGTGGGCGTCCGCTACGCCTTCTAAGACGTCCCGGGCCGTCCGCCTTCACCTCCCCTGGGCGGCCTCGCCCGGATCCGATCGTCCTGTATCGATCGTGGTCCGGGCGCCTTTCTTTGCGCTAAGGATTCCCTGGCCGTTCGCGGTTGGGGAAGCCGAGGTTTGAATGACGATTCTGGTGACCATGGGGCCCAACAGCCAGCGCATTGCCGAGGTGACGCCTTGAATCGCCCTGAGCGCGTTCGGGGGGCGACCATGGCCGATGTTGCGAAGCGGGCCGGCGTCTCGCGCATGACCGTGTCGCGGGTCCTCAATCACGAGGCCAAGGTCCGAGAGGACACCCGAGAGGCGGTTCTGGCGGCGATCCGAGACCTGAACTTCCAGCCCAACCTGACCGCGCGCAATCTCGTCATGGACGGCGAACTGCGGATCGGCGTGGTCTATTCCAATCCCAGCGCCGCCTTCATGAGCGACTTCCTGATCGGCGTCTTCGAAGAAGCTACCAGCGCGGGCGCGCGCCTGATCCTCGTCCGTGGGGAGGATGGTCATCCGCCCTCCGCGCCCGAACTGGAGCGTTTGTTGAGCGCTGGCGTGCAGGGCGTGGTGCTGGCGCCGCCGCTGGGCGAGTCTGGCATGGCGTGCGGGATCCTCCGCGCGGCGGGGCTCCCCCTCGCGGTGGTGGCCGCCGCCCGGCCGGTCGCCGACGCCATCAATGTGCGCATCGACGATCGCCAGGCCAGCCAGACGATGACAGCGCGCCTCCTGGCGCTCGGGCATCGGCGCATCGGCTTCATCACCGGCAATCCGGACCAGACGGCGAGCGCGGAGCGCCTGGAGGGCGCGCGGGCGGCGATCGCTTCTGTTGACGGCGCCGAGCTGATCGTCGCTCCCGGCGGGTTCACCTACGCCTCCGGGCTGGGCGCCGCCGAGACGCTGCTGGACAGCGCCGCCCCGCCTACGGCCATCTTCGCCAGCAATGACGACATGGCCGCCGCCGCAGTCTCGGTCGCGCATCGCCGCCACCTGGACGTGCCATCCGATCTGACCGTCGTCGGCTTCGACGACACGACCGTGGCCACCACGCTCTGGCCGCCGCTGACGACGATCCGCCAGCCGGTTCGCCAGATGGCCGCTGTGGCGCTGGATCGCCTGATCCGCGCGCTGCGGTCAGACGACCCCGTCTCGGCCGACCACATTCTCGACCACCAGCTCATTGAGCGCGACTCCACCGCGCCGCCGCCCGCCGCTTCCTAGGAGATCATGGATGTCCGACCCCTCCAGCGACCTGGAGCGCGCCACCGTCGGGCGCGTCACGCGGCGGCTGATGCCGCTGTTCTGCGTGATGTACCTGATCGCCTATATCGACCGGCAGAACGTCTCCTACGCCAAGCTCGACATGGTCGCTGCGCTCGGCCTCAGTGAGGCCGCCTATGGCCTTGGCGCGTCGCTGTTCTTCATCGGCTACTTCCTGTTCGAAGCGCCGTCGAACCTGATCCTGGCGCGTGTCGGCGCGCGCGTCTGGTTCACCCGGATCATGTTCTCCTGGGGGCTGGTCACCTTGGCCCTGGGCTTCACCCAGAACGCGGCGATGTTCTACGTGTTGCGCTTCCTGCTCGGGGCGACGGAGGCGGGGTTCTTTCCCGGCGTGCTCTACGTCCTGACCCTCTGGTACCCGCAGGCGCACCGCGCGCGGATGGTCGGGCTGTTCATGATCGCTTCGGCCCTGGCCAACGCCGTCGGTGCGGCGATCGGCGGCCTCTTGCTCGGCATGGACGGTTTCCTGGGCCTAGCGGGCTGGCAGTGGGTCTTCCTGGTGACCGGAGCGCCCGCGGTGCTTCTCGCGCCCTACGTGCTCTGGCGACTGCCTGACGGACCTCACCAAGCGCGCTGGCTGCCGGACGTCGAGAAGTCCTGGCTAGCCGCGACGCTGGCGGCCGAGCGCGGCGGGGAGGTCGATGATCACCGCGGCGCCTGGAAGGCGATTTTCGATCCTCGCGTCCTGCTGCTGGCGGGACTCTATATCGGCATGCCTTTGGGCGCGTACGGGCTCAGCTACTGGCTGCCGACGATTGTGAAGTCCTTTGGCGTCTCGAACACCGTCAACGGCTTCATCAACGTCATTCCCTGGCTATTCGTCGCCGTAGCGCTATGGTTCGTGCCCAGCCACGCCGCTCGGCATGGCGCCAGCGCTTGGCATATCGCAGGGCCCGTCTTGCTCGCCGCGGTGGCCTTGAGTCTGAGCGTCATCGTGCCGGGCCCCGCGTTGAAGTTCGCCATGCTCTGCATCGCCGCGCCAGCGATCTTCGCCGCTCAGCCGGTCTTCTGGAGCCTGCCGCCGAGCTTTCTCAGCGGGCCCAAGGCGGCGGCGGGAATCGCGGCGATCAACGCCGTCGGCAATCTGGGCGGTTTCATCGCGCAGAACCTCGTGCCGGTCGTCCGGGACGCCACGGGCAGCAACCTCGCGCCCATGCTGGCGCTAGCCGCCGTGCTGCTGGTCACCAGCATGCTGATCTTTGTCGCAATGGCGAAACTGAAGCGCTCAGGTCCGTTGGGATAGAAGCGGTCTCCGCCTGACGTTCGACAACCCGCAATCTGGTCGCGGTCGCCTCGGCGGTCGCGACCCTTTGGCATGTCGACGGCATGGATTCATGCCTGGTCCCAAAAGCGGGGCCGCAATGTCTTCTTGAACGGGGGATCTCGTCGGAATGGCGGGGACCCAAGCAACAAAGCTTGCTTGGGTCCCCATGGTGCCGCCGGGCAGGATTGAACTGCCGACCTCAGCCTTACCAAGGATGCGCTCTACCACTGAGCTACGGCGGCGACGAGGAGGGGGCGTATAGCGAGGAGAATCGCGAACGCCAAGCCCAAAATCGTCTTGACCGCAGAACTTTGTCGCCGCACCCCCGGATCATGCCGATCGACGACGACAAGACGGCCCGCGAAGCCAAGCTGGCGGAGGCCCTGCGAACCAATCTCCGCAAGCGAAAAGCTGCGGCCCGTAAGGATTCTGGCGGTGAGGACGCCGCCGTGACCGCCGCCGAGGCCGCGCCGCGGCCGTATAACGATGTTCGAAACTTGCTGGGGATAACTCACGGCTCCGGCGAGCGCCGCGTCCTGACTCTCGCGCTCTCCGCGCCCTTCCCGAATCCGGCGGGTGAGGGATGGGCGGTGGCGGTGCGGCTCTCGGGCGATGGCGGGCAGTTCGACACCCCGGCCGGCAAGGCGGCCTTCGGCGCGGATGGCCTGGCGGCCCTGCGTAAGGCGATCGATCTGGCGCAGGTCGCCATCGACCTCGCCAGCACGGGCCACACGTTGTTGTGGCCCGACGAGCGTCCCTATGATCTGTCGGCGCCGATTTAGACCGTCAGGGCCTTGCAAGCCCTCTTGCAACGGATAGAACGCGCGCCTCACATGTGGACCGCGCGGCGTCCCCACCCCGCGCGTTCGAGGGACCTTAATGGATCGCATCGCCATCATCGGCGGCGCGCAGTTGAACGGGACGATCCCGGTCAGCGGCGCCAAGAATTCGGCCATCAAGCTGATGGCGGCCAGTCTGCTCACCGATGAGCCGCTGCGCCTGACCAACATGCCGCGCCTGGCCGACACCCGCTTCCTGGGCAAGCTGCTGACGCGCCTGGGCGTGCAGGTGACCGAGAGCGATGGCCCTGACGGCCAGCAGACCCTCTTGCACGCGCCGGAGATCACCAGCGGCTTCGCGCCCTATGACCTGGTCCGCCAGATGCGCGCCTCGTTCAACGTGCTGGGTCCGCTTGTGGCGCGCTCCGGCCAGGCCAAGGTGTCGCTGCCGGGCGGCTGCACCATCGGCGCGCGTCCCGTCGACCTGCACCTGCAGGCCATCGAGGCGCTGGGCGCCAAGATCGACCTGCACGAAGGCTACGTCTACGCCCAGGCCCCGCGGGGCCTGAAGGGCGCTGAGATCACCTTCCCGTTCGTGTCGGTCGGCGCCACCGAGCACGCGATGCTGGCCGCCGTTCTGGCCGATGGCGTGTCGGTGATCCACAACGCCGCCTGCGAGCCGGAACTTGTCGACCTGCAAGAGTGCCTGAACGCGATGGGCGCCAAGGTCGAGGGGGCCGGCACCCCGACGGTCACGATCACGGGTGTGCCGCGCCTGCACGGCGCGACCCACGCGGTCATCCCGGACCGGATCGAGATGGGCACCTACGCCGTGGCCGCCGCCATGGCCGGCGGCGAGGTCCGCCTCAGCAATGCGCGTCCGGGCCTGATCGACGCGCTGCTCGACAAGCTCAAGGAGGCTGGCGCGGGCGTCGAAGAGACGGCTGACGGCTGCATCATCCGTCGCGATGGTCAGCGCCTCAACGCCGTCGACATCGAGACCGCGCCGTTCCCCGGCTTCGCCACCGACCTGCAGGCTCAGTTCATGGCCCTGATGACGACGGCCAAGGGCGAGAGCCGGATCCGCGAGACGATCTTCGAGAACCGCTTCATGCACGCCCCGGAGCTGATGCGCCTGGGCGCCGACATCTCGGTGTCGGGCGGCGAGGCGCGGGTGCGCGGCGTCGACCAGCTGGAAGGCGCCGAGGTGATGGCCACCGATCTGCGCGCTTCGGTCAGCCTGGTGATCGCCGGCCTCGTCGCGCGCGGCGAGACCACGGTCAGCCGCATCTACCATCTGGATCGCGGCTTTGAGCGTCTTGAGGAGAAGCTGGGCGCTTGCGGAGCTCAGGTCCGTCGCATCAAGGGCGATGGCGAGGCGGAACTGTAGTCATGGCCGAGCCCGCCAAGCCCCTGCGCCTGCTGGCTCAAGACGCCGACGATCTGAGCGTCCTGTCGGCGGCGCTTCAGGACGCGATCGCCAAGATCGGCGACATCCGGTGGGACGCCCAGGCGCGTACCCTGACCATCGCGTGCAACCGCTTCCGCTGGGAGGCGCGCAAGGGCAAGCGCGGGGAGCGGGTCCGTTCCGCGCTCCAGTTCGGCGACGTGACCAGCGTCCAGGCGCGCAACCTGCGCCGCGACGCCAAGGGCGCAGTCGTCGAGCTGCTGTCGATCGGTTTCGAGCCCGCGGAAGAAGCGCCTGCGGGCGTTGTCACCCTGACCTTTGCGGGCGGCGGCGACATGCGGGTGGCGGTCGATTGTCTCGACGTGGCGCTCGCGGATGTTTCGGACCCCTGGTCGACGTCCCGGACGCCGGGCCACGCCGACTGATAGCCGTCGAATTAGGCGCCTGCTCAAACCTTGAGCGGCGCCTTTTTTCTGATCTTTCTGAGGGCAGGGGCGGCGCCGGGGATTCGTCCCACGCGCTAGTGATCGCCCGATCAATTCGCGCCGCGAGCGAGCAGTGTTAACCTCACGCCACGCGTCCAAAAGAGGCGCGAACGTCAGGGAGGCCCTCATGGCCAGAAAGACCGCCTACTCGATGGGCGAAGCCCAGTCCGCGTTTTTCCGTGCATGCGACATCACCAAGCCCGAGCCGCCGGTGCTTCGGCACGGCGGTCCCTGCTTCGACTGGGGGCGGGCCACCTTGGTCGCGCTGAGCTTCGTGTTCTGCGCTGGCCTTGCGACGCTGGCCTACGCGGCGCTGAGCTAGCGGATCGCCAGGTAACACCGCTCTCTCGATTGCCAGCGCGCGCGATCCGCCCGTAAGGTCGGGTCGCGCCGTGGCGGGGGCCGGCGCGCTGGGGACGGATCGCACCCGCGGAGAGCGGCATGCGCGCGCCCGACAGCGACCTCTGGAACGAAGACCTGGCCCCGACCACCGAAGCGCAGCGAAACTGGCGTTGGTGGCACTTTGCGGCGCTGTGGCTCGGCATGGTGATCTGCGTGCCGGCGTACATGCTGGCGTCGGGCCTGATCGAGCAGGGCATGTCGGCCTCGCAGGCCGTGCTGACCGTCCTGCTCGGCAATCTGATCGTCCTGGTTCCGATGCTGCTAATCGGCCACGCCGGCGCGCGGTGGGGCGTGCCCTACGCCGTTCTGGCCCGGGCCTCCTTCGGCTGGAAGGGCGCGCGCGTGCCCGCCGTGGCCCGAGCGATCGTCGCCTGCGGCTGGTACGGCATCCAGACCTGGATCGGCGGCGGAGCGCTGCTGACCCTGCTGGGCGTGATCGTGGGGCGGAAGCTGGAGGGCGCGCCCTTGCCGGTGCTGGGCATTGGCGTCGGCCAGATTCTAGCCTTCCTCGCCTTCTGGGGCGTGCAGTTGCTTTTCGTCACCAAGGGCCTGACGGCGATCCGCCGGCTCGAGACCTGGACTGCGCCGATCAAGATCCTGATCTGCGCCTTGATGGTCTGGTGGGCGGTGGACAAGGCGGGCGGCCTTGGCCCGATCCTGCATCAGCCCTCTGCGTTCGCTGAGGGCGGCGCCAAGGCCGGTCAGTTCTGGAGCGTGTTCGCGCCCGCGCTGACGGCCATGGTGGGGTTCTGGGCGACCCTGGCCTTGAACATTCCCGACTTCACCCGGTTCGCGCGCCGTCAGTCAGACCAGATCATCGGCCAGGCGGTCGGGCTGCCGGTACCGATGGGGCTTCTGGCCCTGGTGAGCGTGGTGACCACCTCGGCGACCACGATTATCTTTGGCAAGGCGATCTGGGATCCCGTCCAGCTGGCCGGCGACATCGGCGGGATCGCCGTGGTGGTGGGTCTGCTGATCATCAGTTTGGACACGGTCTGCTGCAACATCGCGGCGAACCTGGTGGGGCCGGCCTATGACTTCTCCGCGCTGTGGCCCAGCAAGATCAGCTATCGGACGGGCGGCTGGATCACCGCGGTCATCGGGGTCCTGATCATGCCCTGGAAGCTGCTGGAGACCACCCAGGGCTACATCTTCACCTGGCTGGTCGGCTACGGGGCGCTCCTGGGACCGATCGCGGGGATCCTGATCGTGGACTACTGGATCGTCCGCAGGGCCCGGTTGGCGGTGGATGACCTCTATGTGCGAGAAGGCGCCTACCGCTATCGGGGCGGCTGGAACATCGCCGCCGTCGTAGCGCTGCTGCTGGGCGTGGCTCCCAATCTGCCGGGGTTCCTGGCGGCCGCCGCGCCGCACCTATTCGCGGGCGTCGGAGGCTTCTGGACGGGGCTCTACACCTACGCCTGGTTTGTCGGTCTGGCCATCGCGGCGCTCGTCTACGGGCTCCTGATGCGACGCGCCTCGACGCGCGACCCCGCCATTCCGTAGGCTTTCGGGCTTGCCTTGGTCGGAAAAAGCCGCATCTAGCAGGCCATGCGCCGCTTCCAATTTTCCGATCCCGATTTCCAGGTCGCCTTCAAGGCTTTCCTCGACGAGCGTCGCGGCTCGCCGGCCGATGTCGACGCCGCCGCCGCCACCGTGCTGGAGGCGGTCCGCACGCAGGGGCTTGAGGCGCTGCTCGACTACAGCCGGCGCTTCGACAAGGTCGAACTGACAGCCGAGACGATCCGGGTCACCGCCGAGGAGATCGAGGCCGGCGCGGCCGAGACCCCTGCCGATGTGCGCGAAGCCATCGCCTTCGCCGCCGCCCGCATTCGCGCCTATCACAGCCGCCAGCGTCCGGCCGACCAGGCCTGGACCGACGAGGCCGGCGTGGAGTTGGGCTGGCGCTGGACGCCGCTGGAAGCCGTAGGCGTCTACGTGCCCGGCGGGCGGGCGGCCTATCCCTCGACCGTGCTGATGAACGCCGTCCCGGCCCAGGTCGCCGGCGTCGATCGTATCGCCATGGTCACCCCGCCCGGCAAGCTGCAGCCGGCCGTGCTGGCCGCCGCAAAGGAAGCCGGCGTGACCGAGATCTGGCGCGTGGGCGGAGCCCAGGCCGTCGCTGCACTGGCCTACGGCGCGGGTCCGATCCAGCCCGTCGACAAGATCGTCGGCCCCGGCAACGCCTATGTCACCGCCGCCAAGCGCCGCCTCTACGGCGTTGTGGGCATCGACGCGCTGGCCGGACCGTCCGAGATCGTCGTGGTCGCCGACCGCGACAACAATCCCGACTGGATCGCGGCGGACCTGCTCAGCCAGGCCGAACACGACCCGGCCGCACAGTCGATTCTGATCACCGACGACGAAGCTTTCGCCGCCGCAGTGGAGCAGGCCGTCATCGCGCGTCTGAAGACCCTCGCCACCGGCGAGGACGCCGCCGCGTCGTGGCGCGACCATGGGGCGGTCATCATCGCGCCGCTGGACGAGAGCCCGGCCCTGGTCGACGCCATCGCGCCCGAGCACGTCGAGTTCGCACTGGATAATCCCGAGCGTCTGTCCGACCGCGTGCGCCACGCCGGCGCGATCTTTTTGGGGCGGCTCACGCCTGAAGCGATCGGCGACTATGTCGCGGGCTCCAACCACGTGCTGCCGACCAGCCGCGCCGCGCGCTTCCAGTCCGGCCTGTCGATCTACGACTTCATCAAGCGCACCTCGATCGTGAAGTGCGATCCGGCCTCGTTCGCGGTGCTTGGACCGCACACCGTGGCCCTCGCCACGGCCGAAGGGCTGCCCGCCCACGCCCTGTCGGCGTCGGTGAGGTTGCCAAGCGGCGCCTGACGCGCGAACCTCCCGCGTCAGATGAGCACCGACGCCCGCGCCACCCAACGGATCAAGTCGATCGAGATCGACGAGGACAGCCTCGCGGCCGCGTCGCGCGACCAAGAGCAGGAGCGTCAGGTCGCGATCTTCGATCTGCTCGAGGGTAACTATTTCGAACCCGTCGAAGCGGGGGAGGGGCCCTATGACGTGCGGCTGTCGCTGATCGAGAATCGCCTGGCTTTCGACATCGCCGGCCAGGGCTACGAGCGCCGCCACCTGCTGTCGCTCTCGCCGTTTCGCGGTGTGATCAAGGACTATTTCCTGATCTGCGACAGCTACTACTCGGCCATCCGCAACTCCTCGCCGCAGCAGATCGAGGCCTTGGACATGGGGCGACGCGGTCTGCACAACGAGGGCTCGAACCTTCTGCGCGAGCGCCTTGAGGGTAAGGTCAAGACCGACCTGGATACGGCGCGCCGCCTGTTCACCCTGATCTGCGCGCTGCACTGGCGGGGCTGACCGTGTCGCAGCCGTTGCCGGACGCGGTGCTGTTCACCTGCAACTACAATCGCGTCCGCTCGCCGATGGCCGAGGGGCTGTTCAAGCGATTCTACGGCACGCGGGCCTTCGTCGATTCGTGCGGCCTGAAGTCCGATCCGGCCGGGGAGGGGATCGACCCCTTTGTCGTGGCGGTCATGGACGAGCTTGGCCTGGATGTGTCCGATCACAAGCCCAAGACCTTCGCGCAGCTGGAGGACGACAGCTTCGACGTCGTTGTCTCACTCACCCCTGAGGCGCAGCACCGCGCCGTAGAGCTGTCTCGCGATCGCTCCGTCGAGATCGAGTATTGGCCGACCCACGATCCGACCCTTACCGACGGCTCGCGGGAGGCGCGTCTCGAGGCCTATCGCGAAGTCCGGGACGCGCTGGCGACCGCCATCAAGCAACGTTTCGGCGCGCCATCGACGTTTGGGGGGTAATTGCGTTATAGAGGCGCCTCGCCGCGATCGGCCCCGCTCTGACTCGACGTCAAAGCGGCGTTCGCGGCTATTCGATTCGTCCCTTTGAGAGGCCTGATGGCTAAGGAAGAACTGCTCGAGTTTCCCGGTACGGTCAGCGAACTGCTGCCGAACGCCACGTTCCGCGTGAAGCTGGAAAACGACCACGAGATCATCGCCCACACCGCCGGCAAGATGCGCAAGAACCGCATCCGCGTTCTGGCGGGCGACAAGGTCCTGGTCGAGATGACCCCCTACGACCTGACCAAGGGCCGTATCACCTACCGCTTCAAGTAGGTCGCCGATGGCTCCGACGACGGCCGCCCCCGTGGCCGCCGGGCCGGCGCTGGTGCTGGCCAGCGCGAGCCCCCGGCGCCTCGACCTGCTCGCCCAGGTCGGCGTAACGCCCGACCGGGTTGATCCCGCCGACATCGACGAAACTCCGCTTCGCGACGAGACCCCGCGCCGCCATGCGCTGCGCCTTGCGCTGGAGAAGGCGCAGGTGGTCGCCGCGCGCGCGCCGAGCGATTTTGTCCTGGCGGCCGACACGGTCGTCGCCGTCGGGCGTCGCATCCTTCCCAAGGCCGAGACCGAGGCTGACGTCCTCTACTGCCTGAAGCTGCTGTCCGGCCGGAATCACAAGGTTCTCACCGGCGTTGCGCTGATCGCGCCTGATGGTCGCACGGCGACGCGCCTAGTCGAGACCAAGGTGAGTTTCAAGCGCCTGTCTGACGTCGAACGCGACAGCTATGTCGCCAGCGGCCAGTGGCGCGGCAAGGCCGGCGGCTATGGCGTTCAAGGTCTTGCCGGTGGCTTCATCACCGACCTGCAAGGCTCCTATCCCAGCGTTGTGGGTCTGCCCCTGTACGAGACGCTGAACCTGCTTTCCGGCCTGGGTTACCGCCCATGAGCGCAAAGGCTCCCACCGTGCGCCGCGCCTACCTCTACAAGGGCGTGGGCGAGACTGTCGGCGTGGTGACGCTCGACGGGCGCCCCGAGCGGCTGATGATCGAATGGCCGGGCGACGACCCCTTGGACGCCGAGGGCGTGCGGGGCGTGGCGCGGGTGCGCAAGATCGAGAAGGCCTTTTCATCCGCCTTTGTGCAGTTGCCGGGCGGTCAGGACCTGATCCTGCCACTCCGTCCCGACATGCCGCCCCTTGTCGAGGGCGGTGTGGTCGAGATCGAGATCAAGACGCCTTCGCGCGCCGACAAATCCGCCGTGGCGCGGTTTGTGGCCGACGCCCAAGGCGAGCCGCGCGTGCTGGCTGAGGCTCCTTCAATCGAGGAGCGCCTCCACCAGTTCGTGAAGGCCGGCTCCCCCACGACGGGCGACAAGGCCTTGCTCGCGGTCGAGGCGGCGGAAGCCGAATCCATGGCCACCATCTTCAGCTTGCCGGGCGGCGGCGACATCGCCGTCGAGCCGACTCGGGCGCTTACCGCGATCGATGTTGATCTTGGCGCTCGTGAAGCCGGCGATTCCAAGCGCGCTGCGCGTCTGGCCAACATGGCTGCGATCAATGTCGCCGCGCGCGTTCTTCGCCTCAAGGGACTGGCCGGGATCGTCGTATTCGACCTCGTCGGCAGAGGGCACGACGCCCAGGCCCTGACGACAGCCGCGCGCAACGCCTTCGCGCCCGACAATCCAGGCGTGGGAATCGGCGCGATCAGCAAGTTCGGAACACTTGAGATGATCGTGCCTCGGCGATCTCCGCCGATTCTCGATCGATTGCTCGGTCCCGACGGGCGCGCCAACGCTCGGCACGTCGCCCGTCTTGTCGCTCGCGCTCTGGAGCGTGAGGGCAGGGCGGATCCCGGCGGGCGTCTCATCGCGCGCTGCGCCCCCGCAGTCGCGAACGCGGTCCTGGCCGAGCTTGATGAGGGTCTGGCCCACCGCCTGGGGCGGCGTTTCGCGATCGAGCCCGACGCCGCGCGGGCGGTCGAAAGTTTTGAGGTGTCCGCGAGATGAGCGCGAAATGTCCCATCTGCGCCAAGCCCGCTGATTCCGCGTTTCGTCCTTTCTGTTCGAAGCGCTGCGCGGACGTGGATCTTCAGCGCTGGCTGAGCGGTCGCTACGTGGTCGCCGGCGGCGAGGATGACGAGGAAAATCCGCCATCCCCAGACATCAACAGGGAATGATAAAACGGCGCTGGACTTCCTTTCGCGCCTCCCCTATAGACCCGGCTCCTCGCTTCGCGGCGAGGTCGCCAAGGCGGTTTCAGCCGCCAAAGCCCGGATGCCTGGGTAGCTCAGTTGGTAGAGCAGCGGATTGAAAATCCGCGTGTCGCTGGTTCGATTCCGGCCCCAGGCACCACTCCTCTCTTCTTGCCTCCTCGTCAGGCTTCAGAGGCCGAAGTCGTTCGGAAGGCCGCCCGGTCGCCCGGTCGGCGCGCGCGTCGTTTTCTCGATGGCCAGACTTGTTTCCGCCGCGCGGTCCGCCCATCTGCCGCGCAGACAGGCGCCTTTCTTCACAGACCCACGTTTTGTTGCCTTGCTGCGGTGCAGCATGCTTTTTCTCGTTGGCAGGGAAAAACCGCCCCGAAATCCGGAAAACCGTTTTGTGCAGTGCGGTAAGCCTTGGGGGTGCGGGGGGGCGGCGATGAATTTGTGCCCAAATGAGACCCTTGACGGTGCGAAAAGGGGTTGCCAAAGGACCCCAGCCGCAATTCTAACATTGTGGTAAGACCGGAGCCCGAAAGGGCGTCGGTTGCACGCGCTTCGAAACGATCCTTCTGGAGGCTGGTCCTCGTGAGGGGCGTAACGGGTCGAGCGCAGCGAAGCGGGTCCGCTCGGGGCGAGAGTTATCGAGCTCCAGGCGGACTATTCAGAGTTAGGGTGGAGACGCTCTCGCGCGACGACCCTCGGTCCAAACGTGCTAGACCAATCAGGAACTGGCGACAGATGCTCGACATTAAACGGAAGACCCCCCTCATCGCTCTCGTCGGCGCCGTGGCGCTGATGGCGAGCGCCCCGGCTTTTGCGCAAGACGCTGCGGCTCCGGCCGCCGCCTCCGCTGAAGCTCAACCGGCCACCGACGCCGCCGCCGCTCCGGCCGCGGACGCCGCCGCCGCCGCCGCTCCGGCTCCGGAAGCCGCTCCCGCCGAAGAAGGCGGCGAGGCTAAGGCCAGCCACTCGCTGACCCCCGTCGGCATGTTCATGGCCGCCGGCGTGGTCGTTAAGGTCGTCATGATCGGCCTGATCCTGGCCTCGGTTTTCTCGTGGGTGCTGCTGCTCACCAAGATTTTCGAGTTCGCCGCGCTGAACAAGCAATCGGACAAGTTCCTGGAAGCCTTCCGCGGCGCTCGCTCGATCGCCGACATCGCGCGCATCAGCTCGTCGGAAGAATTCGAAGGCAACCCGATGGCCGACATGGCCGCCGCCGCCTCGCAGGAAGTTGAGCTGTCGCGTCAGGCCGGCCTGGCCGTCGCCGGCGAGCACCGCGACTCGACGCTGAGCCGCGCGACCTACGCCATCAACGCCGTTCAAGCTTCGCTGGCCAAGCGCCTGTCGGGCGGCATGGTGTTCCTGGCCTCGGTCGGTTCGGGCGGTCCGTTCATCGGTCTGTTCGGTACCGTGTACGGCATCATGACGTCGTTCATCGGCATCGCGAACACCAACACGACCAACCTCGCCGTCGTCGCGCCGGGTATCGCTGAAGCCCTGCTCGCCACCGGTATCGGTCTGTTCGCCGCTATCCCGGCCGTTATCTTCTACAACTACTTCCAGACCCGCATCTCGGCCTACGGCACGCGTTCGGAAGGTTTCGTTGCTGAACTGATGAACGCCATCTCGCGCCAGCTCGACAAGGGGGCGTAACACCCATGGCCGCCAAACTTTCAGGCGGTGGGGGCGACAGGTTCAACGTCGAACAGAACAGCGAGATCAACGTTACGCCCTTCGTGGACGTTATGCTGGTGCTCCTGATCATCTTCATGGTGGCGGCTCCGCTGGCCTCCGTGTCGGTCGAAGTGAACCTGCCGCCGGCGGTGGCGAAATCATCGCCGCCACCATCCAAGCCGGTTTACGTCTCGATCAAACAGTCGGGGCAGATCTACCTTGGTGACAACGAGACCAGCATCGATGAGCTGGGCTACGACATCACCAAGAGCATGGGTCGTCGCGATCCGACCAAGGAGCGCATTTTCATCCGGGCCGACGAGAAGGTTCGCTATGGGGCTTTCATGGAGGTGATGAACACTCTCCAGGATAACGGCTTCTACAGCGTGGCGCTCGTTGGACGGGATGATAGTCAGTAGGGGGTGATGCATGGCTGATCAAAATACGCCCGAGCATCGCCGCTACGATCCGCTCACTTCGGATGGTCCGCGTCGCAAGAAGGGCTTCGGTCCTTTCGGCGTCGCCCTGACTGTGGTGGTTGGTCTGCACGCGCTTCTCTTCGCTTACCTCGCGAAGCAAAAGTTCGAAGCCGTGTTCCAGGAGTACTCGGACGACGCGACGGTTGTGGAGCTGCCTCCGCCGCCGCCGCCGCCTCCGCCGCCTCCGCCGCCGCCGCCGCCGACCAATGAACCTCCGCCGCCTCCGGCCGTGGTTCAGCCGCGTCCCCCGGTGGCTCCGCCGCCGGACGTGACGCCGCCGCCGCCGCTGCCGATCCCGCCCGTTGAAAAGCGGGTGGAACAGACGGCTCCGCCGGTGATCTCGCCCACGCCGCCGGTTCCTTCGAACCCGCCGGCTCGCGCGTCGGTCATCACGCGTCCGGACTGGGCCCGTAAGCCTTCGGGCGACGATATGGCCCGGTACTATCCGGACCGCGCTCAGCGGATGGAAGTCAGCGGTCGCGCGACGATTTCGTGCACCGTGACGGCCAAGGGCACTCTGGAAGGTTGTTCGGTGGTTTCCGAATCGCCTGCGGACATGGGCTTCGGCGATGCGGCTATCCGCTTGTCGCGCCTGTTCCGGATGAAGCCTAAGACCCTCGACGGCGCGCCCGTCGACGGTGGCCAGGTGACCGTCCCGCTGGTGTTCCAAGTCCCGCAGTAGGGCTTGAACGAAGGCGAAAGCTAAGGAGCGCCCCGGAGTTTCGGCTCCGGGGCGTTTTCCGTTCAAAACATCGGGATCGGTGCTTGATCCCGACGAACGATCCCACTAAAGACAACGCCTCGCGATGAGCCGGCTTAGCTCAGTTGGTTAGAGCGCTAGATTGTGGATCTAGAGGTCCTCGGTTCGAGCCCGAGAGCTGGTACCATCGCAAGTCCTTGAAAAGCCCGGCTTAGCCGGGCTTTTTTCGTTTCCGACGAAGCGCCGAACGCCGAGCGCCCGGGGCTATACTCCCGGCCGCTACGGCGGCGGAAACAGGTTGGGTCTCCCGCTCCCCTCGGCCCGAGGCGTATGCAATACGCCGAGGGTGAGACGTTCAGGCAGCGCTGGGGTGGCGACCTCTGCGGCCCAGCGACGTGCGGGCTCCGGCACGCTCGCTGCGCGGTCAGACGAGGCCCGAGAGTCGACCCGCCAGTCGCAGATCCTCCACGAACGCGCGATAGGCCGACGCCCGCTCGGCCGCGTCGGGCAGACGGAGGAGATAGGCCGGATGGAACGTCACCAATCCCTGGCTTTGATCCGACAGGGCATGGGGCCGCCCCCTCGACTCCAAGACCCGCGTGGGTCGCCCCATAACGCCAAGGGCGGCGGTCGCGCCGAGCATGACGGTCACGCGTGGGCGGACCAGGCGCCGCTCGGCGTCCAGCCACCAGCGGCAAGCGCTGACTTCGGCTTGGGTTGGGGTCTTGTGGAGGCGGCGCTTGCCTCGGGGCTCGTGCTTGAAGTGCTTGACCGCGTTGGTCACGTAGACGCGTCCGCGCGGCACCCCAGCCTCGGCCAGCGCTGCGTCGAAAAGTTCCCCGGCAGGTCCGACGAAGGGACGTCCTGCGAGGTCCTCCTGATCGCCTGGCTGCTCGCCGACAAACATCAAGGGTGCGTTTTGCGGACCTTCGCCTGGAACGCCTTGGGTTGCGTCTCGCCAGAGGTCGCAGCGTCGGCAGAGGCTGACGCCCGCTTGGACGGCTTCCAGATTGGACGGAACGCCAGCGCCGAACGAAGCGTCCCTTGCGTGGCGCTGGGCGGCCTTCAAGACGCGATCGGAGGGCGGGCGCGGCGGTGTTGCGACCATGGCGGCGGCGCGGTTCTGGGCGGCTTCAATAAGCCCTGGAATGAGCGACGCTTCGGGAAGGTTGCGCCAATACCGCTTGGGCATCTCCTGACGCATCTGGCGAAGATTCAGGCGGGCCGGATTGAAGATTGAGGCGTAGTAGGTGCGCCAGAGTTCCTCCTGAGCGTCCTCGGACGGCGCGTCGGCGGGATCGGCCCCTTCGGAGACCGTCAGGCGCTCTCCGTCCCACGCCACGCAAGCGTCCGGAGTCAGGATGGTCCAGTCCATGTTTGAAAATCGGCGCGCAAAGAACGGCGCCGTCGCCTCGGTCACGCGGTGCGCGGGTTCGAACCAGGCCGCGTAGGTCTCCCTCTCCGCGCCCTCCACCAACCGAAACCGGACAAAGGCCTTCATCTTGTGGGCGGCGCGGCTCACCGCCTTGGCCATATCGCGCGCGCGCGCCATGTCCTGATCGGCGGGATTGTCGATCAGCCGCGGATCGCGCTCGAGTCGCCAGAGGATCCGATAGAGCAGGGCGAACCGATCGGACGATCGGTTCAGGACGACTTGCCGGGCGAGGTTCAGGAAGCCGGCCGGCGCCGTGAACGTCGCGGTCGCCGCCGTCGCCGCCGTGATCGGCGCATCCTGCTCGAAGAGGTCTCTCTCAACGGTCCAGATGAGCGTGTCCGGCGGCGCGCCTGCGGCCCGCAAGGCCCGTGCGGCCTTGCGCCAACCTTCGAAATCGATCTCCGAGGCCAAGCGAACGACGCGCATCAGAACAGGCTCAGTTGGGTTGGCGCGATGAGCGCGGCCTTGAGGTCCTCGCGATCAGTCAACGCGCCTGGCCGCCAGTCGGCGGTTATCACGAAGGGTTTGGCGCGCTTCACAACCGCGCCCACGCGCTTCAGATCATTGAGCGTCAAACGGCTGAGGCGTCGCGCAGCCAGTACCCGCCCGACAGCTTTCGCGCCCAGGCCCGGAACGCGAAGCAGGGCTTCCTGATCGGCGGTCTGTACGTCGACGGGAAACCGCTCCCTGTGCCGCAGCGCCCAACCGGTCTTAGGGTCGACCGACAGATCCAGATCATCCCCCTGGCCCACGATCTCGGGCTGCGCAAATCCATAGAAGCGCATCAACCAATCGGCCTGGTAGAGGCGGTGCTCTCGCAGCAAGGGCGGTCGCACCAGGGGGAGGCGATGGCTGGCGTCCGGGATTGGACTGAAGGCTGAGTAGTAGACGCGGCTCAGGCGATAGGCCCCGTACAAATTCGCGCTGCGGGCCAGGATGTCGCCATCCTTGGCCTGGTCTGCGCCGACGATCAGTTGCGTGGATTGGCTGCGCGCGAAGGCGCGTCTCCCGGATCGTCGCGCGGGCTCGGCATGATCGTCGATGGCCAGGCGCATGCGCCCCATCGCCCGTTTGATATCTGTGGCGTCCTTCTCCGGAGCCAGGGTTTTCAAGCTGTCGTCGCGTGGCAGCTCGATGTTGATCGAGACGCGGTCGGCGTAGAGGCCCGCCTCCGCCGCCAGCTCGGGCGAGGCTTCGGGGATCAGCTTGAGGTGGATATAGCCGCGGAAGTCGTGGTCCAGACGTAGCGACTTGGCCACCCGGACCATCTCTTCCATCGTGTAGTCGCCTGAGCGGATGACGCCGGACGATAGAAACAGGCCCTCGATGTAGTTGCGCTTGTAGAAGTTGAGGGTGAGGTCGACGACCTCCTTCACCGAGAAGCGGGCCCGGGGCGTGTTCGACGACACGCGGTTGATGCAGTAGGCGCAGTCGTAGATGCAGAAGTTGGTCAGCAGGATCTTGAGCAGGCTGATGCAGCGCCCGTCCGGCGCATAGGCGTGGCAGATGCCCATGCCTTCAGTCGAGCCGACGCCCTTGCCATCCAGAGACGTGCGCTTCGCTGCGCCTGACGACGCGCAGGAGGCGTCGTACTTCGCAGCGTCGGAGAGAATGGCGAGCTTGCGCCTGAGATCGAGAACGGCCATGCGGACATGGTATCGTTCTTGTTTTGTTCTTTAAAGCCTAAGGGTGCGACGTTCGCGCTAGGCTGAATGTCGCACCCCAGAGCAAAAGCGAGGAGCAGACCGCCCGAGGCGTCGGCTCCTCGCCCAAAGGCTTAGCCGTTGACGGCGTCCTTCAGTTGCTTGGCCGGCGTGAAGGCGACCTTCTTGCTGGCGGCGATTTCGATGGTCGCGCCGGTGGCCGGGTTGCGACCGGTGCGGGCCGGCTTGGCCTGGACCTTGAACTTGCCGAAGCCCGGGATCGAGACTTCTTCGCCCTTCACGGCGGCGTCGGAGATCGACTTGAAGACGCCGTCGATGATGGCCTTGGCCTGGGTCTTCGTCAGTTTTTCGTCGGCGGCGACAGCGGCGTCGACCAGATCGGAAACGTTCATCTTCTCAAGCTCATTCCTGTGAATCAGGGAAGTTCGAGCCTGACGACGCGGATCGCGTTTGTCACCCGTTAGGAAAGGTTAAAATGTCGATTCACGGGGACAAAACGCCCGTGCGGCGGGGTTTTTTACGGCCGGGCGGCCTCGTGAACGCGGTTGGCGAGCCTGAACTGTCTGCTGCACTGCAAAAACATGGATCATTCTCGCGGCGCCGGCCGTCGATTCTTCACGCTCGGCGCAAAGCAAAAGACCCCGCGCCGTGGCGGGGTCTGAAGCAGCGGGCGGTTGCATGGAGGCGCAGCGCCCTAGGGGGCGTCGTCGTCCACCATCGCCCGAACGAGGTCCACCACCCGCCGGCGAAGGCGACGGTCGGCGAGGCGCGGGAACAGGCTGGCGAGCTCCAGGCCCTCCGGCGTCGAAACGAACTCGGTCATACGCTGAGCGAACCCGTCGTCGACGCCGCCGTCCGTCTCGTTGAGGCCTTCGAAGAAATACGACACGGGCGCTTGAAGCAGTTTAGCGGCGTCATAGAGCTTGCTGGCGCTGATGCGATTGGCGCCACGCTCGTACTTCTGGATCTGCTGAAAGGTGATGCCGAGGGCGTCGGCCACTTGGGTCTGGCTGAGACCCATCATCTTGCGACGAATTCTCAGCCGGGCCCCGACATAGAGATCAACGGGATGGGCCTGTTCGGCTGCGGGTCGATCGTTCATCCGCCTCTATTCCCTCCAACACCGGTAAACGGCTGACTGTAGACTTAACGGATATAGACCGAGCTTGGCGGTCTCGTCACGCGCGGCCATGCACGGAACGGGTCTTCGCGTTGAAGTGTCGCGGCGTATGGTTTATTCTTATGGTTGATTTCGAGATCTTACGCGTCGTTGGGACTTGACGCGGGGCGCCGCTGAAGGTGTCTGCGCGCCATGAAACTTCAATCAGGCGCGCGCGTCGCCGTGGCGGGAGCCGGGGCCTTGGGATCCGCCGTGACCCTGCGGTTGGCGCGCCTGGGGTTCCAAGTCACGGCCTTTGACCCGTCCCTTGGTCACGTGAACGCTTCCAGTGTCGCGGCTGGTATGCTGGCGCCGGTCAGCGAGGCGCTGTTCGATCCCCCCTCCCGCGACCACCTGGATGTGATGAGGCGCGCGCGGAACCTGTGGCCGGACTTCGCGGCGGCGCTGGGCGTCAGGCTGGTCCGCAGCGGTGTGCGGATCGAGGGCGCGGAAGGCTGGAGACGCGAGGTTGCGGTGCGTCTTGACGCCTTGGGGGCGCCAGCCGGCGCTTTCATCGACGAGGATTGGCGGATCGACGCGCGTCAGACGCTTGAGGCGTTGCACGAGGCCGCCCGCAACGCTGGGGCGACATTCCAGTCGGCGGCCGTTCGGGCGTTTGAACCTGGCCTTGCCACGCTGGCCGACGGTCGCCGCGAGGCGTTTGAGGCCTTGGTTCTGGCCACGGGACCCGGCGTTCGCGGCGGCGATCTCGCGCCAGAGACCCGAGTCCTGACTCCGATCAAGGGTCAGATCCTGCGTCTGTCGATGCAAGGCGACGATGAAGCGCCCGTGGTGCGGGGCGAAGGCGTCTACCTCGCGCCGGGCGGCGCGGCCCTGGCGATCGGGGCGACCATGGAGCATGGACGAGACGACCTGGCGCCCGACCGCGCGGCGACCAAGGCCCTTCGCGCCGCTGCTGCGGCTCTGCGTCCAGATCTGGATCTTGACCAGGCCGAGGTCGAGGTCGGGGTTCGGGTGACCACCCCAGATGGACTGCCTCTCGTTGGCTGGAGCCAAGCGCCCGGTGTACTGATCGCGGTCGGGGCCCGCCGGAACGGCTGGCTGTTCGCGCCGCTTGTCGCGGACTTGGTCGGGGCGTATCTGACAGGCGATAACCTGGGCCAGGACGCTGCGGCAATGGACGCAAGGCGTTTCGAGAAGCCCAAGACTTAAAGCAAGAAGAACACGCAGGGGAGTTGGCCGATGTCCGGATTCTGGTTGACCGAGGAACAAGAGGCCATCCGCGAGGGCGTGGCCAAGGTTTGTGCGGCCTTCGATGACGAATACTGGCGTCGCACCGACGAGACGGGCGAGTTTCCCGAGGCGTTCGTCGCCGCCATCGCCGAAGGCGGCTGGTTGGGCGTGGCCATGCCCGAAAGCGTTGGGGGGGCGGGTCTTGGCCTGACCGAGGCGGCCTTGATGATGCAGACGGTGGCCCAGTCTGGCGCGGGCTTCTCCGGCGCGTCGGCGATCCACCTGAATATCTTCGGTCCGATGCCTTTGGTGAAGTTCGGCTCGGACGAACAGCGCAATCGCCTGCTGCCACGGATCATCTCGGGCGAAGACAAGATGTGCTTCGCCGTGACCGAGCCGAACTCGGGCCTGGACACCTCCAGCCTGGAGACCCGGGCCGAGAAGGTCGAGGGCGGTTACCGCCTGAACGGCCGCAAGATCTGGACGACAGGGGCTCAGCGCGCCAACAAGATCCTGATCATCGCCCGGACGACGCCAAAGGATCAGTGCGCCAAGCCGCACCAAGGCCTTTCGCTGTTCTATACCGACCGCGAGAACATCGAAGCCAAGCCGATCCCGAAGATGGGGCGCAAGGCCGTCGAATGTAACATGCTATTTATCGAGGACCTGTTTGTCCCCGCGCAGGATCTGGTCGGCGAGGAGGGCAAGGGCTTCCAGTACCTGCTGCACGGCCTGAACCCCGAGCGGGTGCTGTTTGCCGTCGAAGCCATCGGCCTGGGCCGCGCGGCGCTGGCCAAGGCCACCACCTACGCCAACGAGCGGATCGTCTTTGGCCGTCCGATCGGCCAGAACCAGGGGGTGGCCCATCCGCTGGCCAAGTCGTGGGCCGAGCTGGAGGCCGCCAACCTGCTCGCCTTCAAGGCCGCGTCGCTCTACGATCAGGGCAAGGAGTGCGGGGCCGAAGCCAACGCCGCCAAGTATCTGGGCGCCGAGGCTGGATTCCACGCCTGCGAGGCTTCGGTGCTGGCGCATGGCGGCATGGGCTACGCCAAGGAATACGACGTCGAGCGCTATTTCCGCGAGGCGATGATCGCCCGCATCGCGCCGGTCAGCCGCGAGATGATCCTGAACTTCATCGCCGAGCGCGTCCTGGGCCTGCCGAAGAGCTACTGAAGACACAGATGGCCGGGCCGCAGGGAAGGCTGCGGCCCGGCCTCCGCTTCAGCGCCGGAGGCTGGGCGCTTGCGTCATGGGGCTGTCAGGCGCCCGCGTTGAAGCGGATGGGAATGCGAACGGCAGCGCCGTCGACCGGTTCGCCGTTCTCGGTCTGCGGCTTCATCTTGAAGAACCGCGATATCTTCAGGGCGGCGCTCCCGAAGCCCTCGTCCGCCGGCGACTCCGCCACAACCACACAATCCCGCACCGTTCCGTTGAGCGCGACGGTGCAGCTGAGGGTCGCTTGGCCCGAGAGCCCCCGGCGCTGAGCGCTTTCGGGGTAGTAACGGGCCATCTCATCGGGCAAGGGAGTTCGCTGCCAGTTGGCGCGCATGATCACCTTGGGCGGCGGCAGTGGCGGCGAGGGCAGGGGGGAGACTGTGGGACCCAGGGTCGTGATAGGGGGCGCTACCGCTGGCCCCTCTGAAACGATCCTGGGATCGGCGAGGAGCGGCGGCGGAGCGTCGAACGGCGCGGGAACGGGAATGTGGAGCTTCGGCGCGCTCACTGTCGGCTGCGGCTTGTCGGCTGGCGGCGGCGGGGGAGGCGGCTTGGCCGCGAGTGGCACGGTTTCGACGATGAAGCCGGTATCCGGCGCCATGGTCGGCATCGGCTGCGTCCACCTCTGATAGGCGAGGTACCCGATCAGCGCGATGTGCAGCGCACCGGACACGCCCAGTCCAATCAGCAGAACCTTGGCTGGTTTGCGCGGCGCGTCATCCAACCCCGGTATGCCGGAGCCGTGAGGGTTCAGAGCCAGAGCCATGTCCATCTCCATGGGAAACTACGACTGTAGTCTCACATCACCATGGTGTGCTCCCGCTGTAAATTGACAATCGTAATCCGAAGAACAAATCGTCTTACGTTTGTAAGAATGGGGGCGTGCGCTCTGGTCGCACCGCGCCGGTAACGTGGTTAATCCGGGATTAACCATGATCGGCGACTCCTGAAGCCATGCCCGCCGTGAATTCCCTCCGCAACGTCGTCGAGTCGGCGATCCAGCGCGCGTCGAACGCGACGGGGGTCGACTTCACGTTCCTGATGGGCACGGCGAAGCGCGAGAGCGGTTTCAATCCCGGCGCCAAGGCCAGGACCTCATCGGCGTCGGGTCTGTTCCAGTTCGTTGACCAAACTTGGCTGGCGACGCTCAAGAAGCACGGCTCCAAGTACGGCTATGCGCGCTACGCCGACCTGATCAGCCAAGGGGCCGACGGCCGCTATCGGGTCGAGGGGGACGAGGCCCGAAAGGCGGTGCTGGGCCTGAAGATGGACCCGCATGCGGCCTCCCTGATGGCCGGCGAGCTGGCGTCTGACCATGCCTCGTACCTGCGCGGCCGCGTGGGACGCACTCCGACGGCGGGGGAGCTCTACGCCGCGCACTTCCTGGGGCCGCAGGGCTCGGCGCGCCTGATTCAGGCCGCGTCGGTCTCGCCCACCGCAAGCGCCGCCGCGATGTTCCCGGAGGCCGCCCAGGCCAACCGCTCGATCTTCTACCGCGACGGGCGGCCGACCACTGTCGGTGAGCTTTACGCCAACCTGACCAAGACCGGCGGCGCGACGCGCGTCACCGACGCTCCATCGCGCGACGCCTCTGGTGACCAAGGCTTCATCCAGTACGCCAGCGGTCGCCGCCTGGAGCGCATTCGCCAGCAGGAGGCGGTCGTGGATCTCATCCTCCGCGGTTCCCAGGATATCGGTAGCCCGTTCGGAGACCCGAGCGGTTCGGGGATGGGCGCAGGTCAGCGCCTGGCCAGCTCGATGTTCTCCGCCGAGATGCTGCGGGTGCTGGCTGAGGCCAATGACAAGGTCAAGCAGCGCTGACGCTGGTCAGAGCCGCGACCTGATCTTCGGACCAGCCCAGCTCCCGGAACACCGCCGCAGTATCCGCGCCAAGTTTCGGCGCTGGACCGCGCGGGCCGTCCATAGCGCCGGGGAATCGCGCCGGCGCCGCCGGGGCCTTGAAGGTTCCGCCTGCGCCGTCCGGCGTCTCCACGAAACACCCTGCAGCCTCGGCCTGCGCGTCCAGCGCCAGTTCACGAGGGGTCTGATAGGGCGCCCAGGTGATGTCTCCAGCGTCCAGCGCGGCGGCGGCGTCGTCATAGGTCATGGCGCCGAAGGCTTCGTCCAGAATGTCCACCAGTGTCTGGCCGTGTTCCCGGCGGGCCTTGGCGGAGGCGAAGCGGGGGTCGTCGACCAGCTCTGGCCGTCCGGCGGCGGCGGCGATCCTTGGCCAGTCGACCGAGCCCTGCCGGGGTAGCAGGCAAATCCAACGGCCGTCGGCGGTCTTGTAGAAGTTGGCCAGCGGTTGCACAGCCTCGCGGCGCCCACGCGTCGAGGCCAGTTTCCCGAAGCGCAGCTGTATCGCCATGTCCGAGCCGATCGCATAGACGCCGGTGCGCAGCAGCGAGGTCTCGACGAGACGGCCGACGCCCGTGCGGGTGCGCTCATGCACCGCCGCCAGGATCGCAGAAACAGTGGCCAGGGAGGTCACGTGGTCACCCATGCCCGTACGGATCGGGAAGGGTTCGGCGCCCTTCGGCGCGGTGATCGCACCCACCCCGGCGCGCGACCAGAAGGCCGCGACATCCATGCCCGGCTTGTCGGCGTCTGGCCCGGTCAGGCCGTAGCCGGACAGGCTGCAGTAGATCAGGCGCGGATTGACGGCCTTGAGCGCTTCGTAATCCAGGCCCGCCCGGGCCAGCGCCGCCGGCCGCACATTGGTCAGGAAGATGTCGGCTGTGGCGGCCAGCGCCTTGAGGGCGTCACGGCCCAGGTCGCTGCGAATGTCCAGGACGACGGCCCGCTTGCCCCGATTGTCGAGCTCGAAGACAGGATTGGCGTCCTGGTCTGAGCCAATGGTGTCGAAGAACCGCCGCATCGGATCGCCTTCGGGCGACTCGACCTTGATGACGTCTGCGCCCCAGTCGGCCATGACGCCGGCAGCGCCGGGGGCGGCGATATAGGTCGCCAGTTCAACGACGCGCAGGCCTTCCAGCATCGCCACCTCCCATATGTTCTCGTTACTTGCGAGGATGGGGCCGGGTCTTCGTCGAGGGAAGGCTTACCCTACGGTATGTGGATCAGGCAGCGACCTTGGCCGGGTCGTTGCGGTCCAGGGCGGCGGCGTCGGCGAGGGCTCGCGCCACGCCGGCCACGCTGACAGGCTTGCGCAGAACGATGTCGGCTCCCGCCTCCAGGAACTCGGCGGCTTCTTCGGCTTCGCCATCGATGATCGCGACGATCGGGGTCAGGCGGTTGGGGCCTTCGCCCTGACGCAACGTTGCTGCGGCCGCAGGCCCGTCCATCACCGGCATGCGGTGATCCAGCATCAGAAGGTCGAACTCGGCGATCTTGGCCAGATCGGCCGCGCGTCGACCGTTCTGGGCATGGACCACCTGATGGCCCAGCTGTTCCAGAACAGCGCGCAGCATCGCGGCGTTCAACGCATCATCCTCGGCGATCAGCACGCGCAGCGTGCGCGGCGCGCCCGGCGCTTCGACGGTCACGGTCTCGAGCTCTTCTTCAAGTTCGCTTTGGGCGGCGGGATCAAACGGCAGGGTCAGGGTGAAGCAACTGCCGACGCCTACGGCGCTGCGGGCGTCCAGCGCGCCACCCATGAGGCGCGCCAGCTGGCGCGACAGCGACAATCCAAGGCCAGCGCCGTTGACCCCCGCGCCGGTGCGTTCGACACGACGGAAAGGCTCGAAGGCCTGGTCCATTTCGTCGGGCGACAGCCCCGGACCCGTGTCGGCGACTTCGATGGCGATCAGGTCTTCGCGGAGCTCGAGTCGAACCTCGACGCGGCCGCGTACGGTGTATTTCACAGCGTTGCCCAGCAGGTTCGAGACGATCTGCCGCGTGCGGAGCGCATCAGCGATCGCCGCGCCCTTGGCGGGCCCGCGCAAGAGCGGATCGACGTGCACCGCGAGCTCCAGCCCCTTGGCCGCCGCATGCGGCTTGTCCAGCAAGGCGAGATCCTGAACCAGCCGGACGGGATCGAACGGACGGGCGTCGACCTGCAGTCGGCCAGACTCTGCGGTCTCGGAGTCAAGGGTGGCGTTCAGGACCGCGACCAGGTCCTGCGCCGCGTCCAGCGCCGCATTCAGCTGCTCGCGTGACGGTGCGGCGCGGCCGCCTCGACCGGCGGCGGCGGCCAGCACGTGGGTGACGCCGGTCAGACCGTTGCGAATCTCGTGGCTCAGGGTGGCGACGATGTCGGACTTCGAGCGCGCCGTGCGCTCGGCCTCCTCCAGCACCCGCAAACGCTCGTCGACCAGTTGTTCGTGCGCGATGGCGAGATCGTGCTGGCGACGGAACATGCGGTTGAGGATCAGCGCCAGGGTCATCGCAAAGGCCGTAGCGCCAAAGGTCAACTCACCGGCCTGACGGCTGTCTGAGTGCGAAAACTGGGCCCACAGCGGACCCGCCGCAGCGAGCGGCGCGATGATCAGAAGACCTGGCAGGTAGGGCGCGGCGAAGAAGGCGCAAAGCACGGCTCCAGCCGTCGCGAGAAGCAGCAGCGTCTCGCGCGCCGGGCCGGCGGCTTGCGCAAAGGCCGAGATCTGGACCACGGCGAGCGCCCAGAGGACGCCGCAAAGCACCTGAACGCGGGCGCGCCGCGCCAGATCTTGCGACGGTTCGTCGCGCAGCCAGTTCACCGCCGCGTAGAAGGCGCCCCAGTTGATCGCGAAGATCGCGAAGCTGGCGGTCATCCACAGCGGATTGGCGGCGAACGATCCGACCCAGACGAAAAGCGGCAGGCTGACCGCGAAAACCGCCAGAGCGTAAGGCAATAGCGCGGTTTGAGCGTCCAGGGCCTTGACCACCTGGGCGCCGTCCGTCGTCGTAGCTGCTAGGCGGCGCTCGGCGAGCAAGGTCGCGCTCCTCTTGGTTGAGGAGGCACCGTAGTCGAGCGTGGTTTGCGGCCCGTTACGGCTTATCGTTAATCCACAGCTTCGTGGCGCAAACAATCATTAAGCCTAACCGCCGAAGATGCGACTCTACGCATAGCTCCCTGCAGGCGAACCATGGCCACCACGCGCGCTGCACTCACCGACTCCGACATCCGCATGCTCGTCAAGGGCGCGACGCCCGATGAGCGCGCGCTGGCGGCGCACAAGCTCTGTCGCAGCATCGATCGTTCCGTCCTCACCGACGAGGAGCGCGAAGTCGCGCACGACATTCTTCGCGTCATGGCCGCCGACGCCGCCGAGCTTGTCCGTCGCGCCATGGCGGTGACGCTGAAAAACTCAACGGCGCTACCGCCGGATGTCGCCAACCGCCTGGCGCGCGATGTCGAGAGCGTCAGTCTGCCGATCATCAGCTTCTCGCCCGTCTTCACTGACACCGATCTCGCCGAGATCGTGAAGGTGGGCGGTCCGTTGCGTCAGATGGCCGTAGCCAAGCGCCCCAAGCTCTCGAGCAAGATAACAACCTTGCTGGTCGAGCAGGGCGGTGAGGACGTCGTCGCGACGGTCTGCGCGAACGACAACGCGCGCTTTTCCGAAGTCACGCTGCAGAAGGCGCTCGACCGGTTCTCCAAGTCAGAGCAGGTGCTGCAAGCGGTGGCCTATCGGTCGGCCTTGCCGCTGGCGGTCACCGAGCGCCTGATCGACATGGTCGGCGAACAGCTGCGCGATCATATCCTGACCAGCCACGCGGTATCGCCCGAACGCACCATGGAGCTGATCCTGGGCGCGACAGAGCGCGCGACGATTGATCTCGTTGATCAGGCTGGCCGTACGGCGGACCCCAAGGCGTTTGTCGCTCACCTGAACAAGATGGGACGTCTGTCGCCGTCCTTGATCCTGCGCGCGCTGGCGCATGGACACATGACCTTCTTCGAGTGGGCGGTCGCCGAACTTGCGGGGGTGCCGCATCATCGCACATGGCTGATGATCCACGACGCCGGCCCTCTCGGCTTGAAGGCGATCTGCGAGCGGGCCGGTTTGCCCTCGCGGCTTTACTCGGCGTTCCGAGCCGGGGTCGACGCGTTCCATGGACTTGAGTTCGACGGTCGGGCCCATGATCGCGAGCGCTTCCAGGAGCACATGATCCAGCGCTTCCTGACCTCGTCCCACATCGCGTCGCGAGAGGACAGCGAGTACCTGCTGGAGCGCATGGACCGCAGCGCCAGCAAGCGTCGCGCCCAGTCGGCCTGACCCTGCGGAACCTAACAGTTGTTCGAAACAGGTCTGGGCAAGCACCGCTGCGGGCGCCAGACTTGTCGCCATGCCTGAGTCATCTCCAAGTCCGATCCGACCTGCCGCGACCATACTGCTGCTTCGAGACGCGCCGACGTTCGAGGTCTTGATGGTCAAGCGTCACCACCAGATCGACTTCGCGGCGGGCGCGCTGGTTTTCCCCGGTGGCAAGAGCCACCAAGGCGACAGTGATCCCCGCTGGCGCGACCTGGCGATCGGCTTCGACGTCACAGAACAGGATGGCGCGGCCTTGCGGATCGCGGCGTTGCGTGAGGCCTACGAAGAGGCGGGCATTCTGCTGGCCCGCGATCGCGATGGCGCGTTCTATGCCGGCGAAGCGGCCAAGGACATCCGCGCTGCAGTCGCCGAGGACAAGGTGGCCTTCATCGACGTGGTCGAGGACCTGGGCCTCAAGCTCGACCTTTCGGCCCTGACGATCTTCGCGCGCTGGATCACGCCCAAGCTGATGCCTAAGCGTTTCGACACCTGGTTCTACGTCGCCCACGCCCCCCTGGCGCAGCAGGCGATCTGTGATGGCTACGAAGCGGTGGACGCCGAGTGGATCGCACCGGCCAAGGCGCTGGAGTTGGCGGCCTCGGGCGAGCGCAAGGTGATCTTCCCCACACGCATGAACCTGCAGTTGCTCGCCGAGAGCCAGGACCCGTCGGACGCCGTAGCGCGCTCCACGAGCCGCCCTCTGGTGACCGTAGAGCCCTGGGTCGACGGCGCCGTCCTGCGCATTCCCGAGGACGCAGGCTACGGCGCCGTGACCGAGCCGTTGGACGCGCTCTAGTTCCGGGGGGGCGGGCCTGCGGCGTTGACCCACCCCACGACCTCGCCGAGGACCTTCGCGGTGGCTTGGTCATAGGCTGGAACGATCGCCGAGACGCGGTTGTCCGCCGCTTTGACGCGGGCCTCAAAGATCTGGTCGCCGACCAAAGCGCGGTCCTGGTTGTTGTTCAGTACGCCGCGCACCCGCACGACCACTTCCGGCGCCGCCTTGGGCCCGTTGACGTACTGGGCCTCGAAGGTTCGAACCTCCAGGCGCAGTACGAGGTCGGCCTTGGCGATCTCGCCCCGCCCGATCAGGCGCGCACGGCCCGGGTCGCTCTGGAATGCGTTGGCGACAGCTTCCTCGAACAGAACGAAAGCCGGCGACACCCACCGGGCGTCGGCGATATAGGCGACCTCGCCCTGGGTGCTGGTCAACATGCGATCACCGGCCGCAGCGCGGGTGAACACGGTGGGTGACTTCAGCACGCCGAACATCGCGCCCGGAGGAGCCTTCGGCGCACTGACCTCCGCGTCACCGAACCGATACAGACCCACTGGCTTGCTTTTCGGGAAGACGCTGATGCAAGCCGAAAGGCTCAGGGCGAGGGCGGTGGCGGTGGCGATCTGGGCGAGCGCGCGCATGGTTTTGCGGTTCATCGGGTTCACGGCTTCACCTCCACTTCCTTGGCGGGCGCCTTGCCGACAACACCGCGGGGGTTCTGTTCGACCTCGCCGACCAGTCGATCCAGAGATTCGGCGGCCGACTGCAGGGTGACGATGGCGGACGACAGCTGCGGCAAGCCGGTGGTGGCGAAGTCGCTGGTCGGGCCCTCCAGCTTGGACACCATGCCACGCGCGTCCCTGGCGGCGGCCTTCAGCTCGGCGGCCGCGTCGCCCAGTTCTGTCAGGGTGCGCTTAGCGTCCCCCTCGACCAAGGTGTTGGCGCTATTGGACAGTTCGGTGATCGACTGGGCCGTCTGGTCAATGCTCTGGAGCGCTTTCTGGGCGTCGGCGATGATCGCCTTGCGATCCCGCAGTTCCTGGGTGACGGCCTGAACGTTGGTCATGGTCGCGCCGAAGCTCTTGATGTTTCGGTCCGAGAGGACGCGATTGACGCGATCGAGGGCTTCGATGGTCCGGGTCAGCACCGTGCCGCCGCCTTCCAGAAGGTCGGAGAGCGCGCTGCGTTGGGTCCGCAGCACGGGCACCTTGCCGTTTTTGACAGTATCCTTCAGCAGCTCCTTGTTCGGCGAGCCGGCCGTGATCTGCACATAGTTCACGCCGGTGATGCCCTGCGGCTCCAGCGTTGCGTAGCTGTCCACCTTGATCGGCACGTCCGAGGTCACGCGCACGCGGGCGATCACGCGATTGGTGTCGGTCTTGTCGAGTTCGATCCGGGTGACTTCACCGACCTTGATGCCGTTGAAATGCACTTCGCCGCCCTGGGACAGGCCGCGTACAGGGCCGACGAACAGGATGTCGTACAGGTCGTAGTCGCGGTTGAAGCTCAGCTTGGCCAGCCAGACCGCGAAGATCACCAGGCCCATGAAGAGCGCCAGCGAGATGGCCCCAACCAGGGCGTAGTTGGCGTTTCTTTCCATCAGTAGTCGGTCCTCGACTCGGCCAGCTCCTCGGCGGCCGCAGCGGCGCGCCCTCGGGGGCCCAGGAAGTATTGTTTGATCCAGGGATGTTCCGAACGCTCGAGTTCGCGAACCGGCGCCACGGTCACCACCTTCTTGTCCGCCAGGACCGCCACCCGGTCGGTGATCGTGTAGAGGCTGTCCAGGTCGTGGGTGATCATGAAGACGGTCAGCTCGAGGCTGTCCGAGAGATCCTTGATCAGCGCGTCGAACGCTTGGGCGCCGATGGGATCGAGCCCGGCGGTGGGCTCGTCCAGGAACAGCAGTTCCGGATCCATGGCCAGGGCGCGCGCCAGGCCCGCGCGCTTTCGCATCCCGCCCGACAGCTCAGCGGGCTTCAAGGTTGCGGCGCGCGCGGGCAGGCCCACCATCGCGATCTTGAGGTCCGCGATCGCCTCGACCTCGCTGCGCGGCAGCTGCGTGTGTTCGTATAGCGGCGCCGCGACGTTCTCGCGCACGGTCAGGTTCGAGAACAGCGCGCCCTGCTGGAAGAGCACGCCCCATCGACGTTCGACCGAAGACCAACGCCGACGGGACGCGGTGCGCATGTCGCCGCCGAAGAGCCGGACATGGCCGTCATCCGGCGTCTTCAGGCCGATGATGCTGTTGAGCAAGACCGATTTGCCCGAGCCGGAGCCGCCGACGACGCCCAGGATTTCGCCCTGCTCGACCTTGAGATCCAGGCCGTCATGGATGACGTTGTCGCCAAACCGTGTGACCAGGCCGCGAATTTCGATGGGGTACTTGTCCGTATCCGGCGCCTCGCCGGGCGGGGGGAGGGGCGTGGGGCCGGTCATATGTCCAGCTCCATGTAGATCAGGGCGAAGACCGCATCGATCAGGATGATCGCGAAGATGGCGTGGACCACCGAGGCCGTGACGCGTCGCCCGAGCGACTCGACGTCCTTGCCGACCTCCATACCCTGGCGGCAGCCAATCGCGGCGATCACCATGGCCATCACGGGCGCTTTCGACAGGCCGATCCAGAAATGCGTGGCGCCGACATAGTCCACGATCCGTTGGAGAAAGAAGGTAGGGGAGAGATCAAGCACGCTCCAGACGACGAGAACGCCGCCCGCCAACCCGGCGATGGTGGCCACGAAGGTCAGGAGCGGAATGGTCAGAAGCAGCGCTGCGAACCTCGGGAGCACGAGCGCCTCATAGGGATCGACCCCCATGACCTGCATCGCGTCGATTTCCTGGTTCATCTTCATCGAGCCGATCTCGGCCGCGAAGCTTGAGGCCGACCGGCCCGCGAGCAGGATGGCGGTGATCAGGATGTTGAACTCCCGCATCACCGAGATGCCGATCAGTTCGACGGCGTAAACCTGGGCGCCAAAGTCGGTCAGCATGTTCGCGCCCAGCAACGCGACCACAGCGCCAATGAAGAAGGTGGTCGTCGCCACGATCGGCATCGCATCAAGACCGGCGCGTTCGCAGAGCGCCACGATCGGCGCCCATCTGATCCGCCTTGGCGAGACCGCGCTGCGGCCAAGCGCCACCAGGAGGTGTCCCAGGAACACCAGGGTTCCATAGCCGTCCGCGAACAGTCCAAAGACTCCGCGGCCGATCCGTTCGAGCAGGGCGTAAAACCCTCCGCGACGCACTGTGCGTTGTGGTTCGACCTGGATCGCTGCGCCGACCAACTCCAGAAGCCTCAGCACCTGTTTGCGGGCGGTCACCTTCTCGGCGTCGAGGCGCTCACCCGCCGCGCGCAGGATGGCGTAGGCGCCGGCGGTGTCGCACCGGTTCACACCGGTCAGGTCCAGCCGTAGATCGGCGCGGCCGTCGAGCGCTTCGGCCAGGCGCGGGCCGGCGTCGAACAGGCCCCGCGCGGTCCAGTCTCCCGTCAGGACGGCGACCGAGCCTGCGTCCTCGTCGGTCAAGGTGAAATCCGCAGGAAGCGCCATGAAGTCCTTGGGGTTCAGTCCCGTTTATATCCAAGCCCTCGTGAGGACCTGACAAGTCCAAAACGCGCCAAGGCGCAGCTTGGTTCTCATTATGGCGAAGATTGTCGGACGGTGCGGCCACGGGGCGCATCGCTCCGGACTTCAATCTTGGTTAACAGATTCCGTTCACCAACATGGTCAACCAATCCTTACCAGCGAGTCGGAGCCCCCTGGCATGAGCGCCAACGCCAAGCTTGATCAGCGCATGGCCTTCATGCGCTTCGACGAGCGGTCTCGCGCCAACCTGCGAGCGATCAAGCCGGTGATCGACGCCGAGATCGGGACCGCGCTGGGCAAGTTCTACAGCCAGGTTCGGCTTTTCCCGGACACGCGGGTGAAGTTCCGTGACGATGGCCACATGGCCGGCGCTGAGCGCGCCCAGGCCGCCCATTGGCGTCGTATTGCGCAGGCTGACTACGGCGAGGGGTACGTTCGCGATGTGGAGCGTATTGGCCGCGCGCACGCCGACGCCGATATCGCTCCGCAGTGGTACATCGGCGGCTACGCCGTGGTCGTCGAAGAGATGATGCGGGCCCTTGTGGCCAAGCGCGCCAAGGGGCTTTTCAACAGCGCCAAATCGGACGCCGAACTGGCGGATGGGCTTTCAGCGCTGATCAAGGCCGCATTCCTTGACATGGATCTGTCGGTGTCGACCTACATCGACGCCCTGCTGGAGGAGCGCGAAGCGCTGGAGCGTGAGCGCGAAGCGGTCGAGCATCGCCAGGCGTCGGCGGTCAAGGCTGTGGGCGAGGCGCTCGCCCGTCTGGCCGCAGGCGACTTGTCGGCCCGGGTTGAAGGTGACCTTGCTCCGGAGTTCCAGAGCCTGAAGGTTGATTTCGAGCGGGCGACCGGCGCCCTGACAGATGCCATGAGCGCGGTCGAACGCTCGGCTGGCGGCATTCGCGCCGGCGCCGACGGCATCGCCCACAGCGCCGAGGATCTGTCCCAACGCACGGAGCAGCAGGCGGCCACGCTGGAGCAGACCGCCGCCGCGGTCGAGCAGCTGACCAGCGCGGTCGGCAAGACCGCCAAGGGCGCGCGCGAA
This sequence comes from Caulobacter sp. BE264, assembly GCF_031457805.1. Classification (NCBI taxonomy): domain Bacteria; kingdom Pseudomonadati; phylum Pseudomonadota; class Alphaproteobacteria; order Caulobacterales; family Caulobacteraceae; genus Caulobacter; species Caulobacter sp. BE264. Next base: position 159,791 of record NZ_JAVDXI010000002.1, on the reverse strand, counting down.
GTCTCGTCGCGTGTCAGCGAAGCCTCCGCCGAAGTCGAACGGTCCGGCGACATCGTCACCCGGGCCGCCGAGGCGATGACCAAGATTGAGGCCCAGTCGCAGCAAGTAAACCAGATCCTGGGGATGATCGATGAGATCGCCTTCCAGACCAACTTGCTGGCGCTCAACGCCGGGGTCGAAGCGGCGCGCGCCGGCGACTCGGGCAAGGGGTTCGCGGTGGTCGCCCAGGAAGTACGGGCGTTGGCCCAGCGATCGGCGCAGGCCGCCAGCGACATCAAGTCCCTGATCACCCAGAGCAGCCGGCAGGTCAGCGAGGGCGTCGACCTGGTCGGTCAGACGGGCGAGGCGCTGCGTGGCATCCACGAAAAGGTTGGCGGCATCGATGAGCTGGTCAACGCCATTGCCGCTTCGGCCAGCGAACAGGCCACGGCTTTGGGTCAGGTCAACGCCGCCGTGAACCAACTGGACCAGGTCACCCAGCGCAACGCCGCCATGGTCTCTCAATCGACCGACGCCACCCATGCGCTGCGGGTCGAGGCGGCGGACCTGTCGAACCGTGTCGGGGCCTTCCGCCTCGGGACGCGTTCGCAGCCGATCCACCAGGAAAAGGTTGTCGACACCCCCAACCCCGTGCACGCGGCGCGCGCGCGCGTCGCGGCCTTCGCGCGGCCCGGGCGGTAGGCGCGGGCGTCTTCGAAGATCGCTTAGCCGCCTGGCGAGCCGTCTTACCGCGGCGGCGGCGCTGTTGAGGCGCGGTGGATCAGGGCGAAGGGCAAAAGCTCGTCCACCGGACGTTCAGGCGCCCCGCCGCTCCGCGACTGCTCGATCAGCAGCTTCGCCGCGACCGACGACATTTCAGCGACGGGTTGGCGCACGGTCGTCAACTGCGGACGGCTGAACCTTGAGCTGGGGCTGTCGTCGAAGCCGGCCACCGATATGTCGCCAGGCGTCATCAGCCCGACCTCGGCGATGGCGGCGAGGCAGCCCAGCGCCATATCGTCATTGCTGGCGAAGATGGCCGTCGGCCGCTCAGGAAGGGCCAGCATGGCCTTGGCCTGCTCAAGACCCGACTGGAACGTGAAGTCGCCCTGTCGGACCCAGGCTTCGGGAACGGGAAGGCCCTTCGCGCGCATGGCCTCCAGGTAGCCGTCGCGCCGGGCCTGGCTGGCGCCGTAGCGTGGCTCGCCGACAATGAAGCCGATGCGCTGGTGCCCCAGGCTGATCAGATGATCGGTCATCTCGCGGGCCGCGGCCACGTCATCCATGTGCACGCGAGGCCCCAGGCCCTCCGCGCGTTCCGGACCGACACGGACGTAGGGCGTGCGGGCCTTGTCCAGCAGTTCGAGCACAACGGCGTTGTCAGAGGAGGGCGGGGTGAGGATCACGCCGTCGGGCTTCAGGGCCGCCAATAGCGCGGCGACCTCCTGGCGGACTTGCGGGCCTTCATGGTCGATCAGCTCGATCAAGAGGTGATAACCGGCGTCGCGGCAGACCAGCGTCGCGCCCAGCTGAATGCGGCTCAGATAGTCGGCGCCACGCTCGCTCTGCCAGTGGTCGATCGTCAGGGCGGCGTCGACGAACACGGCGATGACGAACGACCGTGATCCGGCGAGGCTTCTGGCCGACAGGTTCGGGCTGTATCCCAGCTCGCCAGCAGCGGCGAGCACGCGTTCGCGCATGACGGGCCGAACATTCGGCTCGTTGTTCATTACGCGCGAAACGGTCTTGATCGAGACGCCCGCCTTCGCGGCGACGTCGTAGATCGTCACCGAACCCATTCGTTGGCCCCGACTTCCTTGAGACTCATGCCCATCACACACAAACTAGTGCGTCTGGGCGAAGGAAGGAAACTCCTCGATTGAAAGCGCTCCCAGGCCTTGTATCTGGCCGTTTGCACAGCCAGTGTGGGTGCAGGCGCGGCGACAGATCGCGCGGGGAGGTGAGATGCGGTTTGACGACGGGGCGCGGCCCAGAGAGCCGGTGCGCGCGAATTTCATCGCCGCGTACACCCTCGCGCAAATCGCGGCGTTCGTGTCGTTCCAGCCGCTGCTTCAGGTTCTCCTCCCTCTCAAGGCTGAGGCCATCGATGCTGGCGGCAAAGCGATCGTTCTGGCTCAGGTCGCGTTCTACGGGGCCATAGCGGCCAGCATCGCCAACCTGCTGGCCGGAGCGATCAGTGATCGCACCACCTCGCGTTTCGGACGCCGGCGGCCCTGGATGGTGATCGGAGCCATCGGCGCTTCGCTGGCCTACCTGGCCATCATGCATGCCGAGACGCCGCTGGAGTTGATCGGCGGTGTTATCCTGTTCCAGGTGGCCTTCAATCTCTGCTTTTCGGCGCTGATGGCGGTGATGCCTGACCGCGTGCCCGACACTCAGAAGGGCTTGGTCGCCGCGTTTCTCAGCCTCGGCAACCCTATTGGCACGGCGGTGGGCGCCGTGGTGGTCGGAGGCCTGCTCGTCACCGAGAGCTACCGGTACGCCACCATCGCTGCGGCTCTGTTGTTGGGTCTGGCCCCGTTCGTGATCCGACTTCATGACCCACCATTGCCAGCGAGCGACGTGCCGCCGTTCAACCTGCGTGCCTTCGTCTCGGGTCTCTGGGTGAGCCCACGGAGGCATCCGGACTTCGCCTTCGCCTGGCTCGGGCGCTTTCTGGTGCTCGTCGCTTTCAGCCTCGTGCAGAGCTACATGCTCTACTTCCTGAAAGACGAGGTCGACTATCCGCACCTGTTTCCAGGACGCCGGGCGGAAGAGGGCCTGGCGATCTTGGCGGCGGTCTCGACGGTCTTCAACGTGGCCTGCGCGATGCTGGGCGGCGTGCTCTCCGATCGTCTTCGCCGGCGAAAGCTCTTCGCCTTCGGCGCGGCCCTGACGGTGTCGCTCTCGCTGATCGTCTTTTCCGTGTCCCCGGGTTGGCCGGTGCTGGTGGCCGCCTTCATCGTCTATGGTTGCGGGGTCGGATGCTTCTCCGCCGTCGACATCGCTCTGGTGACCCAGGTGCTGCCGTCGCAGCGGGATGCTGGCAAGGATCTTGGCGTGATCAATCTCGCCAACACGCTGCCGCAGGCGTTGGCGCCCGCGCTCGCAGTATGGAGCCTTGGCCCCACGCACGGTGATTTCCGGATGTTCTTCCTGGTGGCCAGCGGCCTGGCCCTGGCTGGCGGTCTGGCGATCCTCCCGATACGAGGGGTGCGCTGATCACCCGCTTCGTCTTCAGAGCCCGCCTTGCCCCAGTTTCATCGTGTCTCGCACCCGGACGATCCCGCCGTCGCCCCGTTCCGCGCGATCAAGGAACGCGACCTCGTCGGTCGCGAAGGGCTGTTCATCGCCGAGGGGGAGACCGTGCTTCGCGCCTTCGTCCGCGACGCGCCCGAGCGCGTGGCCGCGCTGCTGATCGATCCCAAGCGCCTCGACAAGCTTGAGGAGGTCCTCGCGGGCCTGCCGCGCGATACGCCGGTGCACTTGGCCGATCAGGACGTGCTGGACTCGATCGCCGGCTTCCATCTGCATCGCGGGATTCTGGCGCTGGGTCGCAAGCCGCCGACGCGAAATGCTTACGAGCTGCTGTCGAGCCTGCCGGCGCAGGCGGTGGTGCTGGTCCTATGCGGTATCGCCAATCATGACAACATCGGGGGCATCTATCGCAACGCCGCAGCGTTTGGCGCCGATGCGGTGATCCTCGACGCCGACTGCTGCGATCCGTTTTACCGCAAGGCGATCCGGGTGTCGGTCGGCGCGGTCCTGTCCTTACCGACCGCGCGGCTGACGCGGACCGATTCAATTGCGGACCTGCTGCAGACCAGCGGCTTCGAGGGGCTGGCCTTGAGTCCGGCGGCGGACGAGACCCTTGCAGCGCTCAAGCCGGCGCCCCGGACCGCCGTGTTGCTCGGCGCCGAGGGGCCCGGTTTGACGCCGGAGGTCATGGCGCGCGCGCGCCGGATCGGCATTCCGATGGCCAACGGTTTCGACTCGCTGAACGTCGCCACGACCAGCGGCATCGTCCTGCATCACCTGCGCTTCGCGAAGGGCTAGGAAACCGGTTTCCAAACCTACGCTCCGGGTCTTAGGGTCGCGCCAATGACAACGAGTAGGTCTTGGCTTCAATGATGAACCGGCGCGGCGCTTTGAGCGCTTTTGTTTCGAGCGTGCTCGGTTCCTTGGTGGCAGGCGAGGCGAGGGCGGCGAAGATGGACAATCCAGCGATCACGCCGCCGGATCCCACCGAGGCGATCGTGCTGTGGCCGAGCGGCGCGCCGGGCGGCGAGGGCGTCAAGGTCGAGGAAAGGATCGTCGAACGGGGCGATCCAAAGGGTTTGAAGGATCGGGCCCAGGTGCACACGCGCGCGCCCAAGCTGGAGGTGTTTCGGCCAAAGACCCCGAACGGCGCGGCCGTGATGCTGATCCCCGGCGGCGGCTATGAGCGGGTCGTGCTGGACAAGGAGGGCTATGAGACTGCGCGATGGCTCGCCGGGCGCGGCTACACCTGCTTTGTCCTGTTCTATCGTATGCCAGGCGATGGATGGGCCGCCGGCGGCGATGCGCCACTACAGGACGCCCAACGCGCGATCCGCCTGATCCGCGCCCGAGCCGACGGCATGGGATTCTCGGCGGACCGGGTCGCCATCATGGGATTCTCGGCGGGCGGACATCTGGCGGCGAACCTGACCACCCGCTTCGATGTCGAGACCTACCCGGCCAGGGACGATGCCGACAGTTTGCCGACCAAGCCCAACCTTTCAGCGCTGATCTATCCGGTGATCACGCTGGACCTGGCGGCCGCTCACGGCGGGTCTCGCAAGCAGCTTCTCGCGCAACGCGATACCCCCGAGCGAGCGATCGAGCTCTCACCGGAGAAGCAGGTCCGCGAAGGGCTTTCGCCCGTGTTCCAGTTGCACGCGGCTGATGACAAGTCGGTTCCCGTCGAGAACTCGCTGCTGATGTTCTCGGCGCTGAAGGCCAAGGGCGTGCCCACCGAGATGCACATCTTCGAAGAGGGCGGTCATGGGTTCGGCTTGCGCTTCACCTCGGGCAAGCCGGTGGCCGCCTGGCCCAACCTTTTCGAGGCGTTCGCCAAGCGTCACGGCGTGTAGCAGTCGCTCGCGGCGCGAGCTTCCCAGGCGCTGATCTCGGCCTCGCGGAACCGCAGCCACTCGGCCCGCAGCACGGCGGGTCGCTTGCCGTGGCGGTCGTCCATGAACTCGGCGCCGACCACGCGATCAGTCCGGAAGGTGCGGAACGCGGCGCGAAGCTCGCACCAGGCGATGATCATCCGGATCGTCTCGCGATAGCCGACCGTGACTGGCCAGATGACCCGTTCGCTGATCGCGCCGGCCTCGTCGCTGTAGTTCAGGCGGATCTTGCGGCCGGCGTGGATCCAGGCGCGCACCTGGGCGACATCGATCCGGTCGGTCTCAGGCTTCCAGGCTGGCGGAGCGGCGGCGGCGGGCTCCAGCACATAGGGGCGCAGTCGGTCAGGAACGGCGGCGGCGATCTTGCTGGTCAAGTCACGGGCGGCCTTGGCCAGGACCGGATCGCCGCGCCCCGCCACCCATTGGGCGCCGAGCACGGCCGCCTCGATCTCGTCGGGCGTCAGCATCAGCGGCGGCATGTCGAACCCCGCCTCCAGCACATAGCCGACCCCGGCCTCGCCCCGAATGGGCGCGCGCTGGCCGACGAGGGCGGCGATGTCGCGATAGACGCTGCGCTTGGAGGTCTCCAACTCCGCAGCGATGGCGTCAGCGGTCACCGGCGCGCGGCTGCGGCGCAGGATCTGGATGATCTGGAAAAGGCGTTCGGCGCGTCTCATGAGCTTCACTATCCAGCATCGTTGCTGACAGCATGCTGGCAGTAGGCTGGCGGTAGCAAGTCGTCATCGCGACATTCGGGATGGAGAGGGACGATGATCACGCTGTTCGCCACGGGGGCGGGGTTCGGACTACCCGAAATCAGCCCCTATGTGACCAAGACCGAGGTCCAGCTGATGATGGCGGGGCTAAGCTATCGGAAGACAGCCGGGAGCCGCGAGACGGCGCCGAAGGGGCAGTTGCCCTGGATCGAAGACGCCGCTCAAGCGATCGGCGACTCCACCTTCATCCGCGTGCACATCGAGCGGAAGTACGACGTCGACCTCGATATCGGCTTGAGCGGCAAGGAGCGGGCGCAGGCCTGGGCTATCGAGCGGATGCTGGAGAACCAGTTGGGTTGGGTGTCGGCCTATTTCCGCTTCATGGATCCCGCCAACTTCGACAAGGGGCCCGCACGCTGGTTTGACGGCGCGCCAGCGGAGCTTCGGGACGACCTCCGAAAGACGCTGAAACAGGCGGTCGCCGCCAATATCCGGGCGGTCGGCGTTGGTCGTCACCTGCCAGACGAGGTGGCGTGGCTCGGCGGGTTGTCCTTGCGAGCCCTGGACGAGCTTCTGGAGGACAAGACCTATCTGATGCGTGACACCCATCCCGTGGGCGTGGACGCCAGCGCGTTCGCAATGCTGGCGGCTGTGCTGACGCCGTTCTTTGACTCGCCCTTGCGGCGCGAGGCCGAGAGCTATCCAAGACTGGTCGCCTATGTCGGGCGGATGATGGCGCGATACTATCCGGCGCATGACTGGGGGCTACGGCGGGCTGCCTAGAGCCTCGCGCGTCAAAACGGAATGTTTTGACGCGATTATGGGGCTCTAAATCAAACGCTTAGAGCGTGACTCGTGCCGAAACCGGTTCCCACTTTCGGCGTCACGCTCTAAGCGGCTTGGCATGAGAGCGCTAACAGATTGGCTGTACAACTTTCTAAACCGTCGGGAATATTGGTCAGGCCATTTTGCGATTGTGTGCCTAGCCAATTTTGCTAACGTGCCTCGGCTCGGGCGCCCGACTTGATCCTCTGGCGGCTGAGCGTTCGTCGACCAGGGCGCTGCGTACCTTGCGCCAACCTCCTCCCGGGGCGGCCGGCGAGGGCGGCCGGAGTCCTTACCCTCCGGTCGCCCCGACATCTTGGTAAGGCCACTTTGATCGCGACGCCTTGTGACGCGGGCGTGCGCGCGGTAGTCGTTGGGCTGCGCCGTTCCCGGCGTCTGTCAACGGCCGCTGCTATGTCGACCCTCTCGCTGGACACCTCGTCCCCTGACGCCACCCGGCTCTATCAGCAGGTGGCGGCGTCGATCAGCGCCGCGATCGCCGAGGGCGTCTATCAGCCGGGGCATCGGCTGCCGTCTGAACGTGATCTCGCCGATGAGTTCGGGGTAAGCCGCCCCACCGTCCGGCGTGCGATCATCGCCCTGGAAATGCGCGGCCTCTTGGAGGCTCGACAGGGCTCGGGGGTCTATGTGCGCCTCGACCAGCCGCCGCCGCCCGTGAAAGATCTGGATATCGGCGCGTTCGAGCAGGCCGAGGCGCGGCGTCTGTTCGAGGGCGAGGCCGCCGCCCTGGCCGCGACGCTGATCACCGACGACGAGTTGGCCTATCTCGAGACCCTGGTCACCGAAATGAACAGCGAGGCCTCGACGAAGGAGCAGAGCGAACTGGCCGACCGCCAGTTTCACATCACGATCGCCCAGGCCACGCGAAACACGGCCGTGGTGCGTGTCGTGGAGAGCACCTGGGACCTGCGCTACCGGTCGCGGCTCTGCATGCAGATGCTCGAGAAGGCGCGCCTGGTCCGTAAGCGTCCGCTGCGGGACGAACATCAGGAGATCATCGAGGCCCTGCGCACTCGCGATCCCAAGGCCGCTCGCGCGGCCATGCAGGCGCATCTTGGCGGGCTTATCGAGAATCTTCTGCTGACGGCCGAACTTGAGGCGATCGAACGCACCCGAGAGAGCCTCGCCGCCAAGCGCGAGGAAATCGCTCTCCGCGCCGCAAGCGCGGCGAAGTAGCGACGCGCGGGCCTACAGCCGCGCCAGCCGTCCGAAGTGTTTTCAGCTGGCCTGGCCAAAAATGGACCTGTCAGCCTGCTCCAGATGTCGCTTAGATCTCTGATAAAGCTAGGGAACGTCAGAGATGCGCGCCGTCGGTCAGTGCTGTTTGGCGGGAGCTGCCCCCGAAGTTGACATACCGCTTTACGGCTGAGTGTGTAAATTGGTAATGTCAATTTAGAAGCCGCCGGACCGAGGCGGACATGCGGCGGGGAGGTCGATGGGCGTCGACATGGATTATCGCGAGAGCACGGGCCGGGCGGGCATGAGGCGCATGACGACCGGAGAGCTTCGCGACACCTTCGTCATCGCGAACCTGTTCCAGGCTGGCGCGCTGCAGCTGAGCTATCTTGAGGTCGAACGCGCGGTGGTCGGCTCGGCCGTCCCGACGACAATGCCGCTGGCGCTGCCCACGCATCCCGAACTGGCGTCGAGGTTCTTCTGCGAGCGTCGCGAAGTCGGGGTGATCAATATCGGGGAGCCGGGCTCGGTGGTGCTGGATGGCGACCGGTTCCGTCTGTCCCGCCACGACTGCCTGTACATCGGACGCGGCGTTGAGGCGGTCAGCTTCGAGAGCGAGGACGCGGGCCGTCCGGCCCGGTTCTACTTCGTCAGCTATCCCGCCCATGCGAGTTACCCGAGCCGCAGCGTTCGCCGGGATGAGGCCCGCACCATCGTCGCAGGCGAGGCGCAAAGCGCCAATCGGCGGGTCATCCGCCAGGCGATCCGACCCGGCGTGGTCGACAGCTGTCAGTTGGTGATGGGCTTCACCGAACTGGAGGCCGGCAGCGTGTGGAACACCATGCCGCCGCATACCCACCGGCGGCGGAGCGAAATCTACATGTACTTCGACGCCGCGCCCGGACGCGTGATGCATCTGATGGGCGAACCATCAGAGCCGCGCGCGGTGTTCATGGACGACGGCGAGGCGGTGTTCTCGCCCAGTTGGTCGATCCACAGCGGTGTCGGCACCGCCAACTATAGTTTTGTCTGGTCCATGGGCGGCGAGAACCTCGAGTTCGACGACATGGACGTTCTGGCCGTGTCCGATCTGGGCGCGCGCGCGTAGGGGAGGCCCAAGATGACCTTCAAGTTTCTGACCGCAGCGCTCGTCGCCGCTTGGGTCGCCGGCGCCGGGGCGCAGGCGTCCGCCGCGCCGCAGGCGGGGCCAGCGCGGGTCTCCGCCGCCTCGGTGGACACCGCAGCGCGCAAGGTGGCCGCCTGGCAGCTGGCCCACATGGACAATTTCGACTACGTGCCGGTCACGTCGTTCCGGAAGGACACCGAAGCGCCGCGTGACTGGGTGCAGGCGGCCTTCTACATCGGCCTCTCCACCTACGCCGGCGCCACTCAGGATCCGTATCTGACCCGCGCGGTCCTCGCGCACGGCGAGGCCCAGCAATGGAGCTTTGACCATCGCCCTCGCCATGCCGACGCCGACGCCATAGGCGCGGTGTGGATCTGGGCTGCGAACCGTACCAACGACCCCTCCAAGCTCGATCCGATCAAGAGCCGCTTCGCAGCGGTGCTGGCCAACCCGTCGACGGTGTCGCTGGACTTTGAGCCCAAGCCCGCCAAGGGCGACCCCTACTGCCAGGCGCGCTGGTGCTGGAGCGATGCGATCTTCATGGCGCCGCCGGCCTGGACGGCCCTGGCGAAGACAACGGGCGACAAGCGGTATCTGGCGCACGCCGATCGCGAGTTCTGGGCGACCCACGACTACCTGTTCGACAAGACCGATCATCTCTATTTCCGCGACAGCCGCTTTATCGCGCGTCGCGATGCGGAGGGGCGCAAGATTTTCTGGGGCCGCGGCAATGGCTGGGCGTTCGCAGGGATCGCGCGGATTCTCCAGGACCTGCCCGCCAACCATCCAAGCCGCCCACGCTACGAGGCGGTGTTCCGCCAGATGGCGGCGAAGATCGCGTCTTTGCAGGGAGAGCAAGGTTATTGGCCGGTGTCATTGCTTGAGCCGCAGAAGACGCCCGAGACCAGCGGCACGGGATTCTTCGTCTACGGCCTGGCCTGGGGCGTGAACCACGGCGTTCTGCCCCGTGCAAAGTATGCCTCCGTCATCGACAAGGGCTGGAAGGCGCTGGAGGCGGCGGTGGAGCCGGACGGGCGTCTGGGCTGGGTGCAGCGGGTGGGCGTGGCGCCCGACCAGGTGGGACGCGACGACACGCAGCTCTACGGCGTGGGCGCCTTTTTGCTGGCGGCCAGTGAGGTGCGTCGCCTGGCGCCAGCTTACAAAGGTCAGGCCAGTCGCTAAGATGGGGTCATAGAATCCCAAGCGAGGCTGGATGAGCGGCGCGCCCGACCCCCAGAAGCTGTACCAGCAAGTGGCTCGGTCCATCGCCGCGTCGATCGCCGAGGGGCGCTACGCGCCCGGCGATCGGCTGCCGTCCGAGCGGGGACTGGCGGACTCTTTCGGTGTCAGTCGGCCTACGATCCGCGACGCCATGATCGCCTTGGAGTTCCAAGGACTGGTGGAGGCGCGCCAGGGCTCCGGCGTCTATGTCACCGCGCAGGGCGAGGTGGAGAAGGATCCGTCGGAGGCGGAAGTCTCGGCCCTGGAGTTGACCGAGGCGCGGCGTCTTTTCGAAGGGGAGGCGTGCGCCCTGGCGGCGGCGGCTGTCGACGACGAGCAGATCGCGGCCTTGGACCGCATGGCCCGCGACATCGCTCGCCACGCCGGCGGCGAAGACGGCGAGCGGGTCGAGCACGACTTTCACCTCGCGGTCGCCCACGCCACCCGCAACGCGGCGATCGTGGCGGCGGTGGAGGAGATCTGGCTTCTTCGCCGGCAGTTTTCCGATTGCACCAAAGCCTTGCGGCGCGCCCGGCTCGCCGCGTCGGACGCGTTTGCGGACGACCATCGCCGCATCGTCGACGCGTTGCGAGCGCGCGACCCCAAGGATGCGCGTCGTGCGATCCACGACCATTTGAACCGCACAGTCGAGGTTCTGCTCGCAATGGCCGAGCGGGATGCGCTGGAGCGCACGCGCCGCGAGATGGCCGATCGGAGAGAGGCGCTTCTGCGCCGGACTGCCATCTAGGGTTGATTTTTCAGGGTTGTTTCGGCCCGCGCCATTTCGTCGCACAAATCAAGGCCTTGCGGTTGAAGCCCTGCGCATGCTGACCTCGCGGCAAGGAATCAGGGGGTTGAGATGTCGGATAAGTTGGCGCCGGCGAGCGTCGAAGTGGTTTTGAAGGCGATCTCTGCGGAGATGTCGTTCGCCGCTGTCGCCTGCGGGCACCTGGATGTGGCGCTTGGCAAGATCCTCGAGGTCGTGCCGGACGAGCACCGTCTCTCGGTCATGCAAGAGCTGCATACGGTGGATTTGCTGGCGCAGCACATCACGGCGCTGACCGATTTCGCGGGTAACCTGTCGCAACAGCACGGACAGGGTGTTCTCGAGGTGAACGACTCGCTGAACGCCATCACGCTGGGCGACGTCGCCGCCCGCCTGCGTGAGGCGATTGTCAGCGGGGTTTAGCGCCCAACCGCGTCTGGCGATCCGCAAACGTTCCCGCGAGGTCGGTCGAGCGACCCAAACCGATTGGCAGATTGCAGAGGTCGTGTCGGAGTTCGGCGGGCTTGAGCGTCCTTGGACGGCAGCGGCCCGGAGCTTCGACATGCGCCCCACCATCACTGCTTTCAAGACGTCGCCGGATCGCGGCCACGGCCTTGCGCGCGACATGGCGGTACGCTGGGCGTTCGAAGAGGTGGGGCTCGCCTACGACGTTCGCCTCGTCACTTTCGACGCGTTGAACGCCCCTGAGCACAGGGCGCTTCAACCGTTCGGCCAGATCCCGACCTATGAAGACGCCGCAGTCGCGCTCTTCGAGTCCGGTGCGATCGTCTTGCATGTGGCCGCGCAAGGGGCCGGACTGCTGCCTTCGGACCCTGCGGCGCGAGCGCGCGCGATCGCCTGGATGTTCGCGGCCGTAAGCACGGTCGAGCCGCCGATCGTCGAGCGCTCCATGGCGAGCCTGCTGGACCGCGATCAGCCGTGGTTCGAAGCCCGGCAGAGCCTTCTCGACACCCGGGTTCAGGTGCGACTTGCGGATCTGTCGACGCGTCTGGCGGACGATGACTGGCTGGACAGCGCATTCAGCGTCGGTGACCTGATGATGGTTGCGGTGTTGCGCAGGCTGCACGGCTCGGGCCTTCTTGAGGAACATCCGACCGTCCAGGCCTATGTCGCGCGCGGCGAAGCCCGGCCTGCGTTTCAACGCGCCTTCCTGGCCCAAAAGGCGGTATTCGACGCTGCGGCCATGGACGGGGCGTAAAGGTGGGAACGACGAAGATGACAAGGTTTCGAGCGGCCCTTCACGCGCTGTCATGCGGCGCCTTGGGCTTGACGATCGTCGCAGCGGCCCCGGCCAGCGTCGCGCAGGTCTGGCGCTCGGACTCGGGGCAGGGGACCTACGCCAATCCGCCGCTCAATGCCGACTATCCCGACCCTGACATCATTCGCGTGGGCGAGGATTTCTACTTCGCCTCGACGACCTTCGTGAACACGCCAGGCCTGGTGATCCTGCACTCCAAGGACCTGGTGAACTGGGACATCGCCAGCCACGTCATGCCCCGTTTGACGGGCAATCCCAAATACGACCTGGCGAACGGCGGTGACTACCGCCACGGCGTCTACGCCCCCAGCCTGCGCTATCACAAGGGGCGGTTCTACATCGCCGTGACGCCGGTGGGCGGTCGCACGCGGATCTATTCGGCCGCCAAGGTCACCGGTCCATGGGCCATGCGTGAGCTGGACCGCGAAGCCTTCGATCCAGGCCTGTTCTTCGACACCGACGGCAAGGCCTACATCATCACCGCGATTGGTTCGGATGGCACGATCACCTTGCTCAGCCTGAACGATGACCTCTCCGCCGTGGTCGACGCCCGCGTGGTGCATTTCAACAAGGGCGCCGAGGGCTCCAAGCTGATCCGGCGCGGCGACTGGTACTACCTGTTCAACGCCATTCCATCGCGCCTGGGCTTGACGGTCTCGCGCGCGAAAAGCCTGAACGGCCCATGGGAAACGCGGCCCCAAATCGACGACACCACCGGCGGCCATCAGGGCGCCCTGGTCGACCTGCCTGACGGCGGCTGGTACGGCTTCGTCATGCTGGACGCCGGCGCCGTGGGCCGCGTCACCAACATCAGCCCGATGTTCTGGCAGGATGACTGGCCCGTGTGGGGCACGCCCGAGGCCCCCGGACGCGTCCCCGCCAGCGCCGCCAAGCCGATCCTGGGCCATCCGTTCAGAGAGCCGCCGAGCTCCGACGATTTCTCGGCCGCTGTGCTGGGTCGCCAATGGCAGTGGAACCACAACCCGGACGACCAGCGCTGGTCGCTGACCGAGCGGCCGGGCTTCATGCGCTTGAAGGCGACGACCAGCGACGCGTTCTGGACGGCCCGCAACACGCTCGTTCAGAAGGGGCAGGGGCCCCGCAGTCGCGGCGTCGCCAAGCTGGACCTTCGAGGGCTGGCGGTCGGCGATCAGTGCGGCCTTGGTTCGTTCGGCAAGTTTTCCAGCCAGCTGGTCGTGACACGAACGCCTGAGGGACAGGGCGCGGTTAGCGCCCGGTTGATCGAGAGCACGGCTCAGGGTTCAAAGACCCTCTCGCTGTCCGAGCCGCGTCCGGTGGCGTTGACCGATCTCTGGCTGTCGGTGTCCATGGACTTCACCACTGACAAGAGCACGCTGAGCTACAGCGCGGACGGCAAGGCTTGGTCCATAGTCCCGGGCGATTTCCCGCTGGCGTTCGATTGGCGGACCGGCACCTTCCAAGGCGAGCAGTACGGCCTGTTCTGCTACAATCCCCGAGGCGGTAAAGGGCGGCTGGACATCGACAGCTTCACCCTGGGTCTACCCTAGGCGTGACTTCAGATTTGTCTGGGGAAATGGTGGATGCGACAGGGATTGAACCTGTGACCCCCTCGGTGTGAACGAGGTGCTCTCCCGCTGAGCTACGCATCCGCCGTGTGGAGGGCCCCGGAGGGACCGATCCGCGAGAGGACGGGGGCTATAGCCCGGTGTTCGGCGTGGGGCAAGAGGCCAAAAGCGTAATGCATGCCTTGGGCACGTCCAAAAAGCTGTGGATGACCAGATCCGCGCCCAGGGTCTCGACTGGATCCTCGGTGTAGCCGAACGAGACCAGCACGCCTGGGACCCCCGCGTTGCGCGCGCCGAGCGCGTCGTTGATGCTGTCGCCGATCATCACCGCGCGGGTCACGTCACCGCCCACGGCGGCGACGGCGGCGGCGACGTGGCGGCCGTCCGGCTTGGCGGCGGGCGCCAGATCCGCGCCGATCACCGCCTCGAAGAAGGAGGACAGCGCCACGGCGTCGAGCAATGCGGTCGACAGGTTGGTGAGCTTGTTGGTGCAGACCACCAGCTTCGCGCCGGCGGCCTTCAGATCGGTGAGCACCTCGACCACCCCGGGGAAGGGCGCGCTCTCGTCGGCGATGCGGGCCAGGTACACGTCGATGAAGCGTTGGACGAGCGCCGGCGCCTGTTCGGCGGCCAGCGGCGCGCCGGCGGCGGCGAAGCCGCGTTCCAGCAGGGCGCGCGCGCCCCGGCCTACCATCAGGCGCACGTCGTCGAAGGGGAGCGGCGGCAGCGACTCTTGCGCCAGGATGGTGTTCAAAGCGCCGACCAGATCGGGCGCGGTGTCGACGAGGGTGCCATCCAGGTCGAAGGCGATCGTCGCCCCGTTCAGGTCATCAAGCATGCTCATGGGTCTGGCCTTTCGGCCAATTGCACGGCTAATGCAACTTTGGTTCGCCTCCAGGGAGTCGCTGGGACCATGACCGAGTCCGTTTCCAAGCCTGTTCGCCCGCGCGCCGCCGTGATCCTGGCCGCCGGGCAGGGCACGCGGATGAAGTCGCCGACGCCCAAGGTGCTGCACAAGCTGGCGGGACGGACCCTGCTGGACCACGCCATCGACGCCGCCGAGGGGCTGGGCTGCGAGCGCATCATCGTCGTGGTCGGCGCCCACAGCCCGCAGGTCGGCGAAAGCGTCCGCAAGCGCCTGGGCCCCGACGCCACCGTGATCCAGGATCCGCCGCTGGGCACCGGACATGCGGTGCTGGCCGCCAAGGACGCCCTGGCGGATTTCGACGGCGACGTCGTCGTCACCTACGCCGACTGCCCGCTGACGACCGCCCCGGTGATCGCGCCGCTGTTCGACTTGATCACCCACGGCGCCCATGTCGCGGTGCTGGGCTTTGAGGCGCAGAACCCGACCGGCTATGGCCGTCTGATCCTGGCGCCGGGCCATGTGCTGCTGCGGATCGTCGAGGAGAAGGAAGCCGATCTGGCGACCAAGCAGGTCAAGCACTGCAACTCCGGGGTCCTGGCCGCCGATCGCGCCGTGCTGTTCGACCTGCTTGCTAATGTCCGCAACGACAACGCTAAGGGCGAGTACTACCTGACCGACGTCGTGGGCCTGGCGCATGAGCGTCACCTGTCGACCCGCGCGGCCTTTGCATCGGAGGCTTCGGTGCAGGGCGTCAACGCCCAGGCCGAACTGGCCGCCGCCGAAGCCGTCTGGCAGCAGAACCGTCGCAGGGCGCTGATGGTCGAGGGCGTGACCATGCCCGCGCCTGAGACCGTCCATCTGGCCTGGGACACCCGGATCGCCGGCGGTGCGGTCGTCGAACAGTTCGTGGTGTTCGGCCCCGGCGTCAGCGTCGCCAGCGGCGCGGTGATCAAGGCCTTCAGCCATCTGGAAGGGGCCTCGGTAGGCGAGGGGGCCCTGATCGGTCCCTATGCGCGCCTGCGGCCCGGCGCCGAGATCGGCGCAGACGCGCACATCGGCAACTTCGTCGAGGTCAAGAAGGTCAAGGTCGGCGCGGGCGCCAAGGCCAACCATCTCAGCTATCTGGGCGACGGCACGGTGGGCGAGAAGGCCAACATCGGCGCCGGTACGATCTTCTGCAACTACGACGGCTTCGAGAAGTTCGAGACCCACGTGGGCAAGGGCGCCTTCATCGGCTCGAACAGCGCTCTGGTCGCGCCCGTGCGCGTCGGCGACGGCGCGATGACCGGGTCGGGGTCAGTGATCACCAAGGATGTCGAGGACGGGGCGCTGGCGCTGTCGCGCGCTGACCAGAAGACCAAGGCCGGTTGGGCCACCAAGTTCCGGGCGCTCAAGCAGGCCCAGAAGGACAAGAAGAAGGACAAGAAGGCATGAGCGCCGACGACCAGAAGCGCATTTCGGGCGAGGCCGCCGCCGAGCTCGTCGAGAACGGCATGGTGGTCGGCCTGGGGACGGGCTCCACAGCCGCCTGGTTCGTCAAGGCGCTGGCGGCGCGCGGTCTGAAGGATATTCGCGGCGTGCCGACCTCGGACGCCACCGCCGCCCTGGCCCGTGAACTGGGCATCCCGCTGGCGGCGCTGGACGATGTGAAGACCGTCGACCTGACCGTGGACGGCGCCGACGAGATCGGTCCGGGCCTGTCGCTGATCAAGGGCGGCGGCGCGGCGCTGTTGCGCGAGAAGCTGGTGTGGGAAGCGTCCAGCCGCTGCGTTGTGATCGCCGATGCGGCCAAGCGCGTGGCGGCGCTTGGCAAGTTCCCGCTGCCGATCGAGGTGGTCCGCTTCGGTCACGTCCACACCGGCCACCGCCTGGCCGACATCGCCGCCGAGTTCGACCTGCCGCCGCCGCGTCTGCGCACCGCCGAACGGGGCATGGTCGTCACCGACGGGGGGAACCTGATCTACGACATGGCCTCGGGAAAGATTGACGACCCCACCGCGCTCGCCGCGGCGCTGAAAAGCGTGACGGGCGTCGTCGACCACGGCCTGTTCCTCGACCTCGCCGACGAGGCCCTGGTGGGTACGGACGAGGGCGTGGTGCGCCTGCAGCCCTGACGTCCTACATAAGCCGACCCGTTTCCCCTTCCGGAGGCCGTTCCATGGCTGACTACGACTTCGACCTCTTCGTCATCGGCGCGGGCTCGGGCGGCGTGCGCGCGGCGCGGCTGGCGGCGCTGAGCGGGGCCAAGGTGGCGGTGGCCGAGGAGTACCGGGTCGGCGGCACGTGCGTGGTGCGCGGCTGCGTGCCCAAGAAGTTCATGGTCTACGCCAGCGAGGTCACCAGCCAGCTGAAGACGGCCAAGGGCTATGGCTGGACGATCGACGACGCCCGCTTCGACTGGAAGACGTTCCTGCACGAGAAGGACGTCGAGATCGCGCGACTGTCGGGGATCTACGTCACCAATCTCCAGAAGGCGGGCGCGCACCTGCTGCATGGCCGCGCTCAGATCGTCGACGCCCACACCGTGGAAGTCCTGCCCAAGGACGGCAGCGACGACGCGGGGACCTACACCGCCCGCAAGATCCTGGTCGCCACCGGCGGACGCCCGGTGCGTCCCGAGTTCCCAGGTGCGGAGCTGGGGATCACCTCGGACGAGGCGTTCCACCTTCCGACCCTGCCCAAGAGCGTGCTGGTGGTCGGCGGCGGTTATATCGCCGTCGAGTTCGCGGGAATCTATGCGGGCCTCGGCGTCCAGACGACACTGCTCTATCGCGGCGCCAACATCCTGCGCGGCTTTGACGACGATGTGCGGATGCACCTGGCCGACGAGCTGGAAAAGCGCGGGATCAAGGTTGTCCTGGGCTGCTCGCACAAGAGCATCGAGAAGATGGACGATGGCCGCCTGCTGAGCACGCTCAGCAACGACCTGACCTTCGAGACCGAGGCGGTGATGTTCGCCACCGGTCGTGAACCTTACGTCCAGGGTCTGGGCCTCGAGAAGGCCGGTGTGAAGCTGAACGACAAGGGCGCGATCGCGGTCGACAAGTACTCCAAGACCAATGTCGACAGCATCTGGGCCGTCGGCGACGTGACGGACCGCATCAACCTGACGCCGGTGGCGATCCGCGAGGGGGCGGCCTTCGCCCAGACCGAGTTCTACGGCAAGCCGACGACCTTCGATCACGATCTGGTCGCCTCGGCGGTCTTCTCGCAGCCGCCGGTCGGCGCAGTCGGGATGAGCGAGGCTGAGGCGCGGCAGGCGTTCGGCAAGGTCGACATCTATCGCTCGGTCTTCCGGCCGATGAAGGTCACCTTCTACGGCGGCCAGGAACGATGCCTGATCAAGCTCGTCGTCAAGCAGGACGATGAGCGCATCGTCGGCGTCCACGTGGTTGGCCCCGACTCGCCCGAGATCATCCAGATGGCGGCGATCGCGGTGAAGATGGGCGTGACCAAGCCGCAGTGGGATTCCACCTGCGCCGTGCACCCCACCCTCGCCGAGGAACTGGTGACCATGCGCGAGAAGTACGTGCCGGCCGAAGTCGGCGGGGTGGGATGATCCAGGCGACCGCTCCGGAGCGCCGGACCCGGTGGCTGGGCGCGCTCGCCGTCTTCGCGATGGTGATGACCCCGCTCATCGGCTACCTGATCCCGCTCTGGTACGCGGCCTTGCTGAGCTTGGTGGGCCTGCTGGCCGCGCCGACCCTGGTGCGTTCCAGAGCGCCGCTTCTGCCGATCCTGGCGCTGGTGGTTCTCGTCGCCTGGGCGCTGATCAGCCTCAGCTGGAGTCCGGCCGCGCCGCACCTGGCCGAGCTTAAGCGTGACAAGGACGTCGAGAAGTTCACCGCCTTGAAGCTCGTCCTCCAGTTGGCGCTCTACGGCGCCGCGGTCGCGGGGCTGGCGCAGATGTCGCAACGTTCAGCGCGCCTGGCGGGGCGGGTCATGCTGGTCGGCGTCGCCTTCCTGGCCTTGATCACCTTCGTCGACGGCGCGCTGGGCGCGGCGATCTATCAGGTCCTGCACAATTTGACCGAGGAGCCGATCCGCCCGGATCTGGCGATGGTCAAGGTGTCGCTGGCGACCTATCCGGCGATCCTCTTGTTCTGGCCGTGCGTCAGGATCCTGGACGCCTGGAACTTTCGAGGGCGGAACATCGCCATCGCCCTCATCGCCGTGTGCCTCGTGTCGGGCGCACATCTCACAGGCGCCGACGCGCCCATAGCGGCGCTAATTCTCGGCGGCGTCGCCTGGCTGGGGACGCGGGTCATCGGCAAACCGTTCGTGCGCGGGCTGATCCCGGCCGTATCGGCCCTCTTCATCTTCGCGCCGCTCGTCGTGCTTTGGGGCGTACGCTCGGGCCTCTTTGCTTGGCTGTACGCCTCCGCGCCAGCCTCCTGGGATCATCGCCTCAACATCTGGGCCTTCACAGGCAATCTGATCGTCGAGCACGCCCTACGCGGCTGGGGCATAGACGCCAGTCGCACCTTCGGGCCGGCCATCCCGCTGCACACCCACAACGCCGCCTTGCAGCTCTGGCTGGAGCTGGGAGCCATGGGCGCGGCCATGGCGGCGGCGTTCTTCGCCTGGGTTCTCTACCGCATCGTCGGCTGGACAGGCGAAAACCGGCGCGACGGGGCCATGGCGGCGGCGGTGACGGTGTCCTATCTGGTTATCGGCGGGCTCAGCTTCGGCGTCTGGCAGGAGTGGTGGCTCGCGCTGGGCGCGCTGGCCGCCATCGCCTGTGGTGTGGCGCAAAAAACCAGCGCAGTACGCGCCTAAGGCGACAACGAATGTTCCTGTGTGGCGGATCAGCGGCCTTCTGCTGCACGATTTTGCCTTTTCCGTCCATTTGCGGTATCTACCGCGCCCTTTGTAGTAATCGAGCCTCGACATGACCGCCCGTTGGACCCCCGCCGCCTGGAGAGCCAAGCCCGCAAAGCACCTGCCCACCGACTATCCGGACATGGGCGCGGTCGAGCGGGTCGAGCAGACGCTGCGCCAGATGCCGCCCCTGGTGTTCGCCGGCGAGGCGCGCCGTCTTAAGAGTCAACTGGGCGAGGTGGCCGAAGGGCGGGCGTTCCTGTTGCAGGGCGGCGACTGCGCCGAGAGCTTCAAGGAATTCCATGCGGACAACATCCGCGACACCTTCCGTCTGATCCTGCAGATGGCGGTGGTGCTGACCTTCGCCGGCGGCAAGCCGGTGGTGAAGGTGGGCCGTATCGCCGGCCAGTTCGCGAAGCCGCGCTCCGAGCCGACCGAGGCGCAGGGCGATGTCGTGCTGCCATCCTATCGCGGCGACATCATCAACGGCATGGACTTCAACGAGTCCGAGCGGGTTCCCGATCCTGACCGCCTGCTGAAGGCCTACGGCCAGTCGGCCGCCACGCTGAACCTGCTGCGCGCCTTCGCCAGCGGCGGCTACGCCGACCTCTACAATATCCACCGCTGGACGCTGGGCTTCGTCGGTGACAGCCCGCAGGGCGCACGTTATCGCGAACTGTCGGAAAAGATCAGCGAGGCCCTGACCTTCATGGCGGCGGTCGGCGTGACGCCCGACACACAGCCCGACCTGCGTCGCGTCGAGTTCTTCACCAGCCACGAGGCCCTGCTGCTGGGCTTCGAGGAAGCCATGACCCGGGTCGATAGCACCTCTGGCGACTGGTACGACACCAGCGCCCACCTGCTTTGGATCGGCGAGCGCACCCGCCAGCTGGACGGCGCCCACGTCGAATTCATGCGCGGCGTGAAGAATCCGATCGGCCTGAAGTGCGGCCCGACCATGGAGGGCGATGACCTGCTGCGGCTGATCGACGTCCTGAACCCGCACAACGAGCCGGGCCGCCTGACGCTTTATGGGCGCTTCGGCTCGGACAAGATCGCCGACCGTCTGCCGCGCCTGATGAAGGCGACTAAGTCGGCGGGCCGCTCGGTGGTCTGGGCCACCGATCCCATGCACGGCAATACGCTGAAGGCCTCGACGGGCTACAAGACCCGGCCGTTTGACCGGATCCTCTCCGAGGTGAAGAGCTTCGTCGAGATCGCCCAAGCGGAAGGCGTGCACCCCGGCGGCGTCCATCTGGAGATGACGGGCCAGAATGTCACCGAATGCCTGGGCGGCGCCCGCGCTGTGTCGGAGACTGATCTCGCCGATCGCTATCATACGCATTGCGACCCGCGCCTGAATGGCGAGCAGGCGCTCGAGTTGGCCTTCCTCGTCGCGGAGAAGCTCAAGGCCGCACGCGACGACCAGCGTCGTCTGGCCGCCGGCTGACAAGCGCCCTCGGCGGACGCGCGACAAGGCGGTCCGCCGAGGGTGACTTGAGCTGATCAAGGCGCCGTAACGGAAGCTTTCGTCCGCGCGCCGCAGCGTCTTCTTCCAAGAACATCGATAGGTTTGCATTGCAGCACGCGGCGTCTTGACCGGCCGCGCGGGGCTCTCCAATGGTTGCGTCAAGGGAGAGAAGAATGCGTTTGAGCCAGAAGATTCGGCGGGAAATCCGGTTTTTGAAGGGGCTCTCCCGGACGCTCAAGCGCGTGAAGACGATCGCTCCGGACAGCCCCAACCTGATTTGCGACGATCTGGAGGCCGCCGTCGACAAGTGGGGGCCGCGCCCCGCCATCACCTTCGAAGGCAAGACGATCTCGTACGCCGAGCTGGACGCGATGGCCAACCGCTACGCGCACTGGGCCAAGGGTCTGGGTCTGACGCGCGGCCAGACCGTGGCGCTCTTCATGCCTAACCGCATCGAGTATCTGGCGATCTGGTACGGCCTGACGAAGGTCGGGGTCGCCACCGCCCTGATCAACAACCAACTGACCGGCGCGGCGCTGGCGCACTGCCTGAACATCTCGCACGCGCTGCACTGCATCGTCGACACCGAGACCTCGTCCTGCTTCGAGGAGGTGAAAGGCCAGCTTGAGCGCCATGTGCAGCAGTGGGTGCTGGGGCCCGTCCATGACGACCAGCGCGACCTGCTGAAAGCCCTCAAGAGCTGCAGCCAGCTGCGCCCCGATCGCGAGACCGCCCGGGAGGGTCTGACAGCCTCCGATACGGCGCTCTACATCTACACCAGCGGAACGACCGGCCTGCCGAAGGCCGCGCGAATCACGCACATGCGCGCCCAGCTCTATATGCGTGGGTTCGCCGGCTCGACGGGAGCCAAGGACACCGATCGCATCTACGTCACCCTGCCGCTCTATCACGCGACCGGGGGGCTGTGCGCCTTGGGCGCGGGCCTGCTGAACGGCGGCTCGATCGTGCTGCGCAAGAAGTTCTCAGCGACGCACTTCTGGCCCGAGATCGTGGCCGAGCAGTGCACCATGTTCGTCTATATCGGCGAGCTGTGCCGCTACCTCGCCAACCAGCCCGAGCACGAGCTCGAGCGCGCTCACAAGATCCGCATGATCTTCGGCAATGGCCTGCGCGCCGACGTCTGGGACGACATGCTCGATCGCTTCAAGGTCGGCGACGTGCTGGAGTTCTACGGCGCGACTGAAGGCAACGTCTCGTTCTTCAACTTTGACGGCAAGCGCGGCGCCATCGGGCGTATCCCGAGCTACCTCCGCAAGAAGTTCAATTTCCGCATCGTCAAGTTTGACGTCGAGAGCGAGACCCCGATCCGTGGGCCCGACGGTTGCTGCATCGAGGCGGGGCCTGAGGAGGTCGGCGAGTGCATCGGCCATATCGGCAGCGACGCGCGCTCGAATTTCACCGGCTATGCCGACAAGGCCGCGACCGAGAAGAAGGTGCTGCACGACGTCTTCGAGAAGGGGGACGCCTGGTTCCGCACGGGCGACCTGATGAAGGTCGACCACGACGGCTACATCTATTTCATCGACCGGATCGGTGACACCTTCCGCTGGAAGGGCGAAAACGTCGCCACCTCCGAGGTCGCCGAGCGTATCGCCGGCTTCGAGGGCGTCCTGGAGGTGAATGTCTACGGTGTGAAGGTGGGCGACCTGGACGGCAAGGCGGGCATGGCCTCGCTGGTGACCGAAGGCGACTTCGACCTGGACGCCTTCGCCAAATATGTCGACGAGGCGCTGCCCAGCTACGCCAGGCCGTTGTTCGTACGCCTGCAAAAGGCGATCGAGACCACCGGCACCTTCAAGTATCGCAAGATCGATCTCGTCAACGAGGGCTTCGACCCGTCCAAGACCAAGGATCCGCTGTACTTCCGCGATCCGGCCAAGGGCTATGTGAAGATCACCAAGACGCTCTGCGCCAAGATCGAGGGCGGCGGCTTCAAGCTGTAACCCGCGGTTCGGGGCAATGATCGCGGTTCCTCGCATCCGAACCCGATCCGCGCCCGTACGCTCAATGAGAGCGGCGGCGGAGATCAGGGTATGGCGGAGGCAAGGATGAGCCGGCGCGCGGGTCTGGCGGCCTTGGCGGCGACGGTGACGGCGGCGTGTTCGCCGCTCTCGGTCTTCGCCACGTTCACGCCAAAGGACGCGGCGCGGCGCGAGGGGCGAGGCGCGCGCTATATGGACGGCCCGCGCGGCGGGGTGGACATCTATGCGCCGCCGATCGCGCACGGTCCGGCGCCGGTAGCGGTATTCTTCTACGGCGGATCCTGGGACAGCGGCCGCAAGGGCGACTATGGGTGGGCCGCCCGGGCGATCGCCGCGCAGGGTTTTCTCACCCTCGCGCCGGATTACCGCCTCTACCCCGAAGTGCGGTTTCCCGACTTTCTGGACGACTGCGCCAAGGCCGTGCGCTGGGCCGTGCACAACGCCGCCGCCCTGGGCGGCGATCCTGAGCGGATTGTGCTGATCGGCCATTCGGCGGGCGCCTACAATGCGGCCATGCTGGCGCTGGACCCGCGATATCTGCGTAGCGCCCAGGTCGATCCCGGGGCGATCCGGGCCTTTGCGGGCCTGTCTGGGCCTTACGACTTCCTGCCCCTGAAGGGCGCGATCACCGAGCGGACCTTCGGGGACGCGGTTGACCTGGCGGCGACGCAGCCCATCGCCTTCGCCCGCGCCGACGCGCCAGCCGCCTTCCTGGCGACGGGCGACAAGGACACCACGGTCTATCCGCGCAACACCCGCAAGTTGGCCGCCGCCCTGCGCGACAAGGGCGCCAGGGTCGAGGAGCGGCACTATCCAGGCGTCGACCATGCGGGCGCGGTGCTGGCCCTTTCACGCCCGTTCCGGCGCAAAGCCACGCTGCTGACCGACATGACGGCCTTTCTGAAAGACGCGGTCGCCTAGCTACAGCTCTGACCGTTCAGCTTGCGCTGGTAGGCCTGAACCAGGCTCAGATAGGGCGGCAGGAAGGTGTGCAGGGCCACGGCCTTGCCGTCCGTCGTGGTCCCCGCGACGCCCGCCCGGATCTCGAAGTGCAGGTGGATCGTCGTCGGCGTGCCGCCAAAGTCGTTGGACACCTTGCCCAGCTGCTGGCCCTTGGCGACGCTGTCGCCTTCTTTCACCGCCAGGGTCGCCATCTGCAGGTGCAGATAGCGATAGGTGTAGTGCGGCGCGGCCTGGCCGACGAGGGTCACCGAGTATGAGCCGATGTCGGTGATCGTCCCGGCCTCGGCGGCGACGGCCCAATGCTGGTTCTTCTTGCAGCTTGCGGGGCGGATGTCCTGCCCCTGGTGTCCTGTGCCGGAGCCCGCGCAGAGCGGATTGGACCGCGACCGCGCCTCGCAGAAGGTGTCACGCCAGGGCAGGGTGTAGTTGAGGCTGTCGCACTGGCTGGGCTTGCCGGGCGGTCCCATGCCGCCGCCCGGGCCATAGACTTGCGAGTTGGGGAAGCCGGCCTCGGCCAGCGGCCAGCACATGTTCGGCGACCAGACCGTGCGGTCGAGATAGCCGGGCCCCTGGCCGGCGGGGATGGCGCCGGCTGGTTCGTGCGGGAAGCTGGCCGATGGGGGCGGGGACTCATCGGGTTGCGGCGCGGGGTCCGGGCTCGGCGGAATGGGCTCGCTGGCGGGCTGCTCGGCGCCGCCGTCGGCCGGGGAATCGTCAGGCTGCGGCGGTCCGGGCTCGGGCGAGGGCGGCTTGGGCGTTTCGCCGGCCGGGGGCTTGGTGGTGTCGTCGCAGGCGGCCAGCGGCGCCAGGGCGAGGGCGGCGATCAGCAGAAGCGGAGAGACGCGCATTTCAGCCTCCCAGCCCGGCGGCTTGCCGCGCGGCCTTACCCATCACGACGGCGGTGGTCTTGCCCACAAGGCCCAGTACGTAGTTGTCGTCGACGCAGCGCGGGTCGCCGGCTGTGTCGCAGCGGATCTCCACGGTGTAGAGCACGCCAAAGCGCACGAAGCTGGCCAACTGGCCGTCCACGGTGCGCTGTACGGTCAGCATCTCTGGTCCGCTCTCGACCTTCAGGGGCTTGCCGGCCGGAACCGTCGCCGTCGTGCCGCTGAGCGAGACGCCGCCGCCCAGGGTGTCGGCGGTGATCGTGTAGTAGTCGCCGAAGCTGTAGATCCGCGCCCCGGCCGTCAGCTTGGGATCGCGCGGCAAAAGGATCGGGACGGCGGTCTTGTCGACCTGTTCGCGGTTCAGATTGGCCGCCAGACTTTCTCCGACATTGGCCGACTGGCGAAGGCCGCCGACGGCCGCCTGCCAGTCCACTGCCCCCCGGGGGCGGGCGACCAGCGCCGTGATCGAGGGGCGAGGGGGCGGCGACGTCGCGCCCGGATCCTGCCGTGTCTGGGCCTCGCTTGTTGAGATCCAGGCCGCTCCCGCGACCAGTGAGACGATGACGAGACCCGCCACCGCCCAACCACTTCCGTAACGCATGATAGTCCCCACCGAACCGCGTTATTTCAAACCTTAACGCGAAATCGCCGGGTTGTTAACCTTTGTCGCCATGCTGCGGTGCGATTGAACCGACGCGGGTTCGTGGCTATATGGCGGGACCTGTTGACGGGCCTTGTGTGTGGCGGCCCAGAAGATTCCAGTTCATTCAAAGGGATAAACTTCCCCGCCATGCTGCTCACCATGCTGAAGGCCAAGCTGCACCGCGCCACGGTGACCCAGGCCGACCTCGACTACGAAGGCTCGATCGCCATCGACCGCGACCTGCTGGACGCCTCGGGCATCCTGCCGAACGAGCAGGTCGACGTGCTGAACATCACCAACGGCGCGCGCTTCACCACCTACGCCATCGAGGCCCCGCGCGGCTCAAAAGTGATCGGCGTCAATGGCGCGGCCGCTCGCCTGGTGCAGAAGAACGACCTGGTGATCGTGGTCACCTACTGCCAGATGCCCGCCGAGGAGGCGCGCAACTACGCTCCGACCGTCGTCCTGCTGGACGAGGGCAACCTGATCAAGAAGGCGGCCTGACCGATGACGCGCCCCTGGATGAAAAACGGGGCGCTTGTCGCTCTGGCGATGGCGGGCCTGACCGCCTGCTCGCCCAAACTGCCTGAAGGGATCGATGAGACCGTGCTGGCCCAGTCCATCGGTCGTCAGATCGGCTCGGGCTCGACCTGCGTGGTGATCGCCGAGGCCGCCAGCGGCAAGCTGGTCTGGCGCGGCGGCGGCTATGTCACCTGCGCGCGCGACCTACCGACCTGCGATGGCGTTATCACGACGGCCGAAAAGCTGCTGCAAGCCAACCTCGGCAAGCCCGCGCGCTTCTTCAGCTGCGAGAGCGGCTCGGCGCCGGGCAACACGGTGGGCTGGGCGATCGGCCCTGTGCCGACTGGCGCGGGCAAGCCGGCCCGCAACCTGACCTATGTGGCGGTCATGGAGGGCGAGCGCGCCCTGCCGGGCCTGGAGATCAAGGACCGCGTCGAGCAGGCCTTCGCGAAGGCCGGGTTCTAATCCAAACAAACAAGCCGCCGCCGGGACATCCCGACGGCGGCTTTTTCACGCGCTTACTTGCTGACTTCGTACACCGCGCTGACGTCAACGCGGACCTTCAGCTCGCCGGCCGAGATGCTGGTGGCGTCGGCCATCTCGCGCTTGGCCATGGCGAACACCGGCATCGGTTGCGGGGCGGGCGTATAGCCGCCGCCTTCGCTGAGATTGACCAGCCGCACGGTCTTGTAGCCGGTGGCGCGGCCATAGAGCGCGGCCTTGGCCTCCAGCGCCTTGACGGCCTCCAGGCGGGCGGCGTCCTCGGCCGCCTGCGGGTTGGAGAGGCCAAAGCTGATCCCGTTGACCGTGTTAGCGCCGGCGCTGACCGTGGCGTCCACCGCCGCGCCCAGCTTGGCCAGGTCACGGACCGTGATCGTCACCTGGTTCGACGCCTGGTAGCCGGTCAGCTTGGGCGGCTGGTTCTGCTCATAGGCGTACTGGGCGTTCAGGCTCAGGTTCGAGGTCTGGATGTCGCGCTCGGCGATCCCGGCCTTCTTCAGGGCGGCCATCACCTGGTTCATCCGCGCGCCGTTGGCCTTGAGCGCCTCGGCCGCCGTGGCCGCGTCAGTCTGGACGCCTAGAGTGATGGTCGCCATGTCCGGCGCCACCAGGGTCTCGCCGAAGGCCGACAGGTTGAACGTCGTGGCCTTGAAGGCCGCGTCGTGGCCTTGCGCCAGCGCCGGAGCGGCGGCGCCCATCAGCAACACGCCGCCCAGCAGAGCGGGCAGGGCGATGGCGGTCATCAGCTTGGCGGGGCGGTGGGCGGTGTGGGTCATCGATCTTTCTCCAGGGGCTGTCCGGCGCAGGAAAGCGTCGCCGCACGGCTAGGGTTCCTTCGTGACAGCTCCAACCTGAACCGGAGCTTTAAGCCGCGTTCGGCTCATGCTAATCCGCCGGCTCGCGTGCGCTTCGGCGCGACTCCGCGCGGGCCTGTAGCTCAATGGTTAGAGCCGACCGCTCATAACGGTCTGGTTGGGGGTTCGAGTCCCTCCAGGCCTACCACCCTGCCAATTTCCCTTACACAACAGCCGCTAACGGATGGGTGGCGACCGTCTAATCGTTCTTTTGTTCATGAATTGTTCTGGCTTTCTCCTGTGAGCTCAGGGTGCTCCCGACCCAACGTCAGAACCGGACGCACCCTCCGCCACACCCCGTCGACTCTCCGCCGCCAACCGGGCACATTTCTTAACGGCGGGGTTGTTCCGGAGCGCTGTCGCGGTCGCGACGCGTGGATCGGGACACCCCTGAGCCGTCACCCCAAGATCCCGGGCTAGAGGAGGCCTCGATGGACATCGATCCCGATCGCCTGCGCGCGATCCTGGGCGCTGTGGGCGGCGTGGCCGTCTATGGCTGCGTGCAGATCGGCGCGCTGGGCGTCATCGAGCGCGGCCTTCTGGTGCGGCTGGCCTGCGCGGCGGCCTCGGCCATGATCCTGGCCGGGTTTCTGGTGCGGGTGGCGCTGCCGCTCATTCCCTGGCCGCCGCTGCGCGAGGCCTATCTGTTCGGCTTCGTCGTCGGCGCGTTCAGCTGGGAGCTCTTACCCCTCGTGTTCCGCGCCGTGCGCCGGCGGGCGCGTGAGCGTCTGGAGCGTCCCTGAGGCGCTCAGCGGCCTGCGGTTCGGCTGGCGCAGTTTTTGGCGATGAAGTCGCCATGACGGGGCAGGCCCTCGACCGCCCGGCCCATGATCTGGCGCAGATTGGCCAGATACTCGTCGAGCTGGGCGTCGGTGACGACACCGGTGAGCGGATGGAAGGCCTCGGGGACCACGCCCTGGCCGATCAGCACCTGGATCCAGCTGGCCTCCTTGAAGAGGTCGTCGTCCTGGCTGAACAGGCGGCCGGACTGGGAGAATAGAGCGATGCGGGCCTTGAGGCTGTCGGGCATCTCCATCCGGCGCACGGCTTGCCAGAACGGCGTGTCCTCGCGCGTCGTGGCCTTGTAGTGCAGCACCAGGAAGTCGCGGATGTACTCGTACTCCAGCGCCGTCTGGCGATTGTACTCGGCGATCTCGACCGGGTTGAAGCCGCGATCGGGGAAGAGCGCCAGAAGCCGGCTGAGGGCGGACTGGACCAGGTGGATGCTGGTCGACTCCAGCGGCTCCATGAAGCCGCTGGCCAGGCCCAGGGCCACCACGTTGCGGTTCCAGAACTGCTTGCGCCGGCCCGTCGTGAACCGCAGCCGCCTCGGCTCAGCCAGCGGGGCTCCGTCCAGATTGGCCATCAGCACGTCGGTCGCCTGGGCCGCGTCGATATAGTCGCTGCAGAACACGTGGCCGTTGCCGGTGCGGTGTTGCAGGGGGATGCGCCACTGCCAGCCGGCCTCGCGTGCCGTGGCGCGGGTATAGGGCGTCAGGGGCGTCACCGAGGCGCAGGGGACGGCGATGGCGCTGTCCATCGGCAGCCAGGCGCGCCAGTCCTCATAGCCGCTTTTCAGGGTCTCCTCGATCAGCAGGCCTCGGAAGCCCGAGCAGTCGATGAAGAACTCGCCGCCGACCTTGCGGCCGTCCTGCAGGGTGAGGCCCGTGACGAAGCCGCTTTCAGCGTCCTGGTCGACGCTGACAATGCGCCCTTCGACGCGGGTGACGCCCTGGGCCTCGCTGTAGCGGCGCAGGTACTGGGCGTAGAGCGCGGCGTCGAAGTGGAAGGCGTAGGCCAGACCCTCCAGATAGCCGCCGCCGACCTGGGTGATGCGGTCGAAGCGCCCGGCCTTGGCCGCTCGGGCGTTGAGGGAATAGTCCCACAGGCTTTCGTCATGCCCGGCCTGGCGGCGACGCAGCCAGTAGTGATGGAAGGGCGCCATGCCCAGGGGGCGGCCGATGGGGCCGAAGGCGTGCAGGTAGGATTGGCCGACCGTGTGCCAGTCGACGAACTCGATCCCCAGCTTGATCGTGCCGTGAGTGGCCGCGAGGAAGTCGTTCTCGTCCAGACCCAGCAGGCCGTTCAGCAACCGGATGGCGGGGATAGTGGCCTCGCCGACCCCGACGATGCCGATCTCGTCGGACTCGACGACGGTGATGGCCACGGACGGACCCAGCGTGCGCGAGAGCAGGGCGGCGCTGATCCAGCCGGCGGTTCCCCCGCCCACGATGGTCACGGCCTTGATCGGCTCCTGCGCCATGGTCGTCCCGCCCGCGTCCGCCTCTCTGATCGGAGGCTCTCATAAAAAAGACCCCGCCGGAATGATCCGGCGGGGCTCCAAGACTGCAGGAGGAGGCTTGGGGATTAGAAGCGGTACGACACGCCGACCATGTAGGTCGCGCCATACTTCTGGTAGTCGATGGTCTGGCGCGGATCGTCGTTTTCGTAGGTCTTGAAGGGCTCGTTGGTGATGTTGTTGGCCTGCAGCAGCAGGGACAAACCGTTCAGCGGGCCGTCGCGGAACTCGTAGCCGACCTGGGCGTCGACAACCGACTCCTTGTCGACGGTCCGGAAGACGCGCGCGGCGCTCAGGCCGGCGACTTCACCGAGGAACTTGCCGCGATAGCGGTTGCTGATCCGGGCGTTGAAGCCGTTCTTTTCATAGTAGAACGTCGTGTTGACGACCGTCTTGGACAGGCCCGGGATGGTGATCGGGTTCGTGCCCTTTTCCAGCGTCACCTTGCTGTCGGTGAACGAGCCGCTGATGATCAGGCCGAAGGACTTCAGCGGCTCCCACAGCAGGTCGCCCTGCAGCGAGGCCGACAGTTCCAGGCCCCGGATGTAGCCGCCGTCGCCGTTGTCGGGACCCGAGACCAGACCGATCTTGGTGCCCAGCTGCGCCTGCTGCGCGGTGCTCAGCAGGAACAGATAGTCCGAGAAGTCCTTGTAGGACGAGGAGTTGGAGTTGACGAAGTTCGACAGCTCCTTGTGGTACACGGCGGCCGACAGATAGGCCGAGCGACCGAAGTACTTCTCCACCGCCACGTCGACGCCGTCGGCGATGTACGGGCGCAGGTTCGGGTTGCCGCCGTTGGCGCTGAAGTACGAGTTGTTCGGATCCGTCGAGGTCAGGCGCGAGGTGTTCTGGTTGAACGACTGGCTGGCGCGCAGTTCGTCCATCCGGGCCCGGGCCAGGGTGCGGGCCGCGCCCACGCGGATGTACAGCTCGTTGCCCGCGTCGAACGTCAGGTTCAGGCTCGGCAGGGCGTAGGTGTACTTGGCGCCGTCGTCGGTGACCGTCGGGCTGGCCGGCGCGGACGGGTTGACCGCGACGCCCTTCGAGAACTGGTCAGTGCGAACCACCTGCAGGCCGAAGTTGCCGGTCACCGGGATCGAGCCGACCTGGGAGTCGACGCCGAACTTGGCGTAGGCCACCTGCACGTCTTCACGGACCGACCAGTTGCGGGTCTGCACGGCCGGGTTCGCGTCGGCGATCAGGGTGTAGAAGCCGTTCTTCAGCAGGTAGGTCGGGTCATACGCCAGCATGGCCTTGATACCGATCAGGTCCAGCTTCGCGACGCCGATGATGGCTTCCTGCGGGATGGCGCGGCTGGTCGGGGCGCCGTCCGCGATGCGGCCGCCGAACGTCAGGAAGCTCTCGTGAACTTCCTTGTCCTTCTCACGACGGCTGGCGTTCACGCCGAACTCGACCGACTTGACGGGACCCCACTCCAGGTCGCGCTTGGCGGTGAACCGGGCGGCCGTCAGTTCGTCGGTGATCGACGGGGTGTTGTAGAAGCCAGCCTGGGTCAGAGCGCCGCCGGAGGCGCCGCCGCCCCAACCTTGCGGGTCGGTCAGTTTGAACAGGTTGCGGTCGGTGTAGTCGAGGGTCGAGGCGAACATCGTGCCCGCGCCCGGCGTGGTCGTGAAGCCCAGGGTGTCGGTCGCGCCGACGCCGTTCGGGCCGGTGCCCGAGTAGGATTCGAAGATCACGTCGGTGCGGTCGGCCGAGGAGTAGCTCAGGTCCGCCGTCAGCGACCAACCATTGTCGGTCAGGTAGTTCAGGTTCCAGCCGGCCGACTTCAGGGTGGTGTCACGCGTGTTCAGGTCGTTGCGCATCACGCCCTTGACGCCCGAGAACGTGCCGTTGGTGATCAGGCCGGCGCTGGTGGTGCGCGTCGGCTGCAGCGTCGCGGACGACCATTGCAGCGGCAGCTCGATGCCCCGCAGGATCTGCTCTTCCTGGAATTCCGAGTAGTAGACGTCCAGCGAGGTCGTCACCTTGTCGTTCGGCTTGTACTCGAGGACGCCGATGGCGCCGAAACGCTCGAGGTTGTTCGACTGGACGTACGGCTTGGCGCCGCCGATCACGCGATCATTGGCCGCGTTGATGGTCGGATAGCCCCAGGCGTTGAAGCGCTTGCTCTGGGTCGGCGTCGAAATGTCCGAAACAGCCAGGGCCAGACCAACCGTGTCGTTCGCGAACTGGTTGACGTAGGTGGCGCTGAAGCGGTGACCCGTATCCTTGGCGTCCGGGTTCAGCTTCTTCTCGCTGTTCATTTCATAGCGCGCGTTAGCCGAGAGGATGCGCTTGCCGTAGGTCAGCGGGCGGATCGTCCGCAGGTCGGCGGTGCCCGACAGGCCCTGACCGATCAGGCCGGCGTCCGGGGTCTTGTAGACCACCACGCCCGAGAGGATTTCCGACGGATACTGGTCGAACTCGACGCCGCGGTTGTCGCCGGTCGAAACCTGTTCGCGGCCGTTCAGCAGGGTCGAGGTGAAGTCCGGGCCAAGGCCGCGGATCGAGATGACCTGCGCGCGACCGTCCAGGCGCTGCGCGGTCAGGCCCGGCAGGCGGGCCAGAGATTCGGCGATCGAGGTGTCCGGCAGCTTGCCGATGTCTTCGGCCGAAATGGCTTCGACGATCGAGGTCGATTGCTTCTTCAGCGCGATCGAGTTTTCGAGGCCGGCCCGAATGCCGGTGATGACGACTTCCTCGACCTTGGTGTCATCCGCAGCGGTCGTGGTGGTCTGGGCCTGAGCCGAACCGGCGACGGCGAAGGCGAGCGCCAGGCCCGTGGCCCCGCCGGCCATCAGCCAGGCGCGACGGCGCGAAAATTGGGTGTTCATGCGAGTTCCCTCCCTGTCCGGCTCTGCGCTGTTGAAATCATGCGGCGGGCCGTTGCTGCAAACTACTGCAAATTAACGGACCGTAATCAACACAAAAATCTGCAAACGATGCCCTCCTGGCGCGACTGTGGGTCTCGAAATGGGCAATGTGTGGCTTCTTTGCGCCACATTGAGCCCTTGCTGGGGGCTTCTGAGTGCGCAAATCCCCTCAAGTTGACGGATTGACAGGTTGCTAATCGGACTGCAAATTCTTGCAAAGAATTGCAATGCGGTCCGCAACTCGGGACGCGCATTGAGGGGAGGGGAGCGATGTCAGCCTTGACGCCCTGGCGGCGGACGCTGCTGGCCATGACGGCCTTGAGCGCGCTCGGCATGGGCGCGATGGCGACAGCCTCCTGGGCTGCTCCTGGCCCCTATCTCCAGCGCAAGCCGCAAGACGAGGTGATCTACTTCGTCCTGCCCGATCGGTTCGAGAATGGCGACGCGACGAATGATCACGGTGGCCCCATCTTGGGGGCGCTGGTCGACGGTTTTGATCCCAAGCGCGCCGGCTTCTATCACGGCGGCGACATCAAGGGCGTGACGCGCCGTCTCGACTACATTCAAGGCCTGGGGGCGACGGCCGTGTGGCTGGCGCCGATCTTCGTGAACCGGGCCGTGCAGGGGCCGACGGGGCAGGAATCTGCCGCCCATCACGGCTACTGGATCACCGACTTCACGGACGTCGATCCGCATCTCGGAACCAAGGCCGACTTCAAGGCCCTGGTCGACGCGGCCCATGCGCGCGGCATGAAGGTCTATATGGACATCGTCGTGAACCACACGGCCGACGTCATTCAGTACAAGGAATGCCCGGACAACCGCTGCGCCTATCGTGGTGTCGCCGACTATCCCTATGTCCGCCGCGGCGGGGTCGACGGGGCGCCGATCAATGACGGCTTCGACGGCAAGGACTTCAGCAAGCTCAAGCGCGCGGACTGGGCCTACACACCCTTCGTGCCGACCGGTCAGGAGCGCGCCAAGTCGCCGGCCTGGCTGAACGACCCGATCTACTATCACAACCGCGGGGACAGCACGTTTGCGGGCGAGAGCTCGTTGTTGGGTGATTTCGCCACGCTCGACGACGTGTTCACCGCCAATCCTCGCGTGGTTGAAGGCTTCATCGAAGTCTACGGCCGCTGGATCGACGACTTCGGGATCGACGGCTATCGTATCGACACCGCTCGCCACGTGAACCCGGAGTTCTGGCAGGCCTTCGTCCCGGCCATGCTGGCCCGCGCCAAGGCCAGGGGGATCGAGAATTTCCACATCTTCGGCGAGGTCTTCGACCCCGACGTCGCCGCCCTGGCGCGACACGTGAAGGTCGACAAGCTGCCGGCGGTCCTGGACTTCGCCTTCCAGGCGGCGGTCACCGATGTCGTCACCGGCCGCGCCGGACCTGACCGGCTGGCCACGGTCTTCGCCGGCGACGCGGTCTATGAAGGCGGTGAGACCACGGCGCGCCAGCTACCGACCTTCCTGGGCAATCACGACATGGGCCGCATCGGTCACTTCGTGCTGAAAGCCCGTCCGCAGATCAGCGACGATCAGCTGCTGGCCCGGGTCACCCTGGCCAACGCCATCATGCTGACCGCGCGCGGCGTGCCGACGATCTATTATGGCGACGAGCAGGGCTTCACCGGCGATGGCGACTACGCCGACAGCCGCGAAGATATGTTTCCCAGCCAGGTGGCCAGCTATAACGACAACCGCCTCATCGGCTCGAACGCCCAGGGGGCGAGGTCGGCCTTCCAGACGGACAGCGTCCTCTATCGCCGTATCGCGGCGCTCGCGAAGCTGCGGACGGCGACGCCCGCCCTGCGCGAGGGGCGGCAGATGACCCGCGTGGCCGACGGCAAGTCGGGCCTGCTGGCGTTTTCCCGGCTGATGGCGGGAACCGAGGTGCTGGCCGTCTTCAATACCAGCGACAAGCCGATCAAGGCGCACGTGCCGGTCGAGATGGGGTCTGTGGCTTGGAAGAGCCTGCACGGAACCTGTGTCTCGAGCGCCGCCGCGCCGGGCAGCTACGGCGTCGAGCTGGCGCCGTTCGATTACATGATTTGCGTTTCCGAGGGACGATCGTGACAGTGCAGCTACTTGAGCGCCCCGATGTGGAGACGTCGATGAACGCCGACTGGTGGCGCGGCGCCGTCATCTATCAGGTCTATCCGCGCAGCTTCGCCGACTCGAACGGCGACGGCGTCGGCGACCTGCCCGGGATCACCGCCCACCTCGACCACATCGCCTCGCTGGGCGTCGAGGGTGTCTGGCTGTCGCCGTTCTTCAAGTCGCCCATGAAGGACTTTGGCTACGACGTCTCGGATTACTGCGATGTCGATCCGATCTTCGGGACCCTGGCCGATTTCGACGCGCTGATCGCGCGCGCCCATGCGCTGGGCCTGAAGATCATCATCGATCTGGTCTTCTCGCACACCTCGGACGAGCACCCCTGGTTCACGCAAAGCCGCCAGGACCGGACCAACGCCAAGGCCGACTGGTTCGTTTGGGCCGACGCCAAGCCCGACGGCAGCCCGCCCAGCAACTGGCAGTCGGTGTTCGGCGGCCCGGCGTGGACCTGGGACGCCCGCCGCGGTCAGTACTACATGCACAACTTCCTCAGCAGCCAGCCGCAGCTGAACCTGCACAATCCGGCGGTGCAGCAAGCCCTGCTGGCCGTCACCCAGTTCTGGATCGACAAGGGCGTGGACGGCTTCCGCTTCGACGCCATCAACTTCTCGATGCACGATCCGAAGCTGACCGATAACCCGCCCCTGCCGCCGGGCGGCAAGCGCACGCGGCCGTTTGATTTCCAGGACAAGATCCACAACCAGAGCCACGCCGACATTCCGAAGTTCCTGAGCCGCCTCCGCGCGCTGACCGACGCGGCGGGCGGCCGGTTCTCGGTGGCGGAAGTCGGCGGCGACCACGCCGATCGCGAGATGAAGCTATTCACCGCCGGCGACGACCGTCTGAACAGCGCCTACGGCTTCCTCTACCTCTACGCCGACAAACTGACGCGCGAGATGGTCCCGCAGGGCGCGGCCATGTGGCCGGGCGAGGCGGGTGAGGGCTGGCCGTCCTGGACGTTCTCGAACCACGATGCGCCGCGCGCCGTGTCGCGCTGGGCGGAGGGGCGCAACCGCAAGGCCTTCGCCGAGATGTGCCTTCTGCTCCTGATGGGCCTGCGGGGTAATGTCTTCGTCTACCAGGGCGAAGAGCTGGGCCTGCCTCAGGCCAATGTGCCGTTCGAGCGGCTGCAGGACCCCGAAGCCATCGCCAACTGGCCCCAGACCCTAGGCCGCGACGGCGCTCGCACGCCGATGCCGTGGGTGGCCGGCGCGCTCAACGCCGGCTTCTCAGGCGTCGAGCCCTGGTTGCCGGTCGATCCGGAACATCTGCCGTTGGCGGTCGATGCGCAGGAAGCTGATCCGGCCTCGACCTTGAACGTCGCCCGCCGCCTGATCGGCCTGCGCCGCACTTATCCGGCCCTGCGGACTGGCGAGATCAGCTTCGTCGACACCAACAGCCCGCTGCTGATCTTCCAGCGCGGGGAGGGGGCGGGCGCTGTGCTGCTGGCCTTCAACCTGGGGCACGAGCCGGTGGCGTGGTCGCTGCCCGACGGCTGGACCCCGGTCGACGGCGTGAACCTGGGCGGTGAGGGCCAGATGCCTGTGTGTGCGGGTCTGATCGCGCGGCGGGGCTAGCCCCCGCAGCTCTCGCGGATGATCAGATCCGTCGGCACGCGCTCGGAGCGGCTGGCGCGTTCGCCGCTGTCGAGCAGCTTGGAGACCATCAGCTTGCCGGCCTTGGTCGTGTCCTGGGCGATGGTCGACAGGGCCGGGCTGGCGTAGCGGCTGAAGGGAACGTTGTCGAAGCCCATCACCGAGACGTCGCCCGGGACCGACAGGCCGGCGTGCTTCAGCGCGCGGATCGCGCCCAGGGCGATCAGGTCCGACGCCGCGACGACGCCGTCGAACGCGACGCCGTTGTGGATCAGGCTGTCGACCGCGGCCTCGGCTGACTCGACCTCGAAGTGGGCCGGCACGATCAGGTCGGGATCAACGCCCAGCTTGGCGTGCTCCAGGGCGTCAAGATAGCCGCGATGGCGCTGCATGGCTTCGGGCGCCTCGGTGTCGCCCAGAAAGACAATCCTCTTGCGGCCCAGGCGCTGCAGATGCAGCGTCGCGCGACGGCCGCCCATGACGTTGTCCGAGCCGACCGAGCAGTAGTTCTGGTCCGGCAGTTGCGCGCCCCAGACCACGAAGCGGTTCTCGGTCTCGGCCAGGCGATTGAAGGCGGCGTGCAGCGAGCTCTGGCCCAGGAAGATCACGCCCTCGGCGCGGCTGGTGGTCATGGCCTCGGAGAGGTCGTCGAAGTTGGTCGGCGCGATGTGGGACAGGATCACGTCGCAGCCGCGCTCGCGGGCGGCCTCACCGACGCCGGCCAGGAGTTCAAGAAAGAAGGGGTCGGACATGCTGCTTCCCCGGCCTTGGGGGCGCGGGGTGACGATGGCGATGGTCGCCTCGGCGCCGATCGGGCCGGCGGGCATGTAGCGGCGGAAGGGATAGTCCATCTCGCGCGCCAGCTTCCAGATCAGCTGCTTGGTGCGCTTGTTGACCGCTGGGCTGTCATTGAGGGCGCGCGAGGCCGTCGAGATCGAAACGCCCGCCAGCTTGGCCAGGTCTTCCAGTCGCGTCGCGCCCTTGCTCACCCCGAACTCGCCCCTGATGCAAAGATTTCTGCAAATATTTTCAAAGCTCATAAGACGCGCTTCGGCGATGTTTGCAAGCGCGCCTCGTCGACCCTGCGTCGAAATTCGACATTGAAAACTACTGCAAAGAGTCGCGAACTTCTGGCCACGTTACGGGTGGTGTGACGCCTCGCGAGAATTTTAAGGGATCAAAAATACTCAATCAGTCATGCATTTGGCGTTGCGTGTGGTGACGGTGCGTGCGCAAATGTCGCCTGCAAAGCGCAATGAAAAATTTTGCGAACCAGCCGGGCCAACCGGCGGTCGGGGTGGCGGAGGATCGATGGCCAGGCAAAGGCTCAGTTTCCTGCAGATCTGGAACATGTGCTTTGGCTTCTTCGGAATCCAGATCGGTTTCGGCCTGCAGAACGCCAACACCAGCCGCATCTTCCAGTCTCTCGGGGTGGATGTGAACCATCTGGCGATCCTGTGGATCGCCGCGCCGGCCACGGGGCTGCTGGTTCAGCCCATCATCGGTCACTTCAGCGACAAGACCTGGGGGCGCTTCGGGCGTCGCCGACCCTACTTCTTCTGGGGCGCGATCCTGACCACCCTGGCGCTGCTGGTCATGCCCAATTCGCCCACGCTGTGGGTGGCGGCGGCGGCGCTCTGGATCATGGACGCCTCGATCAACATCACCATGGAGCCGTTCCGCGCCTTTGTCGGCGACAACCTGCCCGACGAGCAGCGCGCCACCGGCTATGCGATGCAGAGCTTTTTCATCGGGCTGGGCGCCGTGTTCGCCTCGGCCTTGCCCTGGATGCTGACCAACTGGTTCGACCTGGCCAACACCGCGCCCGCCGGTCAGGTGCCGGACTCGGTGCGGATCGCCTTCTACACCGGCGGCGCGGGTCTGTTGCTGGCGGTGTTGTGGACGGTGTTCACCACCCGCGAATACAGCCCTGAACAGCTTTCCGCCTTCGAGACCGCCGAGCGCGAGGCCGCCGGGCTTGGGGCGCCGGTCGATGCGGAGCCGTCGGGCAAGGCCTATGTCTCGCTGGGCGTTGGCGGCCTCGTGCTTGGCGCTGTCCTGGCCTTGATCGTCTGGCGCGTAGGCCTGGAAAAAGAGCTCTACGTCCTGGTCGCTCTGCTGTTCGGTTTCGGCGTCGCCGGCTTAGCGGGGGCGGGGTTGAAGCGTGTCGGCCGCACCGACAACGGTTTCTCAGAAGTGCTGGCCGACGCGTTCCGCATGCCCAAGACCATGCGTCGACTGGCGGTGGTGCAGTTCTTCTCGTGGTTTGGCCTCTTCGCCATGTGGATCTACACGACGCCCGCCGTGGCCACCGTCCACTTCCAGGCGGCCGACACCGCGTCCAAGGCCTACAACGACGGCGCGGACTGGGTCGGCGTCCTGTTCGCGGTCTATAACGGCGTGGCGGCCCTGGCGGCCCTGCTCATTCCCCTGATGGTGAAGGTCACCAACCGGCGCATCAGTCACGCCATCTGCCTTTGCCTTGGCGCGCTGGGCCTGATGTCCTTCCTGGTCATCCGCGATCCCAAGGTGCTCCTGGTCGGCATGGTGGGCGTTGGTTTCGCCTGGAGCTCGATCCTGTCGGCCCCGTACTCGATCCTCGCGGGAGCCCTGCCGGCGCGGAAGATGGGCGTCTACATGGGCATCTTCAACTTCTTCATCGTCATCCCGCAGCTGCTGGCGGCGACCTTGCTGGGCCTGCTGCTCAAGACCTTCTTCGAAGGGCAGGCGATCTATGCGCTGGCGCTGGGCGCGGCCGGCTTCGTGGTGGCAGCCCTGGCCACGTTCGCGGTCGAGGATCGGACGTGATCGCGCACAACCAACCTTCCTGGCGAGCTCGCCTCGCCCTTCCCCTGCAGTTTCTGCTCGCGCCCCCCGCGGGCCCTGTTTGAAGAGGCCGTACCCCATGACGACCCTGAGAGCTCTCGCCCTGGCTTCGGCCGCGACCCTGATCGCCGCGGCCGCCAACGCCGCGCCGACGACCTGGGCCTATTCCGCCAAGACCGGCGTCGGCGCGTCGTACGAGGCCTATGTCGATGGCGCCTACAAGGCCGGCGGCAAGACCGGGGCGGTGTCCAAGGTCTGGTTCTCGATCGCCGACGGCGTGCTGACCGAGACGATGTACGGCCTGATCCACGAGGCGCAGATCAAGCAGATGCGCGTGGCCGTCGAGACCGCGACCGGCGTCGCTGTCGAGGGCGCCGACACGACCTCGAAGACCGAATATCTGCACGTCGACGCCGCCGGACGGCCATTGTCGCCGGCCTACAAGATCACCACCACCGACCGGCAAGGCCGCTTCGTGATCGAGAAGCGCATCTTCACCGATCCGGATCGCAACGCCTTGTTCGTGCGCGTGACGGTGACAGCTCTGAAGGGTACGGTCACGCCGACCCTGCTGCTGGAGCCGCACATGGCCAACACCGGTGGCGGCGACATCGGCGCGGCCTCGACCTCGGCGCTGACGGCGAGCGAGGGCAAGGCGTTCCTCAGCCTCAAGGCCAGCAAGCCCTTCGCCAAGGCCTCGGCCAGCGTCCTCAAGGACGGGGACGCCCTGGCCGCGCTGAAGGCGACCACGACCTCGGCCAAGGGCGCGATCGTTTTGGCCGGACAGTTGCCCAAGGTCGCCAAGTCCGAGACCTTTGACGTGGTGATCGGCTTTGGCGGCGACGCGAAGGCCGCCGACCAGATCGCCGCCGCCACGCTGAAGACCGGCTACGCCGAGGTCCTGGCGCGCTACAATGGCGAGGGCGCACATGTGGGCTGGGAGGACTATCTGGCCTCGCTGAGCGAGCTGCCGCGTCTGCGCGAAGCCTCCGAGGACGGCGGCAAGCTGCTGCAGGCCAGCGCCCTGATGCTGAAGGTTCAGGAAGACCGCACCTACGCCGGCGCGCTGATCGCCTCGCTGTCCAATCCCTGGGGCGACACGGTCGATGCGACCAAGTCCTCGACCGGCTACAAGGCCGTCTGGCCGCGTGACTTCTATCAGTGCGCCATGGCTCTGGCGGCCCTGGGCGACAAGGAGACGCCGCTAGCGGCCTTCCACTATCTGCCCACGGTCCAGGTCGGGCCCAAGACGCCGGGCAACAAGGGCGACGGCGGTTGGTTCCTTCAGAAGTCGCATGTCGACGGAACGCCCGAGTGGGTTGGCGTCCAGCTCGACCAGACGGCCATGCCGATCATGCTGGGCTGGAAGCTCTGGAAGCTGGGATGGCTGCCAGACGCTGAGCTGACTGCGTTCTACGGCAAGATGCTGAAGCCGGCGGCGGACTTCCTGGTGAAGGGCGGCAAGGTCAATCTGGACTGGAACACCGCGACCATCACCCCGCCGTTCACCCAGCAGGAACGCTGGGAAGAGCAGGGCGGTCACTCGCCCTCGACGACTGCCGCCGTGATCGCGGGCCTGGTGGTCGCCGGCGACATCGCTGACGCCGCCGGCGATAGGGGCTCGGCTGAGCTCTATCGCCAGACCGCCGACGACTACGCCGGCAAGCTCGAGGCTCGGATGGTCACCACGAAGGGGACCTTCGGCGATGGCTACTACTATCTGCGCCTGAACAGCGACCAGGATCCGAACAACAAGAGCCCGGTCGAGGAGCGCAACGGCCAGGCTCCCGTGGCCGAGGACAAGATGCTGGACGCCGGGTTCCTGGAGCTGGTGCGCTACGGTGTTCGCCGCGCCGATGATCCGGCGATCCTGGCCAGCCTGCCTGAGCTGGACGACGAGGCGCTCGAGGACCTCTACCGCGTTCGCTACAGCTTCACGTTCCCCGGCGTGGAGGGAAGCTTCCCCGGCTGGCGCCGCTACGGCGTCGACGGCTACGGCGAGGACACCAAGACCGGCGCCAACTATGGCGCCGACAACCAGATGCGTCCTGGTCAGCGCGGGCGCGTGTGGCCGATCTTCACGGGGGAGCGCGGCCACTACGAGCTCGCGCGGGCGGGCCTCTCGGGCAAGCCCGACCCCGCCGCCGTCACGAAGATCCGCAAGACCTATGTCAAGGCGATGGAGCTGTTCGCCAATGACGGCCTGATGATCCCCGAACAGGTCTGGGACGGCGTTGGGGCGGAAAGCCCGCACGCCTACGCCCGAGGCGAAGGCACCGATTCGGCGACGCCGCTCGCCTGGAGCCACGCGGAGTACATCAAGCTGCTGCGATCCGTCAGCGACGGGCAGGTGTGGGACAACTACGCGCCGGTAAGAGCGCGATACGGCCGTTAGGGCTTACAGGGGCGCGCGCTGATGTCGCAGGCGCGCGCTTCTTCGAACGTGGTTAACGCGCCTTTAGGCATTCGGCCGTGAACTTGAGTGTAATCGCCAAGCTCGCGGCCGGAGGCCTTTGTCATGACAGCGTTCCGTCGACTGACCATCGCCTGGAAACTTATCCTGGTGGCGGGTCTGGCGATCGGGCTCCTGCTGCTCGCCGCAGCTGCGGCGGTGTCATCCCACACCAGCTCAATTGTCTCGCAGCTGACCAACCAGTACGCCGGGGCCGTGGCCGATGAGGCCATCGAGCAGGTTACGGCCGACATCAACGCGGCGGCGGCCGCCGCAAAGGCGATGCAGGGCTCTATATCTGCGGCGCATGAGGCGGGGCTGACGGACCGCGACAAGTTCATGGCGCTGGTCAAGCCGAACGCCCTGGCGACCAAGAGCGTCATGGGCGCCTGGCTGATGGCTGAGCCCAACGGGCTGGACGGCAAGGACGCCGATCACATCGGCGACGCGGCGACCGCGTCGAACAAGGACGGGCGCTTCTCGGTCTACTGGGTCAATGACGGCGGGCAGCCGGCGCTTGAGCTGCAATCCGACGGCTCGGATTTCGCCGAGGACTACTACAACGACACCGCCAAGAGCGGCGAGGCGCGCCTCACCGAGCCCTATTTCGACAGCATCGCCGGCAAGCAGGTTGCGATGACCTCTGTGGCCTATCCGGTGAAGTCGGGCGGGCGCTTGATCGGCGTCGCGGGGCTCGACATGTCGTTGGACAACCTGTCGACGGCGCTGGGCCAGATGCGTCCTCTCGAGAGCGGTCGTGTCATGCTGCTGTCGTCGGCAGGGCAATGGGTGGCTCACCCTGACGCCGACCTCCGGATGAAGTCCTATGCCGACGCCGGCGCGGACGCCGTACGGGGCGTTCTGGCCGGCGGCGAAGCCATCGAGATCAAGGGCGTGACGGACGGCGACGTGGCGATGATCCGGATTGCTCGTCCGATCGCCATTCCTGAGCTCAACGCCCGCTGGGCGCTGGTGATGGACGTTCCCGCAGCGGCGATCACGGGACCCGCCGACAGACTGGCCAGGATTCTGTTCGTCGGCGGCGTGCTGATCACCCTGGCGGTTCTGGCGGCCTTGTTCCTGGCCAGCGCGACCCTTGTGAAGAAGCCGCTGACCGGCCTGACGCGGTCTGTCGATAAGCTCAGCGCCGGTCGCTATGACGAAGCTGTCCCCGGCATTGATGGCGGTGACGAGATCGGGGCCATCGCGCGCGCGCTGGACGGCTTCCGTCACGATCTGGCCGACGGCCAGCGCCGACGCGCCGAACAGGAGGCTGAACGCGCCGCCGCCGAGATCGAACGCCAGAAGCACGCCGAGGAGGCGGAAGCCTTCGCCCGAGCCCAGGCCAAGAGCGTCGCCAATCTTGGCGAGGGCATGGAGCGTCTGGCCGAAGGCGACCTGATCTGGCGGATGCGCGAGGACGACTTCCAAGGCGACGCGGTCAAGATGCCGCGCGACTTCAACGCGGCGGTCGAGAGCCTGCAGGCGACCATGGCCGGGATCCTCAACGCCGCCCGCAGCATCAAGAGCGGCTGCGCTGAGATCAGCATCGCCGCCGACGATCTGGCGCAGCGCACCGAGCGGCAAGCCGCCGGCCTGGAGCAGACTGCAGCGGCGCTGGATCAGATCACCGCCACCGTGCGCCGTAGCTCCGAAGGCGCCGAGCGTGCCCGGCAAGTCACCATGACCGCCAAGGCCGCCGCTGAGCGCAGCGGCGCGGTGGTCGAAGAGGCGGTCGAGGCTATGGGCGGCATCGAGCGCTCGTCGCAGTCGATCACCCAGATCATCGGTGTCATCGATGAGATCGCCTTCCAGACCAACCTGCTAGCCCTCAATGCGGGCGTGGAGGCTGCGCGCGCGGGCGAGGCGGGACGCGGCTTCGCCGTGGTCGCACAAGAGGTTCGGGCCTTGGCCCAGCGTTCTGCGGACGCCGCCAAGGAGATCAAGACCCTGATCAGCGCCTCGACTCAGCAGGTGGGCAAGGGCGTGAAGCTGGTCGGCGAGACCGGCGAGACCTTGCGCGAAATCCTGGTCCAGGTGGCCGAGATCAACGAGCTGGTCGGCGAGATCGCCTCGTCCTCGAAGGAGCAGGCCGTGGGCCTGGCCGAGGTGAACCAGGCCGTCAATCAGATGGACCAGGTCACCCAGCAGAACGCCGCCATGGTTGAGCAATCCACGGCCGCCAGCCACGCGCTATCGAACGAGGCCGCGCAGCTGGAACGCCTGATCGCCCGCTTCCAGGTCGGCGCTGAGGTGCGCGAACTGCCGACGCGCGCCGATCGCCCGGCTATTGCCGCATCGCGTCCGGCCACAGCGCCGACGCGCGAAACCTTCCGTCAGCGCTATGTCCAGGGCGCCAACGCGCTCAAGGTCGAGCCGAGCTCGCGACCCGGGGAATGGGAAGAGTTCTAGAGCGCTTGACGACCTGACTGCGTCAGGCCGCATGCTCTTGTTCATCGTACCGGCGCATTTTTCGTCACACGAACCGGAGCGGCTTCGCTCGAAAATGCTCCAGGCTAGACTTGGCCGCCTTCGGCCGAGCGGAGCGCGAAGCGCAGGTCAGACAGCGCGATCCCGGCCTCCGCCGCTTCGGCTTCCCGCACGCTGACCAGCAACTCGTTCATGCCGTTGGCGACCGCCCAGTCCCAATGGGCGTGACCCGGGGTGGCGACGCGGCTGATGTCTGACGCCGATTCCAGATGCAGAACGGTGCGTCCGCCGTCGGCGT
Source organism: Caulobacter sp. BE264 (assembly GCF_031457805.1). Classification (NCBI taxonomy): domain Bacteria; kingdom Pseudomonadati; phylum Pseudomonadota; class Alphaproteobacteria; order Caulobacterales; family Caulobacteraceae; genus Caulobacter; species Caulobacter sp. BE264. The sequence goes on along the minus strand of NZ_JAVDXI010000002.1, from coordinate 115,549 downwards.
CGCGGCGGCAGAAGGCGAAGGCGCCTTCCCGGCGCACGAACCGTCCATCGTGGTGGTACAGGCTCACGAAGCGCACGTCTCGTTCGCCAGAAGCGCTCGTTCCGTTGGCCATGCTCCACCTCTTTGAACTGTCCGGGCGGTCGCCCTGGTCACTACCTATTCGCCACCGTCGCGGGATTCGTGGCGCAGGCGGAAGGGCGCGCTTGAGACCATCCACAGGGACGTGACCTAGCCCCGACGCGGCGCGCGGCGATCCGACGAATTTTCTCACGCCCTCTGACATCTCGGCCCGGCCGCGCTATATCCGCCCCATGGCCGAAGCGTTCAACGACCTCACCCTCTCCGCCGACAAGGCCACCCGCTACGCCGAGGTGGCCGATGAGATTGCGTCTGTTCTGGACAGAGAGCCGAACCTGACCGCTCGCATGGCCACCGTGGCCTCGATGCTGGCCAACAGCTTCGACACCTATTTCTGGGCCGGCTTCTACGTCGTCGATCCCGCCAAGGAGCGCGAGCTGGTGGTGGGGCCCTATCAGGGCACGCTGGGCTGCCTGCGGATCGCCTTTGGTCGCGGCGTCTGCGGTGCGGCGGCGGCGACGGGCCAGACCCAGTTGGTCCCCGATGTTCACGCCTTCCCGGGACACATCGCCTGTGACGGCCGCTCGCAGAGCGAGATCGTCGTTCCTGTCTTTGGTCCTGACGGCCAACTGATCGCGGTGTTTGACGTCGACTCCGACCGGCCGGCCTCGTTCGACGAGATCGATCAGCATTGGCTGGAAAAGATTCTCAAGGCGACCTTCGGCTGAAACCCATTTTGTGGAGACAGGCCACGCCATGGCCTGTCGATTGCAGCCGGCAATCCATCTTTCCCTAACCCGCGTCGGAGTAGGACAGGTGGACATGCTGGACGTCGAGACCATCCATCCGAGCCTTTTGAGCGCCAGCGACGTGGCGCTGTGGTGGCGTCTGGCCGCGTCGGAAGATGGCTTTGGTAATCCGCTGCTTGGTCCCGATTTCGCCCAAGCCGTTGGAAAGGTTCGCGAAGACGCGCGTGTGGCGGTTGTGCGCCGTGGGGGCGAGACCCTTGGATTTCTGCCGTTCCATCGTCGTCCGGGCGGTCTGGCGCGTCCTATCGGCTCGCCACTCTCGGACTATCACGGGCTTGTCTCGCGTGCCGAAGCGGGACTGCGGATCGCCGACGTTCTGCGCGCCGCCGAGGTCAGCGTCTTCCGTTATTCGGGTCTGATCGACCCGCACGCTGTATTTCCAGTGTCGTCGGAAACGGATCGCACCGCCTATCTGATCGATCTCAGCGGGACGACGGCTGACGCCTATCTCGAAGCCGTGCGCGCCGAGAGCCCAAAGAAGATCAAGAACTACCGCCGCCTCGACAACAAGCTGGACCGTGAGGTCGGCGAGGTCCGCCTCGTTGCGGGCGACATGTCCCGCGACGCCTTCAACCTGCTGATCGACTGGAAGCGCGATCAACTGGCCCGCACCGGCGGTCACGACTTCCTGCGCGCCGACTGGACGCGCGAGCTGATGGCCGACCTGTTCACCGCCCGCGACGGCGCGATGCGCGGGCTGATGATCAACCTCTATGCCGGCGACACGCTGGTGGGCGGCCATTTCGGCGTCCGTCAGGGCGCGACCTATCACCCCTGGATCGCGTCGACCAATCCTGAGATGGCCGCCTGGTCGCCGGGACAAATCTTCTTCCTGCGCGCCATCGCTGCGATGCCTGAGCTGGGCCTGACGCGTTACGACCTTGGCCCCGGACACGACCACTACAAGCGCGCCTACGGCCTTAGCACGATCCAGATCGGCGAAGGCGCGGCGACGGCCGCCAGCGTCGCCGGCCGTGTGGCCCACTCAATGGAAAGCGTCTGGAGCCTGGCGGGCGCGCACGGCGCGGGTCCCGTCGGTCAATTGCGTCGGCGGATGGATGCGATCGCCAGCACCGAGCTGACGGTCACCGGCCGGGTTCGCGGTTTTGTCGAGGCGGTCGCAGCGCGAGCGCAGCGCGTGCGCGGAGAGCACACGGAGGCCTGATGGCGCGCGTCACGGTCATGATCCCCACCCAGCGGCGTCCCGACGGCTTGGCTGTCGCGGCGCGCTCGGTGTTTGGCCAGGTCGGCGTCGACTTCGCCGACCTGGAGCTTGTGATCGTCGATAACGACCAGGTCCCCTCCGCCAAGCCGGTCGTTGATGCGCTGAGCAAGGGCGCCCCGTGCCCGGTGATCTACGTCAACGAAAAGCGGCCGGGCGTCGCCTTTGCGCGCAACGCCGGCATGGCCCGCGCCTCGGGCGATTTCATCGCGTTCCTGGACGATGACGAGGAAGCGCCCAGCGGCTGGCTCGCGGCGCTGTTGGCCGCGCAGGAACGCTACGATGCGGACGTGGTGTTTGGTCCCGTCAGGGCCCGCGCCCCGGACCATATCAACCAGCACCGGGAATACCTGGAGCGCTTCTTTTCGCGCGAAGGCCCGGCTGAAGCCGGCGTGATCGATCGTCACTATGGCTGCGGAGACAGTCTGATCCGGCGCTCGGCGCTCCCAGATCCGGTCGCGCCCTTCGCCGCCGAACGCAATCATATCGGCGGCGAGGACGACTTGCTGTTCGGCCACATGGGCGCGGCGGGCAAGCGCTTCGCATGGGAGCCTGCAGCCTGGGTCTGGGAAGATCCCGTGCCGTCGCGACTGAACCTTGGCTACACGATCCAGCGCGCGTTCGCCTATGGCCAGGGTCCGTCAGCGCACTGTGCGGCCGCAGAGCCTCGCGACACGGTCGGCGTCGCCCGCTGGATGGTGATCGGGCTCGGACAGGCGGCGGCCTTCGGTCTGATCGCCGCCGTCAAATGGGCTGTGCGCGCCAAGGACCGCGCCGAGTGGCTGGACCGCGCCGCTCGGGGTCTGGGCAAGACCCTCTGGTGGGGGCCTTTCAAGATCCAATTCTACGGGAGGACCGCGTGAGCGTGATCACCGACTGGACGCCGGACAAGGCCAAGGCCTTCGGCCACGAGAACCTGATGTTCGAGCACGCCCTGCATGAGCGTCCGATGTTCGACGACGAGGGTCTGGCGCGTCTTCTGGACCTCTATCCCCGCGAAAAGCTTGGCGTCTTCACCATGGGCGAGGACCCGAAGGCCTGGACGACCTGGCGCAAGGGTTCTGCGGGCAATTTGACTGGCGACCAGCTTCTGGAGGCGGCCAAGAGCGGCCGCATCTGGCTGAATCTGCGCCAGACCAACGACCACGTGCCGGAGTACGCGGCGCTGGCCCATGAGATCTTCGCCGACAAGGAAGCGCATGTGCCTGGCCTGCGCACCTTCAAGCGCGATCTTGGCATGCTGATCTCCAGCGCCAACGCCCAGGTGTTCTACCATCTCGACGTGCCGCTGGTGTCGCTGTGGCAGATCCGCGGCCAGAAGAAGGTGTGGGTCTATCCTGTGGCCGACCCCTATGTCGGCGACCTCGCGCTGGAGAAGATCGTGCTGCGCGAAACGGCCGAGCAATTCGCCTTCGATCCCGAATGGGACAAGGGCGCGCAGGAGGTGGACCTCACGCCAGGCAAGATGGTCACCTGGCGCCAGAACGCGCCGCACCGGATCGAGAATGGCCCGATGCTGAACGTCTCGATCTCGATCGAATTCATGACCCCGCCGGCCCTGATGCGCGCCAATGTGATCTACGCCAACGGCGTGCTGCGGCGGCGCCTCGGCGCCAATCCGCGTATCCAGGAGGGCTTTGGCCCGACCGCGCTCGGCAAGCTGGCCGTGGCGCGCGGCGCCAAGGCGCTGGGCCTGCAGACGCCGCATGTGCGCCACCTGCCGGTCACCTTTGGCCTCGACGCCAGCCGTCCTGGCGTTTTGATCGAACCGCCACGACCCTAAAGCTTGCCCGTCGAGACGCTTTGCCCCACTGCTAGCCCCATGAGTCAGGCGGTTACGATCGAACTGGGGGAGGGCGCTGAGCATGACGCCCGAGCCCTGCGCAATGCGTTTGGATGCTTCACGACGGGGGTGACCGTCGTCACCACCCTGGCCCCCGACGGTCGCCGGGTGGGCCTGACCGCCAATTCGTTCACATCGGTTTCGTTGGATCCGCCGTTGGCCTTGATCTGCGTCGACTTGAAGTCGTCCAGCCTGCCGGCGCTGGACGCCGCCCAGCGTTTTGCCGTCAACGTCCTGCACGCGGAGCACCAGCAACTGGCTCGCCAGTTCGTGCAGAAGGACACCGACCGTTTCGCGGGCCTCGAGACCGAAACCTGGCGCACCGGCGTGCCGATCCTGCCCGAGTGCATGGCCAATTTCGAATGCGAGACCCACCATGCCTTCGACGCGGGGGATCACCGGGTCTATGTCGGGCGGGTGGTGAAGCTGCGGTACGACCCCGATCACGAGCCGCTGGTCTATCTGCAGGGGCGGTTCCGCCGCGTGCATGTCGACGCGGAGTAGCTCGGCAGGATTTCGCGCGATACGGCGTGATCCTGGGGTGCTATTGACGCGCAAAACAGCGTTAGGGAGCGCATTATGCGAGACATCGCCCATTTCGTGAACGGTCAGACCCTGGTCGGAACTTCCGGCCGCTTCGGCGACGTCTTCAATCCCAACACCGGCGAGGTTCAGGCCCGCGTCCAGTTTGCGACCGACGCCGAGCTCGACGCCGCCGTGCAGGTCGCGGCCAAGGCCCAGATTGGCTGGGCTCAGACCAATCCGCAGCGCCGCGCCCGGGTGATGTTCGAGTTCAAGCGCCTGATCGAGCGCGACATGAACACCCTGGCCGAGATCCTGTCGTCCGAGCACGGCAAGGTCATCGCCGACGCCAAGGGCGACATCCAGCGCGGCCTGGAGGTGATCGAGTTCGCCTGCGGCATCCCTCACATCCTGAAGGGCGAGTACACCGAGGGCGCGGGCCCCGGCATCGACGTCTATTCCATGCGCCAGCCGCTGGGCGTCTGTGCGGGCATCACCCCGTTCAACTTCCCGGCCATGATCCCGATGTGGATGTTCGGCATCAGCATCGCGGTGGGCAACAGCTTCATCCTCAAGCCCTCGGAGAAGGATCCGACGGTGCCGGTCAAGCTGGCCGAGCTGATGATGGAGGCCGGGGCCCCGGCCGGCGTGCTGAACGTCGTCCACGGCGACAAGAGCGCGGTCGACGCCATCCTGACCCATCCGCTAATCCGCGCGGTCAGCTTCGTGGGCAGCAGCGACATCGCCCACTATGTCTACCAGACCGGCACGGCGCACGGGAAACGGGTCCAGGCCATGGGCGGCGCCAAGAACCACGGCATCGTCCTGCCCGACGCCGACATGGACCAGGTGGTCAAGGACCTGTCGGGCGCGGCCTTCGGCTCGGCCGGCGAGCGCTGCATGGCCCTGCCGGTCGTCGTGCCGGTCGGCAAGAAGACCGCTGATGAGCTGCGCGAGCGCATGATCGCCGAGATCGCCGGCCTGAAGGTCGGCGTCTCCAACGATCCCGACGCTCACTATGGCCCGGTGGTCAGCGCCCAGCATCGCGACAAGATCGCCGACTACATCCGTATCGGCGTCGAGGAAGGCGCCGAGCTCGTCGTCGACGGCCGCGACTTCCGGCTGCAGGGTTTCGAGAAGGGCTTCTTCATCGGCCCGTCGCTGTTCGACGGCGTCAAGAAGGGCATGAAGACCTATCACGAGGAGATCTTCGGCCCGGTGCTGCAGATCGTCCGCGCTGAGACCATGGAAGAAGCCATGGCCCTGCCGTCCGAGCACCAGTACGGCAACGGCGTCGCCATCTTCACCCGCAACGGCCGCGCCGCGCGCGAGTTCGCCGCCAACGTCAATGTCGGCATGGTCGGGATCAACGTGCCGATCCCGGTGCCGGTGGCCTATCACACCTTCGGCGGCTGGAAGCGCTCGGCCTTTGGCGACACCAACCAGCACGGCGTCGAGGGCGTGAAGTTCTACACCAAGGTCAAGACGGTCACCGCCCGCTGGCCCGAGGGCGAGGTTGCGGATTCAAGCTTCGTCATCCCGACGATGAAGTAGCCATCGAACAGGGGGCGGTGATGCGTGGTCTGGTTCGACGATCCTTCCTGACGCTCACCGCCGCCGGCCTGGCTGCGCCGGCCGCCTTCGCCCAGAGCCGCGCCGAGCTGGCCGCCATCGGGCAGTACGGCGACAAGGCCGCGCCCTTCACCGTCTTCGAGCAGGACGGCGCGCTCCACATCGACGGCGAGGGCTTCAAGGTCGCGCGCCTGCGCCCGCTCGGCGGAAGACGATACGCCATCGCGGGCGGTGGTGAGCTGCTCCTGGAGGCGGGCGCGGTTCGTCTGAACGGCAAGCCTCTGGCCTTCCACGACTTCGGCGCCGAGGTCGAGGCCGCGATCCGCAAGGCCGTCCGGGCCGATCCGGTGCTGCTGCGCCAGCGGGCCCTGGCGGCCACGCCGCCGGTCGAGGCGGGCGACAAGCTGCCCTCGGACCTCGTGGAGGTCACCAGCCTTGAGCCGGGTATCCAGCGCGACATCCGCTATGCGGGCCCGAACAACTTCATGGGCATACCGCTTTACGAAAAGCCGGCGGCCTATCTGCAGCGCCCGGCGGCCGAGGCTCTGATGCGCATCCATCGCGCCCTGGCGGCCAAGGGCTATGGCCTGCTGATCCATGACGCCTACCGACCCTGGTACGTGACCTGGATGTTCTGGGAGGCCACGCCGCCCGAGGCCCGCATCTTCGTCGCCGACCCGGCCCAGGGCTCGCGTCACAACCGGGGCTGCGCGGTAGACCTGACGCTGTACGACCTGAAGACCGGCCAGCCGGTCGAGATGCCCAGCCGCTACGACGAGTTCTCGACCCGCGCCTATGCCGACTTCGTGGGCGGGACGACCAAGCAGCGGGCGTTGCGCGCCATCTTGCGGGAGGCCATGGAGGCGGACGGCTTCACCGTCTACGCCGAGGAATGGTGGCACTTCGACTACCGCGACTACCGCCGCTACCCGATCGGAACGAAGACGTTCACGGAACTGGCGGCGGGGTAGGGGGCGTTGGGAAGGTCTGGGGTGGGGGGAAGTCGGACAGGCCGCAGGCCCCCACCGGACCATGCTTCGCATGGTCGTCCGCCCCCATAGGGGGCAGAAGGTGCGCTTCCTTCTTCCCCCTCCGGGGGAGGAGCGCCCCCCGGGTCGCGCGAAGCGCGCGCCCGAGGACAGGCTCCGGCGCGGAGGGGGCAAGTATGGGTGGATGGCAGATCAAATGCTCCCCCTAGAGCATTTCACGACCTGACTGCGTCAGTCCGTGAGCTCTAATCTTTTGTTTTGACGCATTTTTCTTCACGCGAACCGGAACCACTTCGCTCGAAAAATGCTCTAGCGGGGGAGGTGTCGGCGAAGCCGACGGAGGGGAAAGACGCCGGCTCAGCAGGACTTCCCCCTCCGGCCTTCGGCCTCCTCCCCCTCTGGGGGGGGAGGATTTTCCGAACGTCCGCAATGGGTCGAAAGCCGTCTATAGCCTCCCTCCCAAAACCCCACCTTCCCGGCGACACGTCATTGCGTCCTTCGAGGCTCGCCTGCGGCTCACACCTCAGGATGAGGAAACCCGTTGCTGAACCCCTCATCCTGAGGTGCGCGCTCTTGAGCGCGCCTTGAAGGATGCAGGGGCGCCACAGCCTCCTGCCCCCGCTACCCCCGCGGCCGCCAGGCCAGCACCTCCGCGCTGTGACCCACCCCCGCCTTGGCGCACATCTGCTTGACCGGACACGCCCCGCACTTGGGCGCTTGTTCCCCGCAAAGCATCTGCCCCAGTCCCCGCTTCATCAGCCAGTGCAGTTCGAAGAGGTCGTCAGCGGTCCAGGTCGCCGGCGCCATGGCCATCAGCGCGTGATAGCTGTTGGTCGTGTCGCCCGCGCCCACCAGGCCGATCCGCTTGGCGACGCGGTCGACATGGGTGTCGACCACCAGGGCCCGCATGGCCAGGTCGCTGAAGTTCAGGACGCAGGCGGCGACCTTCACGCCGACGCCGGGCAGGGCTTGCAGCTCCCAGCGCGCCTGGTCGACCTCCAGGGTTTTCAGGTGGCTGAGCGAGAGCCAACCGACCTTTTCCTCGATCATCCGCAGGGCGGTGGTCAGCCGGCGGGCCTTGTCCTCCGGAAAGGTCACGTCCTGGATGGCCATGGCCACCCGGCCGACCTTGGCGCGCGAGAGGTCCTCCCACGACTTGAACTCCGACCGCAGGCGCAGGAACGCCGCCCAGGACGCCGCGTCGGCCGTGCGCCCGCTGATCGACGACTTCACCAGCTGCGAGATAGGGTCCATCCGCGCCACCGGCCGCTGGGGGCCAAACTCGCAGAGCAGAGCGTCGCGAACGCTTTCCAGCGGCGACCGGGCCAAGGCAAGGGAGAGCTGCATAAGGATCTCGCCGCGTCAGAACATAACGAGAACATTATGCGCGAGGCGATCACTTGTCCACAGGCTTGTCGTCTAAGCGTCTAGGAGCGGTAGCGGCCCCACAGCGCCGTGACGCGACGGCGCAGGCGCTGGAAGGCCACACGCACCGGTGTCGGCGCCTTGGCGGGCGTGTCGTGGTCGCTGGCCAGGTCCACGCCGGCGAAGCAAGCGATCAGGTCGCGCAGTTCCGGCTCCTGAACGGCGAGCGCGGCCTCCACCGGCGTCATCCACTCGAGCGTGCGCTGGCCTTGTTCGGGCCAGGTTTCGAGCTGCGCCGTGACCTCAAGCGGGTAGACGTCGACCTTCACCAGTCGCGCCTGACCGTTCTTGAGCCGCTTGAGATAGGGGTATTCGCCAAACGGCTGGGCGGCGATGACGCCTTGCAGGCCCGCCTCCTCGTAGGCCTCCTGGGCGGCGGCTTCGGGATCTGAGCGGTCCTTCATCGGCCAGCCCTTGGGGATCACCCAGCGGCGGGTCTCGCGGGACGACACCAGCAGGATGCGCAAGGCTTCGCCTTCGCCCCGCCAGGGCAGGGCGGCGACCTGGCGACGTTTGCCGCCCTTGCGTCCTTCCGACTTGCCGTCCGCTTGGCTCACTGCATCCAGAACCCGAGATAGTAGAACACCGCCGCCGAGACGGCCGCCGCCGGGAGGGTGACGACCCAAGCGGTCACGATGTCCTTGGCCACGCCCCAGCGCACGGCCGAGACCCGGCGCGACGCGCCGACGCCGACAATAGCGCCCGTGATCGTGTGAGTCGTCGAGACCGGTACGCCGATATGCGTGGCCATAAACAGCATGATCGCCCCGCCAGTCTCCGCGCAGAAGCCTTGCATGGGGGTGAGGCGGGTGATCTTGCTGCCCATGGTATGGACGATGCGCCAGCCGCCGAACAGGGTGCCAAGGCCCATCGCCATCTGGCAGGTGATCACCACCCAGAACGGAATGTCACCCGGCTTGCCGGTGACGCCGTGCGCGAACAGCAGGGCGGCGATGATGCCCATGGTCTTCTGCGCGTCGTTGCCCCCATGGCCCAAGCTGTAGAGGGCCGCCGAGACGAACTGCAGCTTGCGGAACACCTTGTCGGCGAAGAACGGTGAGCTTCTGACGAACAGCCACGACACGACGAGCACAAGCAGCAGCGCAAGGATGAAGCCCATGGTGGGCGAGACCACGATGCCGGCGGCGGTCTTGGACAAGCCCGCCCACTTGATCGCTCCCAGGCCGCCGACCTTGGCGATCGAGGCGCCGACCAGTCCACCGATCAGCGCGTGGGAGCTGGAGGAGGGAATACCGGCCCACCAGGTCAGCAGGTTCCAGGTGATCGCCCCGCCCAGAGCGCCGAAAATCAGGCGGTCGCTGATCACATGGGGGTCGATGATCCCCGATCCGACCATCTTGGCCACGCTGGTGCCGAAGAAGAGGAAGGCGATGAAGTTGAAGAAGGCGGCCCAGATCACCGCCCACTTGGCCGACAGCACCCGGGTCGAGACGATGGTCGCGATCGAGTTGGCCGCGTCGTGCAGGCCGTTGAGAAAGTCGAACGCCAGGGCGACGACGATTAGGAAGATGAGGATGGCGAACGTCGGGTCCACGGCGGTCAGACCTGTTCGACGACGATGCCGCTGATGCGGTTGGCCACATCCTCGAAGCGGTCCATGACCTTCTCCAGGTGGCTGTAGATGTCGATGCCCACGATGAACGCCATCGGATCGCTGTTACGGTGGGCGACGAACAGTTCCTTGCGGCCCTGGTCGTACATCTGGTCGGACTGCTCTTCGATCTGGGTGATCTTGATCGCGATCTCGTTCAACTGGTGAGCGTTCAGGCGCATCTTCGGCAGCAGGGCGACCGCTTCCTCGGTCAGCTTGGCCGCCTCGACGATGATCTTGGTCATCTCGCGCATCTGCGGCTCGAACGTCTTCACCTCGAACAACGAGACGACCTTGGCGGTCTTGCGCATCTGGTCGATGGCGTCGTCGAGCGAGGTGGTCAAAAGCTGGATGTCGCTGCGATCGAAGGGGGTGATGAAGCTGCGGCGGACGGCGAGCATCACCTGGCGGGTGATCTCGTCGGCCTCGTCCTCGTACTTGTAGACGCGGGCGCTCGCCGCCTCGACGGCGTCGCCGCCCGCCGTCAGGTCGTGCAGCGCCTCGGCCCCGGCCACCAGCGTCTTGGCGTGGGCCGAGAACAGATCGAAGAAGGCGTCTTCCTTCGGCATGATCGCCTTGAACAAGCCCAACATGTCGCGACTTTCCCCTTGCGCGTGACGAGTCGAGCGCCCTTACGGCACGGCGCGGGGTTTGTCGCGAAAATTGTCTTTAGGCGGACTATTCCGGCGGCTAGCCCCTTTCGATGTGGGGAACAGCGCTTCCAAAATCCGCGCCGTCGCGCCAGATTGGCCGCCCATCCCGGAATGTCGCGTCCCACCAGAAGCAGGAGCCTTTGACCATGGCCTTCACGCTGAGCGTCAATGGAGAGAGCCGCACGGCGGACGTCGATGGCGACACCCCGCTGCTGTGGGTGTTGCGCGACACGCTGGGCCTCGTCGGCGCCAAGTACGGCTGCGGGGCGGCGCTGTGCGGCGCTTGCACCGTGCACCTCGACGGAGCCCCGGTGCGAGCCTGCGTCACACCGATCAGCGACGTGGGGCAGCAGAAGGTGACCACCATCGAGGGGGTGGGCAAAACAGCGGTCGGCGCCAAGGTCCAGGCGGCGTGGAAGGCGGTCGATACGCCCCAGTGCGGCTACTGCCAGGCCGGCCAGATCATGTCGGCCACCGCATTGCTGACCACCACGCCCAAGCCGACCGACGAGGAGATCGATGCGGCGATGAACGGCAATCTGTGCCGCTGCGCCACCTACATCCGCATCAAGAAGGCGATCAAGGTCGCCGCCGGTCTGGAGAAGGCTTGATCATGGACGGCGAGATCCTGCGCGACCCGACCCGTCGCTTTGTCCTGCAATCCGGCGCGGCCCTCGGGGGCGGCCTGCTGCTCAGCTTCACCATGTCGGCCGAAAGCCGCGCGGCGGGCGACACCAAGATCAACGCCTATGTCCGCATCGCGCCGGACGGCAAGGTGACCATCGCCTCCAAGGTTCCCGAGGTGGGGCAGGGCATCAAGACCGCCCTGCCGATGCTGATCGCCGAGGAACTGGACGTCGAGTGGTCGGCGGTGATGGTGGAACAGGCCATCGCCGACACCAAGATCTACGGACGTCAGGTGGCCGGCGGCAGCATGGCCACGACGCTGGAGTATGACGGCCTGCGCCGTGTCGGCGCCACGGTGCGCGCCTTGCTGATCGCGGCGGCCGCCGCGCGCTGGAACGTGCCGGCCGACAGCCTCACGACCGAGCCGGGCGTGGTGGTCCACGCCGCCAGCAAGCGCCGCGCATCTTATGGCGAGCTGGCCGAGGCCGCCGCCGCGCTCACCCCGCCTGACCCAAATTCGTTGACGCTGAAGGACCCCAAGGCCTTCCGGATCATCGGCAAGAGCCACAAGAGCCAGAACCTCGACGCGATCGTCACCGGCCAGCCGACCTACGGCATCGATGTGCGCCTGCCGGGCATGCTGTTCGCCACCTTCGCCAAGGCCCCGGTCTATGGCGCCAAGGTCGCGTCGGTGGATCTGGCGCCGGCCAAGGCGGTGAAGGGCGTCCGCGACGCTTTCATCATTGAGGGCGGGACCAACCTTCAAGGGCTTTTGCCTGGCGTGGCCGTGGTCGCCGATAGCTGGTGGGCGGCGCGCAAGGGCCGTGAGGCGTTGCAGATCCAGTGGGCTGAGCATCCGACGGCCGGCCAGAGCACCGCCGGCTTCGCCGCCAAGGCCGCCGAGCTGGCCGCCGCGCCGCCGCATCGCAACCTGCACAACGACGGCGATGTCGAGGCGGCGCTGAAGAGCGCGGCCAAGACCGTCAGCGCCGCCTACAGCTACCCCTTCATCGCCCACGCGGCGTTGGAGCCGCAGAACTGCACCGCGCACGTCAAGGACGGCAAGGTCGAGATCTGGGCCCCGACCCAGAACCCCGAGTCCGGCCGGGGCCTAGTCGCGCGGGCGCTGAACGTCGATCCGTCGGCGATCACCATCCACCTGATCCGTGGCGGCGGCGGCTTTGGTCGCCGGTTGATGAACGACTATATGGTCGAGGCCGCCGCCATCGCCGCCAAGGTCGGCGCGCCGGTCCAGCTGATCTGGACCCGCGAGGACGACATCCAGCACGACTTCTATCGTCCGGGCGGCTGGCACAACCTGACCGCCGGTCTGGACGCCAAGGGCGCGCTGACCGCCTGGAAGAACCACTTCATCACCTTCGGCGAAGGGGAGAGCTTCAACACCGCTGCGGCGATGAACTCGACCCAGTTCCCGTGCCGGGCCGTGGCCAACTACCGCCACGACGTCTCGGTGATGCCTCTGGGCTTCCCGACCGGGTTCCTGCGCGCGCCGGGCAACAACGCGTTCGGCTTCGTGATCCAGAGCTTCACCGACGAGCTGGCCCTGGCGGCGGGCAAGGACCCTGTCGCCTTCCGTCGCGAACTGCTGGGCGAGCCCCGCCTCCTGGGCGAGCCGGGCAAGGGCGACAGCTTCCACACCGGCCGCATGTGCGCCGTGCTCGACCTCGCGGCCGAGATGTCGGGCTGGGGACGCAAGCTTCCCAAGGGCACGGGGCTGGGCGTCGCCTGCCACTACAGCCATCTGGGCTATGTGGCGGTGGTCATGCAGGTGACGGTCAAGGGCGGCGCGGTAAAGGTCGACAAGGTCTGGGCCGCCGCCGATGTCGGCCGTCAGATCGTCAACCCCAGCGGGGCCGACCAGCAGATGCAGGGCTCGATCCTCGACGCCATCAGCAGCACGCTCTACCAGAGCATCACCTTCGAGAACGGCGCGGCGGTGAACAGCAACTTCGGCGACTTCCCGTTGCTGCGCATGGCCGACGCGCCGCCCGTCGAGGTGCGCTACAAGCTGTCGGACAACAATCCGACGGGCCTGGGCGAGCCGGCCTATCCGCCGGCGCCGGCGGCCCTGTGCAACGCCATCTTCGCGGCGACGGGCAAGCGCATCCGGTCCTTGCCGATCGGCGACCAACTGGCCTGATTTGCGAGTGGCTGCTAGGAGCGTGGAGTCACGTTCCTAGCAGAGCTCCCCATGTCCCAGGTCACCGTCGTCAGCCATCCGCTCGTTCAGCACAAGCTGACCAAGATGCGGGACAAGGCCACCTCGACGAAGACGTTCCGCGCCCTGATGCGCGAGACGGCGACCCTGATCTGCTACGAGGTCACCCGCGATCTGCCGATGGACGAGGTGCAGATCGAGACCCCGGTCGCGCCGACCACGGCCTATGAGATCGCCGGCAAGAAGCTGGTCTTCGCGCCGATCCTGCGTGCGGGCCTGGGCATGTGCGAGGGCATGCTGGATCTGGTCCCCTCGGCGCGTGTCGCGCACATCGGCCTCTATCGCGACCACGAGACGCTGGAGGCGGTCGAATACTACTTCAAGGCGCCGGAGGACATCGCCGGGCGCCTGGTCATCGTGGTCGATCCGATGCTGGCGACCGGCCACTCCGCCATCGCGGCGATTTCGCGCCTGAAGCACTACGGCGTCACCAACCTGCGCTTCGTGTGCCTGCTGGCCGCCCAGGCGGGGGTCGATGCCTTGCAACAGGCGCACCCCGACGTGCCGATCTGGACGGCGGCGATCGACGCCAAGCTGAATGAACACGGCTATATCGTGCCAGGGCTCGGCGACGCGGGCGACCGGACGTTCGGGACGCGGTAGGCGCCCTTCACACCGCCATGCTGTCGTAGACCACCACCTTGCTCCAGAGAGGGCTGCACTCGGCCACGAACTTCTGGTGCAGCGGATGGTCCTGGTAGCGCTTCTGATCCTCGACGCTCCTGAACACCATCAGTTCGGAGACATCGTAGCTGTTGTCGATGACGTCGCGCTTCTCGGTCGAGGCTGGCACGCCGACGTGCAGGTGCTGGATGACGTCGACGGCCTTCAGCGCCTTCAAGCCCGCGATCAGCTTGTCGCGATCAGCCTTGTCGCCGGGATTCTTCAGCCAGAAGAAAACCTGGTGAAACAGCATCGGCGCGTCAGGCGCGGCGCTCGCGGGCGTCGCCAGCGCGGCGCCAGCGGCCAGGCCACCCGAGATCAGGACGCGGCGATCGAAAGACGACATAGTTCGCTCCTTTAGGGTCTGAACTCGGGGGGGCTAGGGCAGGGCCTTCACGAACGCCTTCACGACGGTCGCCGAATTGTCCGAGGCCAGGGCCATGAAGGTGTGCATCTCGTTGGCGCCAGCGCCACCGCCAGCCAGATCCGACAGGCTGCGGAAGGCGATAAAGGGCGTCCCGTTCACCAAGGCCACATGGGCGACCGCGGCGCTCTCCATGTCGACCACCCGGGCCTCGAAAGTGGCGCGCAGGTACTTGCGGTAGGCGGCGTTGTCGAGAAACACCGGCGCCGAGACGCCGTTTCCGCCGACGACGACCTTGGGCGGGTGGATCAGGCACTTGTCGGCCGCGCATCGCTGCAGGGCCACCTGCGCGGCGACCTTGCGCGCCGTGTCCAAAAGAGCCGCGTCCGCCGGGAACCAGACGCGGGCCGGCGCGCCCAAGGCGTCGCCAGGCATGTGGATGCCGCGCGGGAAGATCATGCCGTAGTTGGCCAGGGTCGTCGTGCGGATGCTGGGCGAGACCTCGAAGCCCTTGTCGGTCTCGCGGGCGAAGGCGCTTTCCAGGTTCTGGGCCCATTGGTCGGCGACCACGACGTCGCCGATATCCAGGCCCTCATCGACGCCGCCGGCGATGCCGGAGAAGACGATCCGCGTGATGTTGAAGCGATCCAGCGCCATCTGGGTTGTCATGGCCGCGTTGACCATCGACACGCCGCTCAGGAACACCACCACCGGCTTGCCCTCGAGCTGGCCGGTCATGAACCGCACGCCGTTGACCTCGTAGGCCTTCTGCTGGGCGGTCGCGGCGTTCAGCGCGCCGATCTCGGGCGGGAAGGCCGAGATGACCGCCACGCGCGGGGTCACGTCCAGCTTCTGCGCCAGGGCGGGCGAGACGATCAGGCAAAGACAGGCCAGGACGAGGGCGGGCAGGCGCATGGTGACTCCTTCAGGCGACGAGCCTTGCTTAGCGGGCCGTGCGAACGGTCCCAAGCGCAACAAGGCGTTCGCCGCGACGATCAGGGACGAACGACGATTTTTCCGGCCTTCATTACCAGAACGACATCGCGCGTCGCCTCGATCGCCTGGGTCGGATCGCCTTTCACCGCGACGAGGTCGGCCAGGTAGCCGGATTTGATCTGGCCCAGGTCGTTGGCCCGACCCAGGACCTTGGCGTCCACTGAGGTCGCTGTGAGCAGCGCCTGGGCGGGCGTCAGGCCATAGCGGACCATCCACACCAGCTCCCGCGCATTGTCGCCATGCTTGAAGACGCCGACGTCGCTGCCCATGCCGATGGTCACCCCCGCCTTCACGGCCAGTCGGAAGGCCCGCTCGGCCGCTTGCATCGCCGGGGTCGGGGCCGTCTTGCCCGCGACGTAGCCGCCGAAATAGGTCGAGGTGCTCTCGACCGCCGTCAGGGTCGGGAAGAACACCACGCCCTTTTCAGCCATGAGCTTGAAGGTGGCTTCCGAGCCCCAATAGCCATGCTCGATCGTATCGACGCCGGCCAGGATCGCGCGGCGCATGCCCTCGTCGCTGGAGGCGTGGGCCGAGACCGGGCGACCGCTGGAATGCGCGGTCTCGACCAGGGCTTTCAGCTCCTCGACGCTGAACGTCGGCTGCGTCGAACCATCGGGTCCGACGCGATAGTCGGCGTAGACCTTGATCCAGTCCGCGCCCGCGCCCGCCTGTTCGCGCACGGCCTTCACCACCTCCAGCACGCCGCTGGCCTCCTCGGCGCCCTGTGGGATCTCGGCGTCGGGATTATAGTTCTTACGCGCCGGACCGTAGGCTCCGGTCGCCACGATCGCCTTGGTGGTCACAAACAGCCGGGGACCCGGGATCAGACCGTCATTGATGGCCTTCTTCAGCGGAACGTCGGCGGTTCCGGCGCCCTCGGTGCCGAGATCGCGCAATGTCGTGAAGCCGGCCTCCAGCGTCGCCTTGGCCTGCACCGCTGCCCGGAGGGTTCGATAGGTCGGCGTCTCCTTCAGAACCTGATCGTCCCACGAGGTCTCGTTGTAGGGGTGAAGGAACAGATGGCTGTGCAGGTCCATCAGGCCAGGGATCAAGGTCGCGCCGGGCAGGTCGACCACCTCGGCGTCTGACGCGTCGATCTGCGCCGCAGGGCCTACGGCCGCGATCTTCCCGTCCCTGACCAGCACGGCCCAGCCCTCGCGCGGCGGTCCGGCGTTTTCCGCTGTCCACACGCGGTCGGGTTTCAGAAGGGTGGATGGCCCCGCCGTGGCGAGGCCTGGGCTGAGCAGGAGGGCGAGGGCGGTCAGAATGCGGCGCATCGGAGACTCTGGGCTGGGACGACGCAGCTAAGCCGAGTTCGGGTCAAACGCCAAAGCGTAGATGAATCAGCGGATAGGCCCGCCCCTGTCCGTCGGTGGCCGACCAGCCGATGCGCTCGAAACCCATATGCTCGTAAAAGCCCAGCGCCTGGGCGTTCTGCTCGTTGACGTCGATGGTCAGCACAGGGTGTATCGCCAGCGCATAGTCGATCATCATCGCGCCGAGGCCGGCTCCGCGATACTCGGGGTCGATGAACAGGGCCTCCATGTGGCCGTTGGTGATCAGCATGAAGCCCAGAGGGCGATCACGGTCATCGACAGCCAGCACGAGCGGGGCTGTGGGGAGAAAGGCCTCGACCTCGCGACCGATTGAGGCGCGATCCTCGGGCGTCAGAAAGTCATGCGTGGCGTCGACGGCCGCGGCCCAGATCGCGATGATGCGATCACCGTCCTGAGGCTGGGAAGGGCGAAGCTTGATCATGGGCGGTGACTACCCCGCCGCAATCTCGCGCGCCAGCCGATCAGCCGCGCGCAGCATATTTCCAGCCGTCCCTGATAACCCGGGCGCTCGCTCCCCATATAGAGTTCAGTCGCCGTCGGGAGCGAACCGCATCGCGGTCAGCGCTCAGGCGTGGCGACGCTTGAGATCCCCCATATGGACTGGCTCTTCCCACTGTCGGTGGCTTGTATTGTCGCTGCGGCGCTCATGCTTCCCGCATTCCGTCTCTTCGCCGCAGCCCCGCGCCTCGCCCGCTCGCCCTACCGCCCGTTCAAGGTGACGCCGCGATGAAAACCTATCCAGGCACGCTGCCCTCACCCCCCAAAGGGCTCAACGATCCGCGCTCGACGGGTGGTCCGCCGCCTTCCAAGCGCGTCGATACGCTCGCGAAGCGTGGCACCAGGACGCCCTGAAGCGCGGCCTCCGATCACAGAGCCCGCTGAGAGAAGGGCCGGGCGTTTTCAAGCCGGCCCTCCTGCCTTGCGGCGGCCGCGCCGGCTCGGATGTGCCGCCACTCCGGCGTAGCCGATCAGATCTCCTGATTATACTTGCCGACCCGGTCGCCGAGGCGCGGCTTCACTTCCTGTCGGAAGAGGGCGCGCATGTCGTCTTCGGACTGGGTGCTTTCGACGACGACCACGACTTCCGGCTTGTTCGACGAGGCGCGGACCAGGACCCAGGAGCCATCCTCCAGGTGGACGCGCACGCCGTTGACCGTGATCACCTCGGTGATCTTGCGGCCAAGGATCGAGCCGCCGGCGGCGAACAGGTCCTCGTACTCCTTCACAACGTCGGCCACGACGCCGTACTTCACCTCGTCGCCGCAGTGCGGGCTCATGGTCAGCGAGGTGAAGGCCACCGGCAGCGCCTTGCGCATGTCTGACAGCTTCAGGCCCGGATTGCGGTCCAGCATGGCCAGGATGGCCGCAGCGGCGGTCAGGCCGCAGTCGTAGCCGTAGCCGAGCTCGCCGTTCATGAAGAAGTGGCCGCTCTTCTCGAAGCCGGCCAGGGCGCCCAGCTCGGCGCTCTTGCGCTTGATGTAGCTGTGGCCGGTCTTCCAGTAGACGACCTCACAGCCGTGGGCCTTGAGGATCGGATCGGTGGCGTAGAGGCCGGTGGACTTCACGTCGACGACGAAGGTGGCGCCGGGGTTCAGCGGGGCCAGATCCCGCGCCAGCATCAAGCCGATCTTGTCGGCGAAGATCTCCTCGCCCTCGTCATCGACCACGCCGCAGCGGTCGCCGTCGCCGTCGAAGCCGAACGCCAGGTCCGCGCCGGTCTCGCGAACGGCGTGGGCCATCGCGTGCAGCATCTCGGCGTCTTCGGGGTTGGGGTTGTACTTGGGGAAGGTGAAGTCGAGGTCGGTGTCCATCGGAACGACTTCGGCGACGCCCATCTTCTGCAGGGCCTCGACCACGAAGGCGCCGGCCGTGCCGTTGCCGCAGGCGGCGATCACCTTGAGGGGGCGCGTGACGCTGGCGCGCTTGGCGACATCGTCGATATAGCGCTGGGCCTGACCCTGCACCCGGACCAGCTTGCCGCCGTCGCGCTCGACGAACTTGGCGTTGAGCACGATGTCCTTCAGGCGGCTCATCTCGTCGGGACCGAAGGTCAGCGGCTTCTGGGCGCCCATCTTCACACCGGTCCAGCCGTTCTCGTTGTGGCTGGCGGTGACCATGGCCACGCACGGGATGTCGAGGTCGAACTGGGCGAAATAGGCGGTGGGCGACAGGGCCAGGCCGATGTCGTGCACTTCGCAGCCGGCGCTGATCAAACCCAGGATCAGGGCGTTCTTGATCGAGGACGAGTACGAGCGGAAGTCGTGGCCGACCACGATCTTCGATTGGCCCAGCTCGTGGATATAGGTCCCAAGACCCAGGCCCAGCGCCTGCACGCCCAACAGGTTGATCTCCGGGCCAAACAGCCAGCGCGCATCGTACTCGCGAAAGCCGGTCGGCTTGACCAGGGCTTCGTTCTCATAAGCGGCGGTATTGGGAACCAGATCGGCGCGGGGCGCGGAGAACATTGAAGGCTCGCTTCAGTTGAGAGGGTGTCTCGCTTGTCTAAGCATGGACGCGCGATTGGCGCGTTCGCACAACAAGGTCTTAGAAAACGGGTGTGACCTAGATCACACCGGCGCGCAGCAGGTCGTGCACATGCAGAATGCCGACAGGGCGTTCGTCCTCGACCACAAACAGGACAGTGATCCGCCGCTCGTTCATCACCTTCAGGGCCTCGGCGGCGAGGGCCCCGGGGCTGATCGTCAGGGGCGCATGCGTCATGACCTGGCCCGCCGTATGGCTGAGCAGGCCGTCCATATGTCGGCGCAGATCGCCGTCCGTGATCATGCCTGCAAGGCGGCCCGCGTCATCGACGACACCGACCGCGCCAAAGCGCTTCTCGCTCATGACCAGCAGCGCGTCGGGCATGGCGGCGTCTGAAGCGATCAAGGGCAGTTCATCGTCGCCGTGCATCAGGTCGCCGACGGTGCGCAGCATCGCCCCCAGCTTGCCGCCGGGATGGAAGACCCGGAAATCGCTGGCGGTGAATCCGCGACGCTCCAGCAGGGCTACAGCGATCGCGTCGCCCAGAGCGATCTGCAGGGTCGTCGAGGTGGTCGGCGCATTGACCTCGGCCGTCGCCTCGGGCGCGTCGGGCAGCAGCAGCACGATGTCGCCGGCTTGGCCCAGCGGACTGTCGGCGACCGCAGTCATGGCGATCAGCGGGATCGAGAAACGCTTGGCGTAGGCCAGGGTGTCGGCCAACTCGCGGCCCGCGCCCGACTTCGACAGGGCCAGCACGACGTCGTCGGGACCGATCATGCCCAGGTCGCCGTGCGAGGCTTCGGCGGGGTGGACGAACATCGCCTGGGTGCCGGTCGAAGCGAGCGTGGCGGCGATCTTGCGGGCCACGTGACCTGACTTGCCCATGCCCGTGCAGACCACACGCCCCTTGGCGTTGAAAATCGTCTCGATCGACCGGGCGAACGCATCGCCCAGCGAGTCGGAGAGGGCGCGCAGGGCTTCGGCCTCGACGGCCAGGACGCGCCGGCCAACCTTAACGGCGTCGAAGGCGCTCATCGCGAAAGCTGGTCCACGGCCTCGACGGCCTTCTTTGCGGCCTCGTCCCGACGGCGAGCCGAGTCCTTTTCCTTCTGGATCTTGGCCTTCATCTCCGGCGTCTGTTGAACCGGGGTATGGCCAAAGGGGCCCCAGGAGCGGTCGCCCTGGCCTTGGGGCCAGACGAGGGACAGGGTGATCAGCGCGGCGGCGACCAGCCCCATCAGAGGCATGAAGATGCGATCAGGCATGGTCCGCCTATAGCATGCGCGGCGGCGTGGGGGAGGGGGCGTGCGCTTTGACGGATCGCTTGTCAGCATGCTTCCGCGCTTGACGCTGGCGCGGGCTGGCCTTAGCCCGCGCTGACATTCCCCTGATCTCCGAAGGAAGCCCGATGCCCACGCTCGTCCTGCTCCGCCATGGCCAAAGCCAGTGGAACCTGGAAAACCGCTTCACCGGCTGGGTCGATGTGGATCTGACCGCCGAGGGCGAGGCCCAGGCCAAGAAGGGCGGCGAGCTGATCGCGGCGGCCGGCATCGAGATCGACCGCCTGTTCACCTCGGTGCAGACCCGCGCCATTCGCACGGGGAACCTGGCGTTGGACGCGGCCAAGCAGAGCTTTGTGCCGGTGACCAAGGACTGGCGCCTGAACGAGCGCCACTATGGCGGCCTCACGGGTCTCAACAAGGCCGAGACCGCCGAGAAGCATGGGGTCGAGCAGGTGACGATCTGGCGTCGCTCCTACGACATTCCGCCGCCGGAGCTCGCCCCGGGTGGTGAGTACGATTTCAGCAAGGACCGCCGCTACAAGGGCGCGAGCCTCCCGTCGACCGAAAGCTTGGCCACCACTCTGGTTCGTGTCCTTCCGTATTGGGAGAGCGATATCGCTCCCCACCTGAAGGCCGGCGAGACCCTGCTGATCGCCGCGCACGGCAACTCGCTGCGCGCGATCGTGAAGCACCTGTTCAACGTGCCGGACGACCAGATCGTGGGTGTTGAGATCCCGACCGGCAATCCGCTGGTGATCGAGCTGGACGCGGCCCTGAAGCCGACGGGCGCGCGCTACCTGGACGAAAGTCGCGCCGAAGCTCTCCCCAAAGTTGGTTAAAAGCGCTCAGGCTTAAGCCGAAGGTGTTGGAAACACGGCGTTAATTTTGCTCTGCGCAAGGTGTTCCGTTAACTCGGGACACCCAGCGAGCCATGAGCGGCGCCGCCAGCACACCACAAGAATACAAGCGCCTGACGCAGTACGAGGTGGACGTCATCTGCGCCAAGCACGACCGCCTGTGGTCGGCGCGGATGGGCGGCGCGCGCGCCGTGTTCGCCTTCTGCGACCTGTCTGGCCTGTCCGTGCCTGGGCGCAATCTCTGCGACGCCGACTTCACGGGCGCTGTTCTGGTCGGCTGCGACCTGCGAAAGGCCAAGCTCGACAACGCCAACTTCTACGGCGCCGACCTGCAAGGGGCCGATCTCACCGACGCCTCGTTGCGGCGGGCGGACCTGCGGGGCTCCAGTCTGCGCGGGGCTAATCTGACGGGCGCCGACATGTTCGAAGCCGACTTGCGGGAAGGCACGATCGCCGCCGCCGATCGCAAGGAAGGCTACCGCGTCATCGAGCCGACCCAGCGCGAAGCCTTCGCTTCCGGGGCCAACTTGTCGGGCGCCAATCTCGAGCGGTCGCGGCTTTCCGGCATTGTCGCCACCAAGGCCGACTTCAGCGATGCGATCCTGAAGGACGCCAAGCTGGTCCGCGCCAACCTCAAACAGGCCAATTTCAACGGCGCCAACCTGGCCGGAGCCGACCTTTCGGGCGCCAATCTTGCTGGCGCGGATTTGCGCAACGCTGTTCTGGTCGGGGCCAAGACCCTGTCGTGGAACGTCAACGACACCAACATGGAAGGCGCCCTGACCGACAAGCCGTCGGGCACCAGCGTTTCGGATCTGCCCTATGAGCAGATGATCGCCGATCACGCGCGATGGATCGAGACCGGCGGGGCCGAGGGAAAGCCCTCGGTGTTCGACAAGGCGGATCTGCGCAACCTGCGCTCAGTCCGCGGCTTCAATCTCACGGCGCTGTCAGCCAAGGGCGCCGTCTTCTACGGCCTCGACATGGAGGGCGTGCAGATGCAGGGCGCGCAGTTGGATGGCGCGGATCTGCGGGGCTGCAACCTGCGTCGCGCCGACCTGCGCGGCGCCCGTTTGAAGGGCGCGAAACTGACGGGGGCGGACCTGCGAGACGCCCAACTGGGGCCGCTGCTGATCGCGGCGGATCGGCTTTTGCCCGTCGACCTCACAGGCGCGATCCTGACCAACGCCGACCTCGCGCGCGCCGACCTTCGGCAAGCTCGTATGGCGGGCTCGGATGTCTCGCGGGCGAATTTCACCAGCGCCCAGCTACGGGACGTGGATCTGACCGGGGCGATCCGTCTGGCGGCGCGCGGCCTGGATGATGTCATTTGAGAAATATTTTGCGACAATCCGACGCAGTTTTAACGCTTCGCTCGTCGGTCGCCGTTAGAGTCCGCGTAACCAAGAGAAAAAACTCATACGGGGAATTTCGTTATGAACGCCGCGCAGAGCGTGGCTGGGCGTCGTCGCCTGAGCCAAGCCGAGCTCGACATGATCGTAACGGCGCACGAGAAATTCGTTACCGGCAAGCAGGGCGGTAAGCGGGCTTCGCTTCGTTTCGTTCAGCTGTCGGGCCTTGATCTGTCGTTCCGGAATCTCGTCGATGCGGACCTTTCCGCTTCGGTGCTCGATGGCTGTCGCATGGTTCGCACCAAGCTGGATCGCGCAAGCCTGTTCGGCTGTGACCTGCGCAAGAGCGACATGCGCCAGGCTTCGCTGGTTCGCGCGGATCTGCGCGGCGCTTGCCTGCGCGGCGCGAACCTCGCTCAGGCCGATCTGACCCAGGCCGATTTCCGGGAAGGCCAGATCGCCATTCCCCATCCCCGCAAAGGCCTTGAGACCCTGCGTCACGAGACCCGCCAGGGCGAGGTTGATGAGGTCAACTTCTCCGGCGCAACGCTGGACGGTTCACAGTTCGAGGGCGTGTCGGCCTTCAAGGCCGACTTCAGCGACTGCTCCTTGAAGGGCGCCAAGCTTTCGGGGGCGAACCTCAAGGAAGCGAACCTGTCAGGGGCGATCCTGGATGGCGCGGACGTGAAGGGGACGAATCTTGAGGGGGCCAACCTCTCGGGCGCCGTCATGGCTGGGGTCGACACGTCAACCGCGCGGGTCTCCGGGGCCCATATGAACGGGACCCTCCAAGCCGCGAGCCGCGAGGCGTTAGCGCGCGTCGATGAATTGCTTCGCCGCTGCGCGGGCAATCAAAGCTGGTGCCAGACCGGTGGCAAAGAGGGCTCGCCAGCGCGCCTGGACGGCGAAGACCTGCGCCCGCTGGGCGACAAGCTCAAGGGGCTTCGGCTGACGGCGATGAGCGCCAAGGGGGCCTGCATGGTGGGCCTGGATCTCTCAGGCGCGCAGCTTCAGGGCGCAAATCTTCAGAACGCCGATCTGCGTGCGGCCAACCTGCGCGGCGCCGATCTGCGGGGCGCCAAGCTCGCCGGGGCTAACCTGACCAAGGCCGACCTGCGGCAGGCCCATCTGTCTCCGCTGCCGCTCGGCCCGGATCGCCGGACGCAGGCGAGTTTGCAGGCCGCGCGCCTGCGGTACGCGATGCTTCAAACGGCCGATCTCAGCGAGGCGATCCTGGACGGCGCAGATGTTCGCGGGGCCGATTTCACCGGAGCCAGAGTGGTCAAGACCAGTTTCCGCGATGTTGATCTCAGTCAGGTCCAGGGCCTGGATCTGTCGATGCCGGACTGATCCCATGAAAAAGGCGGCGCCTTTCGACGCCGCCTAAGTTCAGAGGGGATTGGGAGACAGATAAACAGGGCCGCCGCTTAGGCGGCCTTTTCGCCTTCGATCAGGGTCGAGGCGGGGACCGTCTTGATCTCCACCGTACGAGGCTTCAGGGCTTCCGGCAGCTCGCGCTTCAGCGCGATCGACAGCAGGCCGTTCGAGAGATCGGCGTCGACCACCACGAGGTAGTCGGTCAGCTGGAACTTGCGCTCGAAGTTACGCTCGGCCAGGCCGCGATGCAGGTACTGCTTGGCTTCGTCGTTGGCCGCCTTGCGGCCAGTGACGGTGAGCAGGTTTTCCTTCACCTCGACGTTTAGTTCTTCCGGCTTGAAGCCCGCCACCGCTATCTCGATGCGGTACTCGTTCTCGCCGGTGCGTTCGATGTTGTAGGGGGGATAGCCCGAGGCCGCTTCGTTGCGCGCGGCGGCGTCCAACTGGTCGGCGAGGCGGTCAAAGCCGACGAGCGAGCGGTACAGGGGCGAAAGGTCGATCGTACGCATAGGGTCAGATCCTTCTCATCAAGCAAGGTCTATGGGTTTCGTCCCTTCGGCGACCCGAGATCGGCGTCGCCTGTGGTCCGGAAGGCCCGGTCATCCAGCGCCTTCGTTGATCTAGTTGGTGAGCGGATTTTCCGGTTCAAGGGGCGCCAACTCACAGAACGTGAATCGTTTGACGCGCCGATAAGCATGGCTAAGGTCGCCGCTCCCATCCGACCGAAGGACACTTCCCCATGCCGCTTCGTCGCCAAGTTCTGCTCCTGGCCGCCGCCTTCACCCTTTCCGCGCCGGCCGCCTTCGCCGCCACCGACGCGGCCTTGAAGGCAGCCATCGCTTCGCCGACCCGCCCCGCCGCCGATGTGGCCCGGGACGGCGCCCGCCACCCCTACGAAAGCCTGATCTTCTGGGGCCTCAAGCCCAGACAGACCGTGATCGAGGTCTCCCCGGGCGGCGGCTATTGGACCGAGATCCTGGCGCCGTACGCCAAGGCGACGGGCGGAACCTATGTGGCTGGCGTTGCGGACCTGGCAAATCCGAAGATTTCGGAAGGCGCTCGGAAGGGGCGCGCCGATTTCGAGGCGCGCTTCGCCGACGCGTCCAAATACGGCAAGCCACAGTTCGCGAACTTCGGCCCGGTGTCGGGTCCTCTCGGCGCGCCCGGATCGGCCGACATCGTGCTGACCGCCCGCAATGTTCATAACTGGACCGTGCAGCCGGGCGTCGCCGACAAGGTCTTCGCCGACTTCTTCGCCGTGCTGAAGCCCGGCGGCGTGCTGGCTGTTGAGGAACATCGCGCCGATCCGCGCTCGGAGAAGGCCGCCGGCGCTGACGGCTACCTCAACACCGCCACGGTGATCGCCATCGCCGAGAAGGCCGGCTTCAAGCTGGACGCGCAGTCCGAGATCAACGCAAACCCCAAGGACACCAAGGATCACCCCTTCGGGGTCTGGACCCTGCCGCCGGTGAAGCGCACCGCGCCGGGCGGCCAGCCCGCCGATCCCAACTTCGACCGCAGCAAGTACGACGCTATCGGTGAAAGCGATCGGATGACCCTGCGCTTCCGCAAGCCGGCCTGACTTTCGCCAAGGTCCGCCAGCAAGCTGACCCGCGCAGTGGGGGAATGATGGTTCCAGTTCAATTCTGGTCGCGGCGAGGCTTGCTGGCCGGCGCGGGGGCACTGGCCCTGGCGTCATGCGGAAAAAAGGACGATCCGGCGAAGGCGGAGGTTAAGGCCGCCGCCAAGGCCGGGCCGAACACGATCGAGGCGGCGGTGGCGGGCGACTGGCGCCTGCCCGCTGACCGCGCGCGCGACGCCTGGCGCCACCCGGTCGAAAGCCTGAAATTCTGGGAGCTTAAGCCCGGTCAGACCGTCGTCGAGTTCTGGCCAGGCGCGGGCTGGTACACCGACATCCTGGCGCCGTTCCTGGCCGATACGCGCGGCAAGCTCTACGAAGCCATGCTCGAGACCAAAGGACCCGCCGATCCTGCGGCGGCGGGCATTGTCGAGGGCTTCCAGCGCAAGCTGGCGGAGAAGAAGAAGGTCTATGGCGAGGTCGCTTTTACGGCCTTTGGTCCCACCAGCGGGCCCGTCGCGCCAGACGGCAGCGCCGACCTGGTGCTGTTCCTGCGCAACCTCCACAACTGGATGGCCGGCGGTATCGCCGAGAAGGCGTTCAAGGACGCCCTGGCGGCGCTGAAGCCCGGCGGCATTCTCGGCATTGAGGAGCATCGTGGGCAACCCGGGCGGGTGCAGGATGTCCTGGCCGAGGATGGCTACGTCCAGCAGGACTACGTCATCCAGATGGCCAAGGAGGCCGGGTTCGTCCTGATCGGGACCAGCGAGATCAACGCCAATCCCAAGGACACCAAAGACCACCCCTTCGGCGTCTGGACCCTGCCGCCGACGCGCCTCTCGGCGCCGCGGGGCGAACCGGCCGAGCCGGGTTTTGATCATTCCAAATACGACGCGATCGGGGAGAGCGACCGCATGACCTTGAAATTCGCGAAGCCGAAATGAGCCAGACCACGACCCTGAAGCTTTTGGCCGCGACGGGCCTTAGTCTCATGCTCGCCGCCGCTGCGGCGCCCGCCAGCGCGCGCGAAAAGACCGTTCCGGCCGAGAAGGTGTTCGTCTATCTCGACCGGTTCTTGAAGGTGCCCGCGCAAGAGCGTAGCCGGATGCGCCTCCGCTATGTCCTGCGGAGCGAAGGCAAGTCCATGGGGGACGTAAAGGTCTCGTTGGTTGAAGCGAATGGCGCGACGACAGCCTTGCCCGTCCGCGATGACGGTGAGTTCGAGCGATTGCCTACGCTCACCCAGTTGAACGGTAAGGCCAAGCTCGTCTTTGACGTTCCTGCGGAAAGGAAGTTCGGCATCAGCATGACGCCCGCCCCGGTGCTCAGGCTGGCCCAGGATTACGATGCGCGCGAGCTTGCGCTGACGGTGTCGGAGTCGAATGCGGCGATGCGTAAAGCCGCGGGCCCTGCGTTGGGCCTCATGGTCCCAAAGCTACCAGGGATCGGCTTTATCGGCGCCCAGGGCGGCCAGGTCGTCCATGGCGACGGTCGTATCGTTCCGCTCGAAATCGTCCAAGGCGTACCCGTCTTCTACCCCGAAGCTCACAAGGGCGCCGCGCGGGTAAAGCTGTCGCGGACGCCGACGAGGGTCGCGTTCGACGACGGCAAGAAATAAACTGAGGGCTGTTCTGAACGGTGTTTACTTAACCGTGTCAGCCGGTCTAGCTATTCGCCAACTCACAAGCGCAGAGGGAGATCGCGCCATGGCCACCATCCAGGAACTCACCGACAAGATCAAAACCGCCGTTGGCGACGACAGCGGCCTGGGCAAGTCCCTGAAGTTCGACCTGAAGGACGCCGGTGTCATCCACATCGACGGCGGTTCGGTCACCAACGAAGACAAGCCGGCCGACCTGACCATGACCCTGGCCCTGGACGACCTGGTCGCCATGGGCGAAGGCAAGCTGGACCCGACGATGGCCGTCATGACCGGCAAGCTGAAGCTGTCGGACATGGGCGTGGCCATGGGGCTGCAGCCCAAGATGGGCGCGCTGTTCGCCAAGCTCCGCTAAGCGATGGGGGGACCGGCGCCTCTGGTCTCGATTCCCGAGGCCCCGGTTCCCGACAGCGGCAAGGCCGAATGGTTTTGTGGCGCGGATGGGGCGACCCTCCGCGCCGCGACGTTTTTCCCGGAAGGGCCCGCGCGGGGAACGGTGGTGCTGAGCCCCGGACGCAGCGAGCCGCTGGAGAAGTACTTCGAGGTCGTTGAGGACCTCCTCGCGCGCGGCTTCGCCGTGCTGCTGCACGACTGGCGAGGGCAGGGGCTTTCAGCCCGCGTCTTGCCAGACCGCCTCAAGGGCCATGCCCGAGGCTTCAAGACCTTCGTTTCCGACCACAAGGCGCTGCTCGATGCTTTCGAGGCGCGGATGCCCAAGCCCTGGGTGGCGGTCAGTCACTCGATGGGTGGGTGTCTGACGATGCTGGTCCTGGCCCACGGTGAACCACGCCTCGCGGCGGCGGTGCTGTCGGCGCCGATGCTCGGCCTCAATACCGCGGGCGTCCCGCCGTGGCTGGCGCGCCCTTTGGCGTTCGTGATGTCGCGGATCGGGTTGGCGGGCGAGTATGTGCAGACCCCCTACGATCCGCTGACCCAGACCTTCCAGGGCGATGGCCTGACCCACGATGAGACGCGCTACGATCGCTATCAGTCGCAGCTGCGCGCGCATCCGGAGATCGCGCTTGGCGGCATGACCTGGGGCTGGGCCGACTTCGCGATCTCGGCCTGCGCCTGGTTGCGTCGCAGCCGGTCGGTCGAAAAGATCACCGTTCCGGTGACCATCCTGGGCGCTGAACTCGACAACCGGGTGCTGAACGTCGACTCCAAGTCGATCGCCGGCCGTATCCCCAAGGGGCGCTATATCGAGGTCCCGGGCGCATTCCACGAGATCCTGGTCGAGACCGACGCTCGCCGCGCGTTGTTTTGGAAAGCGTTCGACGAGACGGTCGATCCGCTTGCCCCGCGCGAGCCGCTTATTTCGCCGAACGTCTCAGACTGACCAGCGCTTCGTCCAGCGGACGCCGGTCGCCCGAGATCACCATCTGGCCGCCGTTCGGACCCACAGCCTCGCCGCGCCAGTTGGTGACTAGGCCGCCGGCGCCCTCGATCACGGGGATGGCGGCCTCGATGTCCCAGGACTTCAGGCCCGCCTCGATGACCATGTCCATCTTGCCCATGGCGACCATGGCGTAGGCGTAGGCGTCGCAGCCGAGGCGCGCCAGCTTGGCGGCGGCGCGGACCTGCAGCCAGGCGCCGCGTTCGGCGCCGTCGAAACAGGCGTCCGGATCGGTGGTCGCAATGACCGCGTCATTGATGTTGGCGCACTCGCGAACGTGGATCGTGCGTTCTTGGCCGCCGGCGACAAGACGCGACCCGCCGGCGTGGCCGACGAAGACCTCGTCGATGAATGGCTGGCCAATTGAACCCAGCACGGGACGGCCCTGGTGGCGCAGGCCGATCAGGGTGGTCCACAGCGGCAGGCCAGCGATAAAGGCGCGCGTGCCGTCGATCGGGTCGAGCACCCAGACGAACTCGGCGTCGGGGCGATCCTCGCCATACTCCTCGCCGATCACCCCGTGCTCGGGATAGTGCTCGGCGATCAGCTTGCGGATAGTAGCTTCGGCGCCGCGATCGGCCTCGGTGACCGGATCGAAGGCCGCGTGGGTGTCGCGCGGCAGGTTCTTGCCCGCCCCCTTGTCCTCAAGGCCGTGGTCGGCCCGGAACAGCGGCAGGATCACCTCAGCGGAAGCCCGATTGAGGTCGAGAATGAAGGCGTCAAGCGCCGCGAGCCGGTCAGCGGAGAGCGTCATGGGCGGGGATGTAACCTCCCCGCCGCAGGTACGCCACCAGTGACTGTCTGCGTTCGCCGACTTTAAGCGTCGGCGTGCTCGGCGCCGCCATTCAGCGACTTGGCCAGGTCCAGAAGGCGACGGCGCGGACGCTCGCCCAGCAGGTAGTAGGCCCGGATCAGGTCGAGGGTTTCCTTACGGGCGAACATCTCGCCGCCTTCGGCCGACTCGCTGGTCGTCTCGCGACGGGTGTCCGACAGGCCGTCGTAGAAGTAGCCGACCGGAACCTCGAGCGCTTCGGACAGCTGCCACAGCCGCGCGGCCGAGATGCGGTTGGCGCCGCACTCATACTTTTGGATCTGCTGAAAGCGCACGCCGACCGTGCCAGCCAGTTGCTGCTGGGTGAGACCCAGCAGACGACGGCGGCGACGCAGGCGCTTGCCCAGGTGAACGTCGATGTCGTTGCCCATGGAAGCCATGCCCCCTTGTTTCTCCCGACCCGTCCCGAAACGGAACGGTCTGGCTTCACAGCCGCAAGTCGCGTGCCGGGCGAGACTCCGTTGCGCGAGGCGTGCGCGGGAGCCTACTAAGGGCCCATGTCTGAAAAGCGTCAGCCTTGGGTCCAGGACCTCTTGTGGCGGTTGGAAGCCCTGGGCTTCGACCTGTTTATCGGCGCGGTGCGCCTGATGGGCGTGGACCGGGCCTCGGATTTCGGCGGCTGGCTGGGACGCACCTTTGGACCGATGAGCGGGGCGCACAAGGTTGCGACCCGCAATCTGAAGCTGGCCTTTCCCGAGAAGGACGCAGCCTGGCACGAACAGATCCTGCGCGAACAGTGGGACGGCCTTGGCCGCTCGTTCGCCGAGTTCCCGCTGATGGACAAGATCCTGCCGTCCACCGGCCGGGTCGAGGTTGTAGGCAAGGAGCGCCTCGTCGAGATCGCCGAGAACCGGATCCCGGTCGTGTTCGTTTCGGGACACCTGTCGAACTGGGAAGTGATGCCTGCTGCCATCGTCGACAGCGGTGTGGTCTGCGAGATGACCTATCGCGCGGCCAACAACCCCTATGTCGACAAGCGGATCAAGGAGAGCCGGTTCCGCTATGGGGTCCGGCTGTTCGCGCCCAAGGGCGGCGACGGCGCGCGCGAACTGCTGGAAGGCATGAAGCAGGGCAAGTCAGTGGCCCTGATGAACGATCAGAAGTTCAACAGCGGCGTGGCCGCGCCATTCTTCGGTCACCTCGCGCACACCGCTCCCGGGCCGACCCGCCTGGCGATCCGCTTTGGCACGGTGCTGCAGCCGATGTCGGTGCAGCGGCTCAAGGGCGCGCGCTTCCGCGCGGTGGTCCACGATCCGATCGTTCCGCCGAAGACGGGCGATCGGACGGCGGACATCGAGGCCGGAGTGCGGATGATCAACGCCTTCATGGAAGACCGGATCCGTGAGCGCCCCGCCGAGTGGTTCTGGGTTCATCGGCGTTGGCCCAATGAGGTCTACGCGGCCCTGGCGGACCGCGAGCGCGCAGACGTCGCCGACTAGATTTCGATCGCGTCGGTGATGGAGTCCTTCTCGCCATTGCGGCGGAAGGGGCCATGATACTGCGGGTCGACCCGACGTCGGCGGCATGGGCCGAAGTAGTCCGGCGACCGGATGAACGGGCGCTGGTGGAAAATCACGGTGTTGATGCGATCCAGAAGCGACCGTGCTGTCACGGGCTTCACGACGATCTCCGTCACGCCCGCATCACGGGCCTCGAAGACCCGGTGACGCTCGGCGAAGCCGGTCAGCATGATGATCGGCAGGTATGGGTCGACGCTGTCGGGTGAGCTACGCACCAGCTGGGTGAACATCACCCCGTCCAACGGGCTCATCTTGAAGTCGACGATGGCGATGTCGGTCTGCCAGTCGCGCAGGATCTGCAGAGCTTCAGCGCCGTCCATCGCCTCGCGAATATGCCGAACGCCCACGCCCTTGAGGATCGTGGAAACGATCGCGCGGATGTGCTGGTTGTCGTCCACCAGCAAAAAACGCAGCTTTTCAAGCGCCGCAGACATGCGGGAGCCGTCTCCTCAAGGATCTCGCGGGGAGACCAAGACCGATGATCGCCCCCGGCGACCTCGTGTCTCGATACCGGCGGCATAGCTAACGAATGATTGAAACTCGCGCCAGGGGCGAATGGGGCGGCAGGTTAGCCGGCGAGGGGCGCCGATCCGACCAGCAGGGACGGGTCCATGTTTCGGCCACGCCACTTCATGCGCCAGCATAGGTGCGGGCCCGTCGCCCGACCTTCTTTGCCGGTCTGCGCGACCAGGTCGCCTTTCCTCACGTAAGTACCGGGCGATACGAGGATTTTTGACAGGTGGAGATAGGCAGTGACCAGGCCTTGGCCGTGATCCAGGAGCAATAGGCCGCCCTCGAAGTGTAATCCGGTCTCGGCGAAAGCGACCACCGCGGACGCCGGCGCGCGCACGGGCGTACCGACGGGCGTCGCCAGATCAACCCCAAAATGGGGACGCTTGGGCTCGCCGTTGAGAATGCGCTGGCCGCCGAAACGGGCGGAGCGCCGTGCGCCCACAACCGGAAGTATGAATCCCTCGCGGAAGCCTTCGATGTCGGCCTGACTGGCGAAGCCGGCCATCTTGCGCGCGTTCTCGGCGGCCAAGCGCTCCAGCAACACCGGATCGGTCGGCGTCACCTGCTCGGGCGGCAGGCCGTCGATCCGCTGGATGTCGAAGTCGCCGGGAGCGACCGCGCGCTGGTCTATCGCCGAGCCCTCTGCGGTGGTCACGGTCAGGACCGAATTCGCGGGCGCATCACGGTCAAAGCCGATGACGAACCATCCGTCAGCCGACGCCGTGGTCAGCACCTGGCCATCAAGGTCGATCGTCGCGCGGGGCGCCGTGCGGCCCACGGCGTAGCCGCCTTGAACGAACTTTCCCGAGAGGGACAGGCCCGGCGCGGCGGCCTGCGCCAAGGCGGGCAGGCCCATCGACAGCGGAAGCGCGGCTAGAACCGCGCGGCGGCTCAGGCCCCTTGCCAACGCTTCAGGGCCTCGGCGGGACCGGTATAGGCTTCCTGGTGCTCGGGGCTCCAGTAGCGCAAAGCCTCCAGCGGAATCTGCTTGTTGCTCACCGCGCACAGCACGAAGCGGCCAGGGCTGAGCACGGCGTACTCGCCATCGCCATAGTGCAGGACGGCCATGCCGTCGGACTTGCCGAGATCACGATCGAAAGCGTTCATGAGACCATTCTACGCCAAGCCGCGGTTTCAGAACAGGTCGCCTTGACCGGCGGGCGGCGCGGCGGGTTTGGGGCGTGGCTTGGGCGGGGGCGTTGACGCGGCGGGCGGCGGGACGAAGCCGCCTTCGCCATCGATGACCGCGTCACGCTCGCCGCTCTTGAACTTCAGGCTGACGCGCTCGCCGGAGACGAGGTCTGCCGCCGAGCGGGCGATGGTTTGATCCGCCTTTCGCACCAGGGCGAAGCCCAATTCGAGCGGGCGCTCTGGGTTCAAGGATTGGCGGAGTTTTTCGAGACTGGCCAGGCGGTCGGCGTCCCGCTGCAGGCGCCGTCGCCCGGCGGCGTTCAGACGGTCCCAAAGCGCAGGCAGTCGGGCGTGCTGGGCGACGCGATCGGGGACCCTCCGGGCGGCGAGGTCCAGTCGGCGGGAGAGGTCGGCCAAGCGATCGGCCTTCACAGCGCGTTGCCGGCCAAGGGCTTCAGGCGTCAGGCGCGCGGTGACCTTCAACAGGTCCTGCGCATGGACGGCGGTGTTGCGCTGCAGGGCCGCGTCGAGGCGGCCAGAGGCGATGTCGAAGCGCTGTTGGGCCAGGGCTAGCAGATCGTTGGGACGCGGCAGGCCGCGCGCGGCGCTGACAAGCCGTGTGCGTCGCTCCTCGATCGTGCGCGAGCCGCAACGGTTCAGCCGGCGATCGAAATCGGAGATCAACGCCCGCAGTTCGGCCAGCACCGGCGTGGCCATCTCGGCGGCCGCCGTCGGCGTGGGCGCGCGGCGGTCCGAGACGAAGTCAATCAGGGTGGTGTCGGTCTCGTGGCCCACAGCCGAGATCAGCGGGATCGTGCCTTCGGCCACCGTCCGCGCCAGGCCTTCGTCGTTAAAGGCCCAGAGGTCCTCCACTGAGCCGCCGCCGCGCGCGACGATCAGGACGTCGGGGCGCGGCACGGGCCCGCCAGGCTGGATCGCGTTGAAGCCTCGGATCGCGGCGCTGACCTGGCCAGCAGCGGCGTCGCCTTGCACGACGCACGGCCAGACCAGAACCTGGCAGGGCCAGCGGTCGCGGATGCGATGCAGGATGTCGCGGATCACCGCGCCGGTCGGGCTGGTGATCACCCCCACCACGGCGGGCATCGAGGGCAGGGGACGCTTGCGCTCCGGCGCGAACAGGCCCTCGGCGGCCAGCTTAGCCTTCAGGCGCTCCAGCTGCGCCAAAAGGGCGCCGACGCCGGCGGCCTCCATGCTGTCGATGACGATCTGGTAGCGCGAGCCGGCCGGATAGGTGGTGATCTTGCCGGTGACGATCACCTCGAGCCCGTGCTCGGGCCGAACGCCCAGGCCCCGGACATTGCCCTTCCAGACCACGCCGTCGATCGCCGACTTGTCGTCCTTGAGGGTCAGATAGACGTGGCCGTTGGAGTGGTGCGTGACCTTGGAAAGTTCGCCGCGCAGCCGCACGAAGCCGTAGCGGTCCTCCAGCGTGCGCTTCAGGGCGAAGGCCAGCTCGGAGACCGAGTACGGCGGCGCGTTGGAATCGGAAGGCGGCAGGTCGCTCATGGCCTCTATCTAGGCCGACCTCCAGAAATGAGAAATCCCGGACGGCCTTTTGGGCCATCCGGGATCCGCCGCTCTGAGAGACTATTGTTCTTCTTAGATGTAGCGGCGAAGCGAACGGGCCAGCTCGGCGCCGCCGCTCTTCTTCTTGGTCTGCTGCGGCTGGTAGGCCACGCGCGCGTGCTCGACGCAGTAGGGGCCTTCAGACGAGCGGCGACCGCAGAAGGTGAAGCCTTCCGACGACGGATCGCCGATCGGCCACTTGCACATGTGCGCGCCCAGGGTCAGTACGGTGGCCGACCCGGGCTCCTCGTGGCGGAAGGCCGGCAGCGGCGCGGGCGCTGCGGCGACCGGAACCGACGAGGGGGCCTCGACCGGCGTCACGCGACGCGGCGCCGAGGGCATGGCCTGCGCGGCCGGACGCGCCGGGCGCGGAGCCTTGAAGGCCGGACGCGCCGGCTGCGAAGGGGCCGCGCGGCCCGAAAGGCCTAGGCGGTGCACCTTGCCGATCACGGCGTTGCGCGTCACGCCGCCCAGTTGCTTGGCGATCTGGCTGGCCGAAAGGCCGTCCAACCAGAGCTTCTTCAGGGTGGAAACCCGTTCGTCGGTCCAGCTCATTACCCGTCTCCGCCATTCGAGAGAGGGTGGGGGCGTCCCCACGCCCGTCACCCTATATATGGTGATCGATCCGCCCCGCCGGCGGTCGTCCTACTAGATATCGTAAAGAATGCGTTAAAACGCACAATGGGCGCCATCGACTCTGTCCACAGAAACAAGATGTTGATTCCGGCAAGCCTGCGCTTGCGAAAAGGGCCCTCAAGGCGCACATGGCCAAGCAGAACAAGGGTTTGAGCCGATGAGAGACATGGCCGAGAGCGTCGTTCCGCCGCAGCCGCGCGACTATCGCGGCTGGAACTGGTCCGGCTTCCTCACGCTCTACCAGCGCGAAATCCGCCGGTTCTGGAAGGTCGGCACCCAGACGGTCGCCGCGCCCGTGGTCACCACGCTGCTCTACATGCTGGTCTTCGTGGTCGCCGTCGGCGCCAGTCGCCCCGCGGTGGGAGGTGTGACCTTCGGCCATTTCGTAGCCCCCGGCCTGATCATGATGGCGATCCTCAACAACGCCTTCGCCAACTCCTCGTCCTCGCTCATCCAGGCCAAGATGATGGGCCTGACGCCGGACTTCCTCACCCCGCCGTTGTCGGCGCTGGAGCAGGTGTCGGCGTTTACGCTGGGTGCTGCGACGCGCGGCGTTGTCGTGGGGGCGGTGACGGCGGTCGTCATCGGCGTTCTGCCGGGCGCGGGCCTGTCGGTCGCCCATCTCTGGGCCGTGCTCTATTTCGGGCTGACAGCCTCGCTGATCCTGGGCTTGGCGGGCGTTCTGGCGGGTCTCTGGGCCGAGAAGTTCGACCAGCTGGCGGCTGTGACCAACTTCCTGATCATGCCGATGACCTTCCTTTCGGGCACCTTCTATCTGGTGGACAAGCTGCCCGAGCCCTTCCGCTCGGCCAGCCATTTCAACCCGTTCTTCTATTTGATCGACGGATTCCGCTACGGCTTCATCGGCCATGCCGACGGCTCGATCGCGATCGGCGTGGTGACCACCGGCGTTCTCACCGTGGCGCTGTTCCTGTGGTGCTGGAGGCTCTTCGTCACCGGTTACCGTCTGAAGAGCTGAGCCACCCGCGTCATCGGCGGAGATTTCGTCGGCTGTTCAGGGCCTTTTTGAGGGGCCTTTCATTGACACGACGGTGTTCCACGGCGACAACCTGCGGCCTTCCGGTCCCCGCGCGAACAGCGCGGGGGCTTGTTTCCTTTTTGGGAGGCCGGTCTTGAGCACCGCGACGTCGTCCAACTCCTCGCAGCACCACATCATGGGCGTTTACAACCGCGCTCCGCTGGCGTTTGACCGAGGCCGAGGCGCGCGCCTGATCTCGACCGAGGGCGAGGAGTATCTCGACTGCGTGGCGGGCATCGCCACGAACGGTCTGGGCCATGCCCATCCCGCCCTCGTCGAGGTCCTGAAAACCCAGGCCGAGAAGCTCTGGCACGTCTCGAACATCTACCGGATCCCGGAGCAGGAAGAGCTGGCGGACGCCCTGTGCGCCAACTCGTTCGCCGACGTGGTGTTCTTCACCAACTCGGGCACGGAAGCCGTCGAGTGCGCGCTGAAGACGGCGCGCAAGTATCATTCGGCCAACGGCCAGCCCGAGCGGATCGACATCTACGGTTTTGACGGCTCGTTCCATGGCCGCACCTATGCGGCGGTGAATGCGTCGGGCAACCCCAGCTATGTCGACGGCTTTGGCCCGCGTCTGCCGGGCTACAGCCAGCTGACCTTCGGCGACCACGACGCCATCAAGGCCGCCATCGCCAGCCCGACCACGGCGGCGATCATCGTCGAGCCGGTGCAGGGCGAGGGCGGCGCGCGCTCGATCCCGACCCAATGCCTCGTGGGCCTGCGCCAGATGTGCGACGAGCATGGCGTGCTGCTGATCTATGACGAAGTCCAGTGCGGCATGGGTCGGACCGGCAAGCTCTTCGCCTACGAGTGGGCCGAAGGCGGCGAGCCGCACATCATGGCGGTCGCCAAGGCCCTGGGCGGCGGCTTCCCGATCGGCGCGTGCCTGGCCACCACCGAGGCGGCCAAGGGCATGACGGTCGCGGCGCACGGCTCGACCTTCGGCGGCAACCCGCTGGCCATGGCCGTCGGCAAGGCGGCGCTGGACATCATCAAGTCGCCCGAGACGCTGGACAACGTGAAGACCGTTTCGGGCTTCTTCACCCAGCAGTTGAATGGACTGAAGGACCGCTACCCGGATGTCATCGTCGACGTGCGTGGCAAGGGCCTGCTGATCGGCGTCAAGCTGATCCCGAACAACCGCGAGTTCATGGTCCTGGCGCGCGACGAGAAGCTTCTCATCGCTGGCGGCGGCGACAACTGCGTGCGTCTGCTGCCGCCGCTGAACCTCACCATCGAAGAGGCCAGCGAGGCGATCGCCAAGCTTGAGAAAGCTTGCGAGGCCG
Source organism: Caulobacter sp. BE264 (assembly GCF_031457805.1). Classification (NCBI taxonomy): domain Bacteria; kingdom Pseudomonadati; phylum Pseudomonadota; class Alphaproteobacteria; order Caulobacterales; family Caulobacteraceae; genus Caulobacter; species Caulobacter sp. BE264. The sequence goes on along the minus strand of NZ_JAVDXI010000002.1, from coordinate 78,063 downwards.
CGCGCGCCAAGGCCGCCGCCTAAAAGCCCTTCGTTTCCGACCTTCCCGGCGAAAGCCGGGACCCAGATCAAGCCCGCTTAATCCCAGGATGAGTCTGGGCCCCGGCATGCGCCGGGGAGGCGGGGATAGGGATAGTCCGATGACTCAACCCCGCCATTTCATCGACCTCTGGAAGCTGGACGGCGCGACGTTGCGCCTGCTGTTGGACGACGCCCACGCTCGCAAGACCGCTCGCAAGGGCTGGCCCCAGGGCAAGGTCGACGCTGATGCGCCGGCCAAGGACCGCGTGCTGTCGATGATCTTCCAGAAGAACTCGACCCGCACCCGCTTCTCGTTCGACGCGGCCATGCGGCAGTTGGGCGGCAGCGCGATCATCTCGACGTCCAATGACATGCAACTGGGCCGCGGCGAGACCATCGAGGACACCGCCAAGGTGCTCTCGCGCATGGTCGACGCGGTGATGATCCGCGCCAACAGCCACGCAGACGTCGAGCGCTTCGCCCAGGTCTCGACCGTGCCGGTGATCAACGGCCTGACCGACAAGAGCCATCCGTGCCAGATCATGGCCGACATCCTCACCATCGAGGAGCATCGCGGCCCGATCGCCGGCAAGACGATCGCCTGGGTCGGCGACGGCAACAACGTGTGCTCCAGCTTCATCCATGCCGCGCCGCTGCTGGGCTTCGAGCTGAAGATCGCCTGCCCGGCGGTCTATCACGCCGACCTGCACGATCTGGCCCGCGCCGAGGGGCTGCAGGGCCGCGTCAGCATGACCACCGATCCCAAGGCGGCCGTCAGCGGCGCCGATGTGGTCGTGGCCGACACTTGGGTCTCGATGGGCGACACCGACCACGATGAGCGCTTGGCTGCGCTGGAGCCCTATCAGGTCGACGACAGGCTGATGGATCTGGCCGCCGACAACGGCGTCTTCCTGCACTGTCTGCCGGCGCACCGGGGCGAAGAGGTCACCGACGCCGTGCTGGACGGTCCGCGTTCGCTGGTCTGGGACGAGGCGGAGAACCGCATTCACGCCCAGAAGTCCGTCCTGGCCTGGTGCTTCGGCGCGATCGGATAAGGTTACCGGCCAGCGCCGGTTGGTAAACGCTGGCCGGTGTCGCCGTCGCGTATGGGCAAAAGCGGCGGCGAACCCAGATGAGTCCGAATCCCTTGTTCTCGCAACGAGGCGTTCGGTCGCAGGCGCCCGAAGTAGGGATGCCTGGGCGAGGCTTCGCGTCACGCCGTCACTCATCGGGCTCGCAATTTCGCCAGAACCGCCTATCTAGCCTCCCCATGACCGACATCGCTCCCGACACCGGCGTCCTCGACGACGTCGTTTCCGCGTTCCAGATCGAAAACCTGCCCGTCCGTGGCCGGGTGGTGCGCCTCGGCGCGGCCATCGACGAGGTGCTGACGCGCCACGACTATCCCGAGCCAGTGGCCAACCTGCTCGGCGAGGCCTGCGCCTTGGCCGCCTTGGTCGGTTCGAGCCTGAAGTTCGAGGGACGCCTGATCGTTCAGGCCCAGGGCGATGGCCCGGTGCGCTATGTCGTCGTCGACTACGACACCAGCGGCGGCCTGCGCGGTTACTGCCGGTTCGATCCCGAGGAAGTGGCGGCGGTGTCCGAAGGCTTCGCGCGCCCCGGCGCCAAGACCCTGCTGGGCGGCGGCGTGTTCATCATGACCCTGGACCAGGGGCCGGACATGGACCGCTACCAAGGCGTGACGCCAATCGAGGGCGAAACCCTGGCCCTCTGCGCTGAACAGTACTTCGCCCAGTCGGAGCAGACGCCGACTCGCGTCCGCCTGGCGGTGGGCCAGGTCGACACGGGGCAGGGCGCCAGCTGGCGCGCGGGCGGCATCCTGATCCAGGTCATCGCCGGCGATCAGGCGCGCGGCGAGACCCAGGACGCCTGGACCCATGTGCAGGCGCTGTTTGAGACGACCGGCGAGGACGAGCTTGTCGACCCGACCGTCTCGACGCCCACGCTGCTCTGGCGCCTGTTCAACGAGGACGGCGTGCGCCTGCTCGACGAAAAGCCGCTGCAGGCCTTCTGCCGCTGCTCGGAAGACCGGATCGGCGTGGTCATGGACTCGTTCTCGGCCGAGGAGGTCGAGGAGATGATCGAACCAGATGGCAAGATCCACGTGACCTGCGAGTACTGCTCACGGGTTTACAAGCTGGATCCGCCGGCTGCGGCCTGACGATACGACCAACCTATGAAAAAGCCGGCGCCATCTGCGCCGGCCTTTTTTTAGTTCAGCTTCATCGCCGCGCCAGGCAGGTGCAGCGAGAATTCGGGGATCTCGACCTCAAACAGGTCGCCCTCGTCATTGACCATCTGATAGCTGCCCCGCATCGCGCCGGACGGCGTCGGAAGGGGACAGTTGGAGACATAGCGGAAGGCTTCGCGCGGCTTTAGCTCGGGCTGCTCGCCGACCACGCCGCTGCCCTCGACCTCGTTCACGCGATTGAACGCGTCAGTGATCGTCCAGCGGCGCGCGATCAGGGTGACGGTCTCCTCGCCGTGGTTTTCGATCTCGACGGTGTAGGACCACAGATAGAGGCCCTGCTCCGGCGAGGATTCCTCGGCCGCGTAGGTGGGGAACACGCGCACGACGATGTCGCGCGTGCGGGCCTCGTAGGCGGCGCTGTCGCCGCCGCGGCGACGTCTCATGCGTTGCATGGGCGGGGAGGTCTCACGCCTGATCGAGCGCACGGATCACATCCCGCTTGAGGTCGTCGACGCTTTCCAGGCCCACCGACAGGCGCACGCCGCCTTCGGTCACGCCGAGCGACGGGCGTTCAGCCTCGGGCACCGAGCGGTGGGTGGTGGTCGGCGGATGGGTGGCCATCGACTTTGCGTCGCCGAGGTTGTTGGAGATGTCGACGATCTCCAGCGCGTTCAGGAACTTGAAGGCGGCTTCGCGGCTGCCCAGGTCCAGGGCGATCACGGTGCCGCCGCCGGTCATCTGCGCCTTGGCGACGTTGTGGCCCGGGTGGTCGGGGCGGAACGGATAGAGGACCGTGTGCACCTTCTTGTGCTCGGCGATCACGTTGGCCAGGGCGAAGGCGCTGTCGGCCTGACGGCGGACGCGCAGGTCCAGAGTTTCGAGGCCCTTGAGCATCACCCAGGCGTTGAACGGCGACAGCGACGGGCCGGTGTGGCGCAGGGCGTCGCGGTAGAATTCCTCGTTGATCGCCTCGCTGGTCAGGATCGCCCCGCCCAGCACCCGGCCTTGGCCGTCGATGTGCTTGGTGGCCGAATAGACGACGACGTCGGCGCCCAGTTCCAGCGGCTTCTGAAAGATCGGGGTGGCGAAGACGTTGTCGACAATGACCTTGGCCCCGACCGCATGGGCCAGTTCCGAGACGGCGCGGATGTCGGTGATCTCAAGCACCGGGTTTGACGGGGTTTCGACCAGCACCGCCTTGGTGTTGGGCCGCATCGCCGCTTCCCAGGCCTTGGGGTCGGTGGCGTCGACAAAGGTGGTCTCGACGCCGAAGCGCGGCAGCCACTCGCTGACGATCCAGCGGCACGAGCCGAACAGGGCGCGGCCCGCCACCACGTGGTCGCCAGCGCGGACGAGGCCCATCAGGGCGGCGTGGATCGAGGCCATGCCCGTGGCCTGGGCGCGGCAGACCTCAGCGCCTTCCAGCAGCGCCAGGCGATCCTCGAACATCTTCACGGTCGGATTGTTGAACCGCGAATAGACGAAGCCCGGATCCTCGCCGGCGAAGCGACGGTCGGCGCCCTCGGCGCTGTCGTAGGTGAAGCCCTGGGTCAGGTAGAGCGCCTCGGCGGTCTCCATGAACTGCGAGCGCGCGACCCCACCCCGGATCAATTTCGTCGCGACGTCCCAGTCCTTCGGGTTCTCGGCCACGGCTCCGCCTCCTACGCAAAAACGCGGGCATAAGGAGCGGGGGAGGGGGCGGGGTCAAGCCAGAACGCCTGCCAGCGCGTCAGAGAATTGTCATAGGGGAAAAGTGCGGTGTCACAGGCGAGCGTCTTTCGCTCGCGCCTTGCGTTTGCGAGCGGGTTTGGCGAGTGTCGCGCCGATGACCGACGCCCACGCCGCAGGGATTCTGCCCTGCCAGACCATCGAAGCGCTGATCGCCGAAGAGGCCATCACCGCCGCCACGCCGTTCGACGTCGATCAGGTGCAGCCCGCCAGCCTGGACCTGCGCCTGGGCGCGCGCGCCTGGCGGATCCGCGCCTCGTTCCTGCCTGGGCTGCACCGCAAGGTGCCCGAGCGGCTGAAAGATGTGGCGATGCACGAGCTGGACCTGACAAAGGGCGCGGTGCTCGAGAAGGGCTGCGTCTACATCGCCGAGATCCAGGAGCGCCTGGCGCTGCCGATGACGGTGTCGGCGCGGGGCAACCCCAAGAGCTCGACGGGCCGCGTCGACGTCTTCGTGCGGTTGCTGACCGACCACAGCCGCGCCTTCGACGACGTGGACGCCGGCTATACGGGGCCGCTCTATATCGAGATCGCGCCACAGACCTTCTCGGTGCTGGTCCGCGCCGGCACGCGCCTGAACCAGCTGCGTCTCAAGCGGGGCGAGCCCGCCAAGCTGGCCACGCGTAGCGTCGGTGTGGACCTGCTGTCCGAGACGGGGATCGTCGGTTTCCGCGGGCGGCGTCACGCCGGCGTGGTGGACCTGGACCACGAGGACGGCCACGATCCGCGCGACTACTGGGAGCCGCTCGAGGCTCGCCACGGCGAACTGCTGCTGGACCCGGGCGAGTTCTACATCCTGGCTAGCAAGGACGACATCGAGATACCGGTCATGGAGGCGGCCGAGATGACCCCGATCGATCCCTCGGTCGGTGAATTCCGGGTCCACTACGCCGGCTTCTTCGATCCAGGCTTCGGCACCGAGGAGGCCGCGGCCGTGGGTTCCAAGGGCGTGCTGGAGGTGCGCAGCCACGAAACGCCGTTCCTGCTCGAGGACGGCCAGACCGTCGCGCGCCTCGTCTACGAGCCGCTGACCGCCCGTCCAGCGCGGCTGTACGGTGAGGGCGGGTCCCACTACCAGCGGCAGGGCCTCAAATTGTCCAAACACTTCAAGGCCTGGCGCTGAAGTCTTCCGACTTGGGGCGATAGGTCGCGGCCCGGGTTACGGGCCGGGTAACCGAGATGCGGTTTGCTGAGCGCGTGCTTTTACACGGGCTCAGCCGCGATGTTTCGTGACGTTCCGAACCGATTGGCTATCGCAGCCCAAGGGCCTCGTCCCGGGGAAGGGCGGCGCGCGGCGTCTTCGTCGACCTGTCGCAGGGGGTGTCGCGCGGCAACGCGCCGCAACCGCATCTAGTGGACACTCCGTGCGGTTACACAAAATCTAGTCGTCGTTCTCCTGGGGCGCGACTCAGTCCTGTTCCAAGCGGAGGATGGCGCAGGTTGCTACGGAGGCCCTTCTTGGCCCGCATCGCTCATGATCCGTTCCTGATCCTCCAAGGCCGCGTCGAGGCCTGGGAGCGGTGCGCGCGGATCCCCGGCTGCGACAAGTCCGTGTGGCGGCAGGACGCCGAAGGGCGCGTCATCCGCTGGTCCGATTTTGGCGATCGCTTCTCGCGCTATGGCTGGGAGGTGATGACGCTGGCGCCCACGGGCGTGTTCGGTCGCGCCCTCGCGCGGCGACGACTCGTCGCGGTTCACTGGCGCGGTTTGTCGGGCGACACCCTCCGGGAAGATCCCTTCCTGGGCCGCCGAGCCGCCTGAAACATCAAGCAGATCCGTCATTTAGTCTTGTCTGCACGACAAAATGACAACCACGCTTGACATCGGTGCAAGATTGCATGACAAACATCCTTGTCATTTCGACGAGGAGGCTTGTCATGAAGAAAACCGCTCAACGCACTCCCGCCACCCGCGCCCAGAAGCTGGCGATCGGCATGGCCGCGAGCTCGGGTTCTCTGGTGGTGGCCACCTGCGCCGCGCGTGAGCTGGGCGGGCCGCTTCTGGCGGTCGGCTTCGCCGTAGGCGTCGCAACGCTTTGGGCGACCTTGTTCCTGGTCCTGCGGGATCGTCCGTCCAAGAGCCCCAAGAAGCCTGCGTCGACCGAAGCCGATGGCGCGGTCGAAGCGCTGGCCGCCCTCTAGTCGCCCAATCCAGAGCAAGGTTTTCACGATGAGCAAACCCACCGGAACCCAGGCCCGCCGTCAGGCGATCGCCCTAGGCTTCCTTGTCGCCAGCGGCCTTCTGGGGGCGGTCGGCGGGGCGGGGGTGTCCCTCCTAAGAGAGATCGGGGTCACCCCGTCGACCACCGTCCTGGGTTACGCCCTGCTGGCAATGGCGCCCCTGATGATCGTGGCGTCCGTGATCTACTGGCGCAATATCGACGAGGCGGCGCGCGAAGCCCACAAGTTCGCGTGGTTCTGGGGCGGCTCAGGGTCGCTCGTGCTGGCTGCTCCTCTCGCCATGCTGGTCGGAGACGCTCGTCTGACGGCGCTGGCCGGTCAGCATTCGCCCTCGGAGTGGTTCGCGATCGGCGTGTTCAGCCTGCTGGTTTTCCAACTGACCGCCTACGTCCTGGTCTGGGCGGTGTGGTGGATCCGTCAGCGCTGACACCCAAGCGAAGAGGAGACGATCATGGCCCAGAAGACGTCGCCGGCGATGCGCCGCTACATGCTCCGCTTCATCCCCGCGATGCTGGCCTATGTGGTGGTTTTGACCGGCTCGATCCTGACCTTCGAGCACTTGCGACCGACCGGCCCGTTGCTGTGGGTTGTCGCCGTGGCGCCCGCGCTTCCGATCATCGCGGTGATCGCGATCATGGGTCTCTACCTCCTGGAGGAGACCGACGAGTTCCAGCGCGGGATGTCCGCTCAGGCCCTGCTATGGGGCATGGGGATCACGCTGGCGGCGGCGACGGTCTGGGGCTTTCTCGAGAACTTCGGCCTGGTCGCGCACATGCCCACGTATCTGGCCTTCCCCGTGTTCTGCGGCGCGTTCGGTCTGGCGCAACCTCTGGTCCGCTGGAGGTACAAGTGAAGAACCGTCTCAAGGTGCTGCGCGCCGAGCGCGACTGGAGCCAGGCGGATCTCGCTGACCGGCTGGAGGTCTCCCGCCAGACCATCAACGCGCTGGAGACCGGCAAGTACGATCCCAGCCTGCCGCTGGCCTTCAAGATCGCCCGCCTGTTTGGGCAACCCATCGAGTCCATCTTCCAGGACGAGGCCTGAGGGCCCGCCCAGATCGAGGATAGTGTCATGAACCTCGTTTCGAAGTCACCGAAGTCCCGGCTCAATCGCGGGCTGCAGGCGCTGATCGGCGCTGTGTTGGCCGCGCCGCTTGGCTACCTGTTCGGCGGCTATCTGGTTTCGCTGGAAGAGGCCGGCGCGGCCGCTTCGGTCGACCTGTCTTGGTCTGACGTTTTGGCCGTGGCGTTGGCGGCCATGATGGCGCTGACCGGTCTCATCACCCTTTTGATGAGCCTCAGCCGTCGCGCCCTGGGACGCCAGATCAATCCCGAGGAGGTGCGACCGGCGACTCCCGCCCAGGCGGTCTTCTACGCCCAGAACGGCTTCGTGCTGATCCTCGCGGGGGTGATGATGGCCACGCCGGTCATGGTTCCGCTCGTCTTCGCGCCGCTGTCGCCGATGGTCGCCTCGGCCGCCATGGCGGGCTTGATCGCGCTCTTGCTGATCCAGACGGCGGGCAACATCGCCATCTGGGTTCGAAGCGACGAGTTCATGCGTCGGGCGATGGGGGAAACCGCCGCCGTCAGCTTCGCCATCCTGCAGGGCCTGCTCTTCCTGTGGGCGGCGGGTGAGAAGCTGGGCCTGCTGCCGCACCTCACCCTGTGGGACGCCACCAGCGTCATGATGGCCGCTTACCTGATGATCGGTCTGTTCATCACCTGGCGCCGGGGCTTGGCCAGCTAGGTCCTTACGCCCCAAGCCCGGACCACCCGGGCGGCCATTCCAGCAAACCCTTCGTCACCCCAACACCGGCGCGCGACGCTGACGCCTTCCGCGCGCCCCTATCCAAGGACAAAGATCGTGACCCTCAAGACCTCGTGCTCCCGTCGCAACCGCCTCGGCGCTTCAGCGGTTCTCGTGGCCATTCTTGCCGCCACCGGCGTGTTCGGCGGCGACCACGCCCACGCCGCGCCGCCGGCGCCGATCGCCGCCAGTCCCGCCGCTGACCGCATGACGGTCACCGTCGTCGGCCAGGGTCCTGACGTCATCCTGATCCCCGGCCTGGCTTCGTCCAGCGCGGTCTGGGACGCCACCGTCAAGCAACTGGCGGCGACCCATCGGGTCCACGTCGTACAGGTGGCGGGTTTCGCCGGTGCGCCGGTGGCAGGCAACGCCGACGGCGCAGTGGTTGCGCCGCTGGTCGAGGCGGTCGACGGCTACATCAAGGCCAAGGGTCTGAAGTCGCCCGCCGTCATCGGTCACTCCCTGGGCGGGTTCACCGGCCTCTTGCTGGCCCAGCGCCATCCTGAGTCGATCGGCCGCCTGATGATCGTCGACAGCCTGCCGTTCTTCTCGCTGCTGTTCTCGCCGGCGGCGACGCCCGAGATGGTGCGCCCCCAGGCGACAGCCATGCGCGACGCTACCGTCGCGATGAGCCCCGAAGCTTTCGCCGGTCAGCAGGCCATGGGCGCGCCGCGCTTCGTGAAGTCGGCCGAGGGGCAGAAGCAGGTCATCGCCTGGGGCGGCGCCTCGTCGCCCTCGGTGGTCGGGCGGGCCATGTACGACCTGCTGGTCACCGACGCGCGCGGAGATCTGGCCAAGGTCAAGGCGCCCACCACGCTGCTCTATGCCTATGACACCGCCATGGGCATGCCGCCGGCCGCCGCCGACAAGCTGTTCGTCGACGCCTACGCGGGTCTGGACGGTTTGACAGCCCGTCGGATCGACGACGCCCGCCACTTCATCATGCTCGACCAGCCCCAGGCCTTCGGCCAGGCGGTCACGGATTTCCTCAAGTAGCCTTTCGAAATCAACCCTGGGTCGGATTGGCCTTGCGCCCGTCCGTGACCTTCCTCACTTCTCTCACACCAACCATTGGGGTTTTTATGTTCAACAAGTTCAATCGCTCGGCCCGTCGCGTGCTCGCCGGCATGGTCTCCGTCTTCGCGCTCGGCTTCGCCGGGACCGCCCTGGCCGAACCGGCCCTCTGGGCGATCAAGGACAAGGACTCGACCATCTATCTGTTCGGCACGATCCACGTGCTGAAGCCCGAAACCCAGTGGCGCTCGGCCAAGATCGACAAGGCCCTGGCCGACAGCGGCGACCTGACCCTGGAGCTGGTCGGCGCCGACGATCCGGCGGTGATGCAGCCTCTGGTCATGCGCTATGGCCTCGACCAGGCCAACAAGCTGTCGGCCAAGATCGGTCCGGAAGACTTCAAGCGCGCCAGCGAGATCGGCCAGTCGGCCGGGATGCCGCCCCAGGCGCTTGAGATGATGCGCCCCTGGCTCGCCGCCGTTTCGCTGGCGATGGCGCCGATGATCAAGGCTGGCTACGACCCCAAGAGCGGCGTCGAAGGCGTGCTGACCCGCGAAGTCAAGGCCGCCAACAAGCCGATCGCCGGCCTGGAGACTCCCGAGCAGCAGATCCGCTTCTTCGCCGACCTGCCGTCGGCCACCGAGATCGCGTTCCTCAAGTCCAGCCTTAAGGACGCCGAAGGCGGCGCCGCCAAGCTCGACAAGATGGTCGCGGCCTGGGCGTCGGGCGATGTGGCTGACTTGGAAGCGCAGTTCATCACCGAGATGAAGACCCAGTATCCGGACCTTTATGAGCTGCTGCTGGTCAAGCGGAACGTCGACTGGGCCAACCAGCTGAAGACCAAGCTGGACGGTTCGGGCGTCAGCTTCGTGGCCGTCGGCTCGGGCCACCTGGTCGGCGCCGAGAGCGTCCAGGCCCAACTGGCCAAGCTCGGCATCAAGGCCGAGCGCGTCAAATAGGTCGCGATTGATGCGATCTGAGGAGCCCGCCCGGTTCGTCCGGGCGGGCTTTTTCATATGCCTAGCTGGCCGGGTCGTACATGAACTCGCGAAGTTCCTGATCGCACCGGCAGGCGGCGGCCAGCTTGGCGGACCAGGCGACGGCGGCGTCGCGTGAGGGCAGCTCCAGCACAGTGAAGCCGCCATCCAGATGACTTCCAGGATAAGGCTGCGCGGAAACCGCGCCGTCCGCCGACACCCGCACAGGTGCGACGCCCTCATGGATTCCGCCGCCGAACACATAGACCCCAGCCGCCTTGGCCTCGGCGATCACCGCGCGAGCGGCGTCTCCGACAGCAGGCAGGTCCTCGGGCGAGACCTGCATGGCGGCGCTGGGAAAGGAGATGAGATACTTGGTCATCCCCGCAGCATGCGCGATCACACGCGATGTGGGGAGGGGCGATCGAGGATCGATTGTCGGAGTCGACTGGAGCGGGCGGGGGGAATCGAACCCCCGACATTCAGCTTGGGAAGCTGACGTTCTACCTCTGAACTACGCCCGCATTGCTCTGGAATTTCAACTGCTTACTGATCTCAAGGTGCGTCGGTTGGGACGCATTTTACAGATCGTTTTACAGCTTTGTTCCAGACGCGTTCCATCTAGCCGGTCTTAGCCGCCGCCTCAAGGCGCTCGATAACCTTTTGTGTGGCCGTCGCCGGGTCCACATAGTGCTTCCGGATATCGCTCACGCTCGAGACTTCCCAACCGACGATGTCGGCTATCTCCTCGTTCGACAGCCCAGCTGCGGCAAACTGCGTGATCGCCGTTCCACGAAGGTCGTGCAGGTGACGGTCAACGTTTGCTTTCTTTGCCGCGCGAATGAACGCCTGGGTCAAGGAGTCTGGCTTCCAGCGGGTTCCCTTCGACGTCAGTAGAATGTGCGCGGGGGGAACCTTGCCCTCTGATATGGAACGTTCGCGAGCCTCTCTCAGGTCTCCAATTATCTTGGCAGCCTGACCATAGAGGGGCACGCGTACGCGCTTCTTGCCGCCGCTTTTCCCAGTTGAAAAGGTCAGCGCGTTGCCATCGAGATGTTCCCACTTGAGCGACACAAGGTCGTCCCGGCGGATCGCCGTGAGCGAGGCAAGTTGGATCGCGATTGCAGCCTCTGGGGTGACGTGCTGCAAGATCGACGACAGTTCAGTCGGGCTGACGATCAGGTGCGCACGGGAGCCCTTGTACAGGTTCTTGGCACCCGCGATGGGACTCTCCTTGATGAGGTACTTTTCAACGCTCCAGGAAAGAACGCGTTTTAGGACCTGCATTTGGTAGTCGGCTCGACGTGGTGTGCTTGCGAACGTGTCACGCCATTCAATAAAGCGCCTGGCGGCCTGGCGGCTTTCCAACGCCCGTAGCGGCATAGAGCCAAACTCTTCCTCGATGAGGTCGAGAGGCTTGCGCCAGTTTGCTTGTGTTGACGGTGCGAGCGCTTGAAAGCCATCGGGCGCAGCGCGGTACCTGACGATCAAGCTCCTAACGGTCTGACTGTCCGGCTCGTGACTTTTTGGGCGTTCGGCGTAGGCGGCGGCCAGCGCTTGCGCACCTTCATGCTCGGCCCGCAGCGCTTCGTCGAGGGATGCGCCCTCGAACTTCATCAACTTCTCGCCACCCCTGGTCTTGTACCAGTAGATCGTCACCCGTCCGTTCGCGAGAGGGCGGACCACACGATGGGCTCCCGGAAGTCTAGGCGGCATGTGCCTTCCTCCCCTCATCCCAACGCCGGAAGGCCTCATCCGGATCGTCTTCTTCAATGCTGACGATTTCGCCAATATTCGAGATCCCGGATTGACTATCTAAATAGCGATCGATAGCGATCCTATCGTACAGTTCTCGATATCTCCCGCCAACTGTGGCGATTGATATTGGCCGGATATCTAGATTCTCCAGAATTATCGTAGTCTTGTACCCGAGGTATGCCGCCGCTTGCTTCTTGTTCAGAAGGCGAGGGGTGATGACCGGCTGGCTGTCGACGCGTGTCATTCGCGCCTCCGTTAGCGGAGGGCGGCTCGCACCTGAGGTTGGTACGAGGCGGCGGTCTTGGCGTTGAGGTTGGCTTCGCGGTGACTTCCGGAAGCGGGCGACAAGGCAGTGCCTTGCGTCTTCATCATTCGGTCCGGCGGGCCGTTATCTGGCGGGCCGGTCTCACAAGTGGGCGGTCGTGCGCCCGATTGACGATTGCTGGTTTTTGATCCCAGCGAGCGGTCGCATAGCATAAAGTTTGGTCGTCGCAAATGCAGGGTGCGTGAGCATCGTGTCTGACGCGGTAATCGCTTCTAGTACTGATTTATCTGAGGTCTAGCGAAGGCGGGCGCACCTGCCATCGCTCTTTACGGTGCCTTTCAAGCCGCAAAGACAATCCACGGTAGCCAATGATACCTCCCCCTTCTGCAGGATGCGCGCGTACGCTAGGCGCAGTCCAGAGTTGACCGTGGTGCTAACTCGCACTCCAATGGCGAATATGAGTGCAGGGTCGCTCGGGGGGGAAGCTTGAGCACCGTAGACATCAATACGACGATAATTCCCGCTTCAAAACGCATCTGGATCGTCCAGCCGGGCAAGAACCGGAAGTTCTTCGATGACTTCGAGCGGGAGCGCCGCGTCTATCTGGAATTTCCTGGGCTGGATCTAGCTCAACGGGATCTCGATGATGACGGGCTTATGCGCCAACATATCCGGCGCTCCGTCTCCATGGTCGCATACAGGGGGCCCGTCAGGGATGATGGCACGACCATCAACTTGGCAGATTTTCCGTCGAGCCCAGATACCGCTACCGCAATTTTCTTGCGGACTGTCCGACACCTCACCTCTAACATGGCGGTCGGGGACTTGGTTGTTGTGCCGGGGTTTGGTGCGTATTCCCGTGTGCTTTTCGGTGAGATCGCTGCGCCGCTTAATCTGGAAGATCGCGCTCGCATCCACCCCTATTTGTGGGGCGATATTCTCTTTCGACGGGTCAACTGGCTTTCTACGAACAGGTTTAAGCAGGAGCTTCCGCTTGATCTGTTGAAGTACATAGGGAAGCCGCCAGCGATTGCAGAGGTCGCTCGGAATGCGTTGACCGAGCGATTCTTCGAATACGCGTACGGCTCCTTCGTCAAGGAGGGGCAGAGCTGGTCTACGATCACCGCGCCTACCTACAGGGGCAACGATCCATCAGCGATTAGTCAACCGACGCGCCTCATCGAGTTTGCAGTTGCTGCCTATCGTGCAACCGGGGGAGGGCAGGACCTCTCTGGCCTTACGATGGATGAGATTATCGAGCGCTACTACGACCCAAGAGACATTGAACATTTCGGTCTGTCGTTTAACTCGCCCGGACGCCTGGACTTCAAAGCGAGAGACAGCAAGCTTGCGATCTTTGTCAGCGTAGTTATCGCGCTCGCCGGCGCAGGTATGCTTAGCGGTTGTAATGCGAGTTCTACACCGGTCCATATCACCAACTCGAAAACTGCGGATCAAGCCATAAGCGTTGAGATGCAGGAACAGATTAATATTATGGTTAGTGGCATAGATCAGCCAACTGCAGCAAAGGTTGATCAGATTGGTCAAGAATCAAGAGAAAAGATTGGCATTCAGACTGTCGCACAGATTGATGGGGTGGAATAAATCCTATGGGATTGGGCCAATTTGCGGCGGCTTTTTTCTTCCGGCCCCTCGGTTGGTGTTGGAAGCATCTGTGGCAAGACAAGGTGCCGCTGATATGGAATATCGCGGTAGTGATCATTGCTGCATGGGGCTCATATAGTATTGCGCCTGCAATCAATGAAAAGGTTGAGCGGCAGAAAATTCAATCTGAATATGTGTCTCAAAACCTTAAAGATATAAACAATCTTATTGCTGACTTTTACGTTGCTGTTCAGAAAGTCAATTCTTCGAAGGGGGAGATTAGTAAATTAGATCTTGAGAAGTGTGACGAGATCGCAACCAAATTGCATTGGAAATCCATAGAGGTTTCTGCAATTCTTAGAGATAGAGATGATCAAAAGTTGATGCTTTCCTTCCAGAGGAAGCTCAATGATGTGCAGAAGGCTATACCTGAGGTTCGCCAGAAGGACGGTTCACGCAAACTGAGCGCCGCGCTCACCGACTTTTCGGCGACTGGCGTCCAAGTGATAGGTGCGGTCGCTCGTAGAGCAGAAATTCGCGAGTAACGTGAATGCCGCTACGATAGACCAGTTGGCCGGTACGAAAGTTTGAGCCCATTCGCGGCTCCTATTGATCGCTTTTCCCCGGAGGGAGGCGTCTAGGCCTCTTCGAGACGCTTCTTGATACGCTGGATGGCTGAACGCGACACGCCGAACTCCGTCGCCAGCGCGCCCAGCGAGGACCCCGGTTGGCGCTTTTTTGAGGGTAAACTATGCGTTTTCAATCATTGATAGCGACAGCCGCGCTCGCCGTTTTTGGTTGTGCGGCGGTGGCCGCAGCGGACCCGCCCGCGACACCTTTTGACCTTCATTGTGAGGCCAACTCATACGGAACCCCCATACGGTATATCATAACGATCGACGCCAAGAGGGGCATTTACTGTAGGCGTGGTCTAGCGCGCGGCGGCTTGTGTGAGGCTGCCCAAGTTCTCCCGATCCAGGAGCAAAGTGACGCTCGCTATACCCTTAGCACGCAGACCTGGGTCATGCGGGACCCCGATGGCAAACAGACACTGACGACCTACATCAATCGTTATACGGGCGCACTTGTCGAAGAGTACCTTCGCCCAACAGGCGAGACCGACCGTGTCATCTATGCGTGTGAACGCCGTGCCGCTTCACCGATCCCGAAGCCGGCATATTGAACTCAGAGCGTAAGCCCGAAGCGTCAGTAGATCTGACGCAGGTCGCAGGCTGGTCGATAGAGGAGGGTGACTAGGCCCCGTCGACACGTTTCTTGATGCGCTGGATTGCGGAACGGGACACGCCGAACTCCGTCGCCAGCGCGCCCAACGATGACCCCGGCAGCTTCGCGCGCACGTCAGCGATCTGATCTTCTGTCAGGACCTTCGGGCGCCCGAGTTGCTTCCCCTGAGCCTTCGCGCGAGCGAGGCCTGACTGGGTCCGCTCGACGAGGAGATCCCGCTCGAACTCCGCGACGGCGGCAATCACGCCCATCGTCATCTTTCCTGCGGGGCTAGTGAGGTCGACGCCTCCAAGCGCGAGGCAGTGAACGCGCACCCCGTCGCTCGCCAGCCGTTCCACGGTCGCGCGGACGTCCATCGCGTTGCGACCAAGGCGATCGAGCTTCGTGACGATCAGGACGTCCCCGCTCTCTAGGCGGTCCACCAGCTTTGCGAACTCGGGACGCTCCATGGCGGCGTGCGACCCTGAGATCGTCTCTTTGACGATCCGCTTGTGCTCGACCTTGAAGCCGGCGGCCTCGATCTCCCGCACCTGGTTGTCACTGGTCTGGTCGCTGGTCGACACGCGACAGTACGCAAATACCCGGCTCACTCTGCCCCTCCGATCGAAAACGTGTATCGGATTAAAAGGTGTCCCAAAAATAGGGTCAAGCTATTTTGCGATACAGCGCAGCGAGGTGTATCGAAACCGGTCGTTTTCGACCTCGCTTCGTGCTCGAACCGTGGAAGCGGCGAAATCGTTAATCGTAGAACGCCGATACTTGAAGCTTGACGGCTAGGCCCCATCTGCAGGGCTCGATCAATTGTACGGACCCCTCTATGAGCCGAACCATCCCCGAAATCCGCGCCCGCCTCCATGAGCTCGCTGACGAGCTAGGCGTTCCAGAGCTTGCGCAGCTCGCGGAGGAGACTAGGCGGCAGTATCACGGACGTCGGGCGCCCTCCCGTGCAAGGCCAGTCGATGACTCTTTGGCTATGCGTGTGACTTTGTTCGCGCGGCGACACCCAGACATGCCTCAGCGGGAGATCGGTCGCCGGTTTGGGATCGATGGAGGGCGGGTCTCAGAAATCTTGTTTGGGAAACGTGGCTGACGGCTTTCGTTGTCGCGTGGAGCTCAGGTCGCTTGGAGGTCGCGCCGCGAGTTGCCCGACCTCCATCGTGCCGGATGGCCGGATCGACTACCTCTCGCAAGCGACCCCGTCACCATCGCGATCAAGGCCGGCTCGATAGCCAGGTTCTCCAACTCTTATCGGCGCTGCACCGGCGGCGCGCGCCTCTGCGCAGTTGGCAAAGTAGGCTGAGCTCGTTGGGCGAGTTCCGCTTGAGGCTGGCCTAGCCGCCGGAGCCCTGTGGCAGTGATAGTCGCCAGTCTTCCGGTTGTTGTGACAGCCCTCGGCGTTGAGACCGCCGGGATGAGAGTGGGCAGGCGCGATCCCGATGGGCGCACCGACACCGGCGATGATTGATAGAACGACCAGAGCGCGATGCATTGAATTTCCTCCCCAATATGTTGCATAAAATGCAACCTAGAGAGTCTTTATATGGTCGCGCAAGTCCTGGTGATTGTCTTATGGCGAACAAGTGGCCTGACGGCGGAGAGACGCCACTCACCAAGTCGGAGAAGTGGATCTTGGGGATCGTCGGCGTCGTCCTTGTCGCCGGCTTCATAGGCGTCGTCGTCTTGATAACGCTTTCGGCCTTAAAGCTTCGGCTGACACCCGCCCTGCTGTGGATGTTGGGGCCGGCGCTGTTCGGTATGGCGATCTTCTGGGTACAGCCTTGGCGCCAGGAACCCCCGTCACCTAGGCGGAGGCGGTAGATCGCCGGACCTCATCGGAGGTCATCTAGGATCATTCGCTGCAACTTGTTGAACTCCTCGCCTGATGCGAGCGTGCAGAGCCCCAAGACAAGCTCGGGGACCCTGGTCATCATCCAGACGACGGCCACGTGGGCCGGCGAGACGTTCAACGCGCAGGCAATTGCCGGAACCTCGTGAGGTTCCGGGAGCGAGGTGCCTTCGTACCACTCTTCGACGACCGCCCTCGGACGTTTGGTCGCTGAGGCGATCGCGTCGGCCAATAGCGCCCTGTTGCGGTGAGCGCCTCTAAGCATCGCGCTGAACAGGGACGTGGCGGATTGGATGATGGGCGTGTCGTCGGCCTGTTCGGAGTTGAGCTCAGATTGTCTCGCCTTGGTCGCCATCACGAGCAGGCAATGTCCTTAAGCCGCTGAGCTTCTTCCAGGTCGCGCTCGGCCTTCGGTAGAGACGCTTCCGCCGCGTTGAGGCGACCCTTGAACACGTCACGCCAGCCGTTCGCCTGGCTGGGAGGGATGCCGATATCTGCGGCGACCATTGCCCGGTAGGTCGCCATCGCCCTTGGATCGCGCGTCGTGATCGCATTCTTGGCGATCTCGATGTCTGCCTTGATCTTGTAGATCTCACCCTCTGCCTTAGTGACGCCCATCCGTCGCTCCGGGCAGTAGTCGACGACCTCAACAGGTTCAGGCGGCTTGTCAGGGCCGGTGCATTTGGCGACCAGCCAAACGATGCCGACAACAACGATTACGACAGCAGTAACGCATCCGTTGAGCGCTTCCTGATCTTTCGACTTAGCCTGCTCCCCCACGAGGACCCCTCACTTCAAGCAACAAAAAACGCCGGTCCGAGAGACCTGAGCCCCGCAACCGATTCCACAAGAAAATCGTGTAGACGACCCGATCGCGTAGCGAAAGCGCTGGCTCCTCAAACCAGCGCCGAATGCCCGAACCGCTCTCAGCCCCGCGTTACGCTTTCCTGCGTGAGATCCTGTCTCGCGTCCGGAAGGACGCGGGCCTGACGCAGACCGACATGGCCGAGCGCTTGGAAGTTTCCCAGCAGGTCGTTTCTCTGATCGAAAGCGGACAACGCAGGATCGATGTCGTCGAGTTCCACGCTTGGGCGCTGGCGACGGGTCAAGACCCGGTTCGACTTTACGCAGAGGTGTCAGAGCAACTCACGGGAGGCGCGTCGGGTCAGTAGCTCGCGCCATCACTGACTATCGACGCCAAAGTCGAAAGGGCAGTCAATGCATGCCGAGCGACGCCGTTCGCTTGGTTGGGAGAGCCGAGGTGTTTTTGATCGCTCCTTGCGCCCCTGGAGCGGACGTTGCCGTTGGCTGAGATGGGGTGGAAAGTAGCCGGAGCCAGGGCTATCCAGAATCCATGGCCGAGCATCCTATGTTGCCGCTGTCTCCGCCCCCAATGGGCATTGTTGTTGCGGGCCTGTCTCAAGCCAGGAGGCATAAGCGACGCTTTGATGCAGTCATCACTCTCGAAGATCCCGGTTGTCGGTCGGCCAACCAGCTCCGCTTCAATCGCCAACCCGCTCCCGCGCATCTGATCCTCGCGTTCGAGGATGTTGACGATGACACCCTCGGCGTTCGCGTAGCAACGAGAGAGCAGGTCGCGGAGGCTCTAACCTTCGCTCAAGAGCATGCAGCGGGCTCGCTGCTGGTTCACTGTTTTCACGGAGTGGGAAGGTCTGCGGGGATAGCGCTGGCGATCATGGCCGATCGGCTAGGCGCGGGCTCAGAGGCAGAAGCACTTGAGCATCTGCTGGCTATCCGCCCCATCGCAACGCCTAACCTTGTGGTAGTCAAGCACGCCGACGACATCTTGGAGCGTCGAGGCGGGCTGATCTCCGCAGTCTCGGCCTGGGAAGCCTCCGCCCCCGGGCTGAAGGAAAAGCGCGAGGCTCGGCTGCATCTCGTGAAGTCCAGTCCACAGCTCTACTCTTGGCTCTAGTCGCGCGCTAAGCCAACGTACGGGACGGAGACAGCGCTCATTCGTCAAACCCGTCATCGAGCAGGTCGCCAGGAAGCACACGTCGCGGACTTTCGGAACCTATGCAAAGCGGCCCTTGTGGCCTTCCGTGCCTGAACGGCGGGATATCCAAAAGCCAAGAAAAGGAGCAGCGTAAAGCCCGGGGCAAGGAGCCACGCCATGCCAAACGAGCTAACGCGCGAGAAGATAGTCCCGGCAGCTCAGTACCTTCGGATGTCCACCGAGCACCAGCGTTACTCACTTGAGAACCAGCGGGTCGCCATTGCAGCGTATGCCGCCCTTCGTGGCTACACAGTCATCGAGACATTCATCGATCCTGGCAAGAGCGGCCTAAGCTTGGCGGGCCGCAAAGGGCTAAAGCGCTTGCTGAGCGAGGTGCTCCAGGGAAGGCCGCAGTTCCGCGAGATTCTCGTGCTGGATGTAAGCCGCTGGGGGCGCTTCCAAGACGTGGACCAGTCAGCCCATTACGAATTCATTTGTCGACAAGCCGGGATACCCGTCCGCTACTGCGCCGAGCCGTTTGAAAACGACGGCTCGCCCATGTCCTCAATCATGAAGCACATGAAGCGCGTCATGGCGGCTGAATACAGCCGGGAGCTATCAGCTAAGGTTTCTCGTGCGCAGCGCCTGCAAGCATCGCTCGGCTTCAAGCAAGGAGGCTTTGCTCCCCTCGGCCTGAGGCGAATGCTAATCGATGAGGAGGGGCGACCGCGCGGACTCCTCAAGCTGGGGCAACACAAGCGCGTAAACACCGACCGCACCGTTCTTGTGCCCGGACCGCCATCAGAGATCGCCCTAGTGAAACGCATCTTTGAACTCTACGTCGATGAGAAGCTATCGTTTCAGGCCATTGCTCGTCGCCTCAATGCGGGCGGTAAGCGCCGAGCCGGTAAGCCGTTCAAGCCGCTGGCGATACAGACGGTCTTGAGCAGCCGCCTATACATCGGCGAGTACGTCTTTGGTCGGACGGCCTCGAACTTGGGAAACATTGTCCGATTGCCCGAGGACCGTTGGGTCGTGACCAAGGTCATGGACCCATTGATCCCCGAAACGTTGTTCAGGCGAGCACAGGCCCACATGGAGGCAACCCGCAAAGGTCGCGTCACAACCGAGAAGCTTCTGACCGACCTTGCCCGGCTCTTCGCGGAGCATGGCACGCTGTCCACCAAGATCATCGATCAGGACCCAAGCTCAGCGTCAGCGCACAGCTACATCCGTCGTTTTAAGACCCTTCGTGCGGCCTTCCGACTTGTCGGGTTCGAAGACTACAAACCCTACGCCAAACAGCGGCCTGTCGATCACGCCGCCTCCGAATTGGCGGACAATCTTAGAGCCATCTGGGATAAGCACGGCGCGATAAGCGCTAGGTTGATCAACGCTGAGGGCCAGCATCCGGCCCGCTATTACCGCTGGCGATTTGGATCGCTGACGAAGGCGTACGAGGCCAGCGGACTGCCGTCGGGCAATCGGGAGCGACGACGTACTGGCGCGAAGGTCACAGCTGCTCTTGGTCCTGCTGTTCCAAGGCCTACGGTGCCGCGCGCCACCGATGCAGAGATGATCAATCACCTACGCCAGCTTTACATTCAGCATGGGTATGTGACCGCCGAGATGCTGAACGATATCGGAAGCCCCTTCAAGGCGTCGAGATATCGCGAGCGCTTCGATACCCTGGCGCATGCCTATGCGCTGGCCGGGTTAGCCTCCACGCAGTCCTCGATCATGCGGGCTGCATATCAGCGGGTAAGAGACAGGGCTGACCTTGCCTAGCCTAGCTCACCGGGCGGAACCACAAACCGCTGGCCCGATGGTGATCGTTTAGCCGGTACGGGACGTATCCGTTGAAGAGCTGCGATCGATGCTGCGGCGATAGGTCTGCAGGCAAGCTTGGCGTTCGGTCGGGCGTCAGAGCAGCAGCGCCGCGCTCTCCTAGGGCGGGTCCTGCATCTGCCCGACGCCCCGACTAACGATCATGAGGGCGTCCTCCCGGAGTGGTCGCTGAAGCGCCTTGGTCTCATCCCAGGGCGCGCGCATCCAGACGTCGCGCGCTCTCCTTTGCCTATCAACGAGCGCCTCCAAGAGGCCCTCCCTCGCTCGACCGTGGCGATATGCAGGGGATTTGAGATCGATCTTTGGGCGCGAACCTCAGGCTCCGGAGGGTGTGGCCCGATCGCTTAGGGTGATGCAAAAATACAACAAACAAGAGTTTCCGGCGACAGGGATGAGCCGCTTTAAGCAGAAAATCCTTGACAGCGACCCCCCGTTTCTGTTCTATATGAATGAGCGGAGCGAATGAATATAGAACCTACTATATCTAGTTCTTAACTACATATATCTACTAATTATAGATATTATAGAACAAGGAACCGGGGGTCTGCTGTCAAGGATTTCGTCCCCGGTGTTGAGGATCTCCACCGAGGTCGTTTGAGACCCCTCCGGCTTTGGTGAGCTCGCTATCGTCTTAAGCTTTCCGCCGGGCTTAGCGTTCGATTGTCCGCCCGACATTGCCCCTTCGCCATGTCTCCGAAAAATCGTCGCTGAGGGGCTTTTGATGGGCTCGACTAGGCGATGTGCACCGGCACGCGCTTCAGGCCCTCCTGGCGCCTCCTGCGGCCTCCTGCGGCCTCCTGCAGCCTCCTGGGGTGGCCCTGCCTCGCTCCTTACCAATAGCCGTCCAGCGCCTCAGGTTTCCGAGCCTCATTTGCCCGCGCACGGTCGATCGCCAACCGACCGCCATAAGTGTTTGGGTCCGGCCAAGCGACGTTGACCTCCCATGCGGTCTTCCCGCAGGCGCACCCCTTCTTCAGCAGCCCGGGGATCGTGGCAATCGTGGTGCTTTCGTCGCCCAACCCTTCGGCCTTCAGGCGGGCGATCATGGTCTCCGGGGATACCAGGCTCACCGTCGCGCACCCACGGCAGACGATCTGGACCTTCACCGCTACGCGCCCCCGCAGGACCATGAGTGGCAAGGTCGCGCGGTTCGGGTTCTCCAGCCACTCGATCCCGCAGCCCTCTAGGCGGGCGCACCTCATCGCGGTCTTCACCTGATCGATCTTGAGCGCGCCTAAGCCCTGCTCGACGATCCGGGCGTGGTCGATGTGGCAGTTCCGGCGGCAGTCGCGCTGGTAGCAGCGTCCCCGCACGTCGTGGTCACGCGCGAGGTAGCCGGAGATCGTTCGATCAAGGGTCAATGTGCCGGCGATGATCGTCCAACCTGTAGGGGGCTTGAGGTCGCGGCGCATGATTATGTTCCCGCTTCGTTCTTGTGCGTAGGCCGATCGGAGTCAACGGCGATGGCGGGTGATGCGCGGGATTGACGCGGTCAAACGGGTGCCGGCGATCGCCGTCATCAGCGATCGACGAGAAGCGCGAAAAGGGAGTCACTGGCGGGCGAAGCGAGGTCGTCTGCTGGTTGGGTAGCTGCGGGAGCTTTTGCGCGCTCCTGGAGCTTCTGGCGCGGACTCCGGGAGGGGCAGATATGGGTGGAAGGCAGACCGTTAGCGTGGTTGAGATGACCCTGGATAGCTTGGGCATGGGACACAGATGGACTGGGCAACCGCGACATTCTTTGATCGAGTAGTCCATAGTTTATGGCTCGATCCCGAGCATGTGCGCGCCAAGTTCGATATCGACGCCATCAGCAAACGCCAGAGCCTATCTAACAAGGCGCTCCTCACCAGTTGGCAGGCAATCGCGCCGGGTTCTGACGCTGCCGTCGTTGAGTTCGATTTTCATGCCACCGGAAATGCTAAGCGAAAGCTGTTGCGACGCTTGGATGGCCACATCCTGAAGCGGAGGGGCGGTTTCAAATTGCGGAGCGCAACGCCACTACAATGGCTCCCCGACTATGCGCTCGCTTACGCAATCGTAGCACAGGAGTGTGGCGGCACCCTTGTGGGCTGGAACCACGTGCAGTCGCCTATGCGCGATTGAGCAAGTCCGTTCAGGGCGGTTGGCGGGCCTTGGCTATCGCCTGAAAGCGATGGTCTGGCACTCAGCGAATGGAGGCTGGCTGACGGCGCTGAACCAGTCTGACCGCCAGCCCGGTAACTTGCTGAGGTGAACGAGCAATACATCCCAGCCCTCGCCTTCCTCATGGAAGAACCAGACCTTATCACCAACGGTGACCTCGCAGCAGATCAGGTCGGTTGTGACCTCATCCCGTTTGAAGAACGACACTTGGTCAATCTCTGACAGGTGGAGCTGATCGAGCACGCTTTGGTCGAAGGCAGTCATTGGCCCAATTTGCTGGCGTCGACCAAAGTCCGCAACGGGCCGTGAGCGGTCATTGCCCTCTGCTCCGCCTCCGGACGTCGTCCGCCTTAATTCGACGGCGACACCGGAAGCGGTCCGCCTATATCGACGACGACGTAGGCGGTGATCGAGGGAGACGGTAAGGGCGTTGGCATGACCACCGCCTCGGCTAGGCGAACTCGTCTTGGCGCCCGCAAAGTTTCGTCAAGACGGTCGCGAATAGGTCGATCGAGGCGTGCTCGAAAAAGTCAATAAAATCAGAGCTAAACGGGTGCTCGGCGACGAGGGTAAGGGTCTGCTGATTTCGCCGGGCCGGAAAATGTCAAGTTACGACCAGGTTTCGTCAACACCTCCGGTCAACCGCCGACAATCCCGGTCCGAGCATCGCCTGGTAGATTGATTAGGAAGGCGACCTCGCAAGGCCGTCACGACGATCCTGCTGCCCCTGGTCTCAAGCGTCCCTCACCAGGGCGCACTGACAACGCGAGGAGCGCCCGCAGCCCTCTTCGGAGGTGGGCGTCAGCTCCGGAGCCGGTGAGGTCGCCGGCCATGGGGGCGGTGACCTGGGAGGTCCGCTTCCGGGAGGACGGTCAATTCCTCCTTCCGACCCATTCTTGCCCCCTCCGCGCCTTCGGCGCTCCTCCCCCAGAGGGGGAAGAAGGGGGCGCACCTTCCGCCTCCTCTGGGGGCGGACGACCGCGAAGCGGTCAGGTGGGGGCCTGCCGCCTGTCCGACTTCCACCCTTCACTGACATCCGCTCCGTCAGCTTCCGGAGGTCAAGAGCGTGGACGGTCGTCGACGGGTTCGAGATCAACGCTGTCCTGGTAAGCGGTCATCCTAGCTTCCTGGCTTCCTGGGAGATCGGGATCATCGCTTTCGAGGTTCATGACCTCCTGGCTTCCTGGCTTGTTGGAAGGCGTCTTCGACGCCTGGGTGGTCTCCTTCGCGTCGCTTCGCGCCGACTTCGTAGACCGACCCTCTTTCATGGAATGGAAGTAGGAAGAATGAAGCCTTGATGGATGGCTTCGCTATGTTGCTTGAAGCATTCCATAGCTTCGGCATTTCCCGCTCTCCGACCTAAACGCTCGGTCACCTCCGGGGAGCCATTACCCCATAGCTCCGCAGGCCCTTCACGCCGTTTTAAGGCGCAAAGAGGCTTGCCGAGAGGTCGATGTCAGCGATGGCGGCTGTAGTGCTGGTTGCCGTACCCATGCGCCCGTAGTGCTCTACACGCGCATACCTCGGGCCGTGTTCGTCAGTGAAGACGACGGCGGATGAGGCTTTGCTCGCACTGCTGTTTGAAAGCGGGAGCGTGTTCGAGGAGGTCAGGGGTGAAGAGGAAAGGTGTGTCAGAGTGTCGGGCGTAGTGCTTGTTGATGTATCCGCACCACCCCTCGATGCTGCCTAGGGGCTTGAGATCGAAGGTGGGGCGGCAATTCTTGGAGCGGAGTATCCACTTCGCGTCGCCAACATCGACGGGAACCGGTTCCGCAGCGATCGGGGTGCGGTCCTCCGTGTTCCCGAACAGGTGGCGTACAGCGGGAAGGTCTCGGGGCGACGGCGAGGTCTTGCCGGAGGTTTCGTCAACGCCGAAGTAGTCGCGTAGAAAACCCCGGAACAAGGGTTCCTCACCCTCGCTCAGAGCGATCATGCCATGGAGATGGGGGCACCCGGAGCGGCTCTTCCCGAAGTTCTCAGGGATGAGCATCGAGGCGGGGGCTTTGGCCTTGCTGGGGTCTTTGGCGCAAGCCCTGCGACCTTGTCCGCGCCCATGTCGGGCGTAGAGCTCCAGCAACTTGCCGGTCATGGGGAGTAGGAAGCGCTCGGGGTCTCGCCCCGCAAAGTTCATGAGCCCCGGCTGTAGCGTCAGCGCGTGGGTCAACCCGAGGTCCCGGGCAAATTCAGCGATTTTCTCGGCCCCGAACTTGTATGCGGGCCGGAAGGTTATCGTCTCCAAGTTCATTCTGACAACAGAATAACAATAGCGCGCCTCTATTGTCAATTGTCACAAGTGAAGAAATTTCCTTCAGCGCTGCGAACACTATTAAGCTATGAAGCTAGTTTGCTAGTATTTTAGGGTTCGGTCGTCGCGGCTCCGCCAGCGCGCGGAGCAAACTATAAGGCCGGAGCCCTAGAAACCTCGGGTACAGGCGGCACCCGGGTCATATAGGGCGATAATATCTAGGACTTCGGTCCTTCCAGGGTCTCTTCACAGCCCGTCTCGTCCGTCCGCTCAAGCTTCTCCTGCCGCTCCATCTCGGCGAGGTGGGTCAGGACGGTCGGGTACTTCTCGGTGATCTTCCTACCGAACGCGGCGACGTCGGGGCGCTCGCGCTTCTTGACCTTGATGGTCATGCTTCCTCTCCGGGGTCAGACCGTTACGACGACATCATGGCCCTGTGGTTTGACGGGAACAACTTGAACCTCTGACCAGCGGCGGAGCACTAGCTGACTGAACCGCCGGTCGCCTCCTTCCGCCTGTTACGAGCAGCTGTTACGACTCGACCTATTCCGGCTGTTCTCGGCTGGTGGGACCTAGCAGCGCCTGATGGTTCCCGAGAGAAGGGTTCGCCTCCCCTCAGCGCGACCTCCAGACAACTCGTGAGCGGCTATTTGGCGCGGATCCAGGCGTGCGATCGCGGTTTACACCGGTTTCGTAACCACTTGATTTTAATCGATGAAATTTGAGCGCGTTTTACAGCTATCGCATTGATTAGCTTGAGAAATGTGCAGCTTGGGAAGCTGACGTTCTACCTCTGAACTACGCCCGCTCAGGGGACGCCCCGTTTAGCCCGGGACGTCTTGGTACTCAAGCGGCTATCCCTCGCTCCAAGCGCGATCAGCGCGCGGTGTCGTCGAGGAAGGCCGAGACCCAGACCAGCGGGGCGTTCCAGTTGATGGCGACTTCATTCTGGGTGAAGGACCGGTAGTCGTCGATCCAGCAGGTCTGTGGCCGGCACTTGCCCTTCATTTCGCTGGCTACGGGGTCGCTCATGTTGGTCGAGTTCGGCCCGCCCGAGACCACGCCCGCAGGCGGGGCGGGATAGGCGGGGTCGGCCTGCTTGGCCCAGAAGCGGTGGTGCGGATGCCGCATCGGTCGCGCGCCAAAGCCCGTGACGTATGACTGGTCCAGCGGGTTGCGGCCCAGCACATAGTCCATCGCGTCGACCGCGCCGTAGCGATAGGCGGCCTCGCCGGTGAAGTCGTGGGCCAGACCCAGCACCAGCGCGCGGTTCAGCACCGAGGAATTGGAGCCCCAGGGGTAGCCAGGCGCAGCGTAGGGCAGGGCGTAGCCCTGGCTGACATCGTCAGACAGGTGCTTGCCGGCGGTGGCCACGAGGTTGGCGCGGGCCTTGGCGATTTCGGCGGGTTTCAGGCCGTTGGGCGCGAGGGCCAGGGTGATGGTCCCTAGAGCGCCGACGCTGTTCCAGCCGATGTCTCCGGTCGGACGCGTTCCTTCGCTGGGCGAGGCGAGGAACAGCGGCGAGGCGCGCAGGGCCGTCTCATAGGCCGCCTCGCCGGTGGTGGCGTAGAGCTCGGCCGCCGCCCAGTAGAACTCGTCGGTCAGATCGCCGTCGCCATAGCCGCCGGAGCCGGTGAAGGGGCCGATGGCGTAAATGTTCGGATGGCGCTGGGCCGCCGCGAAGGCGCGGCGCGCGGCGTCCAGGCACTTGGCCGCGAAGGCGGGGTCGATGTCCTTCCACAGGCGCGCGGCCTGGGCCGCGACGGCGGCGAGGTTCAGCGTCGCGCCGGTCGTCGGATAGTAGAGATAGCGCACCTGCTTGTCGTCAGCGGGCGCTGTCGGCAGAGCGGTCCAGTAGCGGTCCGCCAGCTTCTGGTGCGCCATGCCCGAAGCGTTGATCGCGCTCAGCACCAGCTTGCCGTCGGCGGGCCGCTGATTGCCCACGGGAACCTGCAGGGTCTTGCCCTCGGGAATCTGCATGGCCAGCAGGAAGTCGAGCTGGAAGCGGACTTCGTCCAGAACATCCGGGACGCCGTTGCCGGCCTCGGGCAGGGCCAGGGCGCGGTCGCCGAACGCCGCGAGCGCGGCGGGGCGCTTCAGGACGGCGGCGCGCTCCCAGGCGTTGAGAAGCGTCCAGGCCGAGATGCCGCCATTGACGACGTACTTGCCGTGGTCGCCGGCGTCATACCAGCCACGGCTGGCGTCGAGCGTGTAGTCGCAGCCGGGCCAGACCTGTCCGCGCTCGTCGGCCTGGTCGAAGCAGGTGGCCTTGTCGGGGGCGTGGCCGGCGGGACGCGCCAGGTCCGGGCGCTCGACGTACTGGGCCTCGATCGGGACGCTGGCGCGTTGCTGGTAGAAGAACGACATCGCCGCCCGGGTCAGGCGGCCGTCAGGCTTGGCCTTGATCGCAAAGGCGCGCGACTCGGCGGCCCCGACCTTGAGGCGGTAGCCGTCGCCGGCCTTGCGGAACCCGGAAAGGTCGATCTGGTGGACGTGCTCGCCCGAGGCCTTGTCGTCGCCGAAGACGACGGTCTTGCCCCTGGCGATCGCGGCGCCGTCAGTGTTGAGCAGGACCCAGTCCAGCGGCGTCTTTGACGGATCGGCCAGGATCGCGCGCTTCGGGCCCTGGGCTTCAAAGCCTGTCTGATTGAGCCGGATCGGACGCGGTGTGTCGTCGGCCAGCGCCGCGCTGGCCAGGGCCAGGGTCGAGACAAGCGAAAGGGCGGCCAGGCGGATCATCAACGCTTCCTCCATGGCGCGTCGGCGCGCGCCTTGGGCGCAGGTTAGCGGCGCATAGACAGCGTTGTCACGCGGTTTGTTACCGGTATCCGACCGCCGCCTGACGACAGTGCTGGACACCGGTGTCAGGCGGCTTAGACAGAAAGGCAAGAGTCTCCGGGAGGGCCCCATGCTGAGCCGTCGACAAGCCCTCGCGGGCGGCGCCGCTGTGGGCGCGACCTTGATGGCCAGCCAGGCGCGGGCCTCCAACGACGCTGCGCTCAGGGTCTTGCTGGACACGCTGGCGAAAGGCGGCTCGGCGGCCGACCGTCTGGCGGCGCTGAAGGCGTTTCCCGCTGAGGGGTTGTCGCCCTATGCCCGGCTCGATCGCGACGCGATCCTGCAGGCGCTCGAGACCGAAGCCGAGATCGCGCGGCGGTTTCCGTTCGTCGGCGGCTCAGGCTCGCCGTACGCGGTCACAACCCGCACAGGCGCCTGGCTGAGGACCGCCGAAGCGGTCAAGGCGGGCGGCGAGGCCGTTGACGCCTTAGCTCGTCGCGTCGCGGCCGAAACCGAAAAGCTCCGGGCTGACGCAGGCCTTGGCGTGCTGCCTCCGGGCTTCGTCATCGACAAGGTCGTGGCGGGACTGGCGAAGGCGAGCGTCGGCGCGCCGGAGGGCTTGGCGAAGGCTCTGGCGGCGCAGGCCGAGGCGCTCGCGATGCTGAGGCCGCGTGCGGGCGACGGCGGGGTGCGCTTCAAGGACGCCGAGGCCTATTACGCACTGGTCCTGAAGGCCAATCTCGGCGCGGCGATCACGCCTGCCGAGGCGCACGCCAGAGGCCTGGACGCCTGCCGGCGATTCTCAGCCCGAGCCGATGGGCTGCTTCGGGCGCGAGGTCTGACCAAGGGTAGTGTCGGTGCGCGCCTGACGGCGTTCTCGCGCGATCCCCGGTTTCTCTACAGCGATGATGATGCTGGTCGTGACCGCTTGGTGGCGGACATGAACGCCTGGCTCGACAAGGCCAAGTCCCGTTTGTCTCGGTCGTTCGGCGCCGTCCCCAAGGGCGCCTGGACGAGTCAGGTTTCGCGCATGTCGACCGCCGACGAGGCCGCCGCGCGACAAGGCTACCGCGAGGCGCCCAGCTTCGATGGGAAGCGCTCGGGCGTCTATTTCGTCGATCTGGCCGCTATTCGCAGTCGGCCCCGCTGGACCCTGGCCAGCGTCGCCCACCACGAATGCGTGCCGGGCCACATGCTGCAGATCCCCATGGAGGAGGGCGCGGGCGCTCACCCTCTGCGCACGCGCCTGGCCTGTCCCGGCTTCAGTGAGGGCTGGTCGATCTATGCCGAGCAACTGGCTGACGAGGAGGGCGCCTTCGCCGGTGATCCGCTGGCTGAGCTGGGCTACCTGCAATGGATGCTGTTTCGGGCGGGGCGGCTGGTGATCGACACAGGCTTGCACGCCAAGGGCTGGAGCCGGGCCAGGGCCGAGGCCTGGTTCGCCGACCTGCAGGGGCCGCCGCCGGTCTTTGCGCCCATTGCTCAGGACGTCGAACGCGCCGCCATCGGGCCTGGAAGCGTCGCGGGGCAGGGCCTGTCGTGGCTGGGACTTGTCGAGCTTCGCGCGGCGGCGCGCCGTCGCCAGGGCAAGGACTTCGACCTCAAGGCCTTCCACGACGCGGTGCTCTGGCCCGGGACGCTGCCGCTGGCGATGTTGCGCGCCCAGGTTCTGGGCTGAAAACGAAGAACGCCGCCCGGTGGGCTGACCGGGCGGCGCTCGACGTTCCGCCGAAGAGGGTTAGTTCTGCGGCGGAGCGCCTTCCGGCGGCGGGCCAGGAGGCGGGCCTTCGCCCTGCTGCATCCGGCGCTGGCGCATGGTCTCGAAGGCGGTCTTCAGCTCGTCGAGCATGATCTTGCCGTCCTTGTTGGCGTCGATCATGGCGAAGCGGTCTTCGGGGCGGCCCGCGCCCGTCCATTCGGCCTTGTCGACAGCGCCGTCGCTGTTGGAGTCCCAGCGCTTGAAGACGTCTTCCGGCGCAGGCATGCCGCGCGGCGGTCCATCCTGCTGGGCGATGGCCGCGCCGGCGGCCAGGGTGGTGAGCGAGGCGAGCGCGACGAAAAGCGTGCGGCGCATGTAGGCGATTCCTTCCAGGGTGATGTCCCTGGACGGTGTGATTGAGCTTCTATTGTTGCGGCGGTGTTTCGCAAATGAGGCCCTCTCCGGAACGGAGGGCGTAATCGCCTCAGTGCTTCCCGCGATCGCGGCCGAAGTTCGGCTCCGCGCTCTCCTGGCCCGCCGCCACGATGCCGCGACGGATAGCCCGCGTCCGGGTGAAGTGGGCGTGCAGGGTGTCGGCGTCGCCCCAGCGGATCGCGCGGCTCATGGCCTGCAGGTCCTCGGTGAAGCGGCCCAGCATCTCCAGCACCGCGTCCTTGTTGGCCACGAAGATGTCGCGCCACATGGTCGGGTCGCTGGCGGCGATGCGGGTGAAGTCGCGGAAGCCCGAGGCCGAGTACTTGATGACTTCGTTCTCGGTGACGTTCTCCAGGTCCGCCGCGCTGCCGACGATCGTATAGGCGATCAGGTGGGGCAGGTGGGAGACGACGGCCAGCACCAGGTCGTGGTGCTTTTCGTCCATCAGCTCGACCTGGGCGCCGAAGGCCCGCCAGAAAGCCGACAGTTTGGCGACGGCGGCCGCGTAGTGGTCGTCTTCGCTCTCGAAGGGCGTGAGGATCGTCCAGCGGTTCTCGAACAGCTCGGCGAAACCGGCGTCCGGGCCCGACTGCTCGGTGCCGGCGATCGGGTGGCCGGGGATGGCGTAGATCTTCGACAGGTCCTGAGCCCGGAAGGCTTCTGCCACATTGCCCTTGGTCGAGCCGACGTCGGTGAGGGTGGCGCCCGGCTTCATCGCGGGGATCACCACGCTGGCCAGTTCGGGCACCGACAGCACCGGGGTGGCGATGACCACGAGGTCGGCGTCCTTCACGGCCTCGGCGATATCGCCGGTGACGTGCTCGGCGATGGCCAGTTCGGTCACCCGGGCGCGGTGGGCCTCGCTGGCGTCGGCGACGGTGATCTCGCCGACCACGCCGTGCTGGCGCGCTGCGCGGATCACCGAACCGCCGATCAGGCCGCAGCCGATGACGGTGAGCTTGGGGTACAGGACGCCGGGGTTAGGCATGGGCAAGACCTTTGAACGACCCCCAACCCGATCCTCCCGGCGAATGCCGGGACCCAGATACAGCCTGAGCGGCTGGGGATGATGCGCCTTTTCTCAGTGTTCGATCGAGACCCAACCGCGGGCTCGACCTGGGCCCCGGCATTCGCCGGGGAGATCGGAGAGGGGCGGGATCATCGCCCCATGAACTGGGACAGAAGCTCGACCACGGCGCGGTTCTGCTCTTCCAGGCCGATCGTGATGCGGATCGCGTTGGGCAGGTTGTAGTTGCCGACGGCGCGGACGAGGTAGCCCTTCGAGGCCAGGAAAGCCTCGGCCTCCGGTGCCGTCTTGCCCGGCGTGGTCGGGAAGGTGGCCAGGACGAAATTGGCCGCTGACGGGGTCACCTCCAGGCCAAGGCCGCCCAGCTGCTGGGCCAGCCACGGGCGCCACTGCTCGACCAGGGCGCGCGAGCGGTCCTGGAAGTCGTCGTCAAACAGGGCCGCGACCGCCGCCTCCTGCGCGGGGATCGAGGTGTTGAACGGCGGTCGGATGCGCTCGATCGGCGCGATGATGTGCTCGGGCGCGTAACCCCAGCCGACGCGCAGCGCGGCCAGGCCGTGGATCTTCGAGAAGGTCCGCGTGACAATGACGTTCTCGGCCGTGCGGGCCAGCTCCAATCCGTCCTCAAAGCGCGGGTCGGTGCAGAATTCGGCGTAGGCGCCGTCCAGCACCAGCACCACCGAAGGCGGCAGGCCCGCGTGCAGGGCGCGGATCTCCTCGCCCGTCAGCCAGGTGCCGGTCGGGTTGGCGGGGTTGGCGATGAAAACCAGGCGCGTGCGCTCGTCGACGCACTTGATCACCTCGTCGACGTCGACGCGGTGGTTGACCTCCTTGGCCATGCGCACCTCGCCCTGGCAGGCGCGAGCCCCGATGGCGTAGGCGGCGAAGCCGTGCTCGCCCTGGACGATGTTGTCGCCCGGTTCGAGATAGACCTGGCACAGCAGGGCGAAGATCTCGTCGCTGCCGTCGCCGAAGGTCAGGCGCTCGGGCTCCAGCTTGTAGCGCTCGGCCACGGCGGCGCGCAGGATGTTGGCCTTGCCGTCCGGATAGATGTGCAGCCGGTCGACGGCGTTGCGATAGGCGTCCTTGGCCTTGTCGCTGCTGCCCAGGATGTTCTCGTTGCTGGACAGCTTCACCGGATGGGCGATGCCCTCGACCTTGGACTTGCCGCCGACATAGGCGTGGATGTCCATGATCCCGGACTTGGGCACGGGACGCGGCGCGGCGAAGCGGTCGGCGGAGGAGGCGGTCATCGGACTACTCGGTTGACGGATGTCTTGCGTGAGACGGCCGTCTCTTACACGTCGAACTGCTCCGGTGCAGCCCCGATGACCCCCGTAAGTTGGCCCGGCGCGCGCGCCAGGCGCGAATCGTCGGCCTGGAAGAAGCCGGAGAGCGAGAAGAGCTTCAGCCCGCCGGCGTCGGCGATCAGCTCGGCGGCCACATCGGTCTGGCTCAGCGCCTCGATGATGGCGGCGGCGCTCTTGGGCGAGTCGGTGACCCAGAAGGTCTGGTCGCCGCCGGTCGGCTCCACCTCGACCTCGGCCACGGCCAGGGCGGCCTGCGATCCCCAGGCGGCCAGACACGGCAGCGCGGCGAAGACCTTCAGCTTGGGCTCGGCCAGCAGGCGGCCCCACCAGGGCGTGTCGGACGAGAGCGGTAGGACCCCGACGCCCCACGGCGTGCGGGCCACCGCCAGGGCGTCCTGCGCCGTCGGCAGCAGCGACAGGCGCGGCGCGGTCCCGAACCGCAGGCGGGTCAGCTCGACCGCCCGGGCCGGTTCGCGTCCGCCGAACACGCCTAGATGATAGGGGCCCTGGCGCGCCAGGTTGTCGGCCATGATCTCACGCCAGATGCGGATCACCAGGGCGGCGCTGGCGCCCTTGCGGGGCGAGGCGAGCAGTTTGCGGACAATCTGGGCCTCGCGGCCGGGGCGCAGGCCAAAGCCCGTGTCGCCCGAGGCGCGCTTAGCCGCTGCGACGGCGCCGGCCAGGCCGGCGCGCTCGTCGAGCAGTTTCAGCAGTTCACCGTCGATGGCGTCGAGCCGCCATCGGACCTCTTCGAGAGACGGCGTGGCCTCCGTCGCGTCGCTGCCCATGTTCTTCCCCAAAATTGGAGGACGGACCATAGTCTTTGCCGCGAAACACGCAATAGCTAGCCCTCACGGGAAGAAAATTGCGTGATTGGTCCGATCTGCCCGATCAATAGACGGTGGGCGCGGGCCCTGTGTCGATGGCGCCGAGATAGCTGCGGCCGTTGTCGAAACGCAGATCCGCCTCGATGACCGGTTCCTGGCCCACGGCCTGGGCGGCGGCGGCCAAGGCCTGTTCAGGGGTTTGGATCGGCTGCGAAAGATCGGCGCGCTCCTTGATCGCGACGCTTAGCAGGCCTGTGACCCGGCCATCGGAGTCCACGCCAAGAACGCCGGACTTGGCCCGGCCTTCGGCGTCTCCGGCGAGGATCTGACTTTTCTGCACGGTGATCTGGCCGCCGGCCGCGCTCCATTGCTTGACGGCGGCTTCCCAGTTACGGCCGCGCAGTTGCGAAACGTGGGTCAGATGCGTCTCCAGCAGCATCGAGGCGGTCTTGTCCTGGGCGATGCGGCCCAGCAGCCCGGGGAAGGCGGTCTTGGCGCCGTCGGCCTTGAAGAACACCGCGCCCTGGTCGTCGGGACCGCCGCCGCGGACGTGCAGCTGCATCCGGTCCGCCGAGACCAGGGTGAAGGGCTTGGCCCCCGCGGCCGGGACGAAGGTGAGCTTCGCGCCCTCGATCGAGATGCGCGGCGGGTACTCGGT
Source organism: Caulobacter sp. BE264 (assembly GCF_031457805.1). Lineage (NCBI taxonomy): Bacteria > Pseudomonadati > Pseudomonadota > Alphaproteobacteria > Caulobacterales > Caulobacteraceae > Caulobacter > Caulobacter sp. BE264. Next base: position 44,481 of record NZ_JAVDXI010000002.1, on the reverse strand, counting down.
CACGTGCGAGATGCTGGCCCGCAGCGCCTCGCCGGCGATGGTGACGTCGCCCGCCTCAGGGCGCGTCAGCACCACGCCGTTCGGGGCCACCAGCACCCAGTGGGTGAGGTTGTACACCGCCGCCTCGCCCTTCAGTTGCGGCAGCCGCAGCGCCCAGCCCGTGGGTTCGGCGATCCGGACGTCGGACATCTGGATGTTCATGCGGAACGGGAAGCCGGAAAAGGTCCGGGCGCTCCACAACAGGTCGTAGCCGCGCGACTTGAGGTCCGCCGCCTGGGCGTCCATCCGCTGCTCGGCCTGGCCACGCAACCAGATCCAGCCATAGCTCCAGGCGCCCGCCAAAACAGCCGCGAGGATGAAAGGCGCAAACAGGCGGCTGCGCCGGGCTCTTGCGGGGGCTTTGCGGGACGGGGCGGCGTCGTTATGGGTCATTCTAGGGCGCGTCCAGTCGGGATCGGTGATGAGTTCAGAGGGCGGCGAGGATCGCTGGGTGTTCGGATACGGATCGCTGATGTGGCGGCCCGGGTTCCCGTTCATAGACCGAAGAACCGCCGTGCTCCACGGTCGGCGGCGGGCGTTCTGCATCTATTCGGTCCACCATCGCGGCACCTACGAACGGCCCGGCCTGGTGCTGGGCCTGGCGCCGGGCGGTTCAGTGCGCGGCATGGCCTATCGCGTCGCCGCCGCCGAGTGGGAGGGCGTCTACGCCTATCTCCGCGAGCGCGAGCAGCCGACCGAGACCTATTTCGAGACCTGGCGCGAGGTGAAGGTCGATGGTGGGGTGCGCACGCCCGCGCTGGTCTTCCTGTCGGACATGAAGCACAGCCAATGGGCCGGGGCCCTGAGTCTTGAAGAGCAGGCCGCGCTGATCGCCGGCGCGGTGGGCCTGTCGGGTCCCAACATCGACTACCTGCGCGATCTCGTCATGCACCTGCACGAGGACGGCGTGCGCGACCATGCGATGGAAAGGCTGCTGAAGATGGTCGAGGCGCGGGAGGCGGCCTAAAGCCCCGCGTCTTCCAGCGCCTTGGTCGCCGTGTCGATGCGGGTCTGCAGCTCGCGCATGAACTCGCCGCGCTTCAGGCCAGCGGGGATCGCGGGCAGATACTCGAACACGATCGTGCCAGGCTGGATCAGGAAGCCTTTGTTCCAGTGCGAACCGCAGTTCAGCGCCAGCGGCGTCACTGGCATGTTCATTTCGCGATAGAGCGCAGCGATGCCGGGCTTGTAGTCGCCAGGCTCGCCGACCTTGCCGCGCGTGCCTTCGGGGAAGATCACGATCTGGCGGCTTTCCTTCATCCGGTCGACGGCGTCGCGGACCAGCTTCTTGAGCGCTGTGGAGTGGCCGTCACGATCCACGACGATCATCTGGGCCTTAAGGCCATGCCAGCCGAACAGGGGCACCATCAGGAGCTCCTTCTTCATCACGAAGCAGGCGTCGGGCAGCAGGGCGAACTGGCTGAACACGTCGAACATCGACTGGTGTTTGGCCGCGACGAGAGCCGGTCCGGTCGGGCGATGCTCTTGGCCGCGCACCTCGACCTTAACGCCCGCAAGGACGCGCAGGCCCACGATGAGGCCCTTGGCCCAGGTGGTCAGGCACCAGGTGTTGACGCCGCGCGGCAGCGGCAGGACCAGCAGCATGCCGACGGCCCAGGCGATCGACCAAAGCCAGAAGGCCAATTGGAACAGAAGCGAACGCAGATAGATCAAGACTCTTCCTTCGCCGCCGGGGCGGCCTTGTCCTTCGGTCCCAGCCCCAGGAACGCTTCGCGACCCAGAATCGCCAGGTACTTGCAGTACTCCACGATCATGCGTCGCGCGCTGACGCCGGTCTTCCACCAGCGACGGGCGTTCAGATCGGTCTTCACCGGATAGGGGTGCAAGGCCACATGCGGCATGGCGGCGTGCAACTCAAGCATCGACCGGGGCATGTGGTAGTCGGCGGTGACGACGATCAGGCTCTTGTAGCCTTTGGAGCGCGCCCATTCGGCTGTCTCGCGGGCGTTGCCGACCGTGTTGGCGGCGGAAAAACCCAGGTCGACGCAGCAGTCGTAGATCGGCTTCACCGCCTTGGTGACGGCCTGGATCTCCGAACGGGTGGCTTCGCGATTGACGCCGGAGATCAGCAGCCGCTGGCCTTTGCCTTCTTCCAGAAGCCGCGTCGCGGCCTCCAGGCGGAGGGTCGAGGCGCCGGTCAGGGCGACGACGCCGTCTGATATGGGCGGCTCGGGCGCCGGGGTCGACTGGTCGACCCGCCCCGTGAACGCCAGGAGTCCAAGGCCCCAGATCATCAGGGCGATCAGCAAGGCGGCCAAGGTCTTCACGGCATCTCCCCCACGATGCGCGACGCCGCCAGACGGGCCGAGACGCCGGCGATCAGCGCCGCCAGCACCGGCGCGGGCAGGGCGGCCAGCAGGTCGATCCAGGCCAACGGGAGCACCGGAACAACGCCCGCCCCGCCGCCGAAGTAGCGCGCGAGCGCCCCGATGATGGCCGCCCCTGCGCCGCCCAGCAACCCCGCCAGCGCGCCCATGGTCGCAAACCGGTTCTGGAACAGGCTGGCGATGAAGCGGGCCTCGGCGCCCGAGAAGTGCAGCACCTCGATGACGTCGCGCCGCGCCGCCAAGCCCGCCCGCGTCGCGAAGGCGATCACCGCCGCCGTGGCCGCCGCGATGAGGGCGAAGACGCCCAGCGCCGCGAACCGGGCGATATCCGCCGCGCGCTCGATATCGGCGATCCAGCGGCTGTGATCGTCCACGGTGGCGTCGATGCCCGCCGCGCGCAGCGCGCGATCCAGAATGGTTGCGGTCGGCGGGGCCTTGGGGTCGAGCTCGAGCGTGACGAGCCGCGGAGTCGGCAGATCATCGACGAGGGCCTCGGCTCCGATCCAAGGCGCGAGCAGCGCCTCGGCCTTCTCGCGCGGCAGGGCCTGGGCCTCGACCACGCCGCGCACGCCGGCCAGGGTCTCGGCGGCGCGGGCGGCGGCGCTGTCGGGCGTCTCGTTGACGCGGGCGCGGACCACCACCGTCGCTGAGCCGCTGAGCTGCGCCGTCCAGCCGTGCGCGGCGCGATTGGCCGCCAGGGCGGCGAAGGCGGTGAGGCATGCCAGGAAGCACAGCACCGCCACCACGAACACCAAGGCGCCGTCGCGGGCGTCGCGCGGCGGCAGCAGCGGACCGGGCCGCCAGCGCGACACCTGGAAGAACTCGCTCATGGCCGGCCTCCCAGATCCACGAGGCGCCCGTGCTCCAGATGCAGGGTCGGACGCGCGGCCCGCGCGACCAGGTCCTCGTCATGGGTGGCGATCAGCACGGTCGTGCCCAGGCGGTTCAGCTCGACGAACAGGCGCAGCAGACGCAGCGACATGGCCGGATCGACATTGCCAGTCGGCTCGTCGGCCAGCAGAACGTCGGGACGGTCGACGACGGCGCGGGCGATGGCCAGGCGCTGCTTCTCGCCGCCCGACAGCGTGGCGGGCAGGGCGTGCATCCGCTCGCCCAGGCCCACCCAATTCAGAAGCTCTGCGACGTCCTCGCGATAGGTGGCCGGCTTGCGGCCGAGGATTCGCAAGGGCAGGGCGGCGTTGTCGAACACCGACAGGTGCTCAAGCAGACGGAACTCCTGGAAGACCACTCCGATCCGGCGGCGCAGGAAGGGCAGGTCCGAGGCGTGGGTCAGGCTGACGTCACGCCCGAACAGCTCCACGCGACCCCGTGACGCACGGTGCGCCAGATAGATCAACTTGAGCAGCGAACTCTTGCCCGCCCCCGACGCGCCAGTCAGGAAGTGGAACGAGCCCTGGTCCAGGGAAAAGCTTATATCTCTGAGCGTTTCCGGACCCCGCCCATAGCGCATCGACACGCCTTCGAAGCGGACCACCGGAAGGGCGTCATCGCCCTGTTCTGTGTCGATCCGCAAGGCGCGTCACTGGGCTTTCTGGACATCAGGGTTAAAATCAGCGACCCCATGAAGTCATGTGGGGTTCGTTCGATTCGCGGCCATGATACTGACCTGTCCGGAGTGCGCCAGCCGCTATTTCGTCGACGACTCCAAGGTCGGGCCGGAAGGCCGTGTCGTGCGTTGCGCCTCCTGCGGACACCGCTGGACCGCCCATCTCGAAGAGCCGCTGGACCTCTTCGACGAGCCTGAAATCTCCGAAAATCAAACTCCCAGCCCAACGCTCGACGCGCCCGAAGAAGTCGTCGTCGCCGAGGCCGAGGAACCGCCGGTCAGCGCACTTCCGGGCGAGGAGCTGCCCAAGGTCTTCCGAGCCCGCGCAGACGCCGAGCGCCGCCTGCGCGCAGCGACGGCGACGGGTGTGATCTGGGCCGGCATGGCCGCCGCCATGGCGGTGGTCGTGGTCGCCGCCCTGATCTTCCGGATCGATGTCGTGCGCATCATGCCGGGCTCCGCAGGCGCCTATGCAGCCGTCGGCCTGCCGGTGAACACGGTAGGCCTGTTGATCGACGCCGGCAGCATCAAGGCACAACCCTCGATGCAGGACGGCCATGCCGCCGTGACCATCACCGGCTCGATCCGCAACATCACCGAGCATGAAGTCATCGCCCCGCCTTTGCGCGTGGAGTTGCTCAGCAAGGAAAACAAGCGCGTCGCCGGGCAACTGGCCGCCGCCGCGGACCCCAAGATCCCGCCCGGCGAGGTGCGGCACTTCTCGATCACGTTCTTGGATCCCCCGCGCACGGCCAAGGACTTGCAGATCGGCTTCGCCACCGAGCCTGGCGCGGCCAAGGCGGTGAAGGCCGCTTTGAAGAAGCCGGAAGGTCACGCTGGCGAGCCGGAAGTCGCTCTGCGCGGCGCGCAGGACGCCCCTGTCGCGCACGAAGCGGCTGGACAGGAACCCCCGGGACATGAGAGCGGGGACCAAACGCCCCCTTCAGACTCTCACGAACCCGCCCATCATGAATGACCTCCCCAAGCCCGAAGTCCTGATCTCGGAAGCCGAGATCGCCGAGCGGGTTCAAAAACTGGCCGAACAGATCGCGCCGCGCATCGACGACGACACCGTCGTGGTCTGCCTGCTGACCGGCGGTCTGTGGTTCGCCGCTGACCTGACCCGCGCCCTGTGGAAAGCGGGCCGCGACGTCCGCTTCGACGCCCTGTGGCTGGCCTCCTATCACGACGAGCGCAAGAGCTCGGGCCGCTGTGAGGTCCGCGCCGACCTGCAGCGCCCGCTGGTCGGCCGCCGCGCTCTGGTCGTCGACGACGTCTTCGACACCGGCCTGTCGCTTTCCGAGGCCGCGCGCCTCGTGAAGGACGCCGGCGCCAGCGAAGTGCTGACCGCCGTCTTCGCCCGCAAGCCTTGGCCCAAGGATCGCGGCATGGACCCCGACTTCGTGGCCTGGGAAGCGCCGGCCCGCTACCTCGTGGGCTACGGCCTCGACGACGAAGGCAAGAGCCGGGGCCTGCCGTATATCGGCGCGATGGATTGATGCTTTCCTTCTCCCCTTGCGGGAGAAGGTGTCAGCGAAGCTGACGGATGAGGGGTGTCGTGGCATCGGCCACGCGACCCCTCACCCGACCCACTGCGTGGGCCACCCTCTCCCGCAAGGGGAGAGGGAAACTCCTGATCAAACCCAGTCCGGCACCAGATCTCGCGCCAGCATCTCGTCATAGGTCGGCCGCTTGCGGATCACCGCATAGCGGTCGCCGTCGACCAGCACCTCGGGCACCAGCGGCCGGGTGTTGTACTCGCTGGCCATGGCTGCGCCATAGGCGCCCGCCGACATGAAGGCCACCAGGTCTCCCGCTGCGAACGGCGGCAGGGCGCGGTCGCGGGTGAAGGTGTCGCCCGTCTCGCAGACCGGACCGACCACGTCATAGACTGTCTCGCCGGCGCGCTGCGTCACTGCACGAATGTCGTGGAACGCGTCGTACATGGCCGGGCGGACCAGGTCGTTCATGGCCGCGTCGATGACCAGGAACTTGCGACCCTCGGGGCGTTCGTGGACGTGGATCACTTCCGACACCAGCACGCCGGCGTTGGCGGCGATCACCCGGCCAGGCTCGAAGGCCAGGGTCACGGGCAGGCCTTGAGTGACCTCGCCGACCATGGCTGCGAACTCGGCGGGCGAGGGCGGTTCGGGGTGGTTGAAATAGGGCACGCCCAGGCCCCCGCCCAGGTCCAGGCGCTCGACCGACAGGCCCTCGCCGAGCAGTTGCTCCACGAGGCCTCGCATCTTGGTGAAGGCCGCGCGCATGGGGGCCAGATCGGTGATCTGGCTGCCGATGTGGCAGGCCACGCCCACGGGTTCGAGGTTGGCGTTGTTGCTGGCGTTGGCGTAGAGGCGCGCGGCCTCGGCGAACGAGACGCCGAACTTGTTCTCGGACTTGCCGGTGGCGATCTTGGCGTGGCCGCCGGCCGCGACGTCCGGATTGACCCGGAAGGCGACCTTGGCGCGGACGCCCAGCTCAGCGGCGACGTCGGCGATCAGGTTGAGCTCCGGCTCGGACTCGACATTGATCTCGGCGACGCCGGCTTGCAGCGCGAAGGCGATCTCACGGCGGGCCTTGCCGACGCCCGAAAAGACGATCCGCTCGCCGGGGATGCCGGCGGCCAGAGCGCGGCGGACCTCGCCCTCGGAGACCGTGTCGGCGCCCGCGCCCAGGTCGCCCAGCACCTTGAGCACCGCGACATTGGAATTGGCCTTCACGGCGTAGGCGATGAGCGGATCGACCACGCCGGACATGGCCAGGGCGTCGCGGAACACGACGAAGTGCCGCTCCAGGGTGGCGCGGCTGTACACATAGACCGGCGTGCCGACCTCGGCCGCGATCTTGGCCAGGGGCACGCCTTCGCAGGCCAGGCCCTGCGGGCCGTACTCGAAGTGGTTCAACGGAGTCTCTTAGTTGGGCGTGGCGCCGGGGAAGCCGGCCGCGGACGGACCGCCGAACGGATCCCGGGTGCCCGGCAGGGGCGCGGCGCGAATGGTGCGGTTGCTGGAGGCCGGGTCCCGGATCTCCTGGGCGCCGCCGGCGCGGGCGGGTTGGTTGGCCTGGGCCGAGGCCATGCGGCGCTCGGCGGCCCAGGCGGCCTTCTTCTGGGCGTCCCACATCGGGGCGGGACGTTCCAGCGCGCCCTGTTTGCCGCAGGCGGCGGCCGTGACGGCCAGGGCGGCCAGGGCGAGGGTCGTCAGAGTGCGGCTCATGCCAGCTGTTCCTTCCAACGCGCGATCTGGGCGCGGACCTGGGCGGGGGCCGTCCCGCCATAGCTCATGCGGCTGGCCGCCGAGGCGGCCGGGGTCAGGACGGCGTAGACGTCGTTCGTGATCCGGGGCTCGATCTCCTGGAACTGCGCCAGGGAAAGATCCGCCAGGTCGACGCCCAAGCCTTCGGCCGTCTTTACGGCGGAGCCTGTCACGTGGTGGGCGTCACGGAAAGGCATGTTCAGCGTCCGCACCAGCCAATCGGCCAGATCGGTGGCGGTCGAGAAGCCCGCGCCGGCCGCCTTGGCCATGTTTTCGGTGTTCGGGGTCAGGTCGGCGATCATGCCGGCCATGGCCAGCAGGCTGAGTTCGAGCGCGTCGAAGGCCTCGAAGGTCGGGACCTTGTCCTCCTGCATGTCCTTCGAATAGGCCAGCGGCAGACCCTTCATGACCACGGTCAGGGTGGTCAGCGACCCCAGAATCCGGCCGACCTTGGCGCGGATCAGCTCGGCTGCGTCGGGGTTCTTCTTCTGCGGCATGATCGAGCTGCCGGTCGTGAAGGCGTCGGTCAGCTTGATGAAGCCGAACATCGGCGTCGTCCACAGCACGATCTCCTCGGCCAGGCGCGACAGGTGCGTGGCGGTGATCGAGGCGGCCGACAGGGCCTCCAGGGCGAAGTCGCGCGAGGAGACGCTGTCCAGCGAGTTGGCGGTCGGGCGGTCGAAGCCCAGCGCGCTCGCCGTCTGCTGACGGTCGATCGGGAAGGGCGAGCCGGCCAGGGCCGCCGCGCCCAGCGGACATTCGTTCATGCGGGTGCGGGCGTCGCGGAAGCGGCCGGCGTCGCGGCCGAACATCTCGACATAGGCCATCAGGTGGTGGCCGAAGGTGACCGGCTGGGCCGGCTGCAGATGGGTGAAGCCGGGCATCAGCGCGTCGGCGTAGGTTTCGGCCCGGGCCAGTAGGGCTTTCTGCAGCGCCTCGAGCTGGCCGACGGTGCGGTCGCAGGCGTCGCGGACCCACAGGCGGAAATCAACGGCCACCTGGTCGTTGCGCGAGCGGGCGGTGTGCAGCCGGCCCGCCGTCGGGCCGATCAGCTCGCGCAGCCGCGCCTCGATATTCATGTGAATATCTTCGTACTCGTCGCGGAACGGGAAGGTTCCTGACAGCAGCTCGTCCTCGACGCGGGCGAGACCCTCCAGGATTTCCTCCCCGTCATGGCTTGAAATCACGCCCTGGTTCATCAACATCCGGGCGTGGGCGCGGGAGCCTGCCAGGTCCTGCGCCCACAGGCGCTTGTCGAAACCGATGGAGACGTTGATCGCCTGCATCAGTTCCGCCGGCTTGGCCGAGAACCGGCCGCCCCACATAGCTTGGCCCTGGCCATTGGCCTTGGGCGTGTTGGAGGCGTTGTCGGTCATATGAACGAAGTCCAGTCGGGTCAAAACGGCGAGGAAGCCAAGAAGCGTAATCCCATGAGACTGGCGCTGGCGGGCGTCATCCTCGTGGGCGTCGCGGCGGTTCTATACGTCATCGCGTCGGCTTCGTTCAAACCCTCTGGGCCCGCCGACCTCACAGAATTCAAGAAGGGCGCTTTCGAGAAGCTAGACGTGCCCGCCACGCCGCGTCCTGCGCCGACGACGGTGTTCACCTCGATGGACGGCAAGCCCGCGACCCTGGCCGACTTCAAGGGCCGCGTCGTGGTCATGAACCTCTGGGCGACCTGGTGCGCGCCGTGCAAGGCCGAGATGCCGACGCTGGCCAAGCTGCAGTCGGCCTACGCCACCCAGCCGGTAACCGTGCTGCCGATCAGCGTCGACCGCGACAGCGACCTGAACCTCGTCCGTGAGGAGATGGCGGCCAATCCGCCGCTCGTCACCTATCGCGACCCCTCCTACAAGCTGTCCTTCGACCTGCAGCCGCGCGCCCAGGGCTATCCGACCACGATCATCTATGACCGTCAGGGCCGTGAGCGCGCGCGCCTGGCCGGGCCGGCTGACTGGTCCGCGCCCGAGGTGCGGGGAATCGTTGAAAAGCTTCTGGCCGAAAAGTGATCGATCCCGCGCGGCTGGAGCCGCTGGCCGACGACGCCTGGCCCGCGCGTGAGCGGGCCGCCCTGGGCGGCTGGCGGCTCAACGCGGCTTCGGGCCATTCGATGCGCATCAACGCCTGCTGGCCTTTGGGCGCGCCGGATCGCGATGTCGATGCGGCGATAGCGGCGGCCGAGGCGTGGTTCGAGGCGCGGGGTCTGCCACCGCGCTTCAAGCTGACGGACGCTGCCGTTTCGCCGGCGGATCTCGATCGACGGCTCGCCGTGCGCGGCTACGCGCCGACCAAGGAAACCGTCGTGATGCTGGGCCCGACGCGCGGGGAGGGAAGCGATCGGGTGGTGATCTCGACGACGCCCGACGACGCCTTCGAGCAAGTGTTCACCGCCACGGCTGGCGATCCCGAGGACGGTCGCGAACGCCTGGAGACCCTCCGGCGCATCCCGGCGCCCGCCCGGTTCGCACGCCTCGATATTGACGGCGCGCCGGCGGCGATCGGCGCCAGCGCCATCGGCGGCGGCTTCGCGGGCGTCTTCGGCATGCGCACCGCGCCAATGCATCGTCGCAAGGGCCTGGCTCGCCTGGTCCTGCGCGCCCTGCTGGCCGAGGCTTCGGTGCTGGGCGCCGACCAAGCCTGGCTGCAGGTCGAGGCCGACAACGCGCCCGCCATCGCCTTGTATGCCGATGAGGGTTTTGCGCCGGCGTATCGGTATCGCTACTGGGCGCGGTGAGCGCCAGAACGTCCGTAAATTCAAGCTATTAATCCGTGTCATCCCGGCGCTCCGCTGCGCTTTGGCCGGGATGACACGGCATCGGAGAATACAGGCTTACGATAGACTAGTTTACAAAACAAACTTGTTGATACATGGTGCCGCCACTTGAGGAAGGGGAGCCAACCCATGCACGCGCCCATCAGCGCCACCGAACGATCGACGATCGCCCAGATCGGCGGCCGCAACGCCCCGATCGGCGCCTTGCGCGCCTTCATCACCTTGCTGGTGATCGCCCACCACACGGTGCTGGCCTATACGCCGAACTCGCCCCCCATCGGCGACTTCGGCCAGGCCCCGTACCTGTGGCAGGCGTTCCCGGTCCGCGATCCTCAGAAGTTCGAGCTGTTTGGACTGCTGACTCTGATCAACGACCTCTTCTTCATGTCGCTGATGTTCTTCATTTCGGGCCTGTTCGTCGCCGACGGCCTGAAGGCCAAGGGCGAGGGCGGCTTCCTGGCGGGGCGCGCCGCGCGCCTCGGGGTTCCGTTCGCGCTCGCCGCCGGCCTGCTGGCGCCGCTGGCCTATTTCCCGGCGTGGCTGCAGGCCGGGGGAGATCTCTCCCTGGCCGCCTTCGCCGGGGCCTGGCTCGACCTGCCGTCCTGGCCCAGCGGTCCGGCCTGGTTCCTGTGGGTGCTGCTCGTCTTCGGCGCGGCGGTCACGGCCATCAATCTCGTCGCGCCGGGCGTGATCGAGGGCCTGGGGCGGCTGGTGCGAGGCGCTGACCGCAAGCCGGGCCTGTTCTTCCTGGGGCTCGTGATCGCCAGCGCCGCAGCCTACATCCCGATGAGCGCGACCTTCACCTTCATGCACTGGACGCAGATCGGGCCTTTCACGGTGCAGACCTCGCGCGTCCTTCATTACTTCGTCTATTTCCTGGCCGGCGTCGCGGTCGGCGCGGCGGGCGTCGGCCAGGGGCTTACCGATGCGGAGGGCAAGCTGGCCAAGCGCTGGTGGGCTTGGCAGGCCGCCCCGATCCTGCCCGTGGTGGGTGTCATCGCGGTGATCATCATGGCCTTCTCGCCCAAGCCGCCGCCGCGCCTGGCGCTGGACATCGGCGGCGGCGTAATGTTCGCCTTGGCCTGCGCCACCCTGTCCTTTGCGGCCCTGGCGACCTTCCTGCGGTTCGTGAAGAAGACCGGTCCGATCGGCGCCAGCCTGCAGGCTAACGCCTATGGCATGTACCTGACCCATTACGTCTTCACGTCCTGGCTGGCCTGGCTGCTGCTGCCCCAGGCCTGGGGCGGGCTGGCCAAGGGCGCGGCGGTGTTCGGCGGCGCCGTCGTCCTGAGCTGGATCCTGACCATGGGTCTGCGCCGCCTGCCGCTGTTGGGTCGAATCCTGTGACCGTCCATGATGCCGCGCTGAAAGGGGCCGACATGAGCAAAGACCTGAAGAGCGTCCAGGATGACCTGGCCTTCCTGCGCGGCCTGGCCGAGGGCTCGCAGGAGCGTGGCGGGCTGGGCGTCGCCGGCGGGGCGCTCTATGGCGCGGCCGGGCTGCTCTATGGGCTGCAGTCCCTGATCTATGTCATCCAGGAGCGCGGTCTGATCGCCCTGGGCGGGCTCGGCAACCTGATCCTGGCGTGGGCGCCGACGGTGATCTTCCTGGTGCTGATGACCATCGTCATCATCAAGGACCACAAGAACCCGCAGCGCGGCGTCACCAATCGGGCGGTCAACGCCGCCTTCCAGGCGACCGGCGTGGCGAACCTGGCCCTGATCATCGTCTTTGCGGCCGCGGCCGCGCGTCACAAGGACTTCCACTACTGGCTGTTCCATCCGGCGGTGGTGTTCATCCTGCAAGGCGCGGTGTGGCAGGTGATCTATGTGCTGCGCCGGCGGATGTGGATGCTGGTCGTCGCCCTGGGCTGGCTGGTTTCTGGCGTGGCCATGGGACTTCTGATCGAGCGGGCGGACCTCTACCTGCTGATCGCCAGCTTTGGCCTGTTCGCGTTCATGGCGGCCCCCGGCTTCTACATGATGCGCCAGGCCATGCGGTCGGCGGCCTGAGGCGCTCGGTGGCCCCCAAGTTCGACATCAGCGGGCTGGACGACGTGATCCACGGCCGGGTGCGGCTGGGCATCGTCGCCTATCTGGCCAGCGCTGAAGTGGCTGACTTCACCGAGCTCAAGGATGTGCTCGAGGTCACCCAGGGCAATCTCTCGATCCACCTGCGCAAGCTGGAGGAGGCTGACTATGTGTCGATCGACAAGAGCTTCGTCGGCCGCAAGCCTCTGACCCGCGTGCGGCTGACCGACACCGGCCGCGCGGCGTTCTCGAACTATCTGAAGGCCATGGGCCAGTTGGTGGAGCAGGCTGGCGGCGGCTGATCGCCGCTCAAGCAAATCCGAGCTCTGCCCGCAGCGCCGAGGCGGTCATTCCTGTCGCCCGGAGCTCCCGCAAGGTCTGGGCCTTGTCGCGCTTGGCGTAGCGCTTGCCGTCGGGCCCGGTCAGCAGGCCGTGGTGGCGATAGGTCGGGGTCGGCAGGTCCAGCAGCGCCTGCAGCAGGCGCTGGATATGCGTGGCCTCGAACAGGTCCTCGCCCCGGATCACATGGCTGACGCCTTGCAGCGCGTCGTCGTGCACGACGGCCAGGTGGTAGGCCACGCCGACATCCTTGCGGGCCAGCACGATGTCGCCGGCGATCTCGGGCCGGGCCTGGATGGTTCGGGGCGATGATCCGTCGACGCCGTCCTCCACGAAGGTGAGGGCGTCGAAGCCGCCCAGAGTCTCGCGCGCCGCGGCCAGAGACAGCCGCCAGGCGAAGGGCTCGCCGCGCGACAGCCGCTCGGCCTCCTCGTGGGCGCCGAGCGGCGCGCCGACATAGGCGACGGCGGGCTCGTGCGGCGCGCGTCCGATGTCGATCTCCTTGCGGGTCTTGAAGCAACGATAGACGAGGCCACGGTCGCGCAGCCCCGCGATGGCCGTCTCAAAGTCAGCCAGATGCTCGGACTGTCGGCGGATCGGCTCTTCCCAGCGCAGGCCCAACCAGGCGAGGTCCTCCAGGATCGCCGCGTCGTACTCTGGCCGGCAACGGGTGGCGTCGATGTCCTCGATACGGAGGATAAAGCGCCCACCGGCTGCGCGCGCCGCGTCGAAGGCGGTCAGCGCGGAATAGGCGTGGCCGCGATGCAGGTGGCCGGTCGGGGAGGGCGCGAACCGGGTGATGAACGTCAAGCCGGATCCTGGTCGATGACCTTGGCGAACATGCCCAGGTGCTCGAAGACCGCGCGCAAGAAGGCTTCCTCGCCGCCCAGCAGGTCTTTCAGCGGCGCGAACTGCTTGAAGCTGATCATCTCGGCCAGGCCGTGGCCGGCGCACCAGGCCGCGATCGTGGCCAGTTCCAGGTCGATCTCAGTGGCGCGCCCGCCGCTGTTCGCGCCGATGCTGTCGCGGACCTGGCAGTAGGCGCCGTCGTCCTTCAACTGATCGGGCAGGGCGTCCTTGTCGCGCGAGCGGTCGTACATCACGCGGTAGAGAGCCGGATTGTCGCGGGCGAAACAGACATAGGCCACGCCGATGTTGGTCATCTGATCCCGGGCGTTCTGGGTCGCGCCGCGCGCCTTGGACAGCGCTGCGTCCAACTCGTGCCAGCCCTCGTGGGCGACCGCTTCGAGCAGTTCGGCCTTGTCCTTGAAGTGGTGATACGGCGCGGCGGGGCTCACGCCGGCTTCTCGCGCGACCGCGCGCAGCGACAGGGCGGCCGGGCCGTCAGTCTCCAGGATCTTGCGCGCCGCATCGATCAGGGCGCGGCTCAGATCACCATGGTGATAGGGGCGGGATTCGGCGGTCGCAGTGCTCATCGGCCTCACTCTAACCATAGCTTTCTAAAATTTCATCTAAACGCTGTAAAGACCATCTTGACGGCGTTTAGATTGGTGTTATCTAAGCATTGTCCAGATTGGCTCGCGGCAAGCGAGGCCGATGATCCATAGGGGATCGGGACAAAGCCATTGAGAGGGACCACCATCATGAACCGCACGCTGAACGCCTTTGAAAACGCCTTCGACCGACTGGCCGCTGGCTATTTCCTGGTCATCGCCCTGGGCGTCGCCGCAGCCATCGTCGGCGTTGTTCTCTAAGATCGATGACTCGCGATCGGCGGGTTGGTCGCCGCGACCGCCCGCCGTCGTGTTCCAGACCGCAGGCTTGAACCGCACCGTCGGCGGAGCTAACCAAAGCGGGACGCGTTTGCCCCCAGGCGCTCAGTTTTCGACGCGTCGCGGGCCTTTTCCAATGATTCAGAAGTCTTTCCGGCCATGAGCGTCGCCTTCACCAAGGAAGGCGACAGCGAAGCCTTCGCCGCCGACCTGCCGGACCGTCCGATTTCCACCCATCCGAACCTGGTGACGGCCGACGGCCTCTCCGAGATCGAGCGCGAACTGGCCGAGGCCCGCGCCGCCTATGCCGCCGCCCAGAGCGCCGGCGGCGCCGCCGACGGCGACCGCACGGCCATGGCGCGCGCGACCCGTGATCTGCGCTACTGGTCCGCGCGGCGGGCGACCGCTCAACTGATGGAGCGCGACCCTTCCAGGTCCGTCGTGCAGTTCGGCGACCGGGTCACGTTCGAGCGCGAGGACGGTCGCGTACAGACCTTCCGCATCGTCGGCGAGGACCAGGCCGATCCCGCCAAGGGCACCATCTCCTACATCGCGCCGATCGCCCGGGCCTTGCTCGGTAAGGCGGTCGGCGAGGTGTCCGCTGCGCCCGGCGGCGAGATCGAGATCACGGCGATCAACTAGAGCCGCAAGTTTCGGGTTGTGCTGGGATCCCCGCAGAGCCACCAAGCTACAATGTTCGACCCGCCTTCCGCAGAAGCGATCCTGGCCGCGCGCAAGTCACTGGCCGCCGCAGACCCCGCGCTCGCGGCGGTGGAGGCGGTGACGCCGGTTTTCGGCTGGCGCGTCGGCCTGGGCGGTTTTCCCGGTCTCTTGAAGATGATCGTGCAGCAGCAGGTCTCGCTGGCCTCGGCGGCGGCGATCTGGGCGCGGGTCGAGGCGGGCCTGCCGAAGATGACGCCAGAGATCGTCGCCGCTCACGACGAGGCCTATCTGCGGACGCTGGGTCTCTCGCAACCCAAGGCCCGCTATGCCCGCGCCATCGCCGAAGCCCATCTGTCCGGCGCCTGTGATTTTGACGCCCTGCGAGCGCTGCCCGACGAAGAAGCCATCGCGGCGCTGACCGCGATCAAAGGCGTGGGCCGATGGACAGCTGAGGTCTTCCTGATGTTCACGCAAGGACGGTTGGACCTCTTTCCCGGCGGCGACGTCGCGCTGCAGGAGGCCATGCGCTGGGTCGACAGGGTCGAGGTCCGACCGACCGAAAAACAGGCCTACGCCCGCGCCGAGCTCTGGCGACCTTATCGGGGTGTGGCCGCCCATCTGCTCTGGGCCTGCTACGGCGCCGTCAAACGACGCGAAATCGCGCCGTTCTGAAAACGAGCCAAGGATGTCTTGGTTCTGTCGCTGAGTCGGATCATCCTTGCTGTGCGTTCGGGAATGAATGGCGATTCCCTGAATAGCGTAGGAAGGAGGCCCGTCTTCAGTCCTGTCGCGTACCCCCCCGTCCGAGGCCTTGGTCGCCTCGAGAGGAGGACTTGATGCAGGTCCTCACCCGCCCGCCCTCGGGCATGCCCGCTCTGGTCCTGAACGCCGATTTCAGGCCGCTGAGCTACTATCCGCTGTCCCTCTGGCCGTGGCAGGAGGTGGTCAAGGCGGTGTTCCTGGACCGCGTCGATGTCGTGGCCAGCTACGACCAGGTCATTCACTCTCCCTCGTTCGAGATGAGGCTGCCCAGCGTGGTGGCGCTCAAACAGTATGTGCCGCAGGAGCGCCCGCCGGCGTTCACGCGCTTCAATCTGTTCCTGCGCGACAGCTTCAGCTGCCAGTACTGCGGCTCGCCCGAGGACCTGACGTTCGACCACGTGATCCCGCGCTCGCGTGGTGGCCGCACCACCTGGGAGAACATCGTCACCGCCTGCGCGCCGTGCAATCTCAGCAAGGGCGGGCGCACGCCGCGCGAGGCGGGCATGCAGACGTTCCACACCGCGCGGCGGCCGTCGATGTACGAGCTGCAGGAACGCGGGCGCCGGTTCCCGCCGGGGCGCTTGCATGTCAGCTGGCTGGACTACCTCTACTGGGACATCGAACTGGAGGCCTGATCGTGCGGACAGCTTAGCCGGGGGATGCAACCCAAGCTGCTCCGCAGGGGTTTTCACTGGGTAGTCGCTCCGGAGATCCCAGATGAGCCAGAACCCCGCTAACGACGCCGACAAGCGCCATTTCACCCATGGCACTTCGTCTTCAACCGCAGACATGGCGGCCGAGGGCGAGATCCGACCTGAGGACAAGCACTTCGACGCGCCCCACGCGCGTGAAGCGCGTCGTCCGTTGGCCGATGATGAAAAGCACGATCAGCTGGCCGGCAAGGTGGCCAAGTCCGAGAGCCGTCAGGAGGCCTTGCTTGACGAAGGGCTTGAGGAAAGCTTCCCGGGAAGCGACCCGGTCAGCGTGAAGCGGATCACCTGACCGGGAAGTGACGCGCGGCCCTTTGAGCGAAGCTGGCCTGCGCCGGGAGCCTCTCGGCGGTCGCAGTCTCGGCTGGCGCAAACGCGACCGCCGGGCGACGACGGGCCTGTCGGCGATCCAGGGCTGCGATCTCGGCGAAGGTTTTGTCGCCCTGTTCGCGCACCAACTTGCGAACGGTCTCGATCATGCTGGCGCCATAGATCGTGACCACGCCGGCCGCGTCGGCCATCCAGTCCAGGAGACTGGCGCTACGGCCGCCGAAGAGTTGCGCCACCTCGACCCCGGCGCCTAGCACCAGGGCGGCGATCGCCAGGTCGTTGCGCCGCATCCGCGGAAACGCCAGGAAGGACACGGCCAGGAGGCCGCCGAACGCGATCGCGTGCGCCGCTTTATCGTTTAGGCCCACGATCCGCTCAGCGCCTTGGAAGGGGCCCAGCGCCAGCACCGCGACCGCAAGGCCGCCCAGAACCAGCGTAACGCGGGCGGCGACGACGAAGTGGGTGGGCTTAAGCAAGAACGCGATCTCCTTGGGACCGCCCGGTCCTAAGGGAAAGATCGCGCTATTCGGTAAAGCGACAGGGTTAGTGAGAGATCACCAGCCCTGTCGGCGTCTCGGGAGACTACTTCTTCTCCGCCGCCTTCTCCTCCGCAGCCTTCTTGCGCGCCTCGGCCGCCGCCTTGTCAGCGGCGGCGCGCCAGGCCTGGTAGGCCTCGACATAGGGCTGACGCCGCAAAACCTTGGACGCGGGATCGACGATCACCGGCATGGCCTCGCCCACAGACACGCGGCCCGTTCCGCCCGTCATGGGAAGCGTGACGATCCGGTGTCCGACCTTCACCTCCACCGGCATCGGGAAGGGCTTATTGCTGGCGGTCTTCCAAGCCAGCACGAGGTCGCCGCCTTCACGCGTCTCGATCAGTTCAGGCGCGGCGGCGTCGTACAGATAGACAGCGAAGAACCAGCCAAGGTCCTTGCCGGTCACTTGGCCCACGATCTGCACGAAGTCCTGGGTGCCCAGATAACGCGGCGTGAAGTTTCCGGGCCTTGGATCATCGCGGCCATAGACGGCGATCCGCGTGATCCTGAAGAAGGCCTCGTCGCCGATCAGCGTGCGCAGCGTGTGGAGGACGTTCGAGGCCTTGTAGTAGATGTCGTTCCCCGGGCCGCGATCGCCGTTGTAGACGGCGTCTTCCTTGAGCGGACGGCCCGAGACGATCGGGAACTTGTTGCGGACGGCCAGACGCTGAGTGTTCAGCCGGCTCATGTACTCCATGTCGCCGTGCAGCCACTGCGAGTAGAGCGGCTGCATGTAGGTGCCGAAGCCCTCGTGCAGCCACATGTCGTCATTGTCGACATCGGTCAGCTGGTTGCCGAACCACTCGTGCGCGAACTCGTGCTGCAGCAGCCAGTCAAAGCCGTAGCCGTCGAGGCGGTAATCGTTGCCATAGGCGTTGATGGTCTGGTGCTCCATGCCGAGATGCGGCGTTTCGACGACGCCGATCTTCTCGTCCCGGAATGGGTAAGGGCCGATCATTTGCTCGAAGAAGTCGACCATCGGCGTGAACTCGGCGAACAGGCCCTTGGCTTTTTCAGCGCGTCCCTTCAGGTGCCAGTACGACATCGGAATGCTGTCGCCGAACCGGCTCTTGTATGTGGCCGTCAGCTCCTCGTACGGACCGACGTTGAGCGCGATGGCGTAGGTGTTCGGATTGCGGGCTCGCCAGTGGTAGGTGCGCCAGCCGTCCTTCTCGGTCATGCCCTTGAAGACGCCGTTGGCCGGCGCGACCAGCGGGGCGGGGACCGTGATGTGCAGGTCGACCAGCTTGGGCTCGCCCGTCGGATAATCGATACAGGGCCAGAAGAGGTCGCAGCCGTCGCCTTGAACGGCCGTGGCGATCCACGGCTCGCCGGTCTCGGTCTTGCCCCAGACAAAGCCGCCGTCCCATGGCGCGCGCTTGGCCTCGTAGGGCACGCCGTCATAAGTGACGGAAAGCGTGGCCTGCTTGCCCTTGGCCACCTTTCTGGGGAGGGCGATGGTGAGCCGGCCTTCCGGATTGCTCCAGGCGCCGACTTTCAGCGCCTTGCCGTCGATCGTCAGCTTGCGGATCGCAAAGACGCGGTCGAAGTCGACCACCAGCCTGTCCAGCCTGGACTTGGCCGTGAAGGTGAGGGTGGCCTCGCCTTCGATGGCCTTCTTCTCGGGCAGGATCTTGAGCTTCAGATCGGCGTGATCGAACGCCAGCGCCTGTTGCTCGGCGGGCATGGCGCCGCCGGTCTCGAGACTGAGAGCGCTGGTCTTGAGGGCCTGCGCCGAGGTCTCGGTGGCGACGAGCGCCAAGGCGGAAGCCGCGCAGGCGGCGAGAACGCGGAAACGGCGCGACAACGGACGACTCCCCCAACCCGGACGATCAGGGGGTATCGGTAGGCGCGCGCGCCAGAGACGCCAAGCATCCGACCAAGAAAATGGCGTCGAAACGCGCGCGGCGCGGGTCAGATTTTCTCGCTGATCTTGATCGCCGCGCGGCAGCCCGCCTGGATCACCGCCGTCAGAAGCGGATAGGCCGTCGCCTCGTGCGCGCCTTCCTCGACGGCGAGGTCGCGGTGGGCCAGTTCATCGTCGCGGAACTGGCTGAGCTCGGCGGCCAGCGCGGGGTCGCGGTCCTTCAGTTCCTCGATCTGGCCGGCGTAGTGCTTTTCGATCACCGTCTCGACGGCTTCGGTGCAGGCGTGGGCGGCCTTGTCGCCCAGCAGGGCTGTGCCCGCGCCAAGCGCGAAGGCCGCCGCGCGCCAGATCGGCGACATCAGGGTCGGACGCACGCCGCGCTCGGTCAGAAGGTCGTTGAAGCGGGACAGGTGGACCTGCTCGTGGCCCTCCATCTCGCGCAGCTGATCGGCGATGCGTTCACGGCCCGGCGCGGCGCGCATCACCGCCGCCTGGCCGCGATAGATATGGACGGCCGCCAGTTCGCCCGCCTGATCGACGCGCAGAATCTCGGCCAGACGCGCCTTGGAGGCTGCTGAACCGGGGCGAGGCGGGACGGGACGGGTCATGCCGGGGTCTCCGACTTGCGGAACGCCGCCAGGACGGACCAGACGGCGAGCTTGAGCGAGATCAGGACGTTCCAGCCGGCCATGGACAGGCCCAGGAACACCCAGGCGGCCTTGTCACAGGCCGGCGGCTTGATCGCCGCCGTGCCCTTCAGCATCGCTTCCAGGTTCGATGCCGCAGCAGCGTCGCCGCCCGAACAGGTCTTGGGACCCGGCCACCACTTCCACTCGGCGCCGGCGTGATAGGTCGCCAGACCCGCGCCGTAGAGGAAGATCGCGCCCAGCAGCAGGGCGACGGGAAGACGCAGGCGCGGCCACAAGGGCGTGCGCTGGAGGATCAGTCCCACCAGGCCGACCGTTCCCGCGACCCAGTAGACCTCGCGTTGCTTCAGGCACAGGTGGCAGGGCGCGAGGCCGCCGAACTTTTCGAAGGCGTGGGCGGTGGCCAGCAACAGCGCGCTCGACAGCAGCGCCATCAGCGGCCAGTGCCGGGTCACGACGTCGACAGTACGATCCACGATCGACGGCGCGGGGGCCTCGACCGGCGCCGGGCCGCGCACGGGCGTGGCTTGCGGCTCAAGCGCGCCGGCCGGACCAGCCTTCTCGACCTTAGGGTCCTCAGTCGTCATGCCACGCAGGCTCCAGCGTCTCCATTTCCGCCTAGGAGGTGGCTGGCGCCGAGACCGATGACAAGGAGCGCGATCAAAATTCCCGCGAACAAGGCCAGGCGTCGCTCGATCACCGGCAGCAGGGCCGGGCCGAACTTCTTGACCACGAACGCCACCAGGAAGAACCGCGCGCCTCGGGTGATCACCGAGGCGGCGATGAACATCGGGAAGCTGAAGGCCGCCAGGCCCGAGGCGATGGTCACCAGCTTGTAGGGAATGGGCGTCAGGCCCTTGGCCAGGATCAGCCAGACCCCGTACTTGCCGTACCAGCACTGAAACTCTTCAAGCCCGCCGGCGTGACCGGTGACGGTCATCATCCAGATGCCGAGGTCCTGCAGGAAGAAGCCGATCGCATAGCCCAGAATACCGCCCAGCACCGACGCCACCGTACAGAGCGTCGCGTAGCGCCAAGCCTTCTCGGGCTTGGCCAGGCACATCGGCGCCAGCATCACGTCCGGCGGAATCGGGAAGAACGAGCTCTCGGCGAACGAGACGGCGAACAGGCTCTTGGAGGCGTGACGGGAAGCGGCCAGGCCCATGACCCAGTCGTAGAGGCGACGCAGCATGCGAACTCCGATGTCGTGACCAGCCTAGCTAGCAGGGGTCGGCGCGCTTGTCCGCAAGGATGTCGGCGCGCGCGGCTTCCCGCCCGCGCGCGCCGCTCCGCCTGATCAGAACTTCAGCGCCAGGGATACGCTATAGTTCCGGCCGGGCTGGCTGTAGGCGTCTTTCACCGTTGAGGTGTCCGACAGGCCACGGGCGTCCGCCCACCACCAGTATTTCTCGTCCGTGAGGTTGAAGACGCCGGCGCGCACGGTCACGGCGTCGGTCACGGCCCACCAGGCGGTCGCGTCCGCCACGGTGAAGGCGGGCGGCGTGAAGCATCCGCCCGTGCAGGTCAGGCCCGTCCGGCTGGCCGCTTTGCGGTCCGAATGAATGACGGCCAGATCACCGCCAAAGCGTCCGGATGGCGCGCGATAGGCGACGCCGCCGGTGATCTTGAGCGGATCGATCGAAACCAGCGGGGTGCTGACGCCCCGGGCCTTGGACGAGCCCTTGGCGTAGGAGACCCCTGCGCGGGCCGTGAAGCCGGCGCCCAGGACGACGCTGCCCTTGGCTTCCGCGCCGCTGATCGTCACGCCCGACAGGTTCACGTACTGATAGACGGCGGGGTTTGCGGCGGTGAAGTTCCCGCCGACCTGAACCTGCTCGATGAAGTCGTCATACTCGCCAGTGAAGCCGGCCACCGACAAGCGCCAGTTGTTTCGGGCCAGGCGAACGCCGGCTTCTAGGGTGCGGCTGGTTTCCGGCTTCAGGTCGGGGTTCGAGATCGACTGGTAGTTCGAGACCGGGTTGGAAAAGCCAGTGTTCACTTGCGAGGGCGAGGGGGCCTTGAAGCCCGTCGCGGCGTTGGCGAACACGGTGACGAGATCGCTGGCGTCCCAGACAAGGGCCAGCTTCGGCGAAAGATGCGAGTCGCTCTGGCCGGCGGTCGAGGCGTGGAACAGCGGGTCGGCCTTGGGATCGAGCTTGTAATAGTCGAAGCGAAGGGCGGGATAGAGCGACAGACGGCCGAGCTTGATCTCGTCCTGCACATAGAGGCCGGCCAGGGTGAAGTCGGTGGTCGGGAAGGCCTTGGCCGGGAAGGTCTCGCCGACGGGGGGGACCGTGCCGTCGCGCGTGCCGCTCTGGCGCGTGATCGACGCGTCGCCGCCCCACACCAGGTCGTGGGTCACTGCGCCGTGGGTGAAGAGGCTGTGGAGTTCGGCGCTGGCGCCGAACACGCGATTGTTGAAGGTGGCGTCACGCGTGCGGTCGGCGGCGGTGTTGCGGTCCTCGGCCGAGAACTGACGCGTCGTGCTTTCCTGCCAGTAGAGGGTGGTGTGGGCGGTGTCGATCAGGCCCTGGCCGCCGTCGAAGCGGTGATCGACGCTGACCCGGTCGCGCTTGACCTTGTCGAAGGCGGTCATGCCGATGACGCTGGTGGCGGCCAGCGGCGGCTTGGCGATCGCCGACAGCACCGTCCAGTCGACGTCGCGGTCCAGGTGATCCACCGTAAGGCGGATGCGGTTGTTGTCATTGGGGCTGTAGATCAGCTTGCCCAGGATGGCGTTGGACTGGTTGTCCTCGGGGTTGGCGGTCGTGCGGTCGGTGTTAGCCGCGTTGTTGGTCCCAGCGGTCTTCTGGCCCTCGCCGTCGCGGCGGGTATAGGTCAGCAGGCCCTCCCAGCGACCGGACTGGCCCGCCAGCAGAACGCTTCCGGTCCAGCTCTGATCGGCCGACGCGTAGCCGACGCGCGCCCGGCCGGCGAAGGTCTCGCCCGTCTTGACGATGTCAGACGGGTCCTTGGTGATGAAGCTGACAGAGCCCGCCAGGCCGTCGGAGCCATACAGCGCCGAGGCGGAGCCTCGGACGATCTCCACGGACTTCAGGGTGTCGAGATCGACGTGATCGCCGCGACCCACCGACTGGGCGCCGAAGGCGAAGCTGTCGGGCACGCGCACGCCGTCCACGACGATGAGCACGCGGTTGCCTTCCAGGCCGCGGATATTGAAGCCGGCGTTGCCGTCGCGGCCCGTCGAGGCGCCGGCGGCGGTGAAGCGGGCAGGGGCGCTGCGCACCGAAACGCCCGGCTCGTCGCGGACCAGGTCCTTGATGTCCTTGATCAAGCCGTCCTCGATCTCCTGCGTGGAGATGACGGTGACGCTGGCCGGCGCCTTGGGCAGGGCCTTCTCCGAGCGCGTGGCGGTGACGGTCACCTTGTCCACCTCGACGGCGTCCGCCTCGGGTTTGACGTCATCGGCGCGGGCGGCCGTGGCCATCAGAACGGCGGTGGAAGCGGCGGCGACAGCGGCGAGTTTCAGGCGCGACATCGAGATCCCCTCTAAACACTAAAGCATGCGAATGGCTCGCAACTGGGGCCGAGGGCCTAAGGCCAGCGGGCGGGCCGGTCAAGCTAATTAAGATTGATTCTCAGAATCAATCGCAATAAAGCGGAGCCGCCGCACCTGATGCGGCGCTTGGGGTTTGTCCAATGATCCGTTCGTTTCGCGCCGCGCTGACAGGCGGGGCGGTCTTGTTCTCTGTGCTCGGGCCCGCCGCCCAGGCCCATTCGCCCTATCTGCTGCCGACCGTTTTCGACGCCTCGGACCGCAAGGTCGTGACGGTGCAGGGGGCGTTCACGGAGAGTTTCTTCACGCCCGAGGTGGCGATGAAGTCTGACGGCTACGCTGTGATTGGACCCGACGGCGTCCGCACCCCCCTGGTTCCGGTCTATACGCGCGAGCTTGCCCTGCTCGAGGCGACGACCGAGAAGCCCGGCACCTATCGGATCACGACCGGCCTGCGCGCCGGCCGGGTCGCCAAGGCGGCCCTGGTCAATGGCGAGTGGGAATTCTTCGAAGGCTCCAAGGCGCCGGCCGACGCCATCGACATGCAGAGCCTGACCCTGGCCGACGTCTATGTCACGCGCGGCGCGCCCAGCGACACGGCCTTGGCGCCCCATGGCAAGGGCCTGGAGTTCCGGGCCGTGACCCATCCCAGCAAGATCGTCACCGGCCAGGACGCGGTGTTCGAGGTGCTGTTCGACGGCAAGCCCGTGGCCGGCCAGCCGATCACCCTGCACGGCGCCGACGACCGCTACGCCGACACCAAGTCGGCCCCCAAGACGCTCAAGAGCGACGCCAAGGGACGCTTCGCCGTCCGGGTCGATCAGTCGGGCGTCTACCAGATCCAGTCGCGCTACCGCGTCGCCGCGCCGGCCCCCGGCCAACCGGGCCAGAGCTTCACCTACGCCCTGACCTTCGAATCCCTCCGTTGAGCGAAAGACCCGTCATGAAGACCCGCACCCTCCTGACCGCCGCCGCGGCCCTTTCGCTGTTCGCCGGCGCGGCCCACGCCGCCTCGCACGCTCGCGACATCTTCATCAAGGAGCAGGACCAGAACGGCGACGGCGTCGTCACCAAGGACGAGTACGCCGCCACCCGCGCCATCCAGTTCGCCAAGACCGACGCCGACAACAGCGGCGCGCTGTCGCAAGCCGAGTACGTCGCCGAGTTCAGGGCGCGGCTGGAGGCCAAGCTGGCCGCCTCGGACATGACGGCTGAGAAGAAGGCCGAGGAACGGATGCGCCAGATGCGGCAGACCGATGTCCGCTTCGGCGTGCTCGACAGCGATAAGAGCGGCGGAATCACCAAGGCCGAGTTCGACTATTCCGGCTGGCGGATGTTCGTGACGCACGACACCAACAATGACGGCGCCGTCTCAGCCGCCGATCCGATCAAGAGCGACCAGACGACCTGAGGAACGCGGGGGCCCTTCGTCGGGGGAGGGCTCCTGGTCTTCCGGATTTGGATTCTGCGCGTTTCGTGGCTATCACCCCCGGCCAAGACACGGGCCGCGCGGCCCAGACCGAAAGCTGAAGACCATGAGCGACACGCCCCCCGACCGCCTCTCCGTCAATCCGGACAGCCCCCACTACAACGCTGACCTCCTGGAACGCGGCATCGGCATCCGCTTCAAGGGCGTCGAGAAGACCAATGTCGAGGAGTACTGCATCAGCGAGAAGTGGGTGCGGGTCGCGGCCGGCAAGACCCTGGATCGCAAGGGCAATCCGATGACGATCAAGCTGCAGGGCGAGGTCGAGGCCTATTTCCGCGATACGGCCGAGGGCTGAGCCGCTGTCGACCAGCGATCCAGACCTCGAGGCGATGGCGCGCGACGAGCTTTCGCGCGCCCTGACCCTGCGCTGGCAGGACCTGAAGGGTGTCGTGCCCTGGGGTGACACCTTTGAGGGAATCTCGCCCGCCGGCCGTCATGTCGAGGTCGAGCGCAGCTACATCTGGGCTGCGGGTGAGGGCGGCGACATCCTTTGCGAGGTCAGCGTCTATGGCGGCCCGTCGCGCTACGAGCACGGCGCGCGGGTTTCCGCCATTATTTCTCGCCCGACCTAGCCACCTTGGCCGTGCATCGATAACGCTGTTGCGTTAACCATAGCGGGCGTCGTCAAATGACGCGTCGCGTGGGGCGGAGAAGTCGGGTGTACCAGTCAGAATTTCCAGTCGATCAACCGGTGCCGGTTTTTGATCCGACGCTGGTCTTTCTTCTCGTACTGGCGGGCCTGGCGATCATCGCCCTGGCCTTTTTCGCCGGCCGTCTGACCGGGCGCGGCGACAAGGGCGACAAGCACGCCGAGACGCCCAAGATCATCCACGAGGCCATCAAGGCCAAGTGCGTGGCCGCCAGCAGCGCCCACTCCGGCGAACTGGTCACCAAGACCCAGGACCTGATCGACGAGGTCAAGCTGCGCATCGGCCCGGTGCTGGCGTTCGGCGGTCCGTGCGGCAAGACCTTCGAGCAGCTCAACAAGGCCATGAAGGGCGAGCGCCCCGACGAGAAAAAGGACGAGCACGGCAAGGGCGACAAGCACGGCCATGGCAAGGGCCATGACCACAAGGGCCACGACAAGGATCACGACCACGCCGGCGGCGGTCATCACGATGACCCCAAGGCCACGCCCGCCAAGGCCGGGGTCGAGGTCCTGAGCCGCAATGTGACGATCGTGGGCTCGCAGACGGTGCTTCTGACCGACGCCAAGCCTGGCCACGGCGATCACGATCACCACGACGATGGCCCCAAGCCGCTGGAGTACAAGGAGCATATCCAGCTTCTGCGTCTGGCGGTCGCCGACTTCTCCGACTTCTGGAACCGCAAAACCTGTCTGGACGAGCTGCGCGCCTGCCAGAAGGCCCTGCTGACCACGCCGGAGCCGCCCAAGGACAAGCTGGCCGCCGCCGCTCATCACTGACAGATCGCCGTTCAGGAAGGCGAGATGACTGTTTTCTGCTCACGCGACGTGCGATTGTGGCGCGTGTGGGGCGCTGAGGGCGACGAGCGTTGAGCTGCGGCGACGCCAGAGCCCACACAGGCAGAGCTCATGCGACCTAAACGGGTCGTGATCGGGCGGAACGGATTGGCGAAAGGTCGCTTCTTCCGAAGGCGGCCGCGCCCGGGAGGACGAAAGGCAGGGACATGACCGCAACGGTCTCTCCGATCACGTCTGGCGCGCCCGAGGCGCCCGAGGCCAATGTCAGCCTCTCGGACTATGTGCCGTATCGCCTGGCCACGGCCTCGGCGGCGGTGAGCCGCCTGATCGCACGCGCCTACGAAGACCGGTTCGGGCTGACGATCCCGCAGTGGCGGCTGATGTCCGTCCTGGCCGAAGGCTCGCTGACCCAGCACACGGCCGTGACCCGCACGGCCATGGACAAGGTCCGGGTCAGCCGCGCCGCCCAGGAGTTGGTGGTGCGTCGCCTGGTGGCCCGCACCACGGTTCGGTCGGATCGCCGCTCGCATACGCTGGAGCTGACCGCCGCAGGTCGGCGCCTGTTCGCCGAGATCGCGCCGCTGGCCTTGGCCTATGAGGCGACGCTGCTGGCGGGGTTGGCCCCCAGCGAGGTGGCGACGTTCAAGCGCCTGCTGGACCACCTGGAGACCGCCGCGATCCAGCTGGCCGGCGGCGAAACCATCTCGCCGCCTTAGGCTCTAGCGACCTCTATTGCTTTCGTAGACGGCCCGGGCGATCGCGCGGGCAAGGCAGTCGGCCGCCGCCGAGCCGATCCGGGTCCGCAGCACGCCGCGCATAGGGTCGTCTCCCAGAGCGCAAGCGCCTGACGCCAAACCGAAGACGACATCGCCGTCGAACGGTGTGTGGATCGGACGCACCGCCCGCGCCATGCCGTCGTGCGCCATCATCGCCATGCGCTGGGCTTCGGCGGTGGAGAGGTCCGCCGTCGTGGCCACCAGGGCCAGGGTGGTGTTGGCGCCGGCGATGAGGCGCGCGCCGAGCTTCGAGTCGTCCGGCAGGGGCTCGATCGCCGGCGCCAGCGTCCCGGGGCGACGCCCTCCGAACTCGCCGTCGATCTCGAACGGCCAAGCCCAGAAGGTCTCGCCATCGGCCATGTAGGCCGAGCCCACCGGGTTGGCGGCGACCAGGGCCGCGACGATCAGGCCGCCGCCCAGGTCGATCGAGGCCGAGCCCAGGCCGCCGGGCCTCAGCCCCGCCATCGCCCCGCGTCCCGCGCCCACCGGGCCCAGCGGAAAGTCCTCGGCGGCCGCTTCGACCGCGCGCATGCCCAGCTCGCGATAGGGCGGGGTCAGCCCCCAGGCCTTGTCGCCGCCGTTGGAGAGGTCATGAAGGCACGCGGCCGGCACGATCGGGATGGCGGGCGTTCCCGCCGTGATCCGCACGCCCACGTCGCGGTTCGACAGGGCCGAGGCCACGCCGTCGGCCGCGCCGAGGCCAAACACCGATCCCCCCGACAGGCAGATCGCGTGCGCCTTGGAAAAGCTGTTCTCGGGGCGCAGGGTGTCGGTCTCGCGCACGGCCGGTCCGCCTCCGCGCACATCCACGGCGCCTGTCCAGGCCTCGGGGCACAGCACCACCGTGACGCCGGTGCGGACGGCCTCGTCCTCGACACAGCCGACCTTCAGGCCGGGCACGTCGGTGATCAGGTTGCGGGGGCCGGGCTTGGGCATCGGGAATCTCCGTGTGGAGCGATGCTAAACCGTCCATCGCGCCTCTGGAATTCGCCGCGAACGCCTGCTAGGAAGACCACCCTTCGCTCAGGCGAAGATGTGCGGGCGTGGTGAAACTGGTAGACGCGCCGGACTCAAAATCCGGTTCCGAAAGGAGTGTCGGTTCGACCCCGACCGCCCGCACCAACTTCCTTTCCTTCTGTAGAGCGTCTTCCGTGACGCGCCGGACCAGCCGGTTCAGCAGCACGCGCCCCTTTGGCCACGCACCGTGACCCGAGGCCACATTGATGTGGCCCGCCCGACCCAGATCGACGAACTCCGAGCCCCAGCCCCGCGCGAACGCTTTGGCGCGCTCGATCTCGACATAGGGATCATCGCGGCTGGCCACGACCAGGCTCGGAAACGGCAGGCGCTGGCGCGGAATGGGCGAGAAGCCCACCAGCAGCCGTCCCGCCGGTCCCTCGCGATTGACGTCGGCCGGCGCGACCAGCATGGCCCCGCCGACCCCGCGTCCGCCCGTCACCTGGGCTAAGTGGGCGACCAGAGCGCAGCCCAGGCTATGGGCCACCAGGATCGCGCCGGGATGCTGGCGCACGGCCTCGGCCAGGCTGATCGTCCAGTCGCCCAGCAGCGGGCGCTCCCAGTCCTGCTGTTCGACGCGCACCGCGCCCGGCAGGTCCCGCTCCCAGTGCGACTGCCAGTGGTCAGGACCGGAGTTATAGAGGCCCGGCACGATCAGGATCGGCGGCGTGGCGTCACGGGCTTGCAAGGTCATGGTGGTCCGCCGGAGGTTGAGCGCTGATGGGCGATCCTTAAGGCGGGGCGGGGGTGCTGCTCAATTCATATCAATTAAGTAGGATTTAAGGAAAGCTGATGGGCTGCGCTCACATCCCTCCAAACAACGCCTCGCATCCCGTGCCCGCCAGCATAGCGTCCGCCGCTGCGCGGTCAGCCGCCGAGAGCGCCGCATGGGCCTGCCGCAGGGCCATCAGGCACTTGGCCTGGTAAGGGAAGGTCGGCTGGGTCCACGGGCGTCCGTCGATCACCGCCTCGACCGTTTCGGTGCCGCCCATCGCGGCCTTGGCGTTGGCCAGCAGGAACGGCGCATAGACCCGGCCGATCTCGGTCAGCAGCGGCCGCAGCGTATCGGGAAGGTCGGCGCGCGAGGCCCAGGGGGCGGCGTCGGGCTCCAGGCCTGACAGGTCCTCCACCCGGTCGAGCCAGGCCCGAACCCGGCGCGAGCGCTGGACGGTGATCGCCGCCGAGGTCGGTTCGATGATCGCCAGCTGCGACAGCTGGCCCTGAATGGCGAAGTCCGCCGCCGAGGGGCGCGCGCCCAAGACGTAGCCTTGTCGCTCGATCAGGCCGTCCAGCACGTCGACGAAGCGGGCGTAGCTGGCCTCGATGGTGGCGGCGGTGGTCGGGTTGGAGCCCACCACATAGAGGCGGTCGATCTGGCGCTTGGAGATCTCGCGGGCGGCCCCCTCGGCGACCTGGTCGGGCAGGGTGGGGTCGTGCCAGAAGATCAGCATGGGCCCGGCGTTCTCGATATCCGCCGCATGCGCCCAGCGGAAATGGAACATCGCCTTGGTCAGCCACTCGTCGGCGTAGTCCTCGATCAGGTCATTGAGGAAGGCGACGACCGGATCGTCGGGGATCACAGAGCGTCCGGCGTGCTCGCGCTCAAGCCGCCGGATGATGGGCGTGGAGTCGGTCACCGCCTCGAAGCCGTCGGCGGTGGGGAAGTAGAAGGTGGGCAGCAACTTCACCTTCGGCTCGGGCAGGCCCGGCGGCGGGTTGCGATGGCTGCCCCAGTGGATGGCGTGCGGGATGCGCCGAAAGCGCAGCAACGCCAGCATCTTGCGGGTGTAGGGTGATCCGGCCGCGCCCAGCAGGGCGAGCGGCGCCTTGGCGTTCGTCGACATGTTCCCTCCGCCGTCGCTCGCTTCGCAGCTTTTGGCAGATGGAATGCCGAAATAGGTTCGCCGTCAAACTTCCCCTTGGGTCAGGCGATGCGATCGCTCCGGTGCAGCGGGTCGGGCAGGGGATCGCCCGCCTTCACGAACTGCAGCGACACCGAGTTGATGCAGTAGCGCAGCCGCGTCGGCGCGGGGCCGTCCGGGAAGACGTGGCCCTGGTGGCTGTCGCAGCGGGCGCAGCGGGTCTCGATGCGGACCATGCCGTAGGAGGTGTCGCGCACGCCGACCACGTGGTCTTCGGCGAACGGCGCGTAGAAGCTGGGCCAGCCGGTGCCGCTTTCGAACTTGGTCTCGTGCTTGAACAGCGGCAGGCCGCACAGCCGGCAGCAATAGGCGCCGGGGCTCTTCTCGCCCAGCAGGCCGCCGCAGAACGGCGCCTCAGTGCCGTGATGCAGCAGGACGCGGGCTTCCTCGGCCGTCAGGTCAGCTTCCAGGCGCTCGCGCTCGGGCTCGGTCGGCGGCGTCAGGTCAAAGCCGGCGGTTGAAAGGGTGGCTGCGTCTGTCATGAAGGCCAATGTAGGCGCTTCGGCGCTGTTTCGGTAGCACCAGGAGCCGCCCATGACCGTCGCCG
This sequence comes from Caulobacter sp. BE264, assembly GCF_031457805.1. Classification (NCBI taxonomy): domain Bacteria; kingdom Pseudomonadati; phylum Pseudomonadota; class Alphaproteobacteria; order Caulobacterales; family Caulobacteraceae; genus Caulobacter; species Caulobacter sp. BE264. The sequence goes on along the minus strand of NZ_JAVDXI010000002.1, from coordinate 14,168 downwards.
TCGCCTTTCTGCAGCCGGGCTGGGCCGATTGGGAAGCCGGCGCGGTCCTGGCGCTGTTGCGCGAGCACCTGAAGGTTCAGATCGAGATCGCCACCCCGACCGGCGATCCGGAGACCTCGATCGGCGGCGTGCTGGCGGCGGCCGACTATCGGTTCGACGATCCGGTGCTCAGCGACGCCGACGTCTTCCTGCTGATCGGCAGCGACGCCTGGAGCGAAGGCGAGAACCCGGCGATCAGCGCGTTGATCCGCCAGGCCCTGGCCGACGGCAAGCCGGTGGCGGGGATCTGCGCGGGCACGACGGCCCTGGCGCGCGCGGGCCTGTTCGCCGGGCGCAAGCACACCTCGAACGGCAAGGACTGGCTGGAGAGCGTTGTCCCCGGCTATGCGGGCGCCGAGCATTATGTCGACACGCCCAAGGCGGTGACCGACGGCAAGCTGGTCAGCGCCTCGGGACTGGCGCCGGTGACGTTTGCGGCGGCCGTTGCGCGACTGATCGCGCCGGAACAGGAGGCGCTGATCGCCGGCTATGAGGCGATGTTCGCGCGGGAGTTTGCGGCTACTTGAGCGCCGCCTGGCCCGCGCGGGCGACGACCCCGTCCTGGGCCGACGTGCCGCCCGAGACGCCGATCGCGCCGACGATCTTGCCGTCGACCAGCAGCAGTTCGCCGCCTTCCACGGCGGTGGCGCCGGTGAAGATCGCGTTCAGCGTGCCGCTCTTGACGGCCTCCTGAAACACCGAGGTGGGGCGGCGGAAGTTGGTCGCCGTCTGGGCCTTCTTGAGCGCAACCTCGTTGGAGCCGTACTGCGTGCCGTCCATCTTCTGCGCCAGGACCTGCTGGCCGTTCGACTCCAGCACAACGATGACCATCGTCCATCCGTTCTTGCGCGCCTCGGCCTCGGCGGCCGCCGCAACGGCTTTGGCCTCCGCGAGAGTGATGACGCGGCTGGAGTAGGCCGGCGCCGGCGCTGCGGCGGGCGCGGCCGCCGGAGCCTGCGCCAGGGCCGAGCCGCCGGCCAGGGCGAGGGCGACCGCGAGCGGGGCGAAAAGCTTGGGCATGGCGGCGCGACCTCGTCGTCAGAAGGGCGTTGTTGAACCGGCGGAGAGGCTAGAGCGAGTCGTCCGAAACCATCGCCTCTGGTAACCGGTGTCAAATCTGGGCTCGGGTGTAGCGCCGTAAGGGCAAGCTTGCAAACCCGGCGGGGCCTGATAGGCCATGCTGCAAAGCACAAAAATCTGCGGGCGGAAGTAGCCGATGTTCTCGAAGATCCTGATCGCCAACCGTGGCGAGATCGCAGTCCGAGTGATCAAGACCTGCCGTCGTCTGGGCATCAAGACGGTGGTCGTCTACTCCGACGCCGATGCGGGCAGCCTGGCCGTCGAGATGGCCGACGAGACCGTGCACATCGGCGCCTCGCCGGCCGCCCAGTCCTATCTCGTCGCCGACAAGATCATCGCCGCCTGCAAGCAGACGGGCGCGCAGGCGGTCCATCCGGGCTTTGGCTTCCTGTCCGAGAACGCCGGCTTCGCCCAGCGCTGCGCCGACGAGGGGATCGTCTTCATCGGTCCCAACCCCGGCGCCATCAGCGCCATGGGCGACAAGATCGAGAGCAAGAAGTTCGCCCAGGCCGCCGGCGTCTCCTGCGTGCCCGGCCATATCGGCGAGATCGCCGACACCGCCGAGGCGGTGAAGATCTCTGAGGAGATCGGCTATCCGGTGATGATCAAGGCGTCGGCCGGCGGCGGCGGCAAGGGCATCCGCGTGGCCTGGACCCGACAGGACGTCGAGGAAGGCTTCCCGGCCGTCCGCGCCGAGGCCAAGGCCAGCTTTGGCGACGACCGCATCTTCATCGAGAAGTTCATCGAGAGCCCGCGCCACATCGAGATCCAGGTGCTGGGCGACAAGCACGGCAACGTCCTGCACCTGTTCGAGCGCGAATGCTCGATCCAGCGTCGCAATCAGAAGGTTATCGAGGAGGCGCCCAGCCCGCTGCTGGACGAGGCCACCCGCAACGCCATGGGCGCACAGGCCGTCGCCCTCGCCAAGGCCGTGAACTATGACTCAGCCGGCACGGTCGAGTTCGTCGCCGGCCAGGACAAGAGCTTCTACTTCCTGGAGATGAACACCCGCCTGCAGGTCGAGCACCCGGTGACCGAGCTGATCACCGGCCTTGACCTGGTCGAGCAGATGATCCGCTCGGCCTATGGGGAGAAGATGGCCTTTGGCCAGTCGGACCTCTCGATCAACGGCTGGGCCATCGAGAGCCGCATCTACGCCGAGGACCCGTACCGCAAGTTCCTGCCCTCGATCGGCCGCCTCGTGCGCTACGACCCGCCGGCGGAAGGCGAGAAGGACGGCTACAAGGTCCGTAACGACGCCGGCGTCCGCGAAGGCGACGAGATCTCGATGTTCTACGACCCGATGATCTCCAAGCTCTGCACCTGGGCGCCGACGCGCCTGGCCGCCATCGACGGCATGGGTCGGGCGCTGGAGGACTTCCACATCGAGGGGCTGGGCCAGAACATCCCGTTCCTGGCGGCCGTGATGGACGAGGAGCGCTTCCGCTCGGGCAAGCTGGCGACCAGCTACATCAAGGACGAGTTCCCGGAAGGCTTCAACGGCACGACCCCGACGGCTCTCCAGCTCGACATCCTGACCGCCGTCGGCGCGGCGATGCAGCGGGTCTACGCGACCCGGGCCCGCAGCTATGAGTCCGGCCTGATCGGCGAGGCCCGCGACGCGTGGGTGGTGGCGATCGGCGACGTGCGCCGGCAGGTCAAGGTCGCCGGCGAGGAGGGCGCGGTGGCGGTCGAGCTGCTCGACGAAGGCCGCACCCTGTTCCTGACCGACATCGACTGGCGTCCGGGTAAGCCGGTGTTCAAGGCCGTGCTGAACGGCGTGGCCTTCACCGTCCAGGCCGCCCCGGCCGCCGAGGGCTTCACCATCCGCCACCGCGCGGCCAAGACCCGCGTGCTGGTCCTGACGCCGCGCTCGGCCGAGCTGCACGACAAGCTACCCGAGAAGCAGGCCGCCGACACCTCCAAGCTGGTGCTGTCGCCGATGCCGGGCCTGGTGGTCTCGATGGACGTCACCGCCGGCCAGCAGGTCCGCGAGGGCGAGGTGGTCTGCGTGCTCGAAGCCATGAAGATGCAGAACATCATCCGCGCCGAGCGCGACGGGGTGGTCAAGGCGGTCAACGCCAAGGGCGGCGATCCGGTCGCGGCGGACGAGATTCTGGTTGAGTTCGCGTAAAAGATGTTTTCTCCTCGACCTCGTGGCCGAGGAGAACTTCTGTGACCTTCACCCAGACGATGCTGAGCTTCCAGGGTCGCCTTCGGCGTCGCGACCTTTGGGTCTGTTGGGTCGGCCTGACCCTGACTTACGCAACGCTTTTTGTGCTGTTCGAACGTCTGGATGGTGTCGACCTCACCCCGCATCGCGTTTGGCTCATCCCGCTTCTGATGACCTGGCCAACCTATGCGCTGCTCGCCAAACGCATGCATGATCGCAACCGGTCGGCCTGGTGGGCTCTGTTGCTGCTGGTCCCTGATCTGCTCGGCTCTTTGGACGCGATCGTCGGTCTCCCGGAGGCGATTGCGACTCCAAGCCAGATTGTCGGCGGCATGGTGGCGATCTGGTTCTTCATCGACTTCGGCTTGCTGGACGGAACGCCCGGCGACAATCGCTTCGGGCCGTCGCCGAAGGCTCCGCGCGAGCCTTCGCCCTCGGAGACGCCCGCTGTCGCCTAGGCGGACTTCCAGCCGTCTCCGTCAACGCCTAGATTGCCGCGAGCGGTGCATCCACCGACTCGGAGCAGGCGAATGAGCGATCGTAGCGAACTGGCGGAACTGTTCCTGTCGTCGAACGGCAGGCTGGCGCGCACGCCGTTCCTGGTCGCCTCGGCCGTGGTGGTCGGGATCGCTGTCTTTTACGAGGCGATCGCCAACTACACCCTGCATTGGCTGACGGGTTGGTTCGTCTATCCGATCCTGCTGTTCACCGGCGCCTGCCTGCTGTCCAAGCGGCTGCACGACCGGGGGCGGTCGGGCTGGTGGTCGATGCTGATCCTGATTGCGGTGGTCGCCGTGTGGCCGCAGCCCGAGCACTTCCTGGATTTCCTGTTCTCGCTGGTCATCCTCTGGTCGGTGGTCGAGCTGGGCGTGATGGGCAGTGAGCAGGGCGCCAATCGCTACGGGCCCAACCCCTTGAAGACGATTTCGATCTAGGTTGGGGCAGCCACGCACCCTCTCCCAGCGGGAGAGGGCCGGGGAGAGGGAGTGGGGCCTTGGCCGGAGCGCCGGCAGGGCGGCGGCTTTGAAACCCCTCTCCTGACCGCTTCGCGGCCACCCTCTCCCTCTGGGAGAGGGAACCGATTTATGGGGATCGGCGGCCGTGAACGCTCGGAATTGGCGACTCGGTAGCCAATGAAATCAAACGCTTATCACTTTTATGCGCCAACTTGTCCCCGGCGCTGAATCCTGCCGCACAATCATAGCCATCCCTGTCGCGGGGGAGGGCGTTTGGATCCGGCCCAATGCGGCGGCGGGGCTAGGTTGAGCGGGGCCGCGTGGGCGCGCTCTCGGTTCGGGTGGTGGTCTGTTCGTGGATAGATCCGGGACCACACGAAGGCCGGGACGTTAGCCGAGCGCGGAGCGACAGGGCGGTGATCGTACAAGCCGCCTATCGTGGATCGTCGGGCTGGACACGGATGTAGCCGCTCCAGTTGGTCCGCGCCCGTCCGGGGGCTCCTGGGGTCCCGAGCTGAAAGACGCTCACGCCCCCCATCCTCACGGGCAAGAACAACCTGGCGGAGCGGACTGTCGAGCCGAAACGCAAAACACACTCACGGTCTCCGGGTTCGCCCGGCCGCTCCGTCGCCTCCCCAACACCTTCAGCGGTCACGCCGCGTGAAGCGGCGGACGCACGCCCCAAATCCTCCCCCCAGCGGGGGAGGTGTCGGCCCGGAGGGACGACGGAGGGGGAAGAGGCCGGGTCAGCAGCACTTCCCCCTCCGGTCCTTCGGACCACCTTCCCCGCGAGGGGGAGGATTGTTCAGCGGGCCTTCCCCATCAAGGGGAAGGGAGCAGAGAGACGGAAAGCGCATGCCCTCAAACCGGCGCCACAGCGTCCTCGACCCGCCCAAACACCTTCACGAAACTTGCCCGCAGCGCCGCGTCGGCATCATCCATGGCGACCGGCAGGCCCAGATCCACCAGGCTGGTGACGCCATGCTCGGTCTGGCCACAGGGCACGATGCCGGAGAAGTGCGACAGGTCTGGCTCCACGTTCAGGCTGATCCCGTGGAAGCTGACCCAGCGGCGCAGCTTGACGCCGATGGCGGCGATCTTGTCCTCGCGGCTCCAGCCGGCGCCCTTGCGCTCGACCCAGACGCCGACCCGGCCCTCGCGCAGCTCGCCGGTGACGTTGAAGGCGGCCAGGGCGTCGATGATCCAGGCTTCCAGCGCCGCGACGAAGGCGCGCACATCGCGCCCGCGCTTCGTCAGGTCCAGCATCACGTAGGCCACCCGCTGGCCGGGGCCGTGATAGGTGAACTGGCCGCCGCGCCCGCTTTCGAAGACGGGGAAGCGGTCGGGCTGGATCAGGTCGCCGGACTTGGCCGAGACGCCGGCCGTGTAGAGCGGCGGATGCTCCAGCAGCCAGATCAGCTCGCCCGCTGTCCCGTCGGCGATGGCCGCCGCGCGGGCCTCCATGGCGGCAACGGCTGCCGGGTAGGGGACGGGCCCGGTCGAAACCGCCCACCCCACGGACGCCCCGTCATCGCGTGTCATGCGCGGAAGGCCAGCGTTTTCAGGGTTTAACGGGAGAGAAAGCATGCGGCCTTATTCTTGCAATCCTGGACGCCGCGACCCGCTTGGTCGTGCGTGTCAGTTCAAGGGTCTTACTTCGTGAGCCAGGTCAACGCCGTCAATGTCGAGATCTCGGTCCTGTTGGGTCGTTCGATCCTGCCGATGCAGCAGCTTCTGCGCATGGGCCGGGGCGCGGTGATCCCGCTGGACACCAAGACCAATGACGAGGTCTGGATTCTGGCCAATAACCACCCGATCGCGCGGGGCGAAATCCAGATCAGCGACGAACGGATCGCCATCCAGGTGACCCGCGCGGCCGACGTCTACGACTATATGGCCGGCGGCAGCTGATCCTTCGCAGGGCGGAGATCGACATTCTCGAACTTCCGGCTTCCCAAAGCCGATTCAGTTTGCTACCAGCCGCCCCTCACCACGAGCGGTCGTGGCGGAATTGGTAGACGCGCAGCGTTGAGGTCGCTGTGGGGCAACCCGTGGAAGTTCGAGTCTTCTCGACCGCACCAAGGTGAACAAGAGTAGAGCGCGCCTGGCGAAATCGGTTTCCGACTCGCTGGGGGCGCTCTAATCGTTTCAGGCCCTGATTTCGCCTCAGGGTCGCTTGATTGGACCAGCCCAACGAACCCACGCGCTCTGAGAGCTCAGGAGGCCCCCATGACCCGGGACACCGCCGAACTGAACGACGACGTGCTGGACGACATCCCGCTGGCCCAGGTCCCGCTGCCCAAGTCCGAGACGCCCGAGGAGCTGGAAGACCTCGCGCTTGGCGACGACTACGCGCTCAATCCCGAATACGTCGAGATGGTGATCGACGCTGCCGACAGCGGCGACTCCAAGCGCCTGCGCGAGCTGGTCGGGGCGCTCGATCCCGCCGACGTCGCCGACCTGATGGGCTTTTTGACCGCCGATTATCGCGAGCAGGTGATCCCGCTGCTGGATCCCGAAGCGCTGGGCGAGATCATCTCGGAGATGGACGACAACATCCGCGAGGAAGTGCTGGAGGCCACGCCGTCAGTGACCCTGGCCCGCGCCCTCGAGGAACTGGACACCGACGACGCCGCCGACGTCATCGACGACCTGGACGACACCAAGCGCTTCCAGGTGCTGGCCGCAATGGGCGAGACCGACCGCGCCGCCATCGAGACCACCCTGTCCTACGAGGACGAGACCGCCGGCCGCCTGATGCAGCGCGAGTTCCTGGCCGCGCCGGAGTTCTGGACGGTCGGCCAGACCATCGACCACGTCCGCGAGGCCGGCGACCAGCTGCCCGAGCTGTTCTTCGACGTCTACGTCGTCGATCCGACCTTCAAGCCGGTGGGGGCGATCCCGATCAGCATCCTGCTGCGCAGCCGCCGCCAGACGCCGCTGGCCGAGCTGATGGAAGCGGTCACCGAAATCCCGGTCGAGATGGACCAGGAAGAAGTCGCCTACATCTTCGACAAGTATCACCTGATCAGCGCCCCGGTGATCGAGCCGGGCGGACGCCTTGTGGGCCAGATCACCGTTGACGACATCGTCGAGGTCATCCGCGACGAGGCCGAGGAAGACATCCTGGCCCTGGCCGGTGTGTCCGACGCGGGCCGCGACGCCTCGGTGATTGAGATCGTCAAGTCGCGCCTGCCCTGGCTGATGCTGAACCTGGCGACCGCGACCCTGGCGGTCAGCGGCGTGGCCATCTTCCAGGCCGAGATCGCCCAGCTGGTGGCCCTGGCGATCCTGATGCCGATCGTCTCATCGCTGGGCGGCAACGCCGGCACCCAGACCCTGGCCGTCGCGGTGCGCGCCTTGGCCAGCAAGGAGCTTACCCCGGCCAACGCCCGGCGCATCGTGGCCCGTGAGCTGCTGGTGGGGCTCGTCAACGGCCTGTGCCTGGCCCTGGTCATGGGCGCGGCGACCTACATGTTCTTCGGACCGTCAGACCACCATGACAAGCTGGCGATCATCGTCGGCGCGGCCCTGATCACCAACATCTTCACGGCGGCCCTCGGCGGCATCCTGATGCCGCTGGCGCTGGAGAAGATGGGCCGTGACCCGGCGGTGTCGTCCTCGATCTTCGTGACCTTCCTGACCGACTTCACCGGCTTCTTCGCGGTGCTGCTGATCGCCTCGCTGCTACTGCACTGACACGACGTGCAGAAGGTGTTTCGGCGACTCGAGAGCGCCAGAGTGTGTGTTGACGCAGAGGTGATCGGATCGGGCTTGGCCACCGACGAGAGGCTGATCAGTGCGCAATGCCTTGGGCCTGTCTACAGGAAGTCGTTGCTTTCGCAAAATTCAACTAAAGATTGATTTTCGACTGATCGCTGCTAGGTTGTCATGCTGCGTAGGCGCGGCAGCGTAAGCAGTGGTGGGAGAGGCGCGATGTTCATGATCGTCCTGATAGCCGCGCTTGCGGGCCAGATTGATCAGGATGCGCCGACTGTCGTTGATCCGCTAACGGTTGAAAGCCGTGGAAATGGACCGCCCAGGACGCTTCCAGATAATGAGATCATACTTCAGCTCAACGCCCTGCGGAAAGCCGAACCAGATCGCGTCATATGTCTGAAGAAGTCCTTCAGCAGCAGTCTCATTTCACGAACTACATGCGCTACCTTGCGACAGTGGTATGATCTTGAGGCCGCCCGAGATACTCAATATTCCGTCTCTTCGATTAAGCCAGAAGGCAAAAGCCTTCCCGGTGGCCCACCTCCGGTTGCCCCCCGATGAACTGGTTCGGCTCGTTAAGCAGCGTTTGAAACATCACGACGCCAGGGCTCAAGCGAGGCAACGAGCGATGCAGCGTATCGAAGCGGGATCGGCACCTGGGTTGCGCTAGGCCCGATGGGCGCACCATCGCGCAGACAAAGCTTGGCTGATGAAGGGATAACAACAAGCCCAGTGTCTAAGCGTGCAGGCTGTCGGCTGCCTTTGCCGGCTGATTTGTAGTCAATTCATAAAAAACTGACCACGGGTTACACTTTAAGTTGCGCTGATCTATTGCAATGCCGGTGGGGCTTTTTGCTGATCTCGCTCACCCGGGGAAACTGGCGCCGACCTTGCGCCGGGACAGGCGAACGCATCCGCGTCTGTCTCAAACTGGGTCAATCTAGGCGATGAAACCGCGTCATCAGGTCTCCCGGGCCGCCGTCGATCTCATCAAGAGATTCGAAGGGTACCGTCAGAAGGCCGCGCAGCTCCCCGACGGGCGCTGGACGGTCGGCTATGGCCACACCCTGACCGCCCGCGAGGGCGCCTCTGTCTCGGAAAAGGACGCCGAGGCGCTACTGCTCTACGACCTTATCTCGGTCGCCCATTCGGTGAACGAGCACACCTACGCGCCGCTGAACCAGAACCAGTTCGACGCGCTGGTCTGCTTCGCCTTCAATATCGGCCTCGACAACTTCCTCCGCTCGGGCGTCCTGCGCCGGATCAACGAGGGCTCGCTCCTGCAAGCCGCGTGCGCGATGGAGATGTGGCGCAAAGCCGACTTCGAGGGCGAGCGGATCGTCATCGACGCGCTGGTGCGCCGCCGCGCCGCCGAGAAGACCCTCTTCCTGACGCCGGCCAACGGCGAATGGGTGCCCGCGCCCAGCCCTGTGCTGCGTCCAAAGGTCGACTACGACGCCAGCTGCGCCGTGCCCAAGCAGACGCCGGCGGCCGTCAATACGCGCACCGAAGGTGACCGGCTGATCGCCGAGCGCGAGGAAGGCCTGCCGTTGAAGGTGGTCGCGCCGGAAGAGGACGGCCCGACCGCCACCGAGCAATCGGCCGCAGCGGTCGCCGCTCGTCTCGAGGCGATCCTGCCCGAAACGCCGGCGGCGCCTGCGCCTGCCAAGCCTGCGGCCCGCCAGGACGACCTGGGGCTGCCCGAACCGCCCGCGCCAACGCAGCCCGCCGAGGTCGACCCGGCGCCGACGCTGTTCCAGGCCGAGCCGCAACCTGCGCCCGTCGAACCGGCGCCTGTCGAGTTCACGCCGTTCCGCCTGACGCCGCAAGTGATCGACGAGGTCGAGGCGCCCGTAGAAACGACCGCGCCGATGCGCGCCGCGCCGAGCGAGCCGACCCTGTTCGCCGCCCCGGCGGCCGGCTCGTCGGTCTTCAACCTCGATGGGTTCTCGACCAGCGAAGACGCGACCATCGGCGTGATGGACGTGCCGTTGGTCGAGCCCGAACAGCCGCGCTTTGGCAACACCAGCTTGCTGGTGAGCCTGGGCATCCTGGGCCTGGCGCTGTTCGGCGGCGGGGTTCTGTGGATCCTGACCGTCGCAGCCGGCTCTGACGGCCAGGTGAAGCTCTTCGGGTACGGCGCCAGCATGGTTGGCGCGATCTGCTTCGTGGTTTCCGCGTACCTTCTGCTGCGCCGTCTGGCAGGCCCCGATGTGAGCGACGAAGAGTAGGTTTCTTTGCCTCCCACCCAGAGGCAGGAGAAAGAACGCCCGCTGGTTCTTAGAACTGGCGGGCGTTTTTGCTTTCGGATGTCCGTTTTCGGTGGAAATCCACCGTGATCGGATGCACACGCTGTCTCAGTGTTGAGCCAGAGCGTGACAAGCGCTGAAACCGCCCACATCTTCCGTTCGGGCGTTCGGGAAGGAAACCATATCGATGACGTTCGCACCCTCGATGGATTTCGCTCTGGGCGAGACCGCCGACGCCATCCGTGAAACCACGGCCCGCTTCGCCGCCGACAAGATCGCGCCGATCGCCGCGAAGATCGACGAGACCAATACGTTTCCCCGCGAGCTCTGGATGCCGATGGGCGAACTTGGCCTGCACGGGATCACCGTCGAGGAAGAGTTCGGCGGCCTGGGTCTAGGCTATCTGGAACACGTCGTGGCCATGGAAGAGGTCAGCCGGGCGTCCGCCTCTGTCGGGCTTAGCTATGGCGCTCACTCCAATCTCTGCGTGAACCAGATCCGCCGCTGGGCGACACCGGATCAGAAGCGTCGCTACCTGCCCAAGCTGATCAGCGGCGAACACGTGGGCTCGCTGGCGATGAGCGAAGCCGGGTCGGGCTCGGACGTCGTCTCGATGAAGCTTCGCGCTGAGCAGGTCGGTGACCGCTACATCCTGAACGGCACGAAGTTTTGGATCACAAACGCTCCGCACGCCGACACGCTGGTCGTCTACGCCAAGACTGGCGAGGGCAGCCGCGGCATCACCGCCTTCCTCGTCGAGAAAGGCATGAAAGGGTTCAGCGTCTCCAAGAAGCTGGACAAGATGGGTATGCGCGGGTCGGACACCGCCGAGCTGGTGTTCGAAGACTGCGAGATCCCCGAGGACAACGTTATGGGCCCGGTCGGCGGCGGCGTGGGCGTTCTGATGAGCGGTCTCGACTATGAGCGCGCCGTGTTGGCGGCGGGGCCGCTGGGCATCATGCAGGCCTGCCTCGACATCGTTCTGCCCTACGTCCGCGACCGCAAGCAGTTCGGCCAGCCGATCGGTTCCTTCCAGCTGATGCAGGGTAAGATCGCCGACATGTACGTGGCCCTGAATTCGGCGCGGGCCTATGTCTACGCCGTCGCCCAGGCCTGCGACGCGGGCAAGACCACCCGTTTCGACGCCGCCGGCGCTATCCTGATGGCGTCTGAAAATGCGGTGAAGGTCTCGCTGGAGGCGATCCAGGCCCTGGGCGGCGCCGGTTACACTAGGGAGTGGCCGGTCGAGCGTCTGCTGCGCGACGCCAAGCTCTACGACATCGGCGCGGGAACGAACGAGATCCGCCGCTTCCTGATCGGTCGCGAACTGATCGGCGGCTAATCCTCGCGATCGTCACATGAAAAAGGGCCGCCCCGATCGCTCGGGACGGCCCTTCATCGTCGTAGCCGCTTTCGCAGCCTGTGACTTGAAACCCTAGGCGCTCAACGCCTTAGAGGGAGACCTCGCTCTTCGGGCTCCAGGTCACGACTTGCGACCGCGGTTGGAGACAATGAGACACTGGGACTTATAGCGTTTTTCCTTTAAGTGCCTGTAGTGAAAGGCGACTTGGCTTATCCGAAAACAAGCCAAGTGCCGGTCAAGTGTCAGGCGGCTTGTCCCGTGCTGGTCATGGCGCAACGCCGCTCCCACGCCTCCACGTCGGAAAGCCGGTAGCGAACGCGGGCTCGGAGACCGGCGCCAGGCTTCATGAACGGCGGGCCGCTCCCCTCGATCCTCCAGCGCGCGAGGGTCGCCACGCTGTAGCCGATCCGCTGGGCGAGATCCGCCGGGGTCAAGAATGTCTCAGCCATGCTCCCCCTCCTTAACAGCTCGCCGCGAGCTGACGATGATCTTCCGGGCGTTAATCGCGCTTATGCCCATCGGCCGAAACTCGCGGATCATGGGGCGCTCGTGGTCTTCAATCGCGATCCCGGCCCGTGCGTCTGACCATCGGTTAAGGCCCTCGCGGTGCTTGGCGCGGTACGTCTGCGATGTGGAGCGGTCTTTCGCGATCTTGCGGCAATGGCAGACGCGGCAGAACTTGGGCATCGTGCAGGCGTGGTCTGCCGTCATTCGGCCCCCTCCTTAATAGCTCGGAGGAGGGCGCGAGCGTTCTCGACCGGCGTCATGTCGCGGTCGTAGCGGCGCTTCATGGCTGGGTGGTCCTTGGTTTCTCGGTAGCGTTCTTCGATTTCCGCAGCCAGGTCGTCGGCGCACTCGGTCAAGGCTTGCTCTAGGCGCGTGATGAGGTCAGAACGGTCCATGCGTGGCCTCCAGATCAGGATGACGGCCGGTCTTGATCCAGTGCTCGTCGCAGGACCGCACCCAAGGATCGTCGGCGTATGCGTAGTAGCCAGCGAAGGGCAGGGCGGCGTGACCGATCTTGGTCCACAGGCCGCCGCGCCACGAAGGCCAGACCATGTAGAAGGCCCAGCACAAGAAACCGAGGGCGTACCGGAGAGCCAAGAACAGGCGACGGCCTGCGCGCGTGATGAGGTCGATCATCCTTCACCCCCTTTCTGAGGGTGGGCGAGCGGCTTGCAGCAGTAGTGGCGACCACTGGCGCTAATCCAGAGCTTCAGGCATCGGCACCGCGCCCCGGCTGGAAGAACGCTATAACCGAGCGGTACGCCGTCCTCTATGGCAAGCGCAGCAGTCGCACCCACAGCAGGTTCAAGCTGCTTGCCACTGTGGCCAGTACCGCAGCCCTGGGAGGCAACCTCAGCAAACGGCCTGAGCGCGTCGCCAAGACGATCAAAGGCGTCCAGAGCATGTCCGTCGAACACCATGTGGTCAGTAGCCGCCTCGACTTCTCGCGAGGCCGCCACAAGCTCTGATAGGCTCATCTTCCCATCCAACAGATGCGGGAGGGCGGCTTCTAGTGCGGCTCGGGCTTGTTCCCGTTCGCGGATCAAAGGCGTGCCGTTGGGTTGCAGGTGGTAGAAGACCCGCGCTGCTGCTTCCACAGCTTCATCACTGATCGTGCCTATCCGGTGTCTCGTCATGCTGCGATCCTCCGGCTTTCCTCAACAGGAGCCGCGACACTGCGGCCGACACGGAGGATATTCAGCGCGGCGTTGACATCGCGATCGTGCGATGCCCCGCAGTCCGAACATTCCCAGCGTCTCATTCCAAGCCCTGCGATACCTCTCGGCCTCGACGCGGGAATGGTTCCGCACGCCGAACAGGTTTGGGAACTGAATCTCTCGTCCACTTCCACAAACGTCGCCGCCTTGTAGGCAAGCATCGTGCGGAAGCTGGACCATCCGGCATCCAAGACGGATTTCGCCATCTTGGTCTTGGCCAGATTCTTGGCATTGACGTTCCCAACCGCGATGAACGCGTATTCACGGGCGAGACGTGTAGAAGTCTTGTGGTGATAGTCCCGGCGAACGTTAGCGATCTTGGCGTGAATCGCTTTCGCTTGGCGCTTGTTGCCCGCCCGCTGCGCTACAGCTAGGCGTTTGGCATATTTGGAGAGGTGGCGAGGGTTTTCGACCTTACCGCCGTCGCTCATCGTGGCGAGATCCTTGAGGCCAAGGTCAATCCCGACTTCGCCAGATGAGGCTTGGTCGGATTGCTGAATCTCGACGTGAAACGCTACCCACCAACGACCTAAAGCATCTTCAATAAACGCACCACCCTTAGCATTTTCAGGCAGGGGCCGGCGCTTGGCACCGAAGTAGCGGTACGTCTTGCCACGGTAAGTGACACTGTTGGCGTCGATTTGACGCGACTGACGCTGAAATGGCACCCAGCCCATGGCGCGCTTCAGACCGAAGCTGGCGCGGAACTTTGGGCAGCGCTTGTGCTGATCGCGCGATCTCGCGAACTGGTCACAGACGTTTTGAACGGTCGTGCCCATCCGGTGAAGGCCGCCTTGGCTGATGGGCTGCGTGTCGGGATGCTGCGCTCGTAAGGAGACCTTATGAGCGCTCATAGCTGTGCAG